>NZ_CADP01000001.1:263397-311632 GCF_000285295.1 Komagataeibacter europaeus LMG 18890 | reverse complement strand
TCTGCAACCTGCACGGCATGCAGCTCCATCTCGCGGAGATTTCACGCACGGTCGCGCAGGGCGCTCACGCCGTCCTCATTGTGGATCAGGCCGCATGGCATACCAGTCAGAAGCTGGATGTTCCCTACAATATCACCATTCTCCCGCTGCCTCCCCGGGCTCCTGAACTGAACCCGGTGGAAAATCTCTGGCAGTTCCTGCGCAATACATGGCTCTCAAACAGGATCTTCAGAACCTATGACGATATCGTTGATATCGCCTGCCATGCCTGGAACCAGCTCGTCAATCAACCATGGCGCATCATGTCAATCGGACTGCGCAATTGGGCTCATGGGTTATAGCAATCAACGGTTGGTATAAGCCGCGAGAAGACAGCCGAAAGCGCGAGAGGCTGTTCCGGCGCCACCATGGGATAATCCGCGCATTGCGTCAGCCGGACAGCGGCATGCCGCGCCAGCGCATGGTCGGGACGGCAGATGAAACCAAGCGGAAAGGACATGCGCCGCAGGATCGTGAGGTCGCGCATCTCTTCAGGGTCCAGCACAAGGGCAAGATCGCCCTCGCCAGATAGCAGGGCATGATGGATCCGCCGGTTATCGCGGATGTTCAGGTTCAGCACCACGCCGGGATGGCTGTGTTTCATGCGTGTGACCAGTTCGGGCAGGAAGGCGCGCGACAGCGCCTCGGGCGCCAGCAGGTCAACCTGACCGCGACGTATGCCCTTCAGGTCATCAATCTGGCGGCTCAGGTCATCAAGCTCCCTGACCCAGCGCCGCGCACAGCCATACAGCAGTTCGCCCGCCGCCGTCAGGCGCATGCCCGTGGGCAGGCGTTCGAACAGCGGGGTCTGCAGCTGTTTTTCACCCAGCAGGATGTGCCGGTTGATGGCGGACCCCGCAATGTGCAGTTCCTCGGCCGCCCTGCGGATGGACCGGTGGCGCGCGACAGCCAGGAAATAGACCAGAAAGCGGGAAAAAGGCTGCATGCGTTCTCATTTCGAGAATGGAAAATGATCAATTATGATATATCTGAGAGCGCATCACGTGTGAAATGATCTTTCTGAAAGCCGCCGGGCAGCCCCGGCCCGTTCAGGAGAACCGATCGTGACCACCGCCGCCAGCACCCGTCCCGCCACAACCCACAGCCTGCCCCGCACCATGACGTTTGACGTGGATGACTGGAACATCCTCGCCCGGTGCTGGTATCCCGTAGCGCTTGTGCGTGAACTGGGCGAACAGCCGCTGGGCGTGACCCTGCTGGATGCGCCGCTGGTGGTCTATCGGGCGGGTGCGGATATTGTCATTGCCGATGACCTGTGTCCCCATCGTGGTGTCCCGCTCAGCATGGGAAAGGGCGACGGGCAGACCGTGGCCTGCGCCTATCACGGGTTCCGTTTTGGCGGGCAGGGGAAGTGTGTCAGGGTGCCCGCCCATCCCGACAGCGGCATTCCGTCAAAGCTCAACCTGCGCACCTATCCGGCGGTGGAACGCTATGGCCTGATCTGGACCTGCCTGCGGCCGGAGGGAGATGCGGTCGCCATTCCCCCCATGCCACACTGGAATGACCCGGCCTTCCAGCAGATCAACTGCCCGTGGATCGATATCGCCGGTTTTGCAGGCAGGCAGGTCGAAGGGTTCATTGACGTGGCGCATTTCGCCTTCGTCCATACCGATACCTTTGCCGATCCTGAAAACCCTGTCGTGCCACCATACAAGACCCGCATCACGCCGGATGGGTTCGAAGCCGAATACCGCAGCAGCGTCGGCAACTACCCCATCGGCAAATCCGATCGCGGGCGGCCGGGTTTTGAATGGCTGCGGCATTTCCGGGTGCATGTACCCTTTACCGCGACGCTGGAAATCCATTTTCCCGATAACGGCCGTCTTGTCATCATGAATGCGGCGTCACCCGTATCGGCCCGCCAGACACGCATGTTCGCACCGATGTGCCGTAACTTCGACAGGGACCTGCCGCTGCAGGATGTGTACGATTTCAACCTGAAAGTGTTCGAGGAAGATCGCGCGCTGGTCGAAGCCCAGAAGCCGGAGAACCTGCCACTGGACCCGACGCTGGAGGCGCACGTGATGGCCGACCGCAGTTCGATCGCCTATCGCCGTGCCCTGCGCACGATGGGGCTGAGCCAGTTCTTTACGGCCTGAAGGAAACATGGCCCATGTCTTCCCTGTTTCCCGTTCTTGTTGATGATGTCGCGCCGGAAGGGGCCGGGTGCGTCCGCCTGCGTCTGGTTGCGCGCGCCGGTGATGACGCCCTGCCTGATTTTGAACCCGGCGCACATGTTGATGTCATGACGCCTTCGGGCCTGATCCGGCAGTATTCCCTGTGCGGATCGGCTGATGATCCCTCCGCCTATGAATTGTGCATCAAGCGCGAAGCGGATTCCCGTGGCGGGTCGGAATCACTGTGCACGCAGGTCCGGCAGGGTATGGAACTGCAGATATCCAGTCCCCGCAATGCCTTTCCCCTGCCACGGGCACGACGTTACATTCTTGTCGCAGGCGGAATTGGCGTGACCCCGCTGCTGTCCATGATGGCGCGGTTGCAGCGTAACGGCGCGGACTGGCAGCTTTATTATTACGCCCGCGCGCCCGAACACGCGCCGTTTGGGGACATGCTGCGCGCGCCCCCTTATGCAGCGCAGGTCCGCTTCAGTACCAGCCTGAAAGACGGGTATCCCGATGCGCTGGGTACGCCATGTGCCGATACGGCCATCATGCTGTGCGGGCCAGATGGATTCATGAATGCCGTTTATGCCCATGCCGTCGCGGCAGGATGGCGGACGGATCAGATCCATACCGAATATTTCCGGCCCACGGAAACGTCCGATGCCCGGTCGGATCAGCCGTTTGAGGTGGTTCTGGCGCAATCGGGACAGACCGTGGCCGTCCCGGCGGGGCAGAGCATCGCCTCCGCCCTGCTTGCGGCGGGGGTGGACGTGCCGCTGTCATGCGAACAGGGCATGTGCGGGGCCTGTGTCGTGCCGCTGTTGTCCGGTGAAGTGGACCACCGGGACATGGTCCTGACGGAAGACGAACAGGGTGGTCATATTGCCCTGTGCTGTTCACGCAGCCGCAGTCCGTCCCTGACGCTGGATATGTAAGGAATTGTAAAAAATAAAAGTTCCCGGGTGCCGCCTTTTTTCAAAAAAGCTTCACCAGAAACGCCTTCATGATTTGCTGGATGCTTTACGGGCGGGCTTTTCATTCAGCACGATCAGGGACGTTGCCTTGCCTGCCCCGCATGGCTGGCTGCATGATCGGTTTTTGACGTTACAGGATCCTTTCGTGCAGCCTTCTCCCACGGTGGCAACCGTTTCCGCCTATACGCCCGCGACCCGTATCCTTGTTTTCAGCGGCCTGATCCTGACCATGGTCATGGCGGCACTTGACCAGAGCATCGTCTCGACCGCGCTGCCCACCATTGTCACCGACCTTGGGGGGCTGGCGCATATGTCGTGGGTGGTTACGGCCTTTATGCTGACTTCCACCATCGCCACGCCCATGTATGGCAAGCTGTCCGACATGTTTGGCAGAAGGCCGCTGCTGGCGTTCAGCATCGGGGCCTTTCTTGCCGCGTCCCTGCTGTGCGGCATGGCGCAGGACATGTGGCAGCTGATCGTGTTCCGCGGGCTGCAGGGTATCGGGGCAGGCGGACTTATGACACTGTCACAGACGGTGATCGGCGACATGGTCACGCCACAGCAGCGCGGGCGTTATCAGGGCCTGTTTACCGGTGCGTTCGCGGTCAGCAGCGTGACCGGCCCCTTTCTGGGGGGCGTGCTGACCAGTGCGCTGTCGTGGCGGTGGGTGTTTCTTGTCAACCTGCCGGTCGGTGGCCTGGCCATGGCGCTGGTCATGCTGGGCCTGCCTGCGGCCCGGGCCGAGGCAAGGCCCCGGATTGATTATGCCGGGGCTGCCCTGCTGGGTGTGGCAACGGCGGGTTTCCTGCTGCTGTTCAATTCGGTCGGCACGACGCTTGCGTGGACATCTCCGCTGACATTCGCGCTGCTTGGCGCCAGCGTGGCGTTTTTCGTGCTGTTCATCCGTCAGGAACGGCGCGCGCCTGAACCCCTGGTCAGTCTGGGCCTGCTGCGCATTGCCAGTTTTTCCGTCTGTGTCGCGGCCACCGGCATTATGTCTTTCGCGATGATGGGGTCGCTGGTTTTCCTGCCGCTCTATTACCAGCTTGTCCTTGGGCAGACCCCGGAAATATCGGGATTGATGATGCTGCCGCAGGTCGGCACGATGATGGTCAGTTCGGTGGTGGGGGGATACGTCTCATCGCGGACGCAGCGTTACGCGCCGCTGCTTGCGCTGGGTGTCGGTATCGAATTTACGGCGCTGACCCTGATCGCGCTGTGCGCCCATCATGGCGCGCCCGCGCTGTTCTTCCTGCTCAGCCTTGGCGGGCTGGGCGTGGGCATGGGGATCAGCATGCCCAATGCAACGGTCATCATCCAGAATTCCGTGCCACCCGGCATGCTGGGAATCGCCACCGCCATGATGTCCTTCATCCGGTCACTTGGTGGATCCCTTGGCGTGGCGCTGTCGGGTGGCGTCATGGCGCTGACATTGCAGAACCGGCTGCATGCGTTGCCGGAAAAGATTGATGTGACCGCATTTCTGGAAAAGGGCATGGCGGCCGTCCATGGGCTGTCGCCTGAAATGCGCCTGCAGGTAAGGGAGGCCTACAAGACTGCGATCAGCGCCAGCCTGAGTGTCAGCAGCAGCTTCATGTTTCTGGCGTTCCTCATGATTGTCGGGCTTATGGTGCGGAACCGGCGGCCATCCGCCTGACAGAGGGGGGTGCTGATTCCGGCTTGCAGGATGATTGTGCGTGTTTTATTTCCATACGACTGGATTGAAACGGCAGAGGCACCGCATGGCGCGTCCCAGAACCATCGACCGCGAAAACGTCCTGGACTGTGTCGAACAGCTTGTCCACCGCGAGGGCGTGGCCGCCCTGACGCTGGACGCCGTGGCAAGGGAGGCAGGCATTACCAAGGGCGGCCTGCAGTACTGTTTCGGCAGCAAGGACGACCTGATGACCGCGCTGATCGACCGCTGGCTTTCGGCATTCGATGCCAGTGTCGCCCGGCATATCGGACCTGATGCCGGTATCATTGACCGCGCCCGCGCCTATGTCCTGACCATCAGCCAGATCGATGATACAACCCAGGCCAGAATGGCCGGCATGCTTGTCACCTTGCTTCAGTCGCCAAAATATTTACAGAAGATACGCGCATGGTACGCAGGATGGTTCAACGGGAGCGACCCTGACTGTCGGGAAGCGCGTCAGGCCCGCACCGCGATATTTGCTGCTGAAGGAGCGTTTTTTCTAAGAAGCCTAGGTTTTCTGGAAATGGATCAGGAATGGTGGAAAACCACCTTTGCCGATTTTCAGCGGCTGATCCTGTCCGACCCCTGCACGCCATAATTCAGGCCCGCAGGATTATTCAAATCCTCCATGACATTTCACACAGGTATGGAAAACATGACCAGGGAAAGTCGCCCGTTAACAAAGACAGCCACATCTTCTGACAACACCGTTTCCGGCACCACTTTTCCCGCTGCTGGCATTCAGTCCGTGAACGGGGGCGGAAAAGGCATGGCTGCGGCCGCAGGGCTGCGGGCGATGGATAACAGCCTGTCCCATGCCATCTCTTCTGCCTGTGACTGGCTGATCGGGCAGCAGAAGCCCGATGGCCACTGGGTTGGCCCGGTCGCGTCCAATGCCTCCATGGAGGCGGAATGGTGCCTGGCCCTGTGGTTCCTCGGCCTTGAAGATCACCCGCTGCGCCTCCGTCTGGGCAAGGCCCTGCTGGAAATGCAGCGCGAGGACGGGTCATGGGGCACCTATTATGGCGCCGGGAACGGTGACATCAACGCTACCGTCGAATCCTACGCCGCCCTGCGCTCCCTTGGTTATCCCGCCGATGATCCGGCGATAAGCCGGGCCGCCACATGGATTGCCAGCAAGGGCGGGCTGAAGAACATCCGTGTCTTCACGCGGTACTGGCTGGCCCTGATCGGGGAATGGCCGTGGGAAAAGACGCCAAACCTGCCGCCTGAAGTCATCTGGTTTCCCAACAACTTCGTCTTCTCCATCTACAACTTCGCGCAGTGGGCGCGTGCGACACTGGTGCCGCTGGCCATCCTGTCCGCCCGCAGGCCTGCCCGCCCGCTGCGCCCGCAGGACCGTCTGGATGCCCTGTTTCCGGGGGGGCGTGCAAATTTTGACTATGAACTGCCCGCCAGGGGTGAACGCGATCTGTGGGGCCGGTTCTTCCGCACCACGGACCGGGGCCTGCACTGGCTGCAGTCCAGATTCCTCAAGCGCAATACCCTGCGTGAAGCCGCGATCCGGCACATGCTGGAATGGATCATCCGCCATCAGGATGCCGATGGTGGATGGGGTGGCATCCAGCCGCCATGGGTGTATGGCCTGATGGCGCTGCATGGGGAGGATTACCAGTTCCACCACCCCGTGATGGCCAAGGCGCTGTCCGCCCTGAATGATCCCGGCTGGCGGCATGACCGGGGCGATGCAAGCTGGATCCAGGCCACGAACAGCCCGGTATGGGATACCATGCTGGCGATCATGGCCCTGCATGATGCCGATGGCGAAACCCGGTTCACGCCGGAAATGGAAAAGGCGCTGGGCTGGCTGCTGGACCGTCAGGTGCGTGTAAAGGGTGACTGGTCCATCAAGCTGCCGGACGTGGAACCCGGTGGCTGGGCGTTTGAATATGCCAATGACCGCTATCCCGATACGGATGACACCGCCGTTGCCCTGATCGCCCTTTCGTCGTGCCGCAACCGCGAGGAATGGAAGAAACGGGGAGTGGAGGAAGCCATCAGCCGTGGGGTGAACTGGCTGATCGGCATGCAGAGCGAATGCGGCGGATGGGGCGCGTTCGACAAGGACAATAATCGCAGTATCCTGTCAAAAATTCCGTTCTGTGATTTTGGCGAAGCCCTTGATCCCCCATCCGTAGATGTGACGGCGCATGTTCTGGAAGCCTTTGGTATTCTGGGCCTGCCGCGTCACATGCCCACCATCCAGCGCGCACTGGCCTATATCCGTGCTGAACAGGAACCCGATGGCCCGTGGTTTGGCCGCTGGGGCGTCAATTACCTGTACGGGACAGGCGCGGTCCTGCCCGCCCTGGCCGCCATTGGCGAGGACATGACCCAGCCCTATATCACCAAGGCCTGTGACTGGCTGGTGGCCCACCAGCAGGAAAATGGCGGGTGGGGTGAAAGCTGCGCATCCTATATGGAACTGTCCATGGTCGGGCGGGGGGTGACGACGCCATCGCAGACCGCATGGGCGCTGATGGGCCTGATCGCGGCCAATCGCCCGCAGGATTACGGGGCCATTGCCCGTGGCTGCCGGTACCTGATCGATCTGCAGCAGCCTGATGGAAGCTGGGATGAAAAGGAATTCACCGGCACCGGATTCCCCGGTTACGGGGTCGGGCAGACCATCAAACTGGATGATCCCGCATTGTCAAAGCGGTTGCAGCAGGGGGCGGAACTCTCACGTGCGTTCATGTTGCGTTATGACCTGTACCGGCAGTTTTTCCCGATCATGGCGCTCAGCCGTGCGTCACGCCTGATGAAACTGGAAAAATAGGTCTTCCGGCGGGTCGGGGCGTGTTCTCGACCTGTGGCCGGATCAGGGAACTGCGTTTTTTCTGGTTAACGGTCCGGGATGCGACCTGCTGCACTTTTCAGGCTGTCTTTGCGACAGCCTGATCCCTGTCGCGTCCCATAGCCATCATCCCGTCAGTCACGACACGAATACTGCAAACGCGACGATGTGTGCGCGTAATTGACTCGTTTACGCTATTGTGACACACATGTGCCATAACTGCATGCGTGTGTCATATGTTACGTGAAGAATATGTTGCCCTGACCCGACAGCGCATTATCGACAGCTTCATTGCCCTGCTTGAAGAACTGGATGATGTGACAGTCCCGACGTCCGCCATTGCAAAGAAGGCGGATGTGTCATTGCGGACTGTCTATCGGTATTTTCCCTCACGCGATGATCTGCTGCGCGCAACCGGTGACTGGCTGAATTCGGAAGTCTTCGGTCTGGTATCTGGCACGAATGAAAAGGAACTGGTGCAGGGCTTCCGTACGGCTGCGGAAAAATTCGACAGCCGTCCCAATCTTGCCCGCATCCTTGCCCTGACCCGTATCGGGCGTTCAATGCGTATCCGGTTCCGTAATGAACTGGCGCTTCGCCGGCGCAAGGCATTGTGGCGTGACACGCCCGATGTGCCGCCAGCGGCCCGGAGGCGGGCGGAAGCTGTCGTGGCCTGCCTGGATAACGTGCTGTCGTGGCTTACGCTCAAGGAAGAATTCGGCATGAACGGCAAGGAT
Source organism: Komagataeibacter europaeus LMG 18890 (assembly GCF_000285295.1). Taxonomy (GTDB): domain Bacteria; phylum Pseudomonadota; class Alphaproteobacteria; order Acetobacterales; family Acetobacteraceae; genus Komagataeibacter; species Komagataeibacter europaeus. The sequence goes on along the minus strand of NZ_CADP01000001.1, from coordinate 303,221 downwards.
GCGGGCGCAGTCATTAGCTGGGCGATCGAACTTGTCCTGCGTGAAACCCGTGCTGAAGCCAGCCGGCATGATGATACGGGACAGCCATGAACGGGGATCGTCAGTCAGGTCGACCGGACTGGCGGCGTGTCGCGCTGGGGCTGGGTGTCCCGTTCGTGGCCATTGTTCCTGTCGCCGCGTTTCTGGGGTTCCTGTCATGGACGATTATGGGGATTCCGGTCATCCTGATCTGGATGTTCGCCTGGTTCCCGCTGACATCCCTATGCCTGTGGCTGTGTGAGCAACGATCATGATGGCAGGGATTGTGGCGTGCGTTGTTCTTCTGTCGCTTGGCGCGGCCTGCCTTGCCCGGTCGCGTTCGCAACACCTGTCGGTGGAAACGCTGCTGGTGGCGGACAGGGCGTTGCCCGCGCCCATGCTGTTCATCCTGACAGTGGGGGAAATCTACAGTATCGGGTCGATTGTCGCCTTTCCCGCCGGGCTTTACACCCATGGGATCAGTTATGGATACTGGTTCCTGGGTTATCTTCTGCTGGCATTTCCGGTCGGGTATTTTGTCGGTCCCGCCATATGGGAACGGGCCCGGCGATATGATGCCTGTACGGTGCCCGAAGTCTTTGGCAGGTATTTCGGAAGTGTCGTTTTCGAACGTCTGACGGCATGGGGCTGTATCGCCGCACTGGTGCCGTGGGGACAGTTCCAGTTTATCGGGTTGCGGGCGACACTGGGCATGATGGGCCTGCCTGGCGCGCCGGCGGCAGGGCTGGCGGCATGTGCCGTCATTGCCTTTGCATACGTGGCGCTGGGCGGCATGCGCGCATCGACCTATGTCGCGTTTCTCAAGGACAGCCTGATGCTGTTCGGGATTGCGGCTGTCGGTGTGGCGGCGATCTGCGCACAATATGGTGGGACAGGGACCTATGTCGCCCATCCTGTCGTGTTCCGGCAGCCTGCCGTGACGGATATGGTCTTTGCCGTCAGCACGATTGTCTATCAGGGTGTCGGGTTCTATTTCCAGCCATCCGTGACACCGTACCTGTTTACGGCGCGTTCGGCGCAGGCGGTGCGCAGGGCCATGGTGTTCATGCCGCTTTACATGCTGATGTATCCCTTTGCGGTGTTTGCAACGTATTTTGCCATCCGTTCATTGCCCCCGCTGCGTGATGTAAACGGGGTGTTTTTCCATGTGGCGGGCATGCTGCTGCCCCCATGGGTGGTGGCATTGGTCATGGCGGGCGCGGTACTGGCGGGGTTGCTGGTTCTGGCCGCGACATCACTGAACATTGCGGCGATGATGACACGCAGCATCATGCCCCGTCTGGCGCACGGGCATCCACGCCGGGCGATCAATCTGGGTGTTATCCTGTTTCTGGTCCTGGCGCTGGTGGCAACGACGCACGCCCCTGGCATCATGCTGACAGCGCTGAACGTCAGTGGTTATGTCGGCATCCAGTTTGCATCGTTATGGTTTGTTGTCCTGCTGGACCGGCCTGTTCCAGCGCGTGTCGCGGGGGGCGGGGTCGTGTGTGGGGCTGTCACTGCGATTGCCCTGTTCGCTAGTGGCCTGTCCGTTGGGGGCATCAATCCGGGTTTTATGGGGCTTCTTGTCAATTGTGCGGTTGTGTTCTGTCCGCTGTGGCGCAGGAAGCGCGTTACATGACGGTGCCCGGAAAGGATGATCGAGTGTGAATATGGATGCGATTATACGGAAGATTCCGAAAATTGATCTTCATTGCCATCTGGCGGGCGCGGTGCGGGCCACGACGGTCATGTCTCTGGCGGCAAGGAACGGTGTCACACTGCCCACCACCGATCCGGATGCGTTTTACCGTTTCGTGGATTTCTATGATTTCCTGTCCCGGCTTGAGATCATTGGAAAATGCATTGTCACGCGTGATGATTTCGCGCGCGTAGCCTATGAAGCGATGGAGGACGGATACCGTCAGGGCAACCTGCGTTATGCTGAGTTTTTTTTCAGCCCCGATTATCATTATCCCCATGGGGTCAGGTACACGACAATGGTGGATGGGCTGATTGATGGCCTGCGGGCGGCGCAAACGGAACTGGGTGTGGTTGGGCGACTGATCCCGGCCATCAACCGCGAACTGGGGCCAGATGCTGCGATGGCCATGGTCCGGGAAGTCGTGGCCAATCCACGCGCGGAGGTCATCGGCATCGGAATGGACTGCGCGGAATGCAAGGGACCGCCAGAACTGTTCCGTGATGCCTATGCGCTGGCGCGCGCGTCCGGACTGCGCTGCACGGCCCATGCGTGCGAAGATAACCAGACACTGCAACAGGCTCCTCCCCGGAACGTCATGACGTGCCTTGACGTGCTGGGCTGTGACCGGATCGACCATGGCTATAACCTGCTGGCCGATCCCGAACTGGTCTGTCGCTGCCGTGAACGTGGCGTGGCCTTTACGGTCTGTCCGCAGACCTGTGTGCCTGAACGTCTGGAACAGCGCTGGATGTCCCTGAAGGCCATGGCCCGGGCGGGCCTGTCCATGGTTCCCTGCACCGATGATCCTGCCATGTTCGCGACGGATATCGGGACGGCGTACGTTACGATGGCCCGTGTCCTGTCACTGGACGTGCATGCGGTGGCGGACCTGTCGTTGCAAACGATTGATGCGACATGGCTGTCGGATATGGAAAAAGACGCCATGCGGGACGATTTCAGGCGGCAGATCAGATCACTGACCGGATCACGCGATGACTGAGAGGCTGTTTTCAAACAGCTTCCAAGTGAACGTTGCGCTGCATTGATGGGGCCCTAAAAGGCCGCGGTAAAGCGCACCCCATAGGTTGCGGGCGCAGTCAGGATGTCCATTCCATCGGTCAGTGCATAATCCACGACGCGGTTGTTGAAGGCATTGTTGGCAAAGACCACAAGCTGGTTCTTTTTCCATGCCATGCCCAGTGTCAGGTCCAGGCGGTCAAGCGAATGCCACGGGACATTGGTGATATCCAGCACGCCGCCTGCCTCATGATGCCAGTTGGCATTGAATAGCAGGTTATAGGTGGGCGTGATGGGATACGCCATTTCGGATCGTATGTTTGTTGTCCATGTCCGTGTATCGGGCAGGGACTGCCCGGCAACGTAACTGCCATATGACTGTCCGCCAGCCATGCGGGCATGCAGCCAGCCAACATTGCCCGACAGTGACCACCATCGGGTCAGCATAAGCTGTGCCGACAGTTCCGCGCCGTATGTCCGCGCACTGCCGACATTGGCAAGGTAATAGAAACTGAATGCGGCCGGGGCGCGTGGATCGGCTTCATCCAGCAACAGGTGTTTCTGTGTCATGTAAAACAGGCTGGCATTGACGCCCAGACGGCCGCCAAGCCATTGCGTACGTCCGCCCAGTTCGTAATTGGTTGCCGTTTCTTCCCCATACGGTATCAGGGAAGGTGTCGTCGTAGTCGTGCTGAAACCGCCCGCGCGGAAGCCGTTGCTGTACAGGGCATAAAGGTTGACGTTGTGGAACGGGTGGTAATTCAGTTCGGCGCTGGGGCTCCAGTTGCCATAGGCTGCCGTGTCATTTAGCGACATGTCCGGGTAGACATCCCCGAACAGGGCGGCAATGGCCCGACCGCTGGCATTCACGGGATTATTGTACTGGTTGTAGGACAGCGTTTTCCGGTCATGTGTATAGCGTGCCGTCGCCGTCAGGCTGAGGGACGGGGTAATATGGAATGTGGAAGAAACAAACCCGGACCATGACTGTGTCCCAATACCCGATCCGGGCCCCGGGGCATATTCGCTTATCGCCTGCAGGCCGGTATTGGGAAAGCCGCCACCGGGAATGGCGGAACATGTCGGGTCACCCTGTAATGCATCACAGGCAATGTTGCCCCACATGCCCTGCAGCAGGCTCAGGTCGATTTTTGTATTGTATATCTGTTGAAATGAGAAATATTCGTGAAAATAGGATGCCCCCGCCATAAAGGTCAGGCGGCGGTTCCGGGGCGATGACCACAGCAGTTCGGTATAGTAATTGCGTGTATTTTCGTGGCGGACAAACTGGTTCTGTAACGTAAGGGGATAGGATGATGCCGACAGGTCCGTCCGGTCCCCGTCCTCCACGGAATCAAGATGATAATCCCGATAGGCGGATAGCCACTGGAACGTGCCCCAGCGTGACCTGTATGTCAGATCCTGTGACAGGTAGAGCTGGTGATTGTGGGAACGGTCGGGGGTGTCACGGTACACCACGCCAGGTGTCTCTGCCGCGCCGCCCTGGATCAGGTTGGCGACACCATTGGGTGCGTAACCGGCCAGGGACGGCCCGTGAACATCACCATATTCCGCCATCCATGTCAGGGACAGGTTGTCATTGGGTGTCCATTTCGCCCCCAGCCGCAGGCCCTGCTGGCGATAGCGGTCTTCATATTCATGTAATGTGGCGTTGTAGAGCGCACCCCGTGGCTGGTCGATGTACCACCCTGTCAGGCGCAGTGCAAAATGACGCGACAGCGGCACATTGATTGCACCCTGCAATTCACCCCGGCCATAATTGCCGTAGGATCCGGTCAGGTATCCCCCGGTTTTCTGTTCCGGCGTCGCGTATACCATGTTGACAGCCCCGCCCACGGCGTCACGTCCGTACAGGCCCGTTTGCGGGCCGGGATTGACCTCGACCCGTGCGACATCCACCTGCGGGCCGAGATTGGTGCGCAGGCCGCCATCGTAAATGCCATTGCGGTACATGCCGAAATTGGGATCAGCATTGTTATCCACCTGCCGGATGCCACGGATATTGATGTATGTATTGATATTCTGCGGATCAGTCGGCACCACGGCGTTCGGCACCATGTTCATGATGCTTTTCATATCAAGAATATCAAAATTATGCAGCGTCTGGCCGCTTATGGCAGTCGCGGGGGCCGGTACGTCAGACAGGCGCTGCGTGGTGCGCCGGGCCGTGACTTCCATCTGTTCGGCCTGTGGCGTGTCGTGTTCCAGATGGGCGACGGGAAGTTTCCGGTTCTTTTTGTGGGGCGACTGGGCTGTGGCTCTGGCAGGACATAATACGGAATGTAACGTAATAAAAAAAAGCAAATATGCAGGCCATGGGATCCTGCGGGCCAGTCGTTCCCTGTAATCAGGAAAGGAATATGCAGGTATCATTCTTTGACAGGCATCCGGATGATGTCAGCGTCCATGCAGGCGATGGCGGATCAGGGTATGCGCGCGCCGTCCAATAGGGAAACGGAAAATGATAGCCGTCGCGATCAGTTGGGGAATGCTGCACAGAACAGTGTAGCATGACAGCAGGCCGGTCAGTGGCAGGCCATGGTTCACCCGTCCGGCATGATAATGGACCCAGCCAAGGATGATGAACCCCGCGCCACCGCCTATGGCAAGGGTGGTCTTGGTGATGAGTGTATTGAGGGCATAAATGATACCGGACTTGTTGGTCCATGTTTTCCAGATATCATAGTCCACGACATCCCCCAGTATGGCGGCGGGCGCGAAATTCGTGGGGGCGGACAAGGCCCCGCCCAGGGCCGTCAGCAGCAGGATGACGGGCAGGTTCTGCATGCCTGGCGTCAGCAGTAACGCAAGGGGACGGGTTGCCGCGGTCAGAACGATGCTGATGGCCCATATGCCATGGCGTTCCAGCCTGCGTTCCGATCGTGCCCATAACGGGATGGCGACAATGGTGGACAGGAAAAACACGATCATTATGAACGGAAACGCGCTGCCGACCCGCAGGTAGTCATTCAGGAACAGGTATGTCGTGGACAGCCATATGCCCTGTCCCGTGGTCCATAGGCCGACGGCGAGGAAATAAAGGGCGAGGGGACGGTTCCGTTTCAGGGATTGCACCAGGTCGCGCCATGTTGGCGCGGTGGCGCGTCCGGGTGGTCCACCGGGAATGAAATGCATGATGCACAGCGCGGCAGGCACCATAAGCGCCATATATAACCAGACAATGATGGACAGTGTCTTCTGCGTGAAACCCGTCGTGCCATAGACCCGGAACAGGATGACGGGAACCAGCCAGAAAATCAGGCTGCCCGCAACGGTAGACAGGCCAACTGCCGCGTTGATGCGTGTGCGCATGGATGGACGGGAACCAAGTTCCGCACTCCATGCGTTACGGGGAATTTCAAACAGGGAATATCCCAGATACAGCACGAAGGCCCATGTTCCGTAATACAGGACCGTCGTGTGCGCGGATGGCTGGAACAGGAAATACAGGGCGATGCAGCAGATGATGGCGCTGGCCACGCCCCATATGCCCCGACCACCCCGCCGGTTATCAAGGCTGTCGGACATGAAGCCGATGGCCGGGTCCATCAGCGCATCAATGACCCTGCATAAGGATGTAACCGTACCGATCTGCACAAGGGTGACAGCCGTATGGCTGGCATAGAAGGCCGGTATGAAAATGTTCATCGGCAAAATGATGAAGGCCCCCGGCAGCGCCGGAAAGGCGAAAAGCCAGATCTGTAACCGGGTCAGTTCCGGTCGCGCGGCAGGGGCCTTGGGAGGAGCTGAAACCATGGCAGCCAGATCCTTCCCCTTCAATCGGTCCAACTTTCACAGGAATGATATGCGTGTGGGACGCGAAAAGTATCATCTATCCCGGATACAGGAAAGAGACGGACTGTTTCAGGGTTCCGCCCCAAGGATCTTGGGCAGGTCACCTTTGATAAAGGCATCCAGAATGCCGTTCAGGAACGCGACGATGCTTTCACGTGGATCGCTGGCGTTCGCGAACGGTCCCTCGCTGTCATTGGCGACAAACAGGTTCGACAGGCCGCATAGCATGGCGTACATCCCATAGCCGATCTGTACCTTGCTTCCCAGTACCGCCATGTCGTTGGGGCCGAAATCATCGCTGATGGTAAAGACCTTGTAGCCGTATATAAGTTCCATGAGGTCCTCGAACGCAGCGCCCGCTGTCAGACGGTACCGGGGATAGGTATAGGCATCGGGTATATAGCCAAACATCAGACGGTAGAGCTGCGGATGGCTGCGCGCGAAGTCAACGAAATAGAAAACAGTCCGCTTCAGCGCTTCCGTCCTGTTTGCGGACGTGCGACCGATATGGGCTGCCTGATCCCGGAAAACCTCGAAATAATCCGCGGCAATTTCCAGCAGGAGATTGTTCAGGCTGCCGTAATGGTTATAGAAATTCGCTGGCGCCACCTTGACTTCCCGCGCAAGACGACGCACCGACAGATCTTCCAGCCGTTCGGTTTTCAGTATCCTGACGGTGGCGATCCGCAAATCTTCGGCGACGTTTCCTTTATGGTAGGCTCTCGAAATGGGAAGTCATCCTTGTGGGCGTGAGCGGATCTGGCGAATCAATCCATATGAACGGGGCAGGCGGTCACCGGTCGACATGGCCGGGACAGGACCAGGGGGCTTATGACTGCAGAAATATGGCAGTAAAAAGGTATATCTGGGATACAAAATTTCATCTGATTGAATTCCCCGGTTGATTCATTCCTTAATTTATTACAGCCATGGCCCGTAATGCCAATTTTTTAGGTCAGCCCTGCTGGAAACCGGGGAATGGCTTCTGCCCGGGCCTTATGCTTCCTGCCCTGCCGGTCGGGTCAGGGCTTCATGCAATTCGTTGTGAATGAAGGCATCGACAATATCCTCGATCATTTGCTGCTGTTCCAGACCCTGTTCCCTGCCAAACGGCAACCGGCCATCCGACAGCATCATCGCCAGTCCATGACCCATTGCACACAGGCCATATCCGATCCGCGCACGCTTCCGGGTGCCTTCAATGTCATGAAGGTGGAGCATCTCCCGGCCATAGATAATCTCCAGCAATACCGCGAATGCCTGTATCGCGGCGTGATGGTAGATCTTGTGGGAAATGGCGTTGGGCACGAAGCCGAACATGATCCGGAATATCTGCGGATGGCGCTGGGCAAAGCTGGCATATTCCACCAGCGCAGCCTTCAGCGCATCCGCACGCGTTACGGTATTGCGCTGGAAATAGCGTAGCTGTCGGGTGCATTGCACGAATGAATCAGCGGCGATCCGCAACAGCAGGTCGTGAATACTGCTGAAGTGGTTGTAGAAATTGGCGGGTGTCACGCCAATTTCGCGCGTCAGGCGCCGCACCGAAACGCTTTCTGCCGTTTCCTGATCCAGCAGGTTCCGGGCCGTGCGCAGCAGGTCTTCCGCGACATGTCCCTTGTGATAGTTGCCGTTGCGCATGACGGGCCGGGTGGTTTTCATGACCATTCTTTTTGCATGCCGCTCCATGCGGGAAAATGGACAGGCCGCATCAGGCCTGTCCGGTCGGCATTCATGCTGGCATTCGTGGATATCTGGTGTTGATGACAATGAACAGTGTTCATATAAATTCCTGTCTTCGGGGCATCTGGCGGCCCCGGGCGCGTCCTGACGGGCGCGATGGGAACGGGTGCCTTGCCTATAGCACTGATAATGAAACAAAAATATCGATAAGTGTTACCTATGAAACAAAAATATAAATGCATCTTTCCATGTCCCGCACAATGATCCGGGCGCGTCCTGCTGATAGGTAAGGTGAAAAGCTGACTTTCGATCTCTGGTTTTTCTCTTGACAGAAGGTTAATGCAAAATTAACACCGTTCGCATTGTTCGGGTGCAAGGCCAGCGCAGCGCGTTGGCGGCATTGCAAATGCATTGTTTCAGTATTGCATGATAGGGGATTCGGGTCACCAGGATTCTCTCCTGGATCATAAATGAAGAGTATTTGTCCTTCAGGAAACGGCTGGTCGTATTCTGGGAAAAAGTATGCAGGTACCAGTCCCGTTGATACAACAACATGGCTGCGGGCGGCGAATTACCAGATATTCTCATGTATTAAGGCAGTGACATAGCAGGCGATGCATACAGGACAGGATTCATGACTGGCAGGATTGCCGGGCTGCTGGCACGTACGGGGCTGGACCGTGTTCCGGTCTGGGTGCCGGTCGTGCTGGGTGTGGCCATCATGGCTTTTGTTGGCTCGGTGGCGGTTGACCCTGCGATGCAGGGCTTTATCTCCATCGGTACGGTTACGGTCCTGCTGGTACTCAACCGTCGACCGGGGCGGGGAATCACCATTTTCCTCATGATGCTGTCCCTGCTGGTATCGCTGCGCTACATCGTGTGGCGGCTGACCACGACGGTGCAGTTCGGCAACTGGCTGTAGACGGGGCTGGCCATCCTGCTGCTGGCGGCGGAAACCTATGCCCTGGTGACGCTGTGCCTGAGTTATTTCCAGATGGCGTGGCTCTTGCGGCGCAAGGAACACCCATTGCCCGACGATCCGGCGCTATGGCCGAGCGTGGACGTGTTTGTCCCGTCCTATAACGAGGAACTCTCCCTTGTCCGCTCGACGGTGCTTGGCGCGCTTGACCTCGACTGGCCCGAGGACAAGCTCAATGTCTACATCCTTGATGACGGGCGGCGTAAGGCGTTCCGTGATTTCGCGATGGCGGCGGGGGCGGGCTATATCATCCGTTCCGAAAACAACCATGCCAAGGCCGGCAACCTCAACCACGCGCTGAAAGTGACGCACAGCCCCTACGCCGTCATTTTCGACTGCGATCACGTGCCGACGCGCGGGTTCCTCAAGCGCACCATCGGCTGGATGATCGCCGATCCCAACCTCGCCCTGCTGCAGACACCGCACCATTTCTACGCTCCCGACCCGTTTCAGCGTAACCTTGAAAGCGGGATGCATGTGCCACCCGAGGGCAACATGTTCTATGGGCTGGTGCAGGATGGCAATGATTTCTGGGACGCAACGTTCTTCTGCGGTTCCTGCGCCGTCATCCGGCGCGAGGCCGTGACGGGCATTGGCGGTTTCGCCACGGAAACCGTGACGGAGGATGCGCACACCGCGCTGAAGATGCAGCGTAAGGGATGGGGGACGGCCTATCTGCGCGAACCGCTGGCGGCCGGACTGTCCACCGAACGGCTGATCCTGCATATCGGTCAGCGCGTGCGCTGGGCACGTGGCATGATCCAGATCATGCGGGTGGACAATCCCATGCTGGGCGGCGGCCTGCGGTGGGAACAGCGGCTTTGCTACCTGTCGGCCATGTCGCATTTCCTGTTTGCCATACCACGGGTGACGTTCCTGGTGTCGCCGCTGGCGTTCCTGTTTCTTGGGCAGAACATCATTGCGGCGTCACCACTGGCCATCAGTGTCTATGCGCTGCCGCACATCTTCCATTCGGTCGTGACCCTGTCGCGGATCGAGGGGCGGTGGCGCTATTCCTTCTGGAGCGAGATCTACGAGACATCGCTCGCACTGTTCCTCATCCGCATCACCATCGTCACCCTGCTGCAGCCGTACAAGGGCAAGTTCAACGTGACGGACAAGGGCGGCCTGCTTGAACGCAGCTATTTCGACTGGGACGCGGTCTATCCCAACGTCATTCTTGCCCTGCTGCTGTCCGTCGCCTTCGTGCGCGGGATATTCGGCATCTTCTGGCAATTTCATGACCGGCTGGCATTGCAGTCCTTCGTGCTGAACACGGTATGGGTGGTCATAAGCATGATCATCGTGCTGGCGTCGATCGCGGTGGGGCGGGAAACGCGGCAGACACGCCACGCGCCACGCGTCACGGTCAGGCTGCCCGTTGCGGTGACCGATGCCCGGGGCCGCAGGTTTGACGCGCATACACGCGACATCTCCCTCGGTGGACTGGCCGTAGAGGGGGCATGGACCACGGCGGAAATGGAAGGGACCGAAGTTACGGTCCATTATGACAATGCGCGCGATGGTATCCATGTCAACGTTCCCGCGCGGGCGGTAGGGGCGGGGCGGGACATGCTGCGCCTGCAGTGGATCCGGCGCGACCTGCATGATGAGCGACAGATCGTCAACATGGTCTTTGGTCGCAATGACGCCTGGGCGAACTGGGCGGATTTTGCGCCCGACCGCCCGCTGCGCAGCCTTGCGATGGTGTTCCGCAGCATTGGCGGCCTGCTGAAGCGGCGCGGGCCCGAGGCGCCGCGCCCCATGCCAGACGGGGGGGAGGAAGACCTTCCCGCCACGGAAGAAAAACTGGAGAAACAAAGCCTCGTGCTGAAACCTGTTCCCCGTAGCGTTCGTGATGGCGCTACCGCATCTGCCGCGCTGTTTGTCGCCTTTACGGCCCTGGTGCCCGCCGCCATGGCGCAGGAGGGTGCGCCCCCGGCCATGACGCCCGTCGCGGACCAGACCGGTGTCACGGCGGAGGCCCCGTTCGGGGACAGCAATACCGGCAATGTCCCGGACGAGGCGCCGACGATCGATCCCCTCGCCGCCGACCGCATCAGTGATACGGAGGTGACACGCACCATCTCGTTCCGCAACCTGGGCGCCACGACCGGGCCACTGACACTGCGCGGGTATTCCCCGCTGCAGGGCCTGGACGTGGTCGTGCCGGCCAACCGGGTGGTGACGCATGCCCAGCTGACGCTGTCGGGCGCGCTGTCGCCCTCGCTGCTGCCCGAGGCGAGTGCGGTGACGGTCACGCTGAACGAACAGTACGTGGGCACCATCAAGGTTGATCCGCAGCATCCGCAGTTCGGGCCACTGACCTTTGATATCGACCCGCTGTATTTCACGGGCGACAACAAGCTCAATTTCCGTTTTGCCGGCGAATACCGGCGTGACTGCAACGATCTGTTCAACGAGATCCTGTGGGCGCGTATCTCCGACATGTCACGCATTACGCTGACAACGGTGCGCATCACGCCGGAACGCAAGCTTTCGCGGCTGCCCGCCCCCTTCTTTGATCCCAACCTGCGCTCCACGCTGCGCGTGCCTGTCGTGCTGCCCGCGACGGGGGACAAGGCGGCGCTCAAGGCGGCGGGGCTGATCGCGTCGTGGTTTGGCAAGGTTGCCGATTTCCGCCAGCTGTCCTTCCCTGTCTCCACCACCATTCCGGCTTCGGGCAATGCGGTGGAAGTGGGCGAAAACCTGGCTGTCGATGCCAACGGCGCGCGACCTTCCGGGCCGATGGTGGCGGAAATCGCCAACCCCAATGACCGCTGGGGCACGGTGCTGGTTGTGACGGGACGTAACGCGCAGGAAGTGGAAGTTGCGGCGCGCGCGGTGGTGTTCTCGCCCGATACGCTGGGTGGCGTGGCCTCGAAAGTGGTCAGTGATGTCAATCTCGAGACACGCCACCCCTATGATGCGCCAGCCTTCGTGCCGACGGACCGCCCGGTACGCTTTGGCGAACTGGTGGGCGCGGCTGACCTGCAGGGTGGCGGCTTCACGCCCGCGGGCATGACGCTGCCGTTCCACCTGCCGCCTGACCTGTATACGTGGCGCGGGCGGCCGTTCCTCATGAACATGTGGGTCCGCGCGCCTGGCGGCCCCGTGGTCGACCTTGAGACATCGCGCGTCGATGTCAGCGTCAATAACAACTACCTGCAGAGCTATACGCTCTCGCCGCCGGGCCTGTGGCAGAAATGGTCCGAACGCCTGGTCAACCAGCATGCAGGGGCGGTTGGCCATGTCACGGCGCTGCCGCCATGGCTTCTGTTCGGGCAGAACCAGTTGCAGTTCAACTTTGACGCCCGTCCCATCGACCGTGGTGCGTGCCGCCGCACGCCGGGCGATATCCGCATGAGCGTGGATTCGGATTCCACGCTGGACTTCCGGCGCGGCCACCATTTTGCCCGGCTGCCCAACCTGTCCTACTTTGCCGAAGCGGCCTTCCCGTTCTCGCGCATGGCCGACCTGTCGGAAACCACCATTGTCCTGCCCGCCCGTCCCGACATGGGCACGGCCGGCGCGTTCCTCGACCTCATGGGGTTCTTTGGCGCATCGACATGGTATCCGGCGGCGGGCGTGGAAATCATGAAGGCGGATGAGGTGGAACAGGCGCCGCCGAAGGGGGACATTGTCGTGCTGGGCACGGCGGCGCAGCTGGGTGCCGCAACCGGGCTGCTGGCCCGTTCGCCCTATGTGATCCAGGACCAGCACATTACGGTGGGCCAGCGCACGGGGCTGCAGGGGATCTGGTACCTGTTCCAGGACCGTGACCATACGGGGCTGAAGGATGGGGTGACGGCCAACCTGAACGCCCCGATCGTGGAAGCGGGCGTGCTGCTGGCCGCGCAGTCGCCCTATGACAGCCATCGCTCGGTCGTGGCCTTCATGGGGGATACGCCCGAACGCATCCATGACATGGTGCTCAGTCTGCGCGACAAGACGGACCTGCCCTCGCTGCAGGGCGACCTTGTGCTCAAGAATGGCGACCAGTTCACCAGTTACCGCACGGCGCCGCTTTATACCGTAGGTTCCCTGCCGCTGTGGATGCGCCTTGACTGGTATCTCGGCCGTCATCCCACGGTGCTTTACCTGACCGGACTGGCTGGCGCGGGGCTTGCCGCGCTCGGGGTCTGGGCGTGGCTGCGGGGCTGGTCGCGCAAGCGGGTTGAGCATGACGACCTGACGGGGGATTTGTGATAGGTCATATACAGTCTTCCCCATCATCTGCGATTGCACTCGGCGTGACGGCGGAAAGCCGGCTGCACATGCCGTACATGGCGGATGTGCCGACGTACAGCCAAAATAATTCTGGTATTGGAGAAAGAAATAGATGAATGCCCTTCTTGCAGGCCTGACCCTGCTGATTATTGGCGACAGTCATGTCACCTTCAAGGACTCGCTCCTGTCCGTGCTGCCCGATGAATTCACCAAGCAGGGGGCGAAGGTCGTGACTTATGGCGTTTGCTCGTCCACCGCTGCCGACTGGGTCGTGCCCAATCCCAACATGAAGCCCGCGTCTCCGCCGCCGATCAGTTCGCTGATCGAGAAATGGCACCCCAATGTGGTCATGGTGGTCCTGGGCGACACGATGGCGGCGTATGGCCAGAATGCGATGTCGAAGGACTGGGTGGACGAGCAGGTCAAGACCCTGACCTACGCCATTGGCAAGACGGCGTGCATCTGGGTCGGGCCGACATGGGGGCAGTTCAGCCCGCGTTACGGCAAGACCGACCAGCGGGCGACGGAAATGGCGACCTTCCTCAAGGGTGAGGTTGCGCCGTGTACTTATGTCGATGGCACCGCGCTGCTCAAGCAGGGGAGCGTGAACACGATTGACGGCATCCATGCCACCCCGGACAGCTACAAGGTCTGGGGCGATGCGATCGTGCAGGCGACGCTGCCCGAACTTGAGAAGCTGAAGGACGCGCCGCCAGCGGCCGCGCAGTAAGCCCATCCCGACGTGGTGGGTGACCCGGGATGCCGGGCGCCCGCCACTTTGCCCGAGACTGGCGCAAGCCATGGAAAATATTGATGCTGCAACTTACCCCCATTCAGCCCGCGCCCAGCCGCTGGCGCACCATTCTGGAAAACGACTTCTTTCCCAAGAACCGTCGGCGCGACATTGACGGCCTGCGGGGGCTGGCCATTGCCCTTGTGGTGCTGTTCCATGCAGGGTGGCTGCAGGGCGGGTTTATCGGCGTCGATATTTTCGTGGTGATTTCGGGTTATTTCATGGGGCGTTCGGCGCTCATGCAGCACCCGTTCCAGCCGGTGCGCTTCGTATGCCGCAGGCTGTACCGCCTGCTGCCGGCGTTGCTGTGCATGATCGCGGCGATCTCGGCAGGGATGCTGTGGTGGGTGCTGCAAAGTGATCGTGCCGATATCGCGCTCAATGGCGCGTATGCGCTGGTGTACCTGTCCAATATCTGGGCATCGGGCCATGTCGGGTATTTTCAGGGGCAGGCCATTGCCTACCCGTTCCTGCATACATGGTCGCTGTCGCTGGAAATGCAGTTTTACGCCATCATCTTCGTCATGGCGCTGCTGCTGCCGCTGACGCATCACCGCAGGCTGGTGCTTTCGGCCATCTTCACCGCGTCGGCGGCATACTGCGCCTATGCCTGGTACAAGGGCGACAGCCAGGCCTATTACAACATTTTCGACCGGCTGTGGCAGTTCTCGCTTGGCACGATGATCTGGATGCTGCCCCGCCTGCGGTTGTCGCGTGGCATGGCCAACCTTGTCTATGCCGCAGCCCTTGCGGTCATCGTGGGATCGGGACTGTTCTATCCGCTGCGCTTTGCCTGCCCGTCCTACATGACGGTGTTCCCGTGCATTGCGGTTGCGGTCATCATCATGCTGCCTGACACGAAAATGGGGCAGTGGTGTCTTGTGCCGCTTTCACCGCTGGGGGTGATTTCGTATTCCGTCTACCTGTGGCACTGGCCGGGTATTGTCGTGGCGAACTACCTGCTGTTCTTCCAGGTGCACGGGGCCGTGATGGCGGGCGTGCTGGCGCTGGTCATGGTGGTCAGCCTGCTGAGCTACGTCTTTGTCGAGCGGACCGGCCTTGATTATGAAGACCGGGTCAGCATCGCCGCGCGCAACCGTGGCGCGGGCCTGCTGGTGGGTGGCTGCCTGCTGCTTGCGGCAATCCTCGCCTATATTTCCCATGTGTCTCGTGTCCATTAATCATGACCTGACACGACCACGCGGGCGCAGCCTGCGTGAAGGCGTGGCGTGGCGGTGCGCGCCCGCTGCATGGGTGCTGGTGCGCGGCGACATGCTGGCGCATTCGTGCATACGTGAAGGCGGGATGCGCATGGCCTGCGCCGTGATGGCGGGCCTTATCCTGTCGGGCGGCCATGCCGCGGCGCAGGGCATGGCGGTGGCGGGCGATCCGGCCGCACCTGTAGCCGCCCCGGCGGATACGGTCACGATTGCGCCCGCTCAGCCTGAGGCCCCCGTCGGCCCGCAACCTACGCCCGCCATGACGGCGAACAGCGCGCATCTTGCGCATGCGGCGGCGGTGCTCGAACTGCTGCTCAACCAGGGGTATTACTGGCTGGGCCAGCATAATCTGCCCAAGGCGCATGAGACGATCCAGCGCGCGCTGTCCATTGAACCGGACAATAACGAGGCCCTGTTCCTGCAGGGGCGGCTGCAGATGGCCGAAGGCAGCACCGTCCAGGCCACGCGCACGCTGGAACGCCTGCAGCGCAAGGGCGATGCGCCCGGTCTGGTGGCCGACCTGAAGGCGCAGATCCAGGCCGGGCCGGTGGACCCGAAGGCCCTGGCCGAAGCCCGCGCGCTGGCGGCGTCGGGCAAGATGATGCCCGCGATGTTCAAGTACAAGGCGCTCTTCAAGAATGGTGATCCGCCACCCGACCTTGCGCTGGAATATTACCGCGTGCTGGGGGCGACCATCCTTGGTTATCAGGAAGCCCGCACCAAGCTTGCGGCATGGGTGGCGCGTAACCCGCGTGATATAGATGCGCGGCTGTGCCTTGACCGGATCCTGACCTATCGCGTCACCTCGCGGGAGGAAGGTCTGAACGGGCTGCGCATGCTTGCGAAATCCAACGTATCGGCCCAGATCCGCAATGATGCGGTCGCGGCATGGCGTGACGCGTTGCTGTGGGAACCGATAACCGGGCAGAGCATCCCGCTTTATAATGAATGGCTGGCCCTGCACCCTGATGATACGGAGTTCACCGTGCGTCTGAAAAAGGCGCAGGAGACGCAGAACGTCGTTGATGCCGCGAACTTCCACCAGCAGGGTTACGTGCAGCTGGCGCGTCACAACCTTGATGCGGCGGCGGCGGCATTCCATCGCGCCGTGGTGCTCAACCCTCATGATCCCGATGCGCTGGGCGGGCTGGGGCTGGTGGCGCAGGCCCGCCAGCAACCGGTGCTCGCGCGGCAGTATTTCATGCAGGCCATACAGGCCGACCCGGAAACCGCCCCGCACTGGCGCGCGGCGCTGAAGGCGCTGGAAGCCGGCGGCACGGGCATGGACCCGCTGGTGGCACGTATCGTGCATGCCATCAACACCGGGCATTACGATGCGGCGCGCACCGATCTCGCCACTCTTGGCGGCCGTCCGGGCAATACGCTGACTGTCCTGTCGCTGCAGGCGATGCTCGAGCGCAGGCTGGGAAACACGGACGAGGCCGAACGGCTGTATCGCGAAGTCGTGCGCCGTGCGCCGCGCAATGCCGAGGCCCTGTTCAATCTCGGCATGCTTGAGGTGCAGACGGGTAATGGTACGGAACTGGATGCGATCATTGCCCGCCTTGAGCCGCTGAACCCGGCGCTGGCGCGGCGGTTGACGGTTGCCGCGCTGTCCGCGCAGGCCGACCGGGCGACGGACAGTGACGGTCGCATTGCCCTGCTGCGTCGCGCGCATGCACTGGAACCGAATGATCCGTGGGTGCGGCTCAAGCTGGCGCATGCGCTTGATGACGCGGGTGACCATGCGGCGGCGCAAAGCCTGATGGACGACCTGACCGCACCGCGCAATGCCTCGGCCGAGGCGCTGCAGGCGGGCATCATCTACGCCATGGGCCGCCATGACACGGCTACCGCCAGTGCGCTGCTGGACCGCCTGCCCAGGACCGGCCGTACGCCGGGCATGGACAGCGTGGCCGAACTGCTTGCCCTTGACCGGCGCATAGCCGAACTCAACCATCCGCCCGCCGCGGACAACGCCGCCCTTGTGGCGCTGGCCGACCGGCCTGACCCGACGGGTGAACGCGGCATGCGCCACAGGAGGCGGGCCAGGCGCTGGCGCGTGAGGAAAGCCTGACGCAGCCACCCCATGCGGCCCAGATGCTGGCTTATGCGGGGATGTACCTGCGCATGCGCTCGTCCTTCGACACGACGCGTTGCCTCGACGCCTTTGACACCATGGCAAAGGCCCATCCCGCCGATATCACGTTCGAACAGACGCGTGCGCGTGACCAGATCGCCATTGGCCTTGCGGTCATGACCGCCGACAATTTCGACCGCTATGGCCAGACGGCGCAGGCGACGCAGGTGCTTGCCCCCGTGCTGCGCGCCCACCCGGATTCCGCCGAGGCCCACCTGGCCATGGGGCGTGTGTACCAGACCCGGAACATGGCCGCGCGCGCGCTGGAGGAGGACGAGATCGCGCTACGGCTGAAGCCCACCAACATCTATGCGCTGGCCGCCGCCGCGCGTGACGCCGGTGGCGCCCACCATCTGGCGCAGGCGAAGGGCTATGCCACACGGCTGGCCCAGGAAGATCCCGATGGCCCGATGAGCTGGGAAGTGCGATCCGACATCGAACGTATCGAGGGCAATTCACGCGCGCAGCTGGTGGATGTGGAACATGCCCGGCATACCCAGTGCAGTCTTGACGGGGAAGGCGAATGTGGCGGGCATGAAAGCTTCCTGCCCGATTACCGCTGGCCCTATATCGACAGCGAATACCTCGACCTGCATGGCGCGACCCTGCCCGCGAGCTACCATTACATCCCCGAGGATGACAGCCCCGAGGCGATGGACCGGCAGATCGTCTACCTGCGGGATTCCATTTCGCCGCAGTTCGACGCCAACACCTTCGTGCGCAGCCGAACGGGGATTGCGGGCCTGGGACAACTGACGGAATTCGCCATTCCCATCACCGCCACCCTGCCGTTTGAATCGTGGGAACACCGGCTGTCCTTTTCCGTGACGCCAACGCTGCTGTTTACGGGGGACCCGCTGGATAACGCCTATTCCGCCCACCAGTTCGGGACGGTCGCGGTCAATGGCGCGCAACCGTGGGGCTATCACCATTACTACACGCAGGGCGTGGGGCTGAGCCTGAATTACGTCAACCACTGGTTCTCGGCCGATGTAGGGTCTTCCCCGCTGGGCTTCCCCATCACCAATGTGGTGGGCGGGCTGGAATTCGCGCCACGCCTGACCCGTAACCTTGGCCTGCGCATAAGTGGCGGGCGACGCATGGTGACGGACAGCGAACTGTCCTATGCGGGTGAACGCGACCCGGGCACGGGCAAGCTGTGGGGCGGGGTGACGCGCCTGTTCGGCCATGGCGCGCTGGAATGGTCCGCGCCGGGGTGGAATGCATATGCGGGTGGCGGTTTCGCCTATCTCAGCGGGACCAACGTCATCGGCAATACCGAGACCGAGGCCGGTGCGGGCGGCAGCGCCACCGTATGGCAGTTCCATGACCGGCAGTGGCTGCGTGTCGGCCTTGACCTTATGTATTTCGGGTACAAGCGCAATGCCTACTTCTTTACATGGGGGCAGGGCGGATACTTCTCGCCCCGGCAGTATTACGGTGCCATGGTGCCGGTCGAATGGTCGGGACATGACAGGCGCTGGACATGGTTCCTGCGTGGGGAAGCGGGATACCAGTATTATCGCAGTAATGGCGAGCCATATTTCCCGACCAGCAATGTGTTGCAGGCAAAGGGCGATGAGAACCCGCCCAGCTATTATGGCGACGAGAGCGCAAGCGGCCTTGCGGGCAACGTGCGCGGGCGGCTTGTCTACCAGGTGGACCACCGGCTGCGTGTGGGGCTGGAAGGTGGTTACAGCCGTGCGGGCAGCTGGTCGGAGACCAGCGGCATGTGGATGGCGCACTATACCCTTGACGGCCAGTAACGCCATGATCCTTCAATGCCGGGACGCCAGCACGGTCCCATCACCTTTCGGGAACAGCATGACATGAAAACGCACAGACAGGTGGCAGTCTTCCTTGCGGCCATGACCGCGCCATCGCTTCTGGCGCAGGCGCAGGCGCAGGCGGCGGGATGCGGGCTGGCGGGGGGGGATACGGTGTGCATCCCCGCACCCGACCATGCGGGCGGGGGGCTGGACCGCGCACCCCGGCGTGATGACGACAGCCGCCGGGGTTATGGCGCAGGTGACCTGTGGCAGGCATCGGGCCGGGTATGGCGCGCGGTGTCGGTGGCGCCCGGTGATGCCCGGTGGGAAAATGTCGCGGTCCGCCTGCCGGGTGACGCATTCGGTTCCCACACCGTCTTTGCCGGCGGCCCGATGCGGCTGGTCAGTGGCTATGCCGGCCCTGCCCTTGATATCGAGACGGTGTCGGCTGGCCAGATGGTCACCACCACGCTGGCCATTGGTGGCGATGGCCGACTGGATACCGTGGCCCTGCAACGCGCGCTGTCCGCCCGCGATCCCGGTACGTTCGCAAATGTGGTGCGGGTGTATGACCAGTCCGGCCATGGCAACCACATTACGGCAACGCCGGACCATCATGTCGTCCATATCGGCGCGGTCAGGGTCGGGGGGATCGATACCCTGTCATGGGGTGAGGAAAACGGTGCTGGCGGCTTCGTGCTGCCGGAGGGGCTGAAGGTCGCGGCCGATGGCTTCTTCTTCGGGACCACCGGCACCTATGCCTCGTCCAATTCGGGCAATGCGGCCGTTCCCATGCCGGTCCTGCTGGGGCAGGCGGGCAGCGGGCGGGAATTCAAGGCCTTCATGGGCAGCTATACCCTTGACGGGTTTGTCCATGTTGCCGACACGCGCAGCCCCGACCTGCGTACCGACCTGGTCATTACCAGTTCGCCCGCGGCGACTGGCGTGGCGGCGGGACCCGGTGGCTACACGCTGCAGGCGGGCAATGCGCATGTCACCCTGCCGGGCATGTTGCCCGGTGGCACGCTGTCGGGCGGGTATATCGGCTATAATGCAGATGGCGGGCCATGGTTCGTGCAGGGGCGCAATACCGGGCAGTGGACCGGTATTGTCATAGCCGACCACGCCCCGACGACAGCGCAGACGCAGGACTTTGCCGCGTCTGCTGCGGTGGCAGGGGACTACATGCCGCAGTTGCGTGATGTCTTTGTCGCCATCGGTGACAGCCGGACCGAGGGATTCCGGGTGCATGATGGCCGGAACTGGCCGTACCTCATGCAGCGCTTCGCGCGTTACCAGAGTTATGATTTCGCGGTGTCGGGGGCTACGACGCGGCAGATGCTCGACATGCTGCCCGCTGCCGAGACCGTGGCTCGTGGCGCCGCGCGCAAGGTGGCCGTTGTCTTTGGCGGCTATAATGACCACCTGCCCGCCTACCATATCCCTGCTGCCGACACGGTGGGTAACCTGAAGCAGATTGTCAGTCGCCTGAAGGCGGCGGGTTATACCGTCGCCATCATTGACGAGGCCCAGACCGGCGGCTCCCCCCGTGCCGCCGTTCATGATGCGATCGCGAAGGGTACCATCGGTGCCGACATCACCATCGATCCCTTTGCCGCCGGGCAGCCCCTTGCCAACGTGCTTGACCATGAAACATGGGATCCCGATACGACGCATCCCAATCAGGCCGGGCATGAAGTAATGGCGAAGTATGTATGGGATCGCATCGGATCCCTGTTCAGTAAATAAATGCCGTCATGATGCGGGTATGGACGACGGACAGGCTGCGTCCATACCCGCCATGCCCGGAAACCGCGTGCTGGATGACCCTGTCCCGGGGCTTTTTGGAAAAAGCTTCACCAGAAAGTTCTGTTTTTCTGTCAGATGGCTGTCCAGATCAATAAAGCGCCCATGCCGGTACGGCATGGGCGGGGACACGGAGACAGGTCTGTTCAGAAAGGATGCGCCACGGCCTGCCGTGCAGGGGTCGTATCCATGGCCGGGGTCAGGTCCTGTGTTCGCGTGGCTGGCGCCTGCCGGTTGGCGGCCGGGGCCATTTTCGCGGCGCAGGCGGCATCGCCACGGGTCGCGACCTGAACGACGGGGGCGGCACGGCCATTGCTGGTGCTGGTCACGGTCTGGCTGCACGGGGCGCCATTGCTGTCCCATGATATGGTCGTGACACTCTGGTACATGCTGGCCTGTCCGTGACCGTCACGGGTATCAAGGGCAGGGGTGGGCAGGGCGGCCGCCGGGTTGGGCATGGCCTGGTCAATCAGGCGCATCATCCGCTGCTGCCGTGCTTCCATCTCGGCCAATTCGCGGTCCATCATCTGGTCGATCGCATCAAGCATTGGCGGGGCTTCCACCTGTCGGGGAACGATCACGCCCACCGGGTGCCCGCTGGCATCAATGACCGTAAGCGTTTGGGCCTGTGCCGGGCGTGTGGCAAGGCCACCACCCATCAGCATGGCGGCCAGCGCGCAGAACGCGCCTGTTCTGGCAGGTTTACAGATAGGCATTTTCCCAATCCTCCATCAGGAAAAACTCATGGGTACGGTTTTGCACGACCATGAAGGGTCCATGGCTGCATCACGATACGCGAAAGGCACAGGCCCTTCACCACCACGGGATGCATCCATGCATCAAAATATAGGGTCGGGAATGCGCCGCGACAATTACCTTCGTCATGTTGTATGGATCTTGTGGTGGATCAGAACCAGCTTCGAATGCCAAAGGTAAAACGTAATGCCCCCGTCTCCCCGTGCTGGTCATGCACGATCCGGCGGGCCTGCGTCAGATAGCCGGCATAGGATACCGCGACATAAGGCGCGAATTTGCGCCAGATTTCATAGCGCAGGCGCAATCCCGCATCGACATCCGACAGGCCCGCGCCAACCTGGCGTGCGGGATCGGATTTGGTATAGAGGTTGAATTCCGCCTGCGGCTGCAGGATCAGCCGGTTGGTCAGCAGGAAATCATAAGATCCTTCGATGCGGGTGGCGAACCGCCCCCGGTCGCTGACATAGGCGGTTGCCTGGAATTCGAATTCATACAGCGCCAGTCCCTGCACCCCCAGCGCGCCCCATGTACGTGTCGGCCCGTCGTCAATATCCGCGCGCACGCCACCCTGCACATTGAAATAGGGCGAGACCGCGCGGCTGTACAGCAGTTCATGGTCGCCATCATGCAGGCGGCCATGTTCCAGCGTCCCTTCGGTCTTGAGCCAGACCCGGTTGTAATCCGTGCCGTACCATGCCTCACCATCCCAGCGAAAATCCGAGCCGCCGGGGGCGTAACGCCCCTCGAACTCATCCAGAATGCCATGGAAATAACTGGCATGATCCATGACCGGCTTCATGTTGCCCAGATAAACGACCGGTGTCGACGACGGGGCGTCGGCCGCGCGGTAGGTCGGTTTCGTCGCCTGCGTTGTCGTGGCCGTGGTGGTGGAGGGAACCTGTGCCAGCGCAGGCATGTTCATGATGGTCACGATGGGGACCACCAGCAGAAGCGCGCGCCTCATGCCACGATCACCGTGCGGAACATGCCCAGTTCCATATGCAGCATCAGGTGACAGTGATAGGCCCACATGCCCGGCGCATCGACCGTGACAAGGTAGCTCAGCCGCGATCCCGGCTGGGAAATGATGGTGTGCTTGTAGGGACGGTGGTCACCCTGTCCGTTTTCCAGTTCGCTCCACATGCCATGCAGGTGAATGGGGTGTTCCATCATCGTGTCGTTGATGAGGGTGAAGCGCACCCGTTCGCCCAGTTTCAGACGGATCGGCCCGGATTCTGAAAACTTCCGGCCATTGAACCCCCATATGTAGCGTTCCATGTTGCCGGTCAGGTGCAGGATGATTTCACGCGATGGCGGGCGGGGGTCGGTACCGGGGCGGGTGGCGCGTAGCTGCCGGTAATCCAGCACGCGGCGGCCATTGTGTTCCAGCCCGTCACCGGGGCTGCCCAGACGGTCCACCGGCATTTTCGCGACATTCTGGTTTTCGACATTGATGGGTGGCGGACCCGGATCATCCACTTCCATGACCGGCGTCGCGGGCATGGCATGGTCCATGTGGTCCATGTCCATCTGTCCCATGTCCCCATGGTCCATGTCAGGCATGTGCATGCCACCCGTCCGGTCGTCTTTTTTCGTCATGCCGGGCATATCCATGCCCTTCATGTCCTCACCGGGTTTCATGTCACCCATTCCCATGTCGATCATGGTGCGCACCGGGCGTGGGTCCATGGGGGGGACGGGACCGGCCATGCCGGGCTGCGGGGCCAGCGTGCCACGGGCATAGCCGGTGCGGTCCTCGCTCTGGGCAAAAATCGTATAGGCCTGGCTGTCGCGTGGCTGGACGATCACGTCATAGGTTTCGGCCACGCCGATGCGGAATTCATCCACCGGCACGGGTTCGACATCATTGCCGTCAGCCTGGACCACCAGCATTTCCAGACCGGGTATGCGGATATCGAAAAACGTCATGGACGCGGCGTTGACAAACCGCAGCCGCACCCGCTCGCCGGGGCGGAACAGGCCGCTCCAGTTCATGTCGGGGGCATGGCCATTCAGCAGGTAGGTGTAGATGATGCCCGTGACATCGGAAATATCGGTCGCGGCCATGCGCATGCGCGACCATTGCAGCCGGTCCTTCAGCGCCGCGCCGATACTGCCCGCCGCACGCGCCTCACGCGGCAGGGACGCCAGCGTGCGCTGGCGGAAAACGTAGTAATCATCCTGCATCTTGAGGTTGCTGATCATGTCCATGGGCGACACGTCGGTCCATTCGGACAGTACGATGACATAATCCCGCGCGCATGCATGCGGGTCAGGACTGCGCGGGTCGATGACGATGGCACCGTACAGCCCCTGCGCTTCCTGCATGCCGGAATGGCTGTGGTACCAGTAGGTTCCGCCCTGCTGGACGGGAAAGCGATAGGTGAAGGTCTCACCAGGCGGGATGCCGGTAAAGCTCAGCCCCGGCACGCCATCCATATTGGCGGGCAGGCGGATGCCATGCCAGTGGATGGAGGTATCCTCGTCCCGCAGCGTGTTGGTGACGTTCAGGGTCACGGTATCCCCCTCCCGCCAGCGCAGGATGGGGCCGGGTACATTCCCCCCGATACAGGGAGCGTGCAGGACCTTGCGGTCGAGTTCGATACGTTGGCGGCCGACACGCAGGTTCCATGTCGCACTGGATGCGGCAGGGACCATGCCTGATGTGACGGGACTGGCGGAAGCGGGCAGGGGCATGGCGGCAAGCAGCCCGCCAGCCCCCAGACCCGTGACGAAACGGCGACGTGTCAGGCCGTCCCGTGTGCGAGAGGCATTGAACATGGGAAAAATTCCGGAAACAGGGCAGTCACATCCCGCCATCCCGATGGGATGGCGGGTACATCATACGCCTGATGGCGCGTGCATGTTCCGGGATTTGGGTGGCCGCATGGGGCGCAGCCAGTCACCGCCCGCCAGGCGGGCCTGCGGCGGTGACAGGTAGGATTGCGTGCCAGCCCCGGGTTGCGGGGGCAGCAGGGTGGCCGGTGGGGCCGGCATGTCGGTTGAACTGACATGGACATGGCAGCACTGGCCTTCCTTATGGTGCATGTGCGCCATGTGGGTCAGTTGTGCCGGTGTCATGCAATGGGGGGCGGTGGCGGCGGTGCAGGGCACCATCGCATCATGCGCCTGTGCGGTAGCGGGAAAGGATGCGACCAGCAGCCCGGTCTGCATCAGCAGCCAGGCCAGCAGGCCAATCCAGATCCGGCCATGTGTCCTGATCATTCAGGGCTCCCACGCACAGGCAAATCGCATAACAGAACGTGTCTGCATAATACCCACGGGGGGCATAAAGAAAAGTGTTTTTCCGCGTAATGGCGCAGGCATTACAGGACAGATGCCTGTTTTGCGCATGCAGGCATCAGGGGGTGTTCCAGAAACCCGCCCCTGCGCCATCATGCACATCATAAGGCAGTTTCTGGTGAAGCTTTTTTCAAAAAGCTTCGGGGTAACGCCGCCTTTTTGGAAAAGGGCGACACCGGGAAACTTTTATTTTCATCTGTCAGTCTTTTGTCAGCGGATCAGCTTGCGCACGATGCCCAGCATTTCCTCGATCGCTTCGTCCCCGCCATCATCCATGACCGACTGGCGCACGCAGCCTTTGGCGTGGGTGGACAGGATCTGGATGGCGACACCATCAAGCGCCGATTTCACCGCTGAAATCTGGGTCAGGATATCGACACAGTAACGGTCATCCTCGATCATGTTCAGCACGCCGCCCACCTGTCCTTCAATCCGGCGGACACGGTTGATCAGGGCCTTCTTGTGCGGCTGTTCCACTTTTTTGTCAGTGGGCGGGGCGCAATGCGCGCAGCCTGCCGGTTGTGTCGCCAGTTCTTCGTGCTTTGCCATGCGTGCCTTCGCCGTTTTTGTCCTGTCGCGTCCATATGGCTATCACAAGCCATTCCATGTGCCTACGCTGTGGCACTGCTCATATCCGTCCGCCGGGCTTCCAGCGGTTGAGCAGCAGGGAATTGCTGACAACCGATACCGAACTCATGGCCATGGCGGCCCCCGCCACGATCGGGTTGAGCAGCCCGAAGGCCGCCAGCGGCAGGCCAAGGATATTGTAGATGAAAGCGAAAAACAGGTTCTGCCGGATCTTGGACAGCGTGGCGCGCGACAGGGAAATGGCGTCCAGCACACTGGTCAGTTCGCTTTTCATCAACACGATATCCGCCGTGTCCAGCGCAATGGCCGCCCCCGCGCCAATGGCGAAGCCGACATCGGCAGCGGCCAGCGCCGGGGCATCATTGATCCCGTCCCCCACCATGCCGACCACGCCGCCCTGATCGTGGCAGGCCCTGACGGCCTGTGCCTTGTCACCAGGCAGGACGCCCGCCATGAAATCATCCACGCCAGCCTGTTTCGCCACGATGGCCGCGCTGCGCGGGTTGTCGCCCGTCAGCATCATGACGCGGATGCCTGCCGCCTTCAGTGCGCTTACGGTGCGTATGGCGTCGGGCCGCAGGCGGTCCGTCAGGGCGATATGGCCGACAGGATGGCCGCCTGCGGCAACTGCGATGACAGTCCGGCCTTCGTGTTCCAGCCTGGCCGTTACGGCATCATCGGGCGCCATGCCATGATCCGCCATGAAACGGGGGGAACCAAGGCATGCAGGCACGCCGTCAACCGTGGCCGTTACCCCCATGCCGGGCATGGCGCGAAAATCGCTTGCAGGCAGTGGTGACAGGCCCGCCGCCGTGGCGTGATCGACAATGGCGCGGGCCAGCGGGTGTTCGGAATCCTGCTCCAGTGCGCAGGCGATGCTGAGCAGCCTGCTGGCATCCACGCCCGGTGCGGGTACCACGTCACTGACGGTTGGCTGGCCTTCGGTCAGGGTGCCGGTCTTGTCCATGATGATGGTGGTCAGCTTCTGTGCGCGTTCCAGTGCATCCGCATTGCGGAACAGGATGCCGCAGCGCGCGCCCAGTCCCGTGCCCACCATGATGGCCGTGGGCGTTGCAAGCCCGAGAGAGCACGGGCAGGCGATGACCAGTACCGACACGGCGGAAACCAGGCTCCACGTCGCATTGCCCGTCACCAGCCAGCCGACCACGAACGTAACCAGTGCGATGGTGATGACCGTGGGCACGAAGATATTCGATATCCGGTCCACCAGTCGCTGTACGTGCGCCTTTGACCCCTGCGCCTGTTCAACCATTTTCACGATATGCGCCAGCGCCGTGTCATGCCCCACGCCGGTGGCGGTGGCGGTGGCCCGCAGCACGCCATTGGTATTGATGGTGCCGCCAAAGACTCGGGCCCCCGCCTGTTTCAGCACTGGCAGGCTTTCCCCCGTCAGCATGGCTTCGTTGACTTCGGATGTGCCTTCGCTCACCTGTCCATCAACCGGGATGCTTTCGCCGGGGCGCACCACGAATATATCCCCCAGCCGTACATCCGCCACGGGGCGGTCCACCATCGCGCCATTGACCAGAACATGCGCAAGCGACGGCTGCAGTTTCAGCAGGCTTTCCAGCCCCGCGCTGGTCCGGTCACGCGCACGGGCCTCCATAAGCCTGCCGAGCGAGATCAGGGTGATGATCGCGACACTGGCCTCGAAATACAGCGGCTGGTGCAGGTGGGCGATCACGACAGTTGCGCTGAAGACGTACGCGATGCTGGTCCCCATCACCACCAGCACGTCCATGTTCGCGCCACCACCCCGCACGGCATTCCACGCGCGCTGGTACAGATGCCGCGCGCCATAGAACTGCACCACGCCCGCCAGTACAAGCTGCAGCCAGCCGGGCATCATGTACATGGCGCCAAATGGCATCAGCACCATCTGCGCGAAAAACGGCAGCGACAGGGCCAGCAGCAGCAGGAAATGGGCGCGTTCCGCCCGCCATGCGGCAAGACGCCGGGCGTGCGTGTCATCCGGCGCGCTGTCATTTACCAGTGATGCGCCAAAACCGGCTTTTTCAATGCGGGCGATGAAGGTGTCCGCATCCGCAATGCCGGGTACGAATACGATATGCGCCCGTTCGGTGGCCAGGTTCACGCTGGCCTGTGTCAGGGGCAGGCGGTTGAGGATTTTTTCAATACGCGCGGCACACGCCGCGCAGGACATGCCGGTGATCGACAGGTCCACGCTGCTTTCATCCACCGTGAAACCGGCCTTGCGGATGGCGGCGACAACCGCATTGATCGTGGCGGCGGGCGTGTCCAGCACCACCTGCACGCGCCCGGTGGCGAAGTTGACGGATGCCTGCACGCCGTCCTGACGGTTGAGGATCTTTTCAATACGCGCGGCGCATGCGGCACATGACATGCCGCCCACGGGGAAACTCAGGGTCTGGGACACGGCGGTACTCCTTCGCGTACAGATCCTGATTTATACCCCCCTATGGTATTTTCAAGTCATGTGTGGCCGTGATCAGGCATGCAGTCCCGGTGCTTCCTGCCCGGTGCGCGCGACATATTCACTGTAGCCGCCATCATACTGGTGGATCCCGTCAGGGGTCAGTTCCAGCACCCGGTTGGACAGCGCGGACAGGAAATGCCGGTCGTGCGATACGAACAGCATCGTGCCCTCGTATTGGGCCAGCGCGTTGATGAGCATTTCCTTGGTTGCGATGTCCAGATGGTTGGTCGGTTCATCCAGCACCAGGAAATTGGGCGGGTCAAACAGCATCAGCGCCATCACCAGCCGCGCCTTTTCACCGCCCGACAGCACGCGGCAGCTTTTGTCCACCTCATCGCCCGAAAAGCCGAAGCTGCCCGCAAGTGCGCGCAGTGATCCCTGACTGGCCAGTGGAAAGGCGTCATCCAGCGTTTCGAACACCGTGCGGCTTTCATCCAGCAGGTCCATGGCGTGCTGGGCGAAATACCCCATCTTCACGCTGCCCCCCAGTGTTACCGTGCCGGCGTCGGGCTGTGTCGTGCCCGTCACCAGCTTGAGCAGCGTGGACTTGCCCGCGCCGTTGACGCCAAGGATGCAGCACCGCTCCCTGCGCCGCACCAGCAGGTCAAGGTTGTGGTAGATGATGCGTTCGCCATACCGCTTGTCCACGCCGCGCAACTTGACCACGTCCTCGCCCGATCGCGGGGCGGGCGGGAAATCGAAACTCAGCGCCTGCCGCCGCTTGGGTGGTTCGACACGGTCGATCTTTTCCAGCTTCTTTACACGGCTCTGCACCTGTGCCGCGTGGGAGGCTCGGGCCTTGAAGCGTTCGATGAAACTGATTTCCTTGGCCAGCGCCGCCTGCTGGCGGTCGAACTGCGCCTGCTGCTGCTTTTCGTTCTGGGCGCGCTGCTGTTCATAAAACTCGTAATCACCCGAAAAGCTGGTCAGGCTGCCGCCATCAATCTCGATCACCTTGTTGATGACACGGTTCATGAAAGCCCGGTCATGTGATGTCATGAGCAGCGCGCCATCATAACCCGCCAGGAACTGTTCCAGCCAGATCAGGCTTTCAAGGTCGAGATGGTTGCTCGGTTCATCCAGCAGCATGACATCGGGCCGCATGAGCAGGATGCGCGCCAGGGCCACGCGCATTTTCCACCCGCCCGAAAGCCGCCCCACATCGCCATCCATCATCTCCTGGCTGAAGCCAAGGCCGTGCAGCACCTCGCGCGCCCTGCTGTCCAGTGCGTAACCGCCCAGTTCCTCGAAACGGGCCTGTACCTCGCCAAAGCGTTCAAGGATGCTGTCAAGCTGGTCCATCTGCCCGGGATCGGCCATGGCGGCTTCCAGCGCAGACAGTTCGGCCGCGACCTCGGACACCGCGCCCGCGCCGTCCATGACTTCGGCCACGGCGCTGCGTCCGGCCATCTCGCCTACGTCCTGACTGAAAAAGCCGATGGTGGCCCCGCGATCGATCAGGATATTGCCCTCGTCAGGTTCGTCCTGTCCCGTGATCATGCGGAACAGGGTTGTCTTGCCCGCCCCGTTGGGTCCGACCAGACCGATCTTTTCCCCCTTCTGCAGGGCGGCCGAGGCTTCGATAAAGACCAGCCGCTGGCCATTATGCTTGGTGATGTTGTCTAGGCGAATCATGGAACCTCGGGCGGATGGGAATGCCCGCGCACTTAATACGAACGCGCACCGAGCGTAAACCATCACCCGGGCCATGCCGCCCTGTCCGCCTGTCACGACGCGGGCGGGCTTCCGGCATTGGCATAGGCATATTTCCCGCCCCGCAGCAGGGCGCGCTGATAGGCGGGACGGTCATGGATGCGGCGCAGGAATGCCGCCACGTGGGGCCGTCTGTCGGTGGCCCCGGCGCGTGCGGCGGCGGTCTCGAGGGGGAAGCTCATCTGGACGTCGGCCGCGGTAAAGTCCTGGCCCGCAAACCATTCATTTTCCGACAGGCTGCGTTCCCAGTAATCCATATGCAGCCTGACCTGCGGGTTGATGAGCCGTGACTGCGCCCCGCAGGCGATCAGGAAGGCGAAGGGGCGCAGCAGCATGGGCGCGCGCCTGGGCAGCAGCCCGAATATCAGCTTGAGCAGCAGCGGCGGCATGGCGGACCCTTCCGCATAATGCAGCCAGTATATGAACCGGATGTATTCGGGCGTGTCCCGCGCGGGCGCCAGTCGGCCATTGCCATATTTATCAATGATGTATTCGATGATCGCCCCGCTTTCGGCCAGCGTCACGTTGCCATCCGTATCCGTTATGACCGGGGCCTTGCCCAGCGGGTGAATGGTGCGCAGGGATTTGGGGGCCATCATGGTCCTGGGGTCGCGTTTGTAAAACCGGATGTCGTAGGGAATTTCCAGCTCCTCCAGCAGCCACAGGATCCGTTGGGAACGTGAATTGTCCAGATGATGCACGGTAATCATGATACGCGGTCCTTCCATTTGGCAGGCGGCCCCGCCCGGCAGGCCCGTTGTTACGGACAGCCAGCGGCACTGGAATAACGTGCCGGTCAGGGCGATGCCTATGTTCTGCTAAGCAGCGCCCATGGCTTTGGTTCCCCTGCCATTGCACACGAAAAAAGGCATGTCCCCGCGACCGGTCGGGGCGGGAGGCATGCCTTCTGTCACGATGACACAGGAAATGGCGGGATCGTTCAGGCTGCGTGGTCA
The DNA here is from genome assembly GCF_000285295.1 of Komagataeibacter europaeus LMG 18890. GTDB lineage: Bacteria > Pseudomonadota > Alphaproteobacteria > Acetobacterales > Acetobacteraceae > Komagataeibacter > Komagataeibacter europaeus. The sequence continues at coordinate 272,250 of NZ_CADP01000001.1, read as the reverse complement.
AGCAGACGATGCAGGCAGGCGGCCAGCACGACCGCCTCGTTATGCTGCGTGTCACGCGCGCCATACAGCAGGGTCACGGGACCGGCGCGCGCCATGTCCAGTAACTGCCGCACCGGCTGGGGATTTGCCTGCAGTTCCGCGATATAGCGTTCCCGGAACCCGTCCCACCGGGCCGGATCATGGCCGAACCACTGCCGCAGGGCGGTGCTGGGGGCGATGTCCTTCAGCCATATGGTCAGGTCGGCGCATTGCCTGCTGACCCCGCGGGGCCACAGCCTGTCCACCAGCACGCGGCTGCCATCATCGGGCTCGGGCGGGTCATAGACCCGCCTGACGTGAATGGTGTGCGCCATGCCTATCCGACCAGTGTCGCATCGGCCGCCGAACCGAAGAATTCGAAACGGATCTGGCTTTCGGGCACGCCACCGGCCTTCAGCGTGGCTATGGCATCACGCATGAAGCCGTCGGGGCCGCAGATATAATATGTCGCGGTCCGGTCGATTTCCCGTGCAAGCCATGTCGGTGTCATGCGGCCTGCATGGGTGGTGACGCCCGTGGCGTCCTGTGCCGCCTGCGGTGTCGCGCGGCTGTAGAACAGGTCGGCGCGCAGCATGCCCCTTGCCGCAAGATCGCGGATATAGGGGCCAAAGGCTTCCGTTGCGGGCGTGCGGGTTGTGTGGATGTAACGCACGCCCCTGGCCGCACCCGCACCCAGCGCGCCCAGCATGGATATGAAGGGCGTCAGGCCAGACCCTGCGCTGAGGAATACGATGGGTGCGGCAACCGGGTTGCCCAGCGTGAAATCACCCGCCGGGGCGGAAACCTGCAGTACCGTACCTTCGTGCACGCTGTCATGCAGCCAGTCGGATACCACGCCATTGTCGATGCGACGGACGCTGATGCGGTAGGACTGTGAACCGGGTGCGGAAGAAATGCTGTAATTCCGCCGTTCCGAGCCATATCCCGGCACGTCGAGGCGAAAGCTGAGATACTGCCCCGGCACATGGCGCATGACGGGCCTGCCATTTTCGGGCGTCAGTTCAAACGACGTGACGGTTTCGCTTTCCGCCACGCGGCGGCTGACGCGGAAGGGACGCCAGCCGACCCAGCCACCCGGTGCTGCGGCATGGGCCACGTAAATCTGTTCTTCCCGTCCGATCAGGATTTCAGCCAGGAACCAGTAGGCCTTGCCCCATGCCTCCATGATTTCGGGGGTTGCCGCATCCCCCAGAACATGGGCGATGGCACCCAGCAGGGCATCGGCAACATAGGGATAATGTTCAGGCAGGATGTTCAGCCCGACATGCTTTTCCGCAATGCGTTCGACCGCACCGGCCATGGCGCCAAGGTTGTCGATGTTGCGGGCATAGGCCAGCACCGCAAGCGCCAGCGCCCTTGGCTGTTCCCCATCCTTCTGGTGCGAAATGTTGAACAGGTCGCGGATGTCCGGATTGGCCAGCAGGCGGCGATACATTTCCGTCGTGATCGCCAGGCCGTGCGCTTCCAGCGCGGGTACGCAGGCCTTGATGATGCTGCGGGTCTTGTCATCCAGGGGCGATGCCATGTTCGGGTCCTTTAAGATGTATAATAAAAACATCTTTAATGCCTGTTAAAAAGATGTCAACGATGCATATCTTTATTGGCGCACATATCCCTCATGCACGATCCGTATTGCTGGCGCGCACGGGGTCGCGTTCGGGTGCTGGTGTAATTGACAGTGATAATAAATCGCATAACATGCGCGCGTTATTGGAGTGTGCCGTATGCGTTACCTAACCGTTCTGTCATGTGTCGGGCTTGCGGCACTCCTGCCTGCACCGGCGGCAAGGGCGATGGATCCCGTACACCTGGAGGTAAAGGATCACCATTTCACCCCCGACCACATCACGGTTCCGGCGGGCCAGCGTTTCCTGATCGTGCTGGACAACCATGACGACACGACGGATGAATTCGAAAGCTACGACCTGAAATTTGAGAAGATCGTGGTCTCCGGCGGCACGATCACCGTTCATGCGGGACCGCTGCATCACGGCACCTACAAATTCTTTGACGACTATCACCCCGATCAGGCGACGGGCACCGTCACCGTGACACAGGAGCCCTGAGAATGCTGGGAAGTCTGCTGATCGTCTTTCGTGAGGTCATGGAAGCGGGTCTGATTGTCGGGATCGTGCTGGCGGCGACACAGGGCATTCCGGGGCGCGGGCGCTGGGTTGCCGGTGGCATTGCGGCGGGTGTTGCGGGGGCTGCGATCGTGGCCGTATTCGCGGGCAGCCTGTCCGCGGCCCTGTCGGGCAACGGGCAGGACGTATTTTCTGCCACGATCCTGTGCATCGCGGTGCTGATGCTGGGCTGGCATACGGTGTGGATGACCCGTCACGGGCGCGAAATGGCGGGTGAGATGAAGACGCTGGGGGCGGAGGTCGTATCCGGTGAACGCTCGCTGGCCGCCATGTCCGTCGTCGTCGCCGTGGCGGTGCTGCGCGAAGGGGTGGAGGTCGTGCTGTTCCTGTATGGCATCGCGGTCTCGACCCATTCCGGACCAGCGGCCATGCTGACGGGGGGCGCGCTGGGCATTGCGGCGGGGGCGGCGCTGTCGTGGCTGCTGTACCGGGGGCTGATCGTCATTCCGCTCAGCCGCCTGTTCAGCGTGACGGGACTGCTGATCGCCTTTCTGGCGGCGGGCATGGCCAGCCAGGCGGCGGGCCTGCTGGCGGGGGACGACCTGATCCCCGCCCTTGGCTATGAGGTATGGGATACATCGTGGCTGCTGTCCGATGGCAGCATGGTGGGGCGTGCGGCCAAGGCGCTGCTGGGCTATTCCGACCGGCCCATGGGGGTGCAGGTCATCACATGGGCGGTGACGCTGGCGACCATGATCATCGCGACCCGCCTTGTGCGCAGGCGGCCTGCCGCCCGTGCCTGATGGGGCGCCGCCTAGCCGCGCAGGGCAAGGCGGCCGATGGCGGGATCATCGGTAAAGAAGCCATCCAGCCCCATATCCAGATAATGCCGGATTTCCGCGATTGATCCCTGCGGGTTGCGCGCATTGTCCCCCGCGCCATTGCGCAGGTGGACGGGCAGGAAGTGGTTTTCGGGCCGGAAGGTATAGGAATGCACCAGCAGGCCGGCACGGTGCGCATCATCGATCAGCGATGTCGGCGCAAGCCATGCGCCGGTTGCGTCACGCGGTATGATGTCCGCATTGGACGGGCCGATCACGTCCGCATAATCCCGCACGTGGCGCAGGCCCTCAGCCGTCATGAGATCACCAAAGGTGAGCGGTGTGGCGGTGCCCGCCGTGTCGGGAACATGTTCCGTGCGTTCGCCCATCAGCAGCATCAGGCGCGCCTGTGTGTTGATGGCCTGCACCCGGCCGTGCAGCAGGCGCAGGGGGCTGATTTCAAAGGACTGGACCTCCAGCGGGCAGTAGCGGGTGTATTCGTGCGCTGCGATGGTGCGCACGAACGTCTCTTCCGGTGCAAAGCCAAGCTGGTGGAAATGCGTGGCGTTCTTGATTTCCGGGATCAGGCCGATCATGCGCCCGCGGGTTGCGGCTTCGGCGGCAACGAAATCGATGATTTCCTCGAAGGTCGGAATGTCAAAATGCCCGTCATAACGCGTGTTGGCCGCGCGTATGTCGGGCAGGCGTTCGCGCGCACGCAGGGTCTTGAGTTCGGCCAGCGTGAAATCCGTGGTGAACCATCCGGTTTCGCTTGCGCCGTCAATGGTCTGCGTGCGGCGGCGCGTGGCGAATTCCGGGCGGCTGGCGACATCCGTGGTGCCGGTAATATGGCTTTCATGACGGGCGACCAGCACGCCATCTTTTGTGGGTACAAGGTCGGGTTCGATATAATCCGCGCCATCCGCGATCGCCCTGGCATAGGCGGCCAGCGTGTGTTCGGGCCGCAGGGCAGACGCGCCACGATGCGCCATGACGCAGGGCAGGGGGGCAAGTGAGGGGGCGGCGAAAGCCCGGCGTGCCGTCATGGTCGCCATGCCTGACAGGGCGCCTGTCATAATCAGTCTGCGTGTCAGCATGAATCCTGTTCCGGCCTGTTGCGGGGACAACAGTCAGGGAAGATCACGCGCGGTGCAATGGGATTTGCAATGCCACCGGGCCGGGGCCCATCTGGGTATCCGGTCGGGAATTTCCGCGTCGCCAGTATCAGGGTAGGGGAGTATTGTTCCGGCAGATGGATTCCGGTTGCCTGCAAGGCTTCGCGTATTTCCGGTTCCTGAATGAATAAATGATACCGGCACGGCAATACATGGAAATGCGTATTGCGGGAATGCAGTTCTCTTGTCATGGGAAAGTAATTATGCACGGCATGTGCATGTTTGTCATGTGCTGCCCGGTATTGTTCCCGCCCCGGTGGCATCCTGCGTGGGATGGCATAAATGATATGTGATCGACTTTGCAGTGCGTGACGTATTTAACGGGGGCAGATGTCTTTACAAAACATGTCTGTATAGCGGTTTCGCCGCTTTTACTCGCTGAACGTGAATCTGCTATACGTTAATATGGGAGTATAAAAGGTTGCAGACCCGGCGTGAGTGGCGGTATCGGTGATGGCATTATTGCATCCCGCACGGTCATGCCTGTTTTCCGGCATTCCTGCTGGACCAACATGCATGAGAGGCGACGCCAGATGGCTGCAGACCAGCCCAGTTTTCCCACCAGTATCCACCTGTCCACCCCCAATGCCATACGGATGAACCGCGCATTGCGCATGTCGCGTCGCGATGTGCTGCTGGGTGCGATGGGGGCCGCCGCCGTGGTGCTTGGCGCGGGCCGGGGCATTGCCGCCACCCCTGATGCAGGGGCGCAGGATGAAGTCGCGCCGCTGTTCCTTGCGCTCTCGCGCCGTCTGACCGACCGTGACGTGCTGGATGAACGTATCAGCAGCGCGCTGTACGCCCGCATCATTAAGGCAACGCCCGAACGCCGTGACCAGATGCAGAAGCTGCATGACCTGATGGCGGGCGGTAAATTCGACAGCGCCCGCGAACTGGCCAGGGCCGCGGAACACAGCGATGTCGCGTTCAAGGATGTCATTCATGACATCATGACGGCATGGTACCGTGGTGTCGCCGATGAAAAGGTGGTTGTGTACCGATCCGCGCTGATGTTCGACATCACCAAGGATGCCATCTATCCCAAGACCTATGCTGCGGGCGGGCCGTTCTACTGGACCCAGACCCCACCGGAAGTGGCCGTTCCAACTGGCGAGCCTGCCCTTTCGCCTTCGAAATTCGTTGTAGAACCCACCTGATATCCGGAGCATCCCCCATGCCTTCCGAACAAGACCTTTCCGCAGACGTCGTGATCGTCGGATCCGGCGTCGCTGGCAGTTCCATTGCCAATGAACTGGCGCGCGCGGGTATTTCCGTCATCGTGCTGGAAGCCGGCCCCCGTGTCGACCGCCAGCATTTTGTCGATAATTTCCGCAACCTGGAAAACAAGCCCTCCTATCAGGGGCCCTTTCCCTGCGTGCCCTGGGCCGAACATCCGCCCAACCAGATAACGCCCAACAAGTACCTGCACACGACCGGGCCGGATGCCGAAGCCTACCAGCAGGTCTACCTGCGCATGATGGGTGGCACGACATGGCACTGGGCCGGGTGCGCATGGCGTTACCTGCCGTCGGACTTTGAACTGAAGACCCGTTATGGACAGGGCCGTGACTGGGCGCTGAAATATGACGATCTCGAACCGTTCTATTACCAGGCCGAGGTCATGATGGGCGTCTGTGGCCCGGACCCGGCGGTGGAAGACCTCGGTTCGCCACGCAGGCAGCCCTATCCGATGGATGCGCTGCCCATTTCCTATGCCGCGGAGCAGTTTCGCAACCTGATCCGTGAAAAGACCCCGTATCGCGTCGTGCATGAACCGCAGGCCCGCAACACGCGGCCCTATGACAACCGCCCGACCTGCGAGGGACATAACAACTGCATGCCGATCTGCCCCATCGGGGCGATGTATAACGGCAGCTATTCCGTCTATCATGCCGAGGCGGCGGGTGCGAAGTTCGTCCCCAACGCGGTGGTGTACCGGATTGAACGTGACAGCGCGAACAAGCGTGTCACCGCCGTGCATTATTACGATCCCGAGAAGGGATCGCACCGTGTGACCGGCAAGTATTTCGTCATTGCGGCGCACTGCATCGAAACCGCGAAGCTCATGCTGTACTCGGCCGATGAACAGAGCCCCGACGGCATCGCCAACAGTTCCGGCCATGTCGGTCGCAACATGATGGACCATACCGGCGTGCAGGTCACGTTCATCAGTGGTGACAAGGCGCTGTGGCCCGGCCGTGGCCCGCTTGAAACCAACGTGATCGACAATTTCCGTGATGGGAACTGGCGCAATGAACGCGGCGCGTACCTGGTGCATATGGTTGATGACAACCAGGTGGACCTTGCAACCGCGCTTGCCATTTCCAAGGGGTATGTCGGCAGGGAACTGGAGGAGCAGATCCGCTATCTTGCTTCCCATACCGTGCGGCTGTTCAGCCATAACGAAGGGCTGGCCGATCCCGACAACCGGCTGACCCTGAGTGCCACATACAAGGACGCGCTGGGCATTCCCCACCCGGAAGTCTATTACAAGCTGCCTGAATATACGGTGAAAAGCTGCGAACATACCCGTGGCCTGTTCAAGGACCTGATCGGTCTCATGCATGGCACGGATGAACAGTGGACACCGGGTTACTTCCCGCAGGATCATCCCGCCGGCAGTACCATCATGGGCACCGACCCCAAGGATTCCGTGGTTGACGGCTTCTGTCGCACACACGACCACGAAAACCTGTTCATCGCGAGTTCGTCCGTTTTCTCATCGGTCGGAACCGGCAACATCACCCTGACGGTCGCAGCACTTGCCTTGCGTGTTGCCGATACACTTAAAAAAGAACTGACCCATGCCTGACGTTAAACGCAAGATCCTGTGGTCGGTTCTGGTCACGGGTACTGCCCTTGCTTCCCTGTCCGCAATGCCTGCGCGGGCGGATGACCCTGCGGGGACTCCGCCGGCGGCTCCAGCGGCCCCGGCAGCCGCCGCACCGGCCGCCCCTTCGGCGGACCTTCTGGCGCGTGGCGAATATATCGCGACGGCCGGTGACTGTGTCGCCTGTCATACCGCGCCGGGTGGCAAGGCCTTTGCCGGGGGGCTGCGCATTACCACGCCCATGGGTGATGTCGTTTCGACCAACATTACGCCCGACCCCGACCATGGCATCGGAAAATATACCGAAGATGATTTTGAAAAGGCCGTGCGCCATGGCATCCGCCGCGATGGCAGCCGCCTTTATCCCGCAATGCCGTACGTGTCCTATTCCGGCATGACGGATGATGATGTGAAGGCCATGTATGTCTGGTTCATGCATGGGGTGAAGCCGGTTGCCGTAACGCCGCCGGTGACGGAATTGAACTTCCCCGCCAATCTGCGCATCACCATGGCGGTGTGGAACCTTGTCGCGGGCAGTGTCTCGCCCGAAACCGGGGATTCCGCCACGTATGACAAGATGCGTCGTGGCAGGTACCTGGCCAATGCGCTTGAACATTGTGGCACCTGCCATACGCCGCGCAACATGATGCTGAGCGAGGAGCAGGACAGCTACCTTGCCGGTGCGCCGCTTCTGGGCTGGTATGCGCCCAACATCACGTCGAGCAAGACAAGCGGCATCGGTACCTGGAGCGAGGATAATCTCGTCACCTATCTCAAGACCGGTCATGTCGCGGGTCTGAGCCAGGCCGCAGGGCCGATGGGTGAGGCGGTTGAACACAGCACCAGCCACCTGACCGATGATGACCTGCATGCCCTTGCCGCCTACATCCTTCAGGTCCCGGCCAAGGAAGATGAGGCGGAACATAGTCCCCGTGCGCAGTTCGGGCAGGCGCTTGATGTGCCGGATATCCGTTCGGGCGAACTGACACGGATCGACAAGCTTGATGAAATGACCGGCCCGCATATTTATGATGCGAACTGTGCCGCCTGTCATGGTGGTGACGGGGCGGGCACCAGTGACCATTACGCGCCGTCGCTGTTCCATAATTCGGTTGTGGGGTCCGCGCATCCGGATGACCTGATCATGACGGTCCTGAACGGTGTGGACCGGACAGCCGGCGGCCTGCATGCCTACATGCCCGGCTTTGACCATGGTTCCGACGTGCAGCGGCTGAGCAATACCGAGATCGCGGCCCTGGTCAATTACGTGACCTCCACGTTTGGCAGCGGCGACCATGGGGTGACGCCGGACCAGGTTGAAAAGATGCGCAAGCAGCTTCCCAAGACGCCGTAACATGATACGAAATCCCGACAGGCCTAACGCCGCATGATATGGCGCAAGGGCTGTCGGGATTTTTTGTTCGGTTATGCCCGTCATCAGGCACGGTTATTTATAATGTTTCCCGATCTGATCGAGAGGCTGTTTCAAAAGCTTCCCATCATGATATCCGGCAGATCATAAAGAAGCTTTTGGCGCAGCTTTTTTCAGGAAGCTTCAGGAAACGTCGCCTTTTCCTGAAAATCCAAAAGGCAGGTTCCTGTTATCTGCCGTAAAAAAACATTGCCCTGACCCACACATCGCGCGATCCACGCGGAAATCATACGGCAATACAGGACTGCCCCTGACAGTCTGATTGCGGGTTGTTGCTTTGTACATGATGCATGGCGCCACCCCAGGATGCGCATGAACCATGTATTTCATGGGTCTGGAGGTGTCCGTTTTTTATGTAACTGGATAAGTTTTACATAAAATGGAAATGGATGGTTATTCTGTATTGTAAATCAACAGGGAAATTAAGATGTCTGGCAAAAGGAAGCCAGACAGGCCACCGGCTGCCTTGCGG
>NZ_CADP01000001.1:194872-263389 GCF_000285295.1 Komagataeibacter europaeus LMG 18890 | reverse complement strand
GTGGCGCGGCCTGCCTGCAAGACAGGCCGCGTGTCCGGGAATATTGACCCGATCAGAACGGGGCGTCGATATCCACGACATCAATCAGCTTGTGATTGACGAATTCCTTGATGCCAAGGCCGATCAGTTCGCGGCCGTAGCCCGAACGGGCGACACCGCCGAAGGGCAGGTCGGCCTTCACCATGGTCGGATGGTTGACATACACCATGCCGGTATAGATCTGTTCGGCCACTTTCACGCCGCGCTGGGTGTCGCGCGTAAAGACAGCGCCGCCCAGGCCGTAGGGGGAGTCATTGGCGATACGGATGGCGTCCGCATCGTCCTTCGCACGGTACAGCTGGGTGACCGGGCCGAAGAATTCCCAGTGACGGGCTTCGTTGTCCTTGTGCAGGTTGGTCATCAGCAGCGGACGGAAGAAGGCGCCCTTTTCGGGTACCGGCGCGCCGATGGTTTCAACAACCGCACCATGCTTCTTGGCTTCTTCAACCTGCGCCATCAGGTCGTCAGCCGCTTTCTGCGAGGACAGCGGCGCCAGCGTGGTGGTCGGGTCCATCGGGTCGCCAGCCTTCAGTTCGGCCACGCCCTTCTTGTACAGCTCGACAAACTTGTCATAAATGGCGTCGGCCACGATCAGGCGCTTGGCGGACACGCAGACCTGGCCAGCGTTCCAGTGACGACCGAAAACGGCCCATTTCACGGTCTTTTCCAGATCAGCATCATCCAGCACCACGAAGGCGTCGGAACCGCCCAGTTCCATGGTGGACTTCTTCAGTGCCTTGGCCGCGACGCCCGCGATGATGGTGCCTGCACCTTCGGAACCGGTGAGGGCAACACCGCATACGCGCGGGTCGCTCAGGATCATTTCCGTGTGGTGGCGCGCGGCATACAGGTTGCGGAACCCGCCCTTGGGCAGGCCGGCTTCCGCCATCAGGCTGTCGAAAGCCGCCGCGCACTGCGGCACGTTGGAAGCATGCTTGAGCAGCACCGTGTTACCGGCCGAAAGCTGCGGCGCGATGATGCGGGCGATCTGGTAGTACGGGAAGTTCCACGGTTCGATCGCAAAGACGATGCCCTGCGGCTGATGGATCAGGATGGCGTCGCCTTCCTTCGGATCCGCGACCGGCAGCTTTTCCGGCGCCAGCAGGCGTTCGGCATGTGTTGCGTAGTATTCAAAGATTTCGGCCGACAGGATGGTCTCGGCCTTTGCCTCGGCAAAGGTCTTGCCCATTTCCAGCGTCGCCAGGCGGGCGTATTTGTCGATATCGCGGCGCAGGATCTGGCCTGCCGCCGTCATGACCTTCGCGCGTTCGGCAAAGGACGTATGCCGCCATGTCTTGAAGACGTCGTATGCTTCGGTCAGTGCGGTCTGGACTTCCTGATCCGTGGCATTGGGAAACGTCTCGAGCGTCTCGCCAGTATAAGGGTTGGTCGTAGCATAAGCCATTGGCAGTAGGTTCCTCAGAGTTTCTTCAAGAAGTATATATTTCACCAGCAGGCGTGCAAGAATCGTTTCAGGTATCACCAACCCTTGAAACGTGCAAAAAATCATTGTCCCGCACGGAGGCGGAATATGCGGGACAGGGAAAAGCCGCCGGTTTTCTTGCTGTTATGCCGGGGGCCGGCCCCGGTTGGAGTGGAATTGTAAAATGGAGTTCATTCCACACCCCCAACGGGAATATGGGGGTCAGGCTGGCAGGGGACGACGCAGGCGCTGGCGTTCCTGGTCTGTTATGACATCAGCAAGTGTATAATGGTCCATGACGGCGATAAAGGAGCCGAGGGCCTCCCCCAGTACGCCCCGCAGGCGACAGACATCCGCCAGGATACAGCTGGTGGCCTTGCTGCCTGCTTCCGTGGGGTGCATGCATGTGACCAGCGCCATGTCTTCTTCCGTGTGGCGCACCACGTCCCCCAGCACGATGGAGGCCGCCGGCCGTCCCAGCTTCAGGCCGCCATTACGGCCCCGGATGGTTTCGACAAAACCCGCCTGACCCAGCTTGTGTATGATCTTGACAAGATGGTTTTCCGAAATGCCATAGGCCTGTGCCACTTCACGGATGGACGTCAGGCGATCCGTATGGATCCCCAGATAGATCAGTGTCCGTAGGGCGTAATCTGTATGCAGGGTCAGGCGCATGAAAGAAGATATATACGATCTGCATATTTTTTCCAGACCCATGGAACAATATAACCCGACAGATTTCCGTTCTGTTCCGGGTTATTCCGGGGTGACGAAATCCTGTAGGGATCATTCCGGTCCGGAACCTGACAGCATACTGCAAAAGCAGGGAGCATGTCCCTGATATGGCTGGAAACGTATTGCCCGTGGAAAAGACACCCCGACTGATCCAGTCCATTGAACGGTCAGCCGCCATCCTGGAAATCATCGCACAGAAGGGCGGTCGCGCGCGGCTGCAGGAAATTGCCGAGATATCGGGACTGGGCAAGACGACGGCGCACAACATCCTCCAGACCCTTGACCATCTGGGATATGTGCAGCGCAGGCATGGGGATGTGCGCTACCATCTGGGTGGGCGTATCCTGAACCTTGCGCGCATCGCGGGCGACGACAATGCCCTGCGGGCACGGCTGCGTCCCGTCATGCAGGCGATTGCACGCGACAGTGGCATGACCGTCTACCTGGCCGTGCCCAGCGGGGACGAAGCAGCGTATCTGGAGGTATTCGAAGGCGGTGACGGGACAGCCAACGGCAGGCCACCGCTGCATGAACAGCTTGAAGGCTCCGCCGTGGGGCTGGTGTTCCTTGCGTTCGTGCCCGGCCTGCGCAAACGGGTCATGGCGACGCGCGTCGGCGCGCTGGACGCCATGACCCTGGCCCGGATCGAGGCGGTGAGGGTGCAGGGCTACGCGATTGATACCGGGGCCTGCCGCCCCGGCTGGAACTGTGTCGCCATTCCGTGGCGCGAACAGGGGGAAGTCCGCGCCAGCATCGGCCTGACCGGCCCGGCGTCACGCCTGTCCCGCCCCCGTCTTGTGCGGCTGGGGTGGATGATGATGCGGCATGTGGAACAGGCATCTGTTCAACAATGTTGAAGAAATGACGCGGTCACGTCTTTGCATGTTCCATTCCGCCAGCGTGTGTCTAACCTGTCTTTAATTCTTCGCGAGACAGAGGGTTTTTTCACAGTGCAGCTTTCCCATGCCATGTCCCTGCTTGACGCCGCCCGGTCAGAGGCGGCGCGTCTGGGCGTTACGGTCAGTATTTCCATCATGGATGCGGCGGCGTGGCCCGTGGCCTTCATCCGTATGGATGGCTGTCCGCTCGGTGCGATCGAGGTCAGCCAGAAGAAGGCCCGCACGGCCGTCCTGTTCCAGATGGACAGCGCCGTCTTCGCCACGATCGCGCAGCCGGGTGGCGCGGCCTACAGCCTGGAAAACACCAATGGTGGCCTGACCAGCTTCGGTGGTGGTGTCGTGCTGAAGGGGGCGGATGGCAGCGTGCTGGGCGCGATCGGCGTGTCGGGCGCCAGTAAGGAAGACGACATCGCCATTGCCCGTGCCGCCACGCAGCCAGCCGCCTGATTGCCCTTTTTGGATGATGCGTCATGTCAGATAACACGCAGGCCGGGGACGCGATCACGCAGGTTGCGCCCCCGCACGGGAAAACCGCCGCTTTCTTCATCCTGACGTTTGGCACGTTTGTCGTCGGGACGGGGGAATTCGCCATCATGGGCATGCTGCCGGAATTCGCCACGTCCCTCAGGCTGTCCGTGGCCGATGCCGGTTATGTCATCACCGCCTATGCGCTGGGTGTGGTGATCGGTGCGCCGCTCATCACCATTCTGGGTGCGCGGCTTTCGCGGCGTGAACTGCTGCTGGTTTTGCTACTGCTGTTCTGTTTCGGGAATATCCTGAGCATCGTCATGCCGACGCCCGGACTGGTGGAAGTCGCGCGTTTCATTACCGGCCTGCCGCACGGGGCGCTGTTCGGGATTTCCGCGCTGGTTGGCGCATCCATGGTGGAACGTGCGCGACGCGGCTGGGCCGTGGGGCGGGTTCTGTCGGGTATCGCCATTGCGACCCTGATCGGCGCGCCGTTTTCAACATTCGCCGCCAATCACCTGGGCTGGCGCATGGCGTATCTTACGATCGCCATTCTGGGTTTCGTCACGTTCCTGGGGGTGTGGCGCTATATTCCTGCCGATCCGCCAAACCGGCAGAATTCCCCCTTCAGGGAAGTCAGCGCGATGGGCAACGTGCAGGTGCTGCTGACATTGCTGACCGCGGCAATCGGCTTTGGCGGCATGTTTACGATCTATACCTACCTGACCAGCGTGCTGCAGAACGTGACCCATGTGCCCGAATGGGAATCCATGGTGTATATGGTGGTGTGGGGCGCGGGCATGCTGGCGGGCGCGAATGCGGGCGCATGGCTGGTGGACCGCAACCTTGATCTTGCCGCACTGATCGCGCTGGCGGGCAGTGCGGCGGCCATGCTGGTGTTTCCCTATATCCTGCACAGCCAGATCGCCCTGATGGTTGACGTGTTCCTGGTGCCAACCTTCGTCAATGCGCTTGGGCCGGCGTTGCAGACACGCCTGATGGACTTTGCGGGGGATGCGCAGACGCTTGCGGCCTCCCTCAATCATTCCGCGTTCAATATCGCCAATGCCGTGGGGGCGGCCGGGGGCAGCTTCCTGCTGGCGCGGCAGTTCGGTTATGGTGCGCTGGGCTGGGGTGGGGCGCTGTTTTCGGCAGGTGGACTGATTGTGTACCTGCTTGCCCTGCTCATGCTGAAAAAGCATGTCAGGGAAAGCATCTGAAAAGTAATAACAGTTTCCGGATATCACCTTTTTCAAAAAACTTCTTCATACAATCTGGTTACGCAACGGGCCGCCGGTTTCCAGTGCCCTGGTATTGTCCAGCAGGATATCCACGACATTGCGTTCATAGAACTGCGTCTCTCCCGCGACATGGCTGGTCATGACCAGGTTGGGCAGTTGCCAGAGTGGGGAAGTGGATGGCAGCGGTTCATCCGCATAGGTATCGAGGGCCGCGCCCGCGATGGCGTTCGTGCGCAGGGCGGCGATCAGGGCGCTTTCATCCACGACCCGCCCGCGCGCCACGTTGATCAGGCAGGCGTCGCGCTTCATGGCGGCAAAGGCGCGCTGGTTCATCAACCCTTCGGTCTGCGGGGTCAGGGGACAGGTCAGCACGATATGATCGGCCTGGCCCATGGCGGCATGCAGGTCGCTGGCCATGACCTGCGTAACACCCGGCACATCGAGCGGGCGGGAACTGTGGCGCATGCCCCTGACCTGCATGCCCAGCGCCAGACAGATCCGCGCCAGCCGGTCGCCAATGGTGCCCATGCCTATGATCAGCACCGTTTTGCCGGTCAGTTCCTGCAAGCGGGGGCGGTCGTCCATGCCGGTGCCCGACCAGTGGGCGCGGTGCTGGTTGTCCCGTGCCTCATACAGGCGGCGTGACAGGCTGAGCATCAGGGCAAGCGCATGTTCGGCAACCACGGCGGCATTCGCCCCGCGTGCATTGCACAGGTGGATGTCGCGTGCCCTGATCTGTTCCAGGTCAAACTGCTCCACCCCGGAACTGATGGACTGTATCAGTTTCAGCCGAGGCGCGCGCTCCAGCAGGCTATCGCGCCATAACATGGATATCACCAGTATTTCCGCCTGCGGTATGATCTGTTCCAGTTGCGCGAATGTCCGGACCTGCACGCAGGGCGGACTGCCGGGGCGTTTTTCCAGTTCCGCGCGGATGTCGTAATATTCATGCGCGACATAGATGGTCTGGTTGGGGCTTTGTATCTGGCTCACGGCCACTATCCTCTCAGGGGATGGGAAATGGATGCACGCGCGGGTTCACTCCGCCCCATGCAGGCGCGCCACCCGGCAGGCCGCCAGATCCCATGCGGAACATCCGACGGATTTGAAGAAAACGGGCCTGCCATCAGTGGGCGCCCCGTCATCCAGTGCGCGCGACAGGGGGCTTACGGTGTTCCAGTCCACGCCAGCCTGATACAGGTCGCCTGCCTCGACCGGTGCGCCGATGGCGTCATCCACGTACAGCGCGCTGCCCGCTATGGTCGTCGGCCCGATTTCGACCATGTCGGTCCGGTAGGCGCCCACGCCGATGACCAGGCAGTCCGCGCGGGCAGGTTCATTATAAATGACCGACGTGCTGGCCGTGACGGTGATGACGACATCAAACGGTTCCTCCCGCGTGTCTTCCGCGCGCAGGGTGAGGGCAGGTGTCTGGTGCCGCATGCAGAAATCGCGTGCCCGTTGGGGTGTGCGCCCGCGAATGACGACGGTAATGCCGGGATACAGGGCGCATAACGCCTGCAGGTGCGCCACTGCCTGCGTGCCGGTGCCAATGACCAGCATGCGCCGGACCGGGCCGCGCGCCAGCGTGCGGATGCCCAGCATGCTGACCGCGGCGGTGCGGCGCATGGTGACGGTTGGCCCGTCAAGCGTGAACAGGAAGCGCCCGGTGCAGGCTTCGGCGCAGATGACCTGCCCCTGTATGGTTGGCAGGCCAAGGGCGGGATTGCCACCAAACAGGGTCAGTAGTTTGGTGACCATGATATCCCGCCCGACCGATGGCATGGCCATCAGTGCGCCAGCATGGTCATGTGTGCGCACGGTTGTCCGTTCCGGGCACTGGATCTGGCCCCGTTCCAGTTCCTGCATGGCGAGCGCCAGCGCGTTGACCAGGGGGGAAAATGGCAGGAAGTCGCCCGTTTCCTGATCGGAATAAATTTTCATGCCCACCGTCCTGTCGGTATGGATATCTGACAATGGCTACGCCAATGCCGGTGACTGATTATTGTTGTTATCCTGTCGATCTTGTCCGGAATGTGCAACGACGTGCCCATGGCTGGCCCTTCTGTTTCCCTGCGGATGGCGCGGATTGCAGGCTCCTGCCCTGCATCTATTGCCGTCGCGATATCGCGCCCGCGTGGGAAGGGGGGGGGCATAGACACGACGGCCGGTTTGCCTGGACCTTCATCACGGCACGATACCGTAATGTGCCTTCAGTATTGCCTTCAAATTATCGCACGTAATGATAATGGGATTGCATGAATATGAATCCGGCTTGGGAACCGGAAAGCGCCCGCTGCTTCAGATAGAATGAAATAAGTGTATTGCGATTTGTTCTCATTCGTGATTATGGTGTGCCCACATCATCGATTGGGATAGATAAATGTTTGTCTGCTCCTGCAATATGCTGACCGATACAGATGTGGAAACAGCCGCGCGTAACGGAGCCGTCCGGCCCAGGGAAGTTTACGAATCCAAGGGATGTCGCGCCCAGTGCGGTAACTGCGTGCCCGGCGTGGTGTGCCTGTTGCGCCAGATCGCCCGCCAGGGCCGCGCGAGCATTGCCGATACCATGAGCAGGCACGCAGAAGTCCCGTCACAGGCCATGTAGGCCCGCCGGGTTGTCCCGCCTGCGTGGCCTGTGACGCGCCGATACGAAAAACGGCCCCGGTCATGCGACAGGGGCCGTGGTCTTGTGAAAATGGCAGGGATGCGTTCACGTGACGGCGTGCGCCACGGGAACGCCGGAAAAGGATTCAGCGGCGGATGCTGCCCGGACGCAGGGTGGAAGGGGACGCCCCAAGCGCCAGCCGGATCACGACCCCCAGCATCAGGGTCACGGCGATATTGATGCCCAGCGCCAGCAGTCCGGTCGAAACGGATGCCGAAAAACCGGCAAACGTGACCGGATGCACCGGCTTCAGCCCATCAATCCAGCACAGCCCCAGTCCGGCAACCGATCCGATCACCCAGCCCGCGACCAGCGCGGGGGCGGGCAGGCGCAGTGGCAGCAGCCCCATGATCAGCGCGGGGAAGGTCTGCAGGATGATGACGCCGCCCAGCAGTTGCAGGTCGATGGCGAATCTGGCGTTCAGGAAGATCACGCAGCCCAGCGCGCCAACCTTGACCGCGAATCCGGCCACGCGCGAACCGGTTACCGAGTCGCTGCGGTGGGGCAGGATGTTATGCATGATCAGGTTGGCCGCCCCGATCGCCATGACGGAAGCCGGCACCAGCGCCCCCACGGCGATTGCGGCGAAACAGAAGCCCGCGAACCATGGCGGGAAGATCGCAAGGAACAGTTGCGGCACCACCTGGGATGAGGAGGTGGTCACGATCCCGGCCGCATGCGCCATGAGCCCCAGCAGCGCGATCAGCCCCAGCACAATGGTATAGGCGGGCAGGAAAACCGCGTTCTGCCGGATCGTATCGGCCGATTTCGCAGCCAGGATCCCGGTCAGCGTATGGGGGTACAGGAAGGCGGCGAAGGCGGAGGACAGCGCAAGTGTCGCATAGGGCACCACCTGTCCCTGCGCCACGATATGGCCGTCCGGCACGCTGGGCAGGTGCCCGGCGGCGGAATGGAACATGGCGCCATACCCGCCAAGGTGGATCGGCACGATGATGACCGCCGCCAGCACCGCGATATAGATCATCACGTCCTTGATGAAGGCGGTCAGCGCGGGGGCATGCAACCCGCCCAGCCACGTATAGGCGGCAAGGGAGACAAATGCGATCAGCAGCGGCAGCATGCCGGTGAAGCCAAGCGCCTCGATCACCGTGCGGATCCCGATCAGCTGCAGCGCGATATAGGGCAGCACGGCGACAAGCCCGCTGACCGCCACCATCAGTTCCAGCGTCCGGCTGCCAAAGCGCGCACGTACGATATCCGCGGCCGTGGCATGGCCACCATCACGCGCGATGGTCCATAGCCGGGGCATGACGGCGAAAATGAAGGGATAGACGATAATGGTGTACGGCAGCGCGAAGAAGCCAAACCCCCCGGTGGAATAGACCAGCGCCGGCACGGCAATGACCGTATAGGCGGTATAGAAATCCCCACCCACCAGGAACCATGTGACCCAGGCGCCGAATTCACGCCCGCCCAGTCCCCATTCTTCCCCTTCGCTATGACTATTTGTGCGCGTGCGGCGATTCAGCAGCGGCCGCCACAGCCGCACCGTGCTGCCCAGCATGATGGTGGCGACGAAACACACGACGAACACGCTGATGGCGGCATTGCCAGGCAGGATTGACGTGTTCATGACTGACGATCCGTTTTCCATGCCATCCAGATCAGGACGGATGTGACCGGAACCCACGCGAACTGGTACCAGTAGAAGAACGGGAAGCCGAACAGCACCGGGTCATGCCGGTTGTACAACGGAACCCACAGGAGGCCCGCGAAGGGCAGGAGGAGGAATATGGTTTTTTTCATTTTGACCGTGACTTCTTGTTTTTTTGTGTGGCCGCAGGGGATGTTTCTGGAAACAGGGCATGGGTGTCAACATAATTGAGATGGTTTCAAAGTAATTTTGAAATTTTTAGGGATATATTTTGTAATTACGTTTTTATTATTGTGCGCTGCGCAATCTTTTTGTTGCATTGCACAACCACTGAACGTGCTTTGCCGGAGCGGGATTGTCCGGAAATTTATTTAAAAAAAGAATAACTAGTATAATTAAATGTAATATTTAAGGTGCCTCGTCACGGCCCGCTTCGCTCGCCCGGGATGAAAAAATTAATACAGCATGTTGTAATATAACAATTTTATTTAAAATTTCCCTGTTGGTCATGCCTGCCGCCATACCGGTGTCAGGCGGCAAGGAGCGCACGGGTCGCTAAAATAGTGATTGCCCGGGCTTGCCCGTGCCGGTTATTTTTAATGCCCGGAACTGCCAACAACAAACAATACTAATAGCGCGGTCGCCTGTTTTTTACCCTGTTCCGGATCAGGCGTCATTTCTGACAGACGGACGCGCGTAGGAACGAACAGACATGACCAAATGGGTATACAGCTTTGGAGATGGCCTGAACGAGGGACGCGCGGATATGCGCAACCTTCTGGGCGGCAAGGGTGCCAATCTGGCGGAGATGGCTGCAAACGGCCTGCCCGTGCCGCCGGGCTTTACCATTACAACGGAAGTCTGTTCGGCCTTTTATGAAAACGGCCGGAAGTACCCTGCCGAGCTGGAGGCGCAGGTCGCCGCCGCCCTGCAGCGCGTCGAGCAGTCGATGGGCCTGCGTTTTGGCGATGCGGATGCGCCGCTGCTGGTCTCGGTCCGTTCCGGCGCGCGCGTGTCCATGCCGGGCATGATGGATACCGTGCTGAACCTGGGCCTGAATGACGAAACGGTGGAAGGGCTTGCCCGCTCCTCCGGTGATGCGCGTTTCGCATGGGACAGCTATCGCCGTTTCATCCAGATGTATGGCTCGGTCGTGATGGGCGTTCCGCATCACCATTTCGAAGACGTGCTGGAACAGTTCAAGCGCGCGAACCGCGTGGAAGATGATACGGCCGTCACGGCTGACCAGTGGCGCGCCATCGTGGTGGACTACCGCCATATCATCAGCACCCATGCCGGGACCGAATTCCCCACCAGCCCGCATGACCAGCTGTGGGGCGCCATTGGCGCGGTATTCGGTTCATGGATGAACCCGCGCGCCAATACGTACCGCAAGCTGCATGAAATCCCGGCTTCGTGGGGGACTGCGGTCAACGTGCAGTCCATGGTGTTCGGCAACATGGGCAATGACTGCGCCACCGGCGTATGCTTCACGCGCGATCCGTCCACGGGTGAGAACATTTTCTACGGTGAATACCTGATCAACGCGCAGGGCGAGGACGTGGTGGCGGGCATCCGCACCCCGCAGCCCATGGCCTGCGCCCGCGCCGAGGCCGGTCAGCACCCGATGGAAACCACGCTGCCCGAAGCCTATACCGAACTGCTGCGCGTGCGTTCGGTGCTGGAAACCCATTACAAGGACATGCAGGACATCGAATTCACCGTCCAGCGCAATGTCCTGTACATTCTCCAGACCCGTAACGGCAAGCGCACGGCCGCGGCCGCGCTGAAGATCGCCATCGACATGGCGCGCGAAGGGCTGATCACGCAGGAAGAAGCCATCCAGCGCGTCCCCGCCGCATCCCTTGACCAGCTGCTGCATCCCACGCTGGACCCCAAGGCCGAACGCGTACAGCTGACCCGTGGCCTTCCGGCCTCGCCCGGTGCCGCCGCTGGCGCCGTCGTGTTCACTGCGGAGGAATGCGAAGCGCGCGCGGCGAAGGGGGAGGACGTGATCCTCGTCCGGATCGAGACCTCGCCCGAGGACGTGCATGGCATGCATGCCGCCCGTGGCGTGCTGACCACCCGTGGCGGCATGACGTCGCATGCCGCCGTCGTTGCGCGTGGCATGGGCCGCGTGTGCGTGGCGGGCGCGGGCAGCATCCATGTCGATTACGCGGCGGGCACCATGACGGTCGGGTCGCATACCGTGGCGCAGGGTGAATGGATCACGCTCGATGGCGGGACGGGGGCGGTCTATCTTGGCCGCGTGCCGACCATCGAACCCACGCTGTCGGATGATTTCAATACGCTCATGGGCTGGGCGGACGCGGTGCGCCGGCTTGGTGTGCGGGCCAATGCCGAAACGCCGGACGATGCGCGGACTGCCCGCCGCTTCGGGGCGGAGGGGATTGGTCTGGCCCGTACGGAACATATGTTCTTTGGTCCCGACCGGATCGGTTTCGTGCGCCAGATGATCATTGCCGATGACGAAAGCGTGCGCCAGAAGGCCATTGCCGCCCTGCTGCCGTTCCAGCGTGATGATTTCGCCAGCCTGTTCCGCATCATGGCGGGCCTGCCGGTGACGGTGCGCCTGCTGGACCCGCCGCTGCATGAATTCCTGCCGCATGCCGAAGCCGAAATGGCCGAGGTTGCGCAGGCGCTGGGCAAAAGCGTGGACGACGTGCGCACGCGCTGTGCCGCGCTGGCTGAAACAAACCCGATGCTGGGCCACCGTGGCTGCCGCCTTGGTCTGACCAGCCCGGAAATCTATGCCATGCAGGTGCGCGCACTGATCCAGGCGGCGGTCATGGTGGAAAAGGAACTGGGCAAGCCCATCCGTCCTGAAATCATGATCCCGCTGGTGGCGACGCAGGCGGAACTGGCTACCACCCGCCGTGCCGCCGAAGATGAGATCGCACGCGTGCTGAAGGAGGAGGGCACGAACCTCAACTACGACATCGGCACCATGATCGAACTGCCCCGCGCGGCGCTGCAGGCGGACAAGATCGCGGAATATGCCGATTTCTTCTCGTTCGGGACAAACGACCTGACGCAGACGACATTCGGCCTGTCGCGCGATGATGCGGGATCGTTCCTGCCGTACTATGTCGATCACGGCCTGCTGCCGCGCGACCCGTTCGTGTCCATTGACCGTGATGGCGTGGGCGCGCTGGTCCGCCTGGGTGTGGAACGCGGGCGGCAGACATGCCCGGACCTGAAGCTGGGCATCTGTGGTGAACATGGCGGTGATCCGGATTCCATCGCCTTCTTTGATGAAGTCGGGCTGGATTACGTCTCGTGCTCGCCCTTCCGCGTGCCGGTGGCCCGCCTTGCCGCGGCACAGGCGGCGCTGGCCACACGGCAGAAGGCCGGGCAGGCTGCCTGAGGCAGGCCGAACGGACGCAACATAACCATTAAGGACGCCCCACCCGTGGTGGGGCGTCCTGTCAGGCAGGGCCATGGGCGAAGTTATCCTGCATCTTGTCTCCGAAGCGACAGGACAGGCGCTGGAGGCGGTCATGCGCGCCTGCAGCGCCCAGTTTCAGGGGGCGGCGTTTTCGCCACGTAACTGGAACCTGATCCGCACGCGCGTGCAGGTTGCGCGCGTGCTGGCCGGGATCGGGGATGAACCGGGACCGGTGCTGTCCTCGCTGACCTCACCAGACCTGCAGAACATGCTGCGCATGGGGTGCGCGCGCATGGGGGTGCAGGTCAAGAACATCCTGGATGGCACCATCCATTTCCTGGAACAGCAGACCGGGATCGTGGCCGAACGCCATCCCGGCGGCCAGTATGTGATGGATGATACCTACCGGCGGCGTATCGACGCGATGCAGTACGTCATTTCCCATGATGACGGACAGAAGACGACGGACCTGACCAAGGCGGATGTGGTTCTGGTGGGCGTGTCGCGCACTTCCAAGACACCAACCTGTTTCTACCTTGCCAACCGTGGAATACGGGCGGCCAACATCCCGCTGGTGCCGCATGCGTCCCTGCCGGCGGCATTGCAGGATTTTCCCGGCCTGGTGGTGGGGTTGACGATCGACCCGTATACCTTGCTGGAAATCCGGCGTTCGCGCGTGGGGATGATGCTGCCCGGCCGTTCGATTGCAACCCCCGGCATGTCCGCCACCTCGGTCCGGCCTTACATCGATCCGCAGAGCGTGCAGGAAGAACTGCAATGGGCGCGGCGTCTGTGCACACGACATAAATGGCCGGTCATAAACGTGACCCATCGTTCGGTAGAGGAAACGGCCGCCGCCATTATCGACATGCTGGAGCATGATGGCGTGACCGGTACCTCACCGGATCTGGACTGGCCCGGACCGTAAGCCCGCGCGCCTTGGGTTGAACGTGCCATTCTGCGTGGCATGGGACTGCAATACAGCCTGCCGGATGTCATGGAATGTGGCGCGGCAGGCATTCCCTGGACTGGAATGCAGATATGCAGCAGGCTTTAACCAGATATGTGTAATATTCGAGTTTAGATAGAGATTTAAATACTAATAAGAAATTATATAAATAATAAAAAAGTAATAATAGTAATAATGCAATAAATAATCATGCAATTTTTTGATAGGTGAAATATGTGCATTCTATACAAAGGTGAATGATTAGGTGCTGTTTATTTCGTGCAGTGGACATGTGGGACAAAAAACGTACGATATGAGAAAGAGTTATTTATCAGGATATTCCTTACCACATTCGGGTCCATAGAGCTGAAGCATGTCCAAGACAGATCTCAAGCTGCTGATTATCCAGCCGTCGCATTACCGGTCCAAGACCGACCGGACCATTTTCAAGACCAAGCGACGGCAGATGGTACCACTCGCGCTGCCATACCTGGCCGCCCTGACGCCGCGGGAATGGACCGTCACCCTGCTGGATGAACAGCTTGAGGACATTGACTTCGACGTGCCGGTGGATGTGGTCGCCCTGTCGGCGTGGACGCTGCATTCCCCACGCGCCTATGACATCGCGGCTGAATTCCGCCGCCGTGGGGTAAAGGTCATCATGGGTGGCCCGCATGCCTTCTTCTATGCCGATGAAGCCGCCGAACACTGCGATGCCGTGGGCGTGGGCGAAGCCGAACCGATCTGGAAGACCATGCTGGAGGACGCGGCCGGCGACCGGCTGCAGAAAATCTACCGTGCCGCCCCGCTGAAGGAACTCAACGACCTGCCGCCACCGCGGTATGACCTGCTGGACCTGAAGAAATTCGGTCCCTTCCGCACGTTCGCGGTGCAGTCCTCGCGCGGGTGTCCGTTCGTGTGTGATTTCTGTTCG
The DNA here is from genome assembly GCF_000285295.1 of Komagataeibacter europaeus LMG 18890. GTDB lineage: Bacteria > Pseudomonadota > Alphaproteobacteria > Acetobacterales > Acetobacteraceae > Komagataeibacter > Komagataeibacter europaeus. Next base: position 249,006 of record NZ_CADP01000001.1, on the reverse strand, counting down.
GAACGTTTCTATCTTGGCGGGCGCTATCGCTGGCGACCGGTGGACCAGATGGTGGCCGAACTGGAGCGGATCAAGAACAAGGGCAGCCATTTCTTCTTCGGGGAAAGTAATTTCGGCGGCAAGAAAAGCCGCGCGATGGAACTGATGGAAGGTCTGGTGCCGCTGAAGATCCGCTGGTCCACGCTGTGGTCATCCAATCTGTGCCTTGATACCAATTTCCTTGACCTGGCGCAGCGCAGTGGCGTGATGCACGTCAATATCGGCATCGAAAGCATTGATGAAGAAATGCTGCAGGGCATGAAGAAGGGCTGGAACAAGGCCAGCCGTTATGGGGAGATGTTTGACAACCTGCGCAAGCGCGACATCAGCTACTCGCTCAACTTCATCTTCGGTTATGATGATGAACATCCCGATGTCTACAATGCGACCCTGTCCTTTCTTGAGGCGCACAAGGTGCCCGCGGCGTATTTCAACATCCTGACCCCTACCAAGGGGACGGCCCTGTTCGAACGCATGAAAAAGGCCGGTCGCATCATTGACCCCGAGGACATCGACCGTTGGCCCGGGCAGGTCTGCCATATCTGGCCCAAGAACTGTACGCCCGGCCAGATGGAACAGCGCATCCAGACCATGTACCGCAAATTCTACAGCATGCGTTCCATGGTGCATCGCCTGCCGTTCCCCCGGACCCGGTCGGACATGTCTTCATGGATCCTGAACCTGACCGAACGTCGCATGGCCTTTTCATCCACGGGAAACAATGATTTTGATATCTATTGAATCCCGCCCGGCCAATTCAGGCCGGGCAGCAACAGGTTAGGGAAGTGACGGCATGCGCGGATCAATCGGAAGTATGCTGCTGGACCGGCTCCGGCATATCGGTGTTTCGCGCATTTATGGCGTCCCGGGGGATTACAACCTCGAATTCCTTGAACTGGTCGAACGCACGCCCGGCATTCAGTTCATTGGCACCTGCAATGAGCTGAATGCCGCTTATGCGGCCGATGGCGATGCGCGGATGTCGGGTATCGGGGCCGTGCTGGTAACCTATGGCGTGGGGGACCTGTCCGCGCTGTCAGCCGTGGCGGGTGCGTGCGCGGAAGGCGTGCCGGTGGTGGTGATTTCGGGCATGCCGCCCCTGCACGCCATCGGATCGCGCGCCCTGGTGCATCATACCCTGGCCGATGGCAATTATGATAACGTCATGGCCTGCTACCGTCAGTTTACGGTAGCCAGCGCCCGCCTGCGGCCTGAAACCGCAGTGATGGAAACCGATCGTGTGCTGCACGCCGTGCAGACGCTGAAGCGCCCGGTATATATCCAGTTCCCTTCCGACATCTGTTACGTGGATGTTGATGCGCCGGCGCCGGTAGCGGCGGTTGCAAAACCGGATCCCGCCCTGCTGGCGCAGGCGGCAGGATGGATCGTGCAGCGTCTTGCGCAGGCACGCCAGCCCGTGGTGCTGGTGGATGGCATGGTGCGCCAGTACGGATTGCAGGATCTCGTGCTGCGCCTGTGTACGCAGCGCGGCATTCCCTATGCCGCCCTGTCCACCGCGCGTACGCTGCTGCCGGAAACCGGGGCATTGTGGCTGGGTCCATATGGGGGGCATGCGTCCGCCCCGGGCGTGGCGGACTATGTGAAGAACGCTGATTGCGTGATCGGCCTGGGTGTCCGGTTTGTCGATTCCACGTCGGGTTATTTCTCACAGGAACTACAGCCCGGTGCGCTGATTGACGTGCAGCCGTTCAGCCTGACCTGTGACGGTAAAAACATGCAGGGCCTTGTCGCTGCCGACCTGCTTGATGCCGTGGCGCGGAAAATGGGGGACATGCCGCCCGCGTGTCCGACGCTGCCTGCATCGCCCGATCATGCCGCGTCGGCATTGCCTGATGCGCAGCCATGGGGGCAGGCGGCGTTCTGGCAACAGGTTGAAGCCTTCCTGCAGCCGGGCGACATCGTGGGGGCCGATAACGGTTCATCCATGGTGGCAATGCTGCATGCCCGCCTGCCTGCCGGGTGCAGCCTGCTGGTCCAGCCGGTCTGGGCCGCAATCGGTTATTCGCTGCCTGCAAGCCTTGGGGCATGCCTGGCCATGCCGGAGCGGCGGCATGTGCTGTTTATCGGCGACGGATCGTTCCAGATGACGGCGCAGGAACTGTCCACCCTGCTGCGGCACCGGTGCAATATCACGATCTTCCTGGTCAATAACGGTGGCTATACCATCGAACGGATGATCCTTGGCCCGCAGGCCGCCTATAACGACATCGCCAACTGGAATTATGCAGCCCTTCCCGCGGCGATGGGCGGTGATGCCGCAGCGGTGCTGTCGCTGAAGGCCGGTGACCGGGCGGCACTGGATACCGCGCTGGCACAGGCGCGGCAGCATGAAGGACTCGCCTTTATCGAAGTCGGCTTTACCCCCATGGATGCCCCGGCCGGTCTGGAGGTGATGGGGCAGGCGGTGCGGCGGTACGATTATGGAATCGAAACCCCTGAATTGCCCTGACTGGCGGCGGACAGGTCATTTTTCGATTAATCGGGAATGACCTGTTTTTAGGCTGGACGGGAGGAGTAAGTCAGGTTATTGAAAATACGACTGTTTTTTCAGTGCGCCTCCAAGGCGGGGTTCGGATGCCTCCCGTATGGTCCGGTAGAAGGCGAAAAAGAGCCAATCAACCTCACGAAATCGTGAAGTGGAGTGATTAAATTCTATGCACATGCATGAATTTTAATCTGCTTCATGATGCCGATGGCAGACCTGTAAAAGGGTTTGCCATTTTTTTTGGCATCTTCTTCCGTCTGTCCAAAATAAAGACCTGATGGCTTGTGGTCTTCTGAGTATTTGTTGGACAGTTATAATATTTTCATCATGTAATGATCGGTAAAACGCCCCAGACGGGCATATGATTTCCATTGCGAGTATTTCGGTTCTGGTGTTCTTTCCGGCTTACCAACTCAACACCAAAGGAACTGAAACATGTTTATTGAAAACGTCAGCACCATGATTGCCCATTCCGTGAACGCCATGTCTTCCCTGACCATGGTTGCTTTCCTGCCCATGATCGCCGCCCTGATGGTTGCCACCATCGTGTCCGATCGCGCTGCCTGAGCCCGGGGGTTTCTGTCCTGATACCCCTGCAGCCGGAATTCCCACGTTAATGTGGGAATGGCCGGCGGCCAGCAGGTCATGATGAATAAGACGGGTCAGACGCTTCGGCGTCTTTTTTTATGCCTGTAGGATGGGGCTGGAACGCCCTTTTCTGCATGAAGGCATGATGATGGCCCTGATTGACGACCTGCTGCCCTGTTTTACGTTCACGGAACGCCACGCGCTGCGCATCCATGCCACGGGTGCGACCATTATGGATTGCGTCAGTCGTTATCGTGCCCAGGATGATCCCCTGATCCGCCTGGCCATCAGCCTGCGCGAAGGCCCTGCGCGCCTGCTGGGCCTGTCGCAGCGCAAGACACTGGATCTGGACGACTTCACACCGCTCGGCCGTGTGGGCGACCGGGAAATGGTCATGGGACTGGCCGGGGCGTTCTGGCGAATGGATTACGGACTGGTCGATATCGCATCGGTTGCGGATTTTCTGGCCTGCCGGCACAGGAATGTCTGCAGGCTGGTCATGGGTTTTACGGTCGGACCCGCTGCAACCGGGCAGTCCCTGCTGGTAACCGAGACACGGGTGTCCTGCCCCACGCCAGCCTTGCGGCGACGTTTCGCGCCGTACTGGTATATGATCCGGCCCGTAAGCGGCCTGATCCGCAAGCGTATGCTGGCCCGCATCCGGCAACGGGCCGAAGCCATGGAACAGGACGGGGCAGGACGCTGCGGATAGCGCGGCAGGCCACGTAATATTTTGAAAAAACATGTCACTGAAAGGCGGAAGAAACGTTTTCCGCCCTTTATGGCCATTGACGGGCGAAACCGCCCGGATGGGATGTGTCCGCGCAGGCTTGTAGGCAGCCCGGCATGGGTGTATCGGCGACAAAACGAAGCGTACGGAAGTGCGCTTTTTTATTTTTGTCCAGAGCATATGCATGACTGATACAATCACCATCGCGCGTGGGGGCGTTCGTGCGCCCGTGCAGCCTTCCGGTCATCCCGGCCTGATCTTCTTCATCCTGGCGCTGGGCGGATTTGCCATCGGCACAGCCGAATTCGCGGCCATGAGCCTGGTGCCCATGATTTCGGCGGACATGCATGTCACCGTGCCCGAGGCCGGTCATGCGATCGAGGCCTATGCCGCCGGTGTGTGTGTCGGCGCCCCGTTGATCGCCATGCTGGGTGCGAAATACAGCCGCAAATACCTGCTGATCGGCATGATGGTCCTGTATGTGATTGGTAATGGCCTGACCGCGCTGGCCCCCAATTACCTGTGCCTGCTGCTGTGCCGGTTCATAAGTGGACTGCCGCATGGCGCGTATTTTGGCACGGCGGGTATTGTCGCGTCCTCGCTGGTGCCGGAAAACCGGCGCACGCAGGCGGTGGCGCGGGTCGTGCTGGGCCTGACCATCGCCACCATTGGTGGCGTGCCCATGGCCAACGGGCTGGGCATGCTGGTGGGGTGGCGATGGGCCTTCGTGCTGATCGCGGCGCTGGCGCTGCTGACCATGCTGCTGATCATGCGTTTCGTGCCCACCGACCCGGCGCGCCCCAATGCCAGCGCCATGACCGAAATCCGCGCCCTGCGCAACCGGCAGGTCTGGCTGACACTGGGCATTGGCGTCGTGGGGTTCGGGGGGATTTTCTGCGTCTATACCTACCTTGCTTCCATCCTGCAGGAAGTGACCCATGCGCCTGCCTACATGACGCCGGTGATGCTGGCGGTCTTTGGCGTGGGCATGACGGTGGGCACCATGGCCTGCGCATGGGCGGCGGATCGCAAGATGATGCCGACCATTGGCGGCACGCTGCTGGTCAATGCCGCCGCCCTGGCCGGTTTTCCCGGTTCGGTGCATTCCGTGTGGGGCATGATGCCGATCGTGTTCATGATCGGGTGCGGGGGCGGACTGGGCACCGTGATCCAGTCGCGACTGCTGAGTGTCGCGGTCGATGCGCAGGCACTGGCGGCGGCCATGAACCAGAGCGCATTCAACATGGCCAACGCGATTGGCCCCATGCTGGGCGGCATGGCGATCAGCGCGGGTCTGGGTTGGGAATCCGTGGGCTGGGTCGGGTGCAGTCTGGCCATGGGCGGGTTCGTGATATGGCTGCTGACGCTGAGTGATATTCGCGCCGCCGCCCGCCGGCAGGCTGGCGGCTGACTCGACCGGGGCAGGGCGGTTGATGCCCTGTCCCATCATGCCTATCTTTTTTGCATGACAACTGTACCGATGCGGGATCATCCGCTGCCACCCTTGCTGCGTGACCTGTTCCCCGTGCGGCAGGTTTCCGGGCCAGTGGGCGCGGTGATGCTGCGGGTGCAGCATGTGCTTGATAGCGAAATCGCGCCGACCGCCGCAGCCCGTGACCGCGCGGGGGGCTATCCCCATCAGGTAGTGGCGGCGCTGAAGGCCACGGGCATCCTTGCGTTGGCCGTGCCATGCGCATGGGGGGGGCTGGGCATGGCGCAGGACCTGTCGCTGGAACTCATGCTGCGTATTGCCGTGGCCGATCCGGCGGTGGCCCAGATCTACAAGGTGCATGATGACCTGGTGCGCGAGATTTTCGCCTATGCTCCACCCGATCTGCGCCAGCGCCTCGCGCATCGCATCGTGCACGATCACGTCATCCTTGGCATGGCGGTAGCGGAAAACGGGCGCACGGCTGATGGTTTCCTGCAAACGCTGGCGCGCCCTTGTCCCGATGGCACGCATGTCCTGTCGGGACGCAAGATCTATGCCACCGGCGCATCCGGGGCAGACCTGATCGCGGTGTCGTCCTTTGATCCCGTGCGGGCGCAACGGCTGGGATCGGTTCGCGCGGGCGTACGCATGGACCTTGTGCCACGTAATGCGCCCGGCCTTGTCTTTCATCACGACTGGGACCGCATGGGCCAGCGCGCGACGGATTCCGGCACCGTAACGCTGGCAGACGTGAAGGTGGACGGGCAATGGAACGCGCTGGACCCGGATGCGGCGCTGCCCCAGCATGTCGCCCTGCGTTTTCAGGCCGGTTTCAGCGCCATCCTGACCGGAATCGGCATCGGGGCGGTGCGCGCGGTCTGTGCCTTCGTGCCCGCCCGCGCGCGACCGTGGGGTGCGGCGGGCGTGGACAGCGCGGACCAGGACCCCTATGTGCGTCGACTGCTGGGTGAAATCGGGGCGGACCTGTTTGCCGCCTATTGCAGCGTGATGCAGGCGGGCACGATGCTGGTGCAGTATGAAAATGGACAGGTATCGCGCAATGCGGTCGCCATGGCCGCCAGTGCCGCCCGTTCGGTTGCAACCCGCGCGGCCCTGCGCGCGGCGTCGGATGCCCCGGCGGCAGCGGGGGCGCGGGGTACGGATAACGTGAACGGACTGGACCGCTACTGGCGCGATGCTCGTACGCTGTCGCTGCATGACCCGGTGGACTGGAAAAATGCCGAAATCGGGCGTCATCTGCTGACCGGGTGGGAACCGGAACCGGGTCCCTATCAGTAATCCCGGTCGCGCGTTCAGAAAGCTTCGAAGAACGTCGCATTTTTGAAAAAAGGCGACACCTATAAACTTTTATATTTATTTATCAACAGGTTAATTTAAAACAATTGCCCATGTCTACGTGATTGATCACGGGCAGGATATGAACCGGGGAACAAGCCAGATGCAGCGACCTGTCATTGCCATTATCTCGACCGGTGGCACCATTGCCCGGCGGTCCATGGATCCCCGTGATACGGTCGATTACGCGGAAATTGGCGCAAGCATAGGGGGTAGCGACCTGCTGGCCGCCCTGCCGGAAGCCGTGCGGGCGCGGTTCGCGGTGTGCGACATTCCCTTTTCAAGCTGCGACAGTGTTGAGATGACGCTGGCGCGCTGGTTCGATCTGGCCAGTGTTGTGAACCGGACCATCGTGGCCCGGCCGGATCTGGATGGTGTCGTCATCACGCATGGCACCTCCTCGCTGGAGGAAGCGGCCTGCTTTCTTGATCTCGTGCTGGATGCGCCCTGTCCCGTGGTGGTCGTGGGCGCGCAGCGTCCCGCCAGCGCCATCAGCGCCGATGGCCCGGCCAACCTGTATGCCGCACTGTTGGTGGCGTCATGCCCCGATGCGGCCGGGCGTGGCGTGCTGGTGGTGGCCAATAACGAAATCCATGCGGCGCAGGAAGTGACCAAGGCATCGACCTACCAGCTTGAAACTTTCCGATCCCCCGATTTCGGGCCGCTTGGCATGATCGAGGCCAATCGTGTGTTCTTCGGGCGTGCCGCGGGGTATCGCCGTCATGTCGGCTGGCCGGAGGGATATGGCAGCGGGGGTGAAATCCCGCGGGTGGACATCAGCTACAGCCATGCGGGCGCGGATGGCGTGGGCATACGGGCTTTTATGGCCGCCGGGGCGCGCGGTATCATCACGGCGGGCATGTTGCCGGGCATGTGTACGCCTGCGGAAAACGTGGCGCTGGATGAAGCCGTGGCCCGTGGTGTCGTGGTGGTGCAGGCCAGCAGCGGATATTGCGGCGGCGTGGTCCGGCGACAGGAATTATGCCAGCGCGGTATCCTTGCCGCCGGTCACATGCGCCCCCGGCAGGCCCGTATCCTGCTGTCCCTTGCATTGATGATCGGGGCGGACGGGGATGCCATACAGGCGTTGTACGACATGCCGTAAATGATGGGTCCGGAAAGAAGGTTTTGGTGAAGCGTTTTTCAAAAAGCTTCAGGTAAGGCCGCCCTTTGAAAATGGCGGTACCCAAAAACCTTTGTCATTCTGAATATGCCGGCGGCATCAGAACACGCTGTTGAACGCGACCTGCGGTGAAATGACCTGTCCGGTATTGTGACCCGCAAACATCGCGGTGACACCGGCAATGACGCCAAAGCGGGGGGACCAGTTATATTCGACCGCAGGGGCGATGACCCAGTCCCCCGATGCCTGCCCCAGAATGTTCTGGTATTTTCCCTGTGCATTGTAACCGCGCACCACGGACCCGTTGGCCCAGTCGCGGGCCATGTCCATGGCGATCACCCATTTCTGGTTGACGCCATATTCCAGCGAAAAGCCGCTTTCCCCGTACATGCCCGGATGCGCCAGCCCCCGGAACCCGGCCGAGGTGCCATAGCTGCTGACATCGGCAATATGCGCCTGCGTCAGCGCGCGACGGAACGTGCCCCACATGCGCAGCCGCAGTTCATGATGACCGGGCAGGGTATAGGTGGACTGTTCCGTCAGCGCCACGCGAAAGGTGTAGGTGCCGGTGCCCACCCCGTCCTCATCCCGTCCCAGCTTGGTGTAGTCACCCGATGGAAACGCCACCCCCACGAACAGGCTGAGGGCCGGGATGTAACGCTTCGGGTCGGCATCAAGGTAGCGCCACATCACATCCACCGGCAGGTCGCCCATTTTCAGCCCGCTGGTCGTGCCGCCATGGTGCCCCCTGCGCCAGCCATAGCTTATGTCCGGTGTCATCTGCAGGCTGATCGAATTGGTGATGGAATACTTGTACAGCGTGAAGTTCGATACACTATGCGCCTTGTCCTTCAGCGACATGCCCCGTCCCGTGCTGTCCAGGTAGCCGACAGGCTGGCTATAGGCGAAATAGGGTTCCCACGCGAACACGCCCTTTTTCGTCAGGGCGCCCGACGGTGATACCAGTGACCCGGTGTACCACTGGGCATAATCCTCATGCAGTCCCTGTGACCCGGCGGCCGTGCCATTCCCCGTGCCACCCGCATGGGCCGTGGGCAGGCCGGCGCAGGTCGATGCAATCGATACCGCAACAAATAACATTGATTCCGATATCGAAATATATGATGCTCGTTTGCGGGGGCGACCGGCATCATGTGGTAATGCGGTTGCATTGCGCAGGGATGCGCTGCCCCGCCGCCTGTCGGCGTGGGCACGTATGAAGGAAATCATGGTTGTGGCCATTTCCTGATCGGGGCGTCCCTTCACGCATGGCAGTGCGTGCCGGGCCTTGCTGGTATTGGGGGCAGGGTTGGGGTGTCTGCTACATGCGCTGCAGCGGCAGGTATGGGGATATCAGGACATCAATGCTGTGCTCCCTGGCCGGCAGGCCGGTTGATCTGGCGGGGGAATGGCAGTTCCCCCGCCAGTTTCCTTTCAGGTGGTCGGGATCCGTGGCTGTTCGCCCGTGCTGTCTGATGTCGTGCCGTTGCTGCTGAGGTATTTCCATCCCAGCACCAGCATGATGGCGACCACGGGCATGGTGGCCAGCGTGCAGGTGCCGTTGGGGTAGTCAAACAGCATCAGCACCAGAACGCTGGCCAGAAAGCCAAGCGTCAGCCATGAGGTGAAGGGCGCCCCAGGCATTTCAAAACCGGCTGACCGGATGCGCCCGCTGCGGACCGCCTGGCGCAGTTTCATCTGGCTCACCACGATGAAACCCCACGTGCTGATGATGCCGATCGCGGCCATGTTCAGCACGATTTCAAACACCTGTGACGGGACGACATAGTTCAGCCCGACCCCCACCAGATAGACCGCGACTGTCAGCCAGATGCCGTTTGCGGGCACCGAACTTGCATTCATGCGGGCAAGGGATTGCGGTGCGGCCCCGCCCAGCGCCATGGCGCGCAGCACGCGCCCGGTGGAATACAGGCCGGAATTCAGGCTGGACAATGCCGCGGTCAGCACCACGATGTTCATGATCGTATCAACGCCGGGTACGCCCAGGGCCTGGAAAAAGGTTACGAACGGACTGGTTCCACCATGATAGGCCGTCCATGGCAGCAGGTTGACCAGCAACACGACCGACAGCACGTAGAACAGGCCGATACGCCAGATGACACTGTTGATGCTGCGGGGCAGCACGGTGCGTACATCCGCGCATTCCCCGGCCGCCGTCCCGATCAGTTCAATACCGGAATAGGCGAACACCACCCCCTGTATCAGCAGCAGGCTGGCGATCAGGCCATGGGGGAAAATGCCGCCATTATCGGCAATCAGGTGCAGCCCCGTCGTGTGGCCGCCCACCGGCATGCGCACGCCCAGGATGACACTGCCAATGACCAGGAACAGGCACAGCGCCACGATCTTGATGAGGGAAAACCAGAATTCGATCTCCCCGAACCACCTGACCCCCACCATGTTCAGCGTGGTGACGATACATAGCGCCATAAGGGCGAACACCCATTGCGGCACGGCGGCGAACGTACCCCAGAAATGCATGTACATCGCCACTGCCGTGATATCGACGATCCCGGTCGTGGCCCAGTTCATGAAGGACAGCCAGCCTGCGACAAAGGCGGCCTTCTCCCCCAGGAATTCCCGTGCATACGATACGAAGCTGCCGCAGGTGGGGCGGTACATCACCAGTTCACCCAGCGCACGCATGATCAGGAACGAGAACACGCCACATATAAGATAGACCAGCGCCAGCGAGGGGCCAGCCACCTGCAGGCGCGACCCGGCCCCCATGAACAGGCCCGTCCCGATCGCGCCACCCACGGCGATCATCTGGATCTGGCGCGCGCCCAGCCCCTTGTGATAGCCATCGTCATCTTCAGGTATGATGGGGATGCTGTCTTCCAGCGCGGGGTCCGGTTTGCTCATGCTCTGGTCTCCGCCATGGTCGGCGCGGGGGAAGGGAAGAACGAAGGGACTGTTTCCGCCAGGATGGAAAGCGAAGGGCTTACCGTGAATTCAGCAGGCATCTGCACGGTCTCCGTGAAGGGAACTGTATAAAAAATATGCAGTCCCTGTTTCCGGTATCGGATGGCGGGCCACCGCCGCCGGAAACAGGGCATTTGCATGGGACAGGATATGGAACGGGGCAGAAACAGAACGAAATATCATGCAGCATCAATTGGTTGTTCTGTCATGAACATTGTCATACGAAATAACCACTGACAAGTACGGATGCCTTAATAAAAGCGCTATGATTAAAAATTAAACATTTTTTCCAAAACTTTGGCAGTAAATGCACAATGGTTAATCAGTGAGAAAGCCTTTCGACATGCTTAAAAAGGAATCTGCACGGCGGGTATTATGCGCCGGTGTGATCATGGGGGCGCTGGTGGTTGCCGGTCTGGCAACAGTGCCCGCCCGTGCCGATAACGAGCGTTTTGAAGGCAGCGAACTGACACGGGACGCCCCGCAGTATTTCGTGCTGCGCCCGCAGGACAGCCAGACCGCCGCCACGACAGGGGAACTGCGGCTGTCGGAAAGCGGGATCGATTTTACAAATGGCGAACTTCTGGAAGTATCGCTGGAACGGGGCGGGGACAGCCATCTTGTGTACAAGGTGGATTATGGACAGAACCCGACCCTGCCATCGGGGCGGATGCTCTGCCCGCCGCCGCTCAATCCGGTCTATCTGGATTTTGCCAGCCAGCCCGATGATGCGGACAGCTATCGCATGACCCTGTATTGCGGATCACGTCCCGTGCCGTTTCGGGCCATTACGCCCGATCGCGCGGCGGCGGTGTTCAGTTACCGCCGGGCGGCGGATGCGCAGTGGGCGCACAGTGCGGCCGAAGGGGGGTACCTGCATGGGGCTGTGGCGCAGTACTGCACCCTCCATCATGACAGTGCGGGGGTGAATGCCTGCACAACGCGCGAAGAAGCGGCATACGCCACCATCATGTCCCGCCGGATTGCCCCGCCTGTCCTGAAACAGTGCGCAGCCTATGTCACGGGACTGCGTGACCATGCGGGATATGTCAGTTTTGTCGGCTTGCTGAACTGCACGCGCGTGCGTGACAGCCGTACGCTGTTCGATTACTGCAGCCAGCGCATGACCGGGCAGAAGCGTGAGGATGATACCCGTTTTCTGGATGGCAACCCTGTTCAGGCACAGGGCGCGGCGCTGTGCTTCAACGCGCTTGCCGCCCGTCAGGCGCGGCGGGAATGACGGGCGCTACGTTTGCGTGGGGACTTCAGGCGACATCGGGCACTTCTATGCCCGATACGAATTTGAACACATCTTCATGATGGAGCAGGAAGATACGGTGTTTCTTGCCCAGTTGCAGCGCCTCTTGCGTATAGGGCGCATTGGATACGATCGCGCCCACGCTGGCCTTGCTGTCGGTTTTTTCCTTTATACCCTGCCAGATCACGTCATCATGCACCGGCTTGCGATCCATCCAGCAGTGCACCAGCATTTTCAGGTTGTTGCGGTTGCACTGGATGACGGACCCCAGGCCCGTGGCCACCGGGGGGTGGGTATCCCATCCCGCCTTTTCAATCCATTGTGAACAGAAGGCGGCGTATTCCGCCTGGTTCATGTCCTGGTGATAGGTGCAGGGCGTAATGGCGACGGCCGGCTTGCTGGACGTGCTGGCGGCCAGGGTGGTGATGTGTCCCTGCACGGTCTTGTGAATGCTGGGCCACAGCGTGTGATATCCTTGCCGCGTCAGGGTGGGCAGCAGCGTGCTGCGCACGAAGCGGTCCAGATATGTTGGCCATGAGGTATGGGAGTGCGCGGCCGCCGTCGTGTCATGCGCGTTCTGGTACCACCGTCCCAGCATGGCGGAATGCCGCTGCGCCAGTTCCAGGCAGATCCTGATGGCCCTGCGCCGCCGCGCCATGAGCCAGCATGCCCGCAGGATCAGGACCATGATCCATCCCGTCCCGCAGACCAGCATCAGCGTCAGGATCAGCGATCCCAGTTTCTGGAAACCGCGCGTCATGAAAAAGATGTCGGTCGGTCGCGGCGTTTCCGCCTGCTGCACGATGACCGGCGGGGCAGGGGGCGGACTGTCGTCCGCTTCGGTATGCTGCGGGCCGGTGGGGGTGGGCGTATCGACGGCGGCGGGCGCGGGGGGCGCGACCGGGGCGCGGGGGGCAGGGCGTTCCTCGGCCGCGGGGGACGGGACGGACCCGATGGGGACGATGTCGCCCGTCATGAAATACAGCGGCGGCAGGCCCGGCACCGGCGGCACGCGCCGCATCAGCGGCAGGCCGTTGCGGTTGGCTATTTTTTCCCAGCGGATATCGGGCGTGACATTATGGCAGTCGCCCTGCCGGATCAGCGTCCTGCGCGATGCGGGTGACTGCTGCGCGGCGATGGTCCGGTCGGACAGGGTACGCAGGATGGCATCATCCCCACACGCCAGTGTGGGATGGACGGCACTGAACAGGCCAGCGGCGATCGCGCTTGCCGGCAGGCACAGAAGCAGGCAGGCACTGGCCCATATCCGCATGATGCTCGTTATCCTTCCGGTCTGGGAACGGGAATGTGCAGACCCAGGGTATCAGCAAATTGGAATGTGTTAATGTACAGATGCCGATATGCAGAATACATACCTTTTTGTAAACAGGCTTTATTTAGTCCTGTTTGTCGGTATCGATCCTGCCCCGGCATCGTAGGGCAAAAAAGTGGCATGTCCTTATCGGGGGGCTGCCCCCTTATCCGACTTATGGCGATGTTCACGAACTTCGCGGATGTTCAGAAGGACAGATTGGAAGGCAGGAGCGGATGACTGACCGTTTTGCAATTGTGCTGGCGCGCCATCCCGCGGTCATCGGGGCGGAAGGCCTGTGTTACGGCCAGCGGGACGTTGCCCTGGCGGATGGATGGGAGCGCATGGCCGATGGTTTGCGCACCGTCATGCAGGGGGTGGGATGCAGGATTCTGTTCTCTTCACCGGCCCGGCGCTGCCAGATGGTGGCGGAACGGGTGGCGGAGTTCATGAACCTGGAACTGAAGGTGGATTCACGTCTGCGTGAAATCAGCTTTGGCGAATGGGAAGGTCGTCCATGGACTCACATTTCACGTACCGCGCTTGATGCATGGGCGGCCGATGTTAGTGATTTCACCCCCCCGGGTGGCGAAAGCGGTCGCGACCTGCGCGCCCGTGTCCGGCAGTTCTGGAATGATATGCAGCAGTATGGCCAGTCCTGCGCCGTGCTGACCCATGGGGGGCCGCTGCGCCTCATGCAGGGGATGGTCCATGGCATGCCCGGTAGCCTGCTGGCCCCGTCGCCGCCCATGGGTTCGGTGCGGGTGATCGAACAGGGGCCACCCGGCATCAGGACAGGGCAGCCAGAATCGCACATTCCGTCACAACTGCCGTTGCACCAAGAACGTCTCCGGTTTGGCCGCCAACCTGCTGTCGTGCGAACCGGCACATGACAAGGGCCGCCATGATCGCGACGGCGCAGGCGGGGACCGCACGGGCAGGGGGCAGCAGTACGACCGCGCTTGCGGCGGCCAGAACCATGCAGGCTGCCAGCGCCTGACCCGGCAGGCGCGCCATGGAACTGGCCAGCCCGTCACCGCGCGCGGGCGGCAGGCGCCACAGCACCACCACCATGGATGCGCGTGCCAGCGCACCAGCCACCGGCATGGCCATGACAGCCACGGCCCCCGGCATGGCGGCCAGTGCCGTAACCCGCACCAGCAGCGCAATGACCAGCGCCATCACCCCATAACTGCCCACCCGGCTGTCACGCATGATTTCCAGCTTGCGCGCCCTGTCTTGCCCTCCGCCACAACCATCGGCCATGTCCGCCAGCCCGTCTTCATGCAGTCCGCCACAGGCCAGCAGCAGCATGCCGACACTCCACCCCGCAGCAGGCAGGGGCGCGATGCCCATCCATAGCAGCCCCGCATAAAGCAGGCCGCCGCATGCCCCCACCCCCGCGCCGACCAGCGGCCAGCACCAGATGCTGCGCGTCATGGAATAGGGCGGGTCGTCCCGCGCCAGTCCCCCCACCGGCAGGCGGGTCAGCAGCCCGATCCCGCAGACAAGGTCGGCACGCAGGCGGCCCATGATGGTCATGCCTTTTCGCTGACCCGCGCCTGTGCGAACGTCGCCATGCCGCACAGGCAGGCGATGGCGGAACGGACAAGAGGAATGGCCAGCCCCGCGCCGGACCCTTCCCCCAGCCGCAGTCCCAGTTCCAGCAGGGGGGACAGGCCGAGTGCTGCCGCCAGGTGGGCATGTCCCCCTTCGGCCGAACAGTGGGACAGGCGGGTATGCGCCAGCCCGTGGGGGTGCAGCAGCGCCAGCGGGCTTGCCGCCGCCGTGCAGATGAACCCGTCCAGCAGAACGGGAATGTTCCCGTAACGCGCGGCGATGACCGCCCCCATGATCGCCGCCAGCTCATGCCCGCCAAGGCAACGCGCAATAGCCAGCGGATCGGTCAGGTGCATGCCGTGGTGGTGCAGTGCGCGGTCGATCACCGCCGCCTTGTGCCGCACCCCGGCGTCATCCAGACCAGTGCCGCGTCCCGCCCATTTTGCGCCCCCGCCGCCAAACAGGGCGGCACAGAGGGCAGCGGCGGGGGTCGTGTTGCCAATGCCCATTTCCCCCAGGCACAGCAGGTCCGTATCCGGCCGCACGGCCCGCATGCCGGCGGCCAGCGCGCGCAGGAATGTCGCCTCGTCCATGGCCGGGGCATGGGTCATGTCGGCGGTGGGGCGCAGGTCCTCGACCTCAACCACATGCAGGCATGCGCCGCTTACGCGGGCGATCTGGTTGATGGCGGCCCCGCCATTGCGGAAATTTGCGACCATCTGGCGCGTGACGTCAACGGGCCACGGTGTCACGCCCTGCGCTGTCACGCCGTGGTTGCCGGCAAAGACGATGATATCCACCCGTTCGGCGCGGGGGCGGTCGGTATGCTGCCACTGTCCGGCCCAGCGGGCCAGTTCCTCCAGCCGTCCCAGGCTGCCCGGTGGCTTGGTCAACTGGCTGTCATGCCCGGTTATGGCGGCATCCGCCCCCATGTCGGGCGGCGGCAGGTCACGACATAGCTGGCGCAGCGCGGCCATGTCGCATGGAAAGGAAAGACGGGATGGCATGGGCAGCGTTGTGTGGTCTTATGCGCCCGGATGCAAGATGGCGGAGGATAAAATGAAGATGGCGGCCCAATCCGATACGATGTCCGGCATGCAGGGCTGCATTTTCGTGCTGGGGGGCGCACGGTCGGGCAAGAGCCGTTTTGCCGAAAACCTGTTCCCCCAATGGCCCGCGCCATGGACCTACCTTGCCACCTGCCAGCCCCATGACGGGGAAATGACCGAGCGCGTGGCCCATCACCGCGCGCGGCGGGGGGCAGGCTGGCATACGGTCGAGGAACCGCTGGATCTGCCCGTGGCCCTTGACGCTGCCGGGACATCGCCCGTTCTGGTGGACTGCCTGACGCTGTGGCTGACCAACCTCATGCTGGGCGAACATGATATTGCCGCTGCCACGCGGGCGCTGCTGGCCGCCCTGGGGCGTCGCGCGGGTCCGACCGTGCTGGTGTCAAACGAGGTGGGTCAGGGCATCGTGCCCGATAATGCGCTGGCGCGTCGCTTCCGTGATGAGGCAGGCTGGCTGCACCAGTCTGTTGCGCGGGATGTCGCGCGCGTGGTTTTTGTAGTGGCTGGCCTGCCGATGGAGATGAAATGACCCTTACCCCCGAAGAAATCCGTCACCGTGAAAAAATGGCCAGGCGCAAGGCCGTGCAGGACCGTGAAGTCAGCAGAAAATCCATCGAGAAGGGATTGCTGGCGGTGCATACCGGCGCAGGCAAAGGCAAGTCCACCGCCGCCTTTGGCATGGCGTTGCGCACGCTGGCCCATGGCGGGCGCATCGTGGTGGTCCAGTTCATCAAGGGGGCGTGGAACACGGGGGAGCGCAAGGCGCTGGAACGCTTTGGCGACCAGGTGGAATGGCATGCGCTGGGCGAAGGCTTTACATGGAACACGCAGGACCGCACCCGCGATATCGCCAACTGCCGTGCGGCATGGGATCAGGCGCGCGCAGCCATGAGACGTGCGGACGTGGCGATGGTGATACTGGACGAACTCAATATCGCGTTGCGGTATGACTACCTGCCGGTTGATGAGGTACTGGCCGATATCGCCGCCCGGCCCGCCATGCAGCATGTCGTCGTGACGGGCCGCAACGCCCGCCCCGCCATGATCGAGGCCGCCGATCTGGTGACCGAAATGACGCAGGTCGCCCATCATTTCAAAAACGGGGTCAAGGCGCAGGCCGGGATCGAATTCTGATGGCCCCGCGCGCACTCATGTTCCAGGGCACCGGGTCCAGCGTGGGCAAGTCGGTGCTGGTGGCGGGGTTGTGCCGCGCGCTGACGCGCCGTGGCCTGCGCGTGCGTCCGTTCAAGCCGCAGAACATGTCCAACAATGCCGCCGTTACAGCGGATGGAGGCGAAATCGGGCGCGCGCAGGCGCTGCAGGCGCGGGCCTGCGGGGTGGCGCTGTCGGTGGACATGAATCCCGTGCTGCTCAAGCCGCAGGGCATGACCGGATCGCAGCTTGTGGTGCGCGGGCGCATGCGCGGGCAGGTACGTGCACGCGATTTCCAGTCCTTCAAGCGCGGCCTGATGCCCGAGGTGCTGGACAGTTTCCATACCCTTGCCGGTCAGGCGGACATCGTGCTGGTCGAAGGGGCGGGGTCCGCGTCGGAGGTCAACCTGCGGGCCGATGATATCGCCAACATGGGCTTTGCGCAGGCGGCGGACGTTGATGTCGTGCTGGTGGGGGATATTGACCGGGGCGGCGTGATCGCCAGCCTTGTCGGCACGCAGGCGGTCGTGGCCGATGCGGACGCGCGGCGCATAAAGGGTTTTATCGTCAATCGCATGCGCGGCGATCCATCCCTGTTTGATGCCGGGATGACGGCGATTGCCGACATGACCGGCTGGCGGGCCGTGGGGCTTGTGCCCTTTCTTGACCGCGTGCGTGACCTGCCGGCGGAAGATGCCGCCGACCTGCGCGCCGGTCGCGGCAGTGGGACGCAGGGCGTGCGCATTGCCGTGCCCTGTCTGCCCATGATCGCCAATTTTGATGACCTCGACCCGCTTGCGGCGGAAGACGCGGTCAGCCTGACCATGGTGCGGCGGGGACAGGTGCTGCCGCCCTGTGACCTTGTGATCCTGCCCGGGGCGAAGGCGACCATCGGCGACCTCGCGGCGTTGCGGGATGAAGGGTGGGATATCGACCTCCATGCCCATGTGCGGCGTGGCGGGCATGTCATGGGCATATGCGGTGGCTACCAGATGCTGGGGCGCAGCATTGCCGACCCGATGGGGATCGAGGGCGCGCCATGCACCGTGGACGGCCTTGGGCTGCTGGATGTCGCCACGGTGCTGGAAGGCAGCAAGCGACTGGAGGATGTAGCCGGTCACCTGTTGCCCGAAGGGGCCGCCATGCGCGGATATGAAATGCATATCGGCCGCACCACCGGTCCCGATCATGATGCGCGTCCCCTGATTGACCTGGGCAATCGGTATGATGGCGCGGTCAGTCCGTCGGGCCGGATATGGGGTACCTATGTGCATGGCCTGCTGGCCGATGGCGGGGCGCGGGCGGCATTGCTGGCGCGGCTGGGTGGCCGGTCGGACGGGCATGACCATGACGCGACGGTGGACGCGGCGCTGGATGCGCTTGCCGATCATCTGGAAACGCATCTCGATATCGACGGCCTGCTGGCCATGGCGCGCCCGGTACGGGGCTGAAACGTCCGTCGCCATCCCGATCACGCGGGGCGCGCATCATCATCGCGGGAAGCGGTCTGCAGTGACCCATCGCTTTGTCTGTCTGGATGTCATTGCTGAAATCCGGGCCAGCAGGGCCGTGGCTGTCACACCCGCCAGTGTCTGGATCAGGCAGGCGCGACGGTACAGCGCAAGGGCACGGTGCAGGTCGGCAGGAAGCAGTCCGGACCGGCCATCCCCCACCCACGGTTCCGCCACGCTGACACCGTTATAGGCGCGGGGACCGGACAGGCGTACGCCCAGCGCGCCCGCCATCGCAGCCTCCGGCCACCCGGCATTGGGGGAACGATGGTGACGGGCGTCGCGCCGCAGGATGCGCACGGCGTCCCGCGCATGCATGCCCTTCAGGGTCAGGGCGGCAAGGATGATCCACAGTGCCGACAGCCGGGACGCAGGCAGGTTGACCAGATCATCCAGCTTCGCCGCCGCATAGCCAAAGGCTTCATGCCGGGGCGTGCGGTGGCCGATCATGCTGTCCGCCGTATTGACCGATTTGTAGAAGACCGCGCCCGGCAGGCCGCCCACCGCCATCCACAGCAGGGGGGCCACGATGCCGTCTGAAAAGTTTTCGGCCAGCGTCTCGGTCGCGGCGCGTAGTACGCCTGCCTCATCCAGTTGTTCAGGGTCGCGGCCGACAATGTGGGAGACTGCGCGCCGGGCGGCGGGCAGGCTGTCCTGCGCCTGTAGCGCCACGGCTTTGACATGGTCATGCAGCGAACGCTGGGCCACAAGGGAACTGGCCAGCACCGCCGTCAGTGGCAGCGCCAGCCACTGTGGGAGGATGCGGTGGATGGCACGATCCACCAGTATGGCAGTTGCCGTGGGCACCGATACAATCAGCACGCTGGCCACAAAACCGTTGGCCCGGCGTCGTGCCGGGGTGGCGTCTGGCGTATTGAGACGCCTGTCCAGCATGCCGATCAGTCCCCCGGTCCACATGACCGGATGTCCGACACGGCGCACCAGCGCCTGCGGGTAACCCACGGCCATGTCGGTCACTGACGCGATGCAGGTGGTGCCAAGATTTCGCAGCATGAAAAGGGCAGGGCGCATGCCCGCGTGGATATGGTGCGCCCCGTAACGGGTCAAGGGCGCGCGTCATGTCAGGGCGTATCTGGCAATATCCTGTTGATGAAAATAATAAAAGTTCTTCCGGGTGCTGCCTTTTTTCAAAGAGACGGCGTTTCGCTGAAATTTTGCTGAAAAACATCCCTGGAAAATTGATGCGATCTGCAACCGATCAAACCGGGAATGCCGGGATGCCGCCGTCATTGCGGAGCGGACTGGCGGAATGTGGAAAAGTTTACTCGCCACCCGTTATGCCGTGATCAATATTTCTTGCATTAATAAATATGTCGGAAAAATGGACTAGGCATTTATCCATACCTCACGGATATAGTGAGCATTCGGATCAAGAGAGACATGACAAACGGGTAGGCATTTTTGGGTATCAGTGGTTTACGGTTCACTTCGTCGCGGCGGCAGTTCATGCAGGGACTGGCAGGGGTTACCGCATGCAGTACGGTTCTTGCCTCCCCCCCGGGCCATACCAGTCGGCCCACGCCCTATGCCCCGCGTTTTTTCACCCCTGCCGAATGGGCGTTCCTGATCGCCGCGTGTGACCGCCTGATCCCGGCCGATGAAAACGGCCCCGGCGCACTGGCGCTGGATGTACCCCGTTTCATCGACATGCAGATGGGTACCCCCTACGCCTCTGGCGCGCAGTGGTACATGCAGGGGCCCTTCGTGCAGGGGCCGGACAACCTTGGCTACCAGTTGCCCTACGCCCCGCGTGACCTGTACCGGCGCGGGATCGCGGGCATGAACGCGCACGCCGCCACCCGCCATGGCAGGCCGTTCGCCGGGCTTGCGCCCGCATTGCAGGACGATCTGCTGCATGGTGCTGAAAATGGCAGCATGATCTTTGGCGACATGCCATCCACTGTGTTCTTTGACCAGTTGCTGGCCAATGTGATGGAAGGCGCGTTTTCGGATCCCGTACATGGCGGCAATACCGGCCTTGGGGGCTGGACCATGCTGGGCTTTCCCGGTGCGCGGGCGGATTTCATGGACTGGGTGGACCGCTACGGCGCGCATTACCCGCTGGGCAGTGTCTCCATCTCGGGGGAAACGGCATGAGCGACGACGCACGCAGGCTGCACCCGGTTGACGTGGTGATCGTGGGCGGTGGCTGGGCCGGGTCGATCATGGCCAAGGAAATGACCGAGGCCGGGCGGTCGGTCGTCATGCTGGAACGCGGGCCGTACCGTAGCACGGCGGCAGATGGGGCCTATCCCGCCTCGATCGACGAACTGGAAGCCAATTTCCGCTATAAACTGTTCCAGGACCTGTCGAAAAACACCGTCACCATCCGCAACAACAGCCAGCAGACGGCGCTGCCCTATCGCCGCATGGCCGCCTTCCTGCCCGGTGAGGGCGTGGGGGGCGCGGGCCTGCACTGGTCGGGCGTGCATTTCCGCATGCCACCCGATGATCTGCGCCTGCGCACGCGCGTGATCGAGAAATACGGCGCCAAATTCATTCCCGAAGGGATGAACCTTCAGGATTACGGCGTCAGTTACGAGGAACTGGAACCCTTTTTCGACAAGGCGGAAAAGGTATTTGGCACATCGGGCGAAGCGTACATGGTCAAGGGACAGGTTGTGGGGAAGGGAAATGTGTTCTCTCCCTCACGCTCGGACCATTTCCCGCTACCCGCGCTGAAGGATGTCTATACCGCCCACCTGTTCCGCAAGGCGGCGGAGGAAGTGGGCTTCCACCCCTATTCCCTGCCTGCGGCCAATGCATCGCGACAGTACATCAACCCGTATGGCGCGCAGATGGGCCCGTGCAATTTCTGCGGTTATTGCAGCGGGTATGCCTGCTACATGTATTCCAAGGCATCGCCCAACGTGAACATCCTGCCGGTGCTGCGGCGGCATCCGCTGTTTGAACTGCGCGCAGGCTGCCATGTGCTGAAGGTCGAACTGGATGCGGATGGCAGGCGCGCGACCGGCGTGACCTATACCGACCCCGACGGCAGGGTTGTGACCCAGCCTGCGGAAATGGTGATCCTGACGGCGTTCCAGTTCCATAATGTCCGGCTCATGCTGCTGTCGGGCATCGGCAGACCTTATGATCCCGTACACAACGAAGGGGTGGTGGGGCGCAATTTCGTCTACCAGAACGTGACGACCAGCAATGTCTGGCTCGACCGCAGCATTGATACGAACCAGTATATCGGCGCTGGCGGCGGCGGTGTCGCGTTTGATGATTTCAACAGCGAAAACTTCGACCATGGACCGCTGGGTTTCGTGGGGGGATCGCCGGTCTGGGTGAACCAGGCAGGCGTGAAGGCCATTGCCGCCGCCCGTTCCGGCGGGCCGCCGGGCACGCCGCGCTGGGGCAGTGCGTGGAAGGCGGGCGTGATCGACACCTACCGCCATTCCCTGCGGATTGATGCGCATGGGGCGAACATGGCCTATCGGGACGTGTATCTCGACCTCGATCCGACATGGAAGGATGCCTACGGACAGCCGCTGCTGCGCATGACGTTTGACTGGAAAGACAATGACATCCGCATGAACCGCTATGTGGTGGACAGGATCGGCGATGTGGCGAAGGCCATGGGCGCGCGGCGTGTCAACCTGACAAAACGCGAATTCGGCAAGCCGTTCGATACAAGACAGTACCAGACCACCCATCTGGGTGGGGGGGCGGTGATGGGCAACGACCCCGGGACCAGCGCGCTCAACCGCTACCTGCAGTCATGGGATGTGCATAATGTGTTCGTGATCGGGGCGAATGCCTTTCCGCAGGGAACGGGGTACAACCCCACGGGCATGGTCGCGGCGCTGGCGTACTGGGCCGCCCACCATATCCGCACGACCTACCTGTCCCATCCCGGGCCGCTGGCGGGATGAGGGCCGTGGCATGGGCAGGCCGGTTCTGCATGCTGGCCAGTGCAATACTTGCGGTGACGGTGTGCGGGCCGTCCGCACGCGCGCAGGAACCGGCGCGGGATGATGTGATTGCGCGCGGGGAATACGTGGCCCGCGCAGCCGATTGCGCGGCCTGCCACAGCGTGCCCGGTGAAGCGCCATTTGCCGGGGGCATGGCCTTCCACCTGCCGACCGGCACGCTGTACGCGCCCAACATCACGCCGGACCGGCAGACCGGCATTGGCCAGTATTCCGAAGCCGAGTTCAGTCGTGCCCTGCGCCGGGGCATCCGGCGCGACGGGACGACGCTGTACCCGGCCATGCCCTATCCATCCTATGCACGCCTGACGGATGAGGACGTGCATGTGCTGTATGTCTATTTCATGCAGGGCGTGAAACCCGTCGTGCATGTGGTGGCGCAGGATGGCATGTCATGGCCGATGTCCATGCGCTGGCCGCTTTCCATCTGGCGCATGCTGTATGCCCCCGACCCGAAGGCCGTGCGGCAAGACATGGACCGTCGCACCTTTGCCGACCCGCTGGTCGCCCGTGGCAGCTATCTGGTCGAAGGGCCGGGACATTGCGGCGCATGCCATACGCCGCGCGCCCTGACCATGCAGGAAAAGGCCCTGACGGCGGAGGACGGACCGCTGTACCTGTCGGGGGGGGACGCAGTGGATGGCTGGCGTCCCGTCAGCCTGCGCGGGGAAAACCGCACCGGGCTGGGACGGTGGAATGAACAGGACATCGTGCGTTTCCTGGCCACCGGGCGCATGCCACTGGGGGCTGCCTTTGGTGGCATGACGGATGCCATCGGCCATGGCACGCAGCACATGACGGATGAGGACCGCCTGGCGATCGCGCGGTACCTCAAGACCATCTCTCCCGCGGCACCGGCGCTGGCGCGGGGCTGGACCTATGACCCGGCAGTGACCGACGCCCTGCACGCGGGTGATGTCTCCGCCCGGGGGGCGCGCGCCTATGTCGACAGTTGTGCGGCCTGCCACCGCACCGACGGCCATGGCTATCCCACCACGTTCCCGCCACTGGCGGGCAATCCGGTGGTCATGGACCCCAAGCCCGATTCCCTGATCCGCATCGTGCTGGAGGGAAATACCCTGCGCGCCACGCGGCAGGCGCCCTCCGCCTTTGTCATGCCCGGGTTCGCCGCGCGCATGGATGACAGTACCGTTGCGGATACCGTCACCTTCATCCGCGCGGCATGGGGTAATGACGCGCCTGCCGTAACGGTTACGGATGTCGCGCGGATACGGCGCACACTGTCGCCCGAACACCCGCCCGTATCCGTGCCCATGAACTGATTGTGAACCATGCGCGGGGACGGGTTCGGTTGCCCTTGTTCCCCGGACTTGCATGAATGGCCTGATATCCGGCACCGGGGGGAGACGATGACCATGTCCATGCACAGGCGTGACCTGTTCCGCGCCATCCTGCCACTGGCCATTGGCATGGCAGGTGTCGCGCATGCGGCGGAACCGGCGCATGACACCACCAACCGCGACCACGGCGTGGCGTCGTCCGGCCCGTTTGAAATCGTTGCCCGGTTTGATGGTCCCGGCCCATCGGGGATTGCGGTGACGCATGGGCGCGTATTCGTGGGCTTTCCGCGCCATGCGGTCAATCACCACGGGGCGACCCTGGCGGAGCTGAAGGACGGGAAGCTGTATCCCTATCCCGATGCCGCGCACAGCATGCCGTCCGATCAGGTTCCCGCCAACCGCCTCATGTCCGTGCACGGCATGACAACCGATGCGCGGGGCCGGTTATGGGCCATTGATGATGGCAAGCTGGCGGGGCAGCCACTGGCGCCGGGTGCGGCGAAGGTGATCGGGATCGACCCGGAAACGGACCGGATATTCGCCAGCATCATCCTGCGCGCGCCAACCCTGCTGCCGGACAGCCACATGAATGACCTGCGGGTGGATCTGACGCATGGGGCGCAGGGCACGGTTTATGTGACTGATTCCTCCTTCGGCCTGTCACCCGCCCTTGTGGTGGTGGATATCGCGACAGGACGGCAGCGCCGGGTGCTGGCCGATCATCCCTCCATTCAGGCGGAGCGCCCCTTCATGGCGGTGGTGGAGGGACGGCCGCTGGTATTCGATCCCCCACAGCACCCGCCCGCCTTTGTCTGGGGCGGTGTGGATGGCATTACCCTGTCACCCGACAGCACCACGCTGTATTACAGCCCCCTGACCAGCAGGCGGCTGTACAGCATTCCCACCAGCCTTCTGGCTGATTTTTCCAGGACCGACGCGCAGCTTGCCGCCGGGATCCGTGACCTGGGGGAAAAAGGCGTGGCCGATGGCCTGGCCAGTGATGCAAGGGGGCGGATCTACACCACCAATTTCGAACATGACGCCATCTTCCGTCGCAATGCCGACGGGACGTTCGACACCATGGTGCATGACCCGCGTATCCTTTCGCCCGACGGAATATTCGTTGATGGCGACATGGTTTACTGCACGCTGGGACAGTGGAACCGGCTGGGTGGACTGAATGGCGGGCATGACCTGCGGGTGCCGCCCTATTACCTGATCCGCTTTCCCACCGATGCGCCCATGCCCGTGGACGCGACAAAGCCCGCACACGGTTAGTTGCCCCTTTCCCCCGACGCTGAATTGCGGCAACAATCGCAGCCATGAATATTATGTCGCGTATGATCCTGCCGCTCATGCGGCGTCTGGAACCCGAGACCGCCCATCGTGTCGCCCTTGATGCCCTGCAGCTTGGGCTGGGCGGGGTATCGTGCCCGGGGAAAGATGACCCGGCGCTGTCGGTGCGGGCCATGGGCCTGCGGTTTCCCAACCCCATCGGCATGGCGGCGGGGTTTGACAAGAATGCACTGGTCGTGCGCCCGCTGGCGCGTTCGGGCTTCGGTTTTGTCGAAGCCGGGACCGTGACCCCGCGCCCGCAGCCCGGCAACCCGCAGCCGCGCCTGTTCCGGCTGACGGAAGACCGCGCCATCATCAACCGCATGGGCTTCAACAATCAGGGCATCGACCGCTTTGCCGTGCGCATGGCCCGCCTGCACCGCGTGTCATCCCCGCGCCGCACGCCGGGCGCGCAGGTGCCGGTAGGTGCGAACCTTGGCATCAACAAGACCGGGGCGGACCCCGAACGTGATTATCCCATGCTGGTCGGGCGCGTTAAGCATTATGCCGACTACATCGTCATCAACCTGTCGTCACCCAACACGCCGGGCCTGCGTGACCTGCTGGAGGCCACGCGGCTGAAGGGCATCCTGGACGCCATCAACGCCGCCCACCCCGAACGGCCGCCACTGCTGGTCAAGATATCACCCGACATCGCGCATGATGACGTGGCGGCCGTGGTCGAGGCCGCGATTGCCGGTGGCGCGCAGGGGCTGATTGTCTCCAACACCACCATTTCCCGCCCGGCGGGGCTGCGCAGCCCGTATGCCGATGAGGCTGGTGGCCTGTCCGGTCGGCCACTGCGCACGCTGGCGCAGGACATGCTGACCCGTGTGGCGCAGGTGGCGGCTGGCCGCGTGGCGCTGGTGGCCTGTGGCGGGATCGAAACCGGGGCGGATATCGTGGACCGGGTGCGTGCGGGCGCCGACCTTGTGCAGATATACACGTCCTATGTTTACGAAGGGCCGGGCATCATTGCGCGCCTGAAGGCCGAAACCCTGCGCGCACTGCGCGCCGAAGGGTTCGAGACGCTGGCCGACGCCAGGGGGACCGCACTCAAATGAAATGGCATGACGGGCTGTCCACGCTGAACGATGATTATGACGGCTACATCCTCGACCTGTGGGGTGTGGTGCATAATGGGGTGCAGCCCTATCCTGGTGTTCTGGAATGCCTGCAGCGGCTGCGTGAGGCGGGCCGTCGTGTCGTGCTGCTGTCCAACGCGCCACGCCGGACCGCAACGGTGGAGCCAAACCTGCGCCGCATGGGCGTCAGCGCCGACCTGTATGACGCCATCATGACCAGTGGCGAATGCACCCACCGCATGCTGTCCAGCCGCGATGACCCGTGGTTTGCCGCACTGGGGCGACGCATGATCCATCTGGGGCCGGAAAAGGACGTGGATGTCTATGCCGGGCTGGACCTTGATGTGGTCACCGACCCGGCCCATGCGGATTTCGTACTCAATACCGGGCCTGATGCCGAACTGGGGGAAGAAGACATCGCCCCCTACCTGCCGCTGCTGGAACGCTGCGCCGTGCACGGGCTGCCCATGATCTGCGCCAACCCGGACCAGCAGGTCATCCGGGGCACGCAGCGCCTGATCTGTGCCGGGGCCATGGCGGGCTGGTATGCGGAACATGGCCGTGACGTGCGCTGGATCGGCAAGCCCTATCCCGAAGTGTACGGGCTGGCGCTGTCACTGCTGGATGTACCACGCGACCGGGTGCTGGCATTGGGGGATGCGCTGGCGACCGACATGCGTGGCGCGGCGACTGTCGGGATTGACGGCTGCTGGGTACTGGGCGGCATCCATCAGGAAATGCTGGGTGGCAGCTGGGCGCAGGGGCGTAACCCGGATTACGATCTTGCGGTGGAAGAAGCCACGGCCGCCGGGCTTGCGCCGGTGGCCTGCGTGCCCTCCCTGCGCTGGTAAGCGGCCGGTCCGCGCCTGCGTTCAGGCGTGGCCGGTGGCGGAACTGTACCACGCGGGGTCAATGTGCACGCTGGCCAGCGCCTGCCGCCACTTGGCGTTGTGATCGGCCCCGAATACGATCTTTTCTGTGGCCGGGGCCGCGATCCATGCATCATGGTGCAGCATTTCTTCTTCAAGCTGTCCCGCTTCCCAACTGGCATGGCCCATGGCCAGCAGCGCATGGGCGGGGCCATTGCCGTCGGCTATGTCACGCAGCACGTCCAGGCTGGCCGTAAGCGTGGTGGTGCGGTCCACCGGCAGGCTGCCGTCACCGCTCCAGTCCGATGTATGCAGCACGAATCCCCGCCCGTTATCCATCGGTCCGCCCGCGCACAGGTTGATGCGGCGACGCGGGGGGACGGGGGCGATACCAAGCTGTTCCAGCACATCATCAAGGACAGGCTGGGACAGGCGACGGTTGACGACCAGGCCCATGGCCCCGTCCTCGGGCGAATGGGCGCACAGATAGATGACACTGCGCGCGAAAGCGGGATCAGTCAGGGCAGGGGTGGCCACAAGCAGGTGACCCGTCAGGCTGCAGCCTGGAGTTGTCGCAAAGGAAGCCATACACCACCATAGAACCGGATTTGTCCTCCTTTGCAACCATTTCAGGCGTGATCCGTGGTGTGATTGTTCTCAATGACGGATGTCCTGCAATATGCAAGGCTTGCCGTTACATGCAGGAAGGAGACCGACCATGAAGCAGACCGCATTGGTAACCGGTGCCACAGCCGGATTCGGCAAGGCGATTGCCCACCGTCTTGTGCATGATGGATACCGTGTCATCGCCACCGGCCGCAGGCAGGAACGCCTTGACGCCCTGGCGGCGGAACTGGGGCCGGACCTGCTGCCCTTCCGGCTGGACATGGATGATGCCGCTGCCATCGCGGCCCTGCCGGGCAGCCTGCCGGAGGGATGGCGCGATGTGGACGTGCTGGTCAACAATGCCGGGCTGGCGCTGGGCATGGAAAAGGCGCAGGACGCGGATATCGCCAACTGGCAGACCATGATTTCCACCAACGTGACCGGCATGGTCGAACTGACCCGTGTGCTGCTGCCCGGCATGGTGGCGCGTGACCGCGGGCATGTCGTCACCCTGGGCAGCACGGCTGGCACCTACCCCTATACGGGCGGCAATGTGTATGGCGCGACCAAGGCGTTTGTCAGGCAGTTCACGCGCAACCTGCGCTGCGATCTGCTGGGCCATAATGTGCGCGTGACGAACCTTGAGCCCGGCCTGTGCGGGGGGAGCGAGTTCAGTCAGGTGCGCCTGCGTGACGATGCAAAGGCGGCGGCGGTGTATGAAGGCACGAAGCCGCTGCTGCCGACCGACATTGCCGAGACGGTGGCCTGGGTCCTGTCGCTGCCGCGTCATGTCAACATCAATGAAATCGAGATGATGCCGGTCTGTCAGGCGGCGGGCGGGCTTGCGGTGGCGCGGGGGATGAAGGACTGATCATGGCCCGCAAGACCAAGGATATGAGTAACAGGCTGGCGCGCCAGTTCTGCGTGCGCAACGGACATGATTTCTCCCTGGCGTCCTGTCCCACGCGGGCGGCGGAAGCCTGCGGACTGGACAAGAAAACCGGCAAGCAGTTGCTGAAGGAACGCATCGGCCGCCTGTCGCAATTGCAGTCGGTGCTGTACGCCAATGGCACATGGTCCGTGCTGGTCGTGCTGCAGGCGCTGGATGCGGGGGGCAAGGATGGCGTGATCAAGCATGTCATGTCCGGCATCAACCCGCAGGGTGTCAGTGTTACGTCGTTCAAGCAGCCCGGCCCGGTTGAACTGTCGCATGGTTACCTGTGGCGGGAACATCTGGCGGCGCCCGCGGCGGGCCGCATCGGCATTTTCAACCGCAGCCATTATGAGGAAGTACTGGTCACCCGCGTACATCCCGAACTGCTGGATCATGAATGCCTGCCCGCCTCCCTGCGCAGGAAGCCGACATTCTGGCGGGACCGTTATCAGGATATCAGCCATTTCGAACAGTACATGGCGCGTCAGGGCACGATCGTGCTGAAGTTCTTCCTGCATCTGTCAAAGGAGGAGCAGCGAAAGCGCTTCCTGCGCCGGATCGACCATCGCGCCAAGAACTGGAAATTCTCGCCAGCCGACATCCATGAACGGCAGTACTGGGATGATTACCAAAGCGCGTATGAAGAAGCGATCCGTCGCACCGCCCACCCCGATGCACCATGGTTTGTCGTGCCCGCCGACCAGAAGTGGTTTGAGCGTCTGGTAGTGATCGAGGCTATTATTGACGCGCTGGAAAAACTGCACCTGAAAATGCCGGCATCCGATCCCGCCATGGCGGCGGAAATGGAAAAGGCCCGCAAACAGCTTGAAGCGGAGGCACCAAAGGCCCCCCATCACGCCGTTCATTGACGTGCGTGCCCACACCCCGCAAAAGATTGTGATCTTGTGTGAATGGAGAACAGTCATGGCGGCAACGCGCTGGCATATACGTGGGGTGATGGGACTGGCGGCAGTCCTGGCGGTGCAGGGCGCACTGATGGTACCGGCCGAGGCGCGTCGCCATCATCACCACAGGCGGGGACAGGCCGGGGAAGAATACCAGCAGTCCGGCAGTGAGAAGGACAATGCGCAGACCCAGGCCATTGCCAGTCCCGTGCCGGAAACCTGCGATGACCGCAAATTCCTTGCCGATGTCGAAGCGGCGGAAGGCAGGCAGGGCGACCAGCCAGATCGTGTCGAACATGTCTGTGGCCGCGTGATCGCGGTATCCGCGTCAAAACGGACCCGCAGCGGCCTGCATGGCTATTTCTATGTTGATGTCGGCAACGGCGTGTCCATCCGCATCGTGTCCGATCTGGATCGTATGTCCGCACCCGCATGGCCGTGGGTGGCGAAGGGGGATCAGGCGGATGTGCTGGGCCGGTATTATTACGACAACGCCCGTAGCCAGGGCATTGACTGGACCCATCACGGCACCGGTCGTACGTGGCCTGTGGCGGGATATGTGACGGTCAATGGCACGCGTTATCAGTAAGGGACTGTTTGAGATGTTGGAGAAGTTTTTGGGTGCCGCCTTTTTTTAAAGACGGTGTTCCCTGAAGCTTTTTTGAAAAAGCTGCACCAAAAACTTTTACCTTTATCGGCGCATCATTCAGCCGCGCGGGGCCAGCAGGATGATGGCGGCGCCAACAATGCAGATCGCGGCCCCGCCGATATCCCAGCGATCAGGTGGCAGCTTTTCCACCAGCCATGACCAGATCAGGCTGGCGGCAATATAGACCCCCCCATAGATGGCATAGGCCCGGCCCGCGTTATCGGCCGGACTGAATGTCAGCAGCCATGCAAACAGCACCAGCGACAGGCAGCCCGGCACCAGTACCAGTGCCGAACGCCCCAGACGCATCCATGCCCAGAAACAGAAACACC
Source organism: Komagataeibacter europaeus LMG 18890 (assembly GCF_000285295.1). Classification (GTDB taxonomy): domain Bacteria; phylum Pseudomonadota; class Alphaproteobacteria; order Acetobacterales; family Acetobacteraceae; genus Komagataeibacter; species Komagataeibacter europaeus. The sequence goes on along the minus strand of NZ_CADP01000001.1, from coordinate 218,448 downwards.
CGCAGATTTCCGCGAATGCGGCGGGAATATAAATGGCGGCCGTCAGCATGGGGTTCCTTTCGGGGGCAGGGGTACAAAAAAAACAGGGACCATTTCTGGTCCCTGTCAGTTTCAGGATGTCGCCACAAGGGCTTTATCAGTCGGCGGCTTCTTCTTCCCGGGTGCTGTCGCCTTCATCCCCTTCGGTGGACGGGTTTTCCGCCTGCGAGATGTATTCAAAGTCCAGCTTGCCATCCTTGAGCGTGATCTTGGCCACGCCTCCCTTGGTCAGCTTGCCGAACAGCAGTTCTTCCGCCAGTGGCTTCTTGATGTATTCCTGAATGACACGGCCCAGCTGGCGGGCGCCATACAGGCGGTCGTAACCCCGTTCCGCCAGCCATTCGCGTGCTGCGGACGAAATCTCGATCATCACGTTACGGTCCGCCAGCTGGGCTTCCAGCTGGAAGATGAACTTCTCCACCACCCGGTCAACCACATGCGGCGACAGGTTGGCAAACGGGATGATCGCATCCAGCCGGTTACGGAACTCCGGCGTGAACAGGCGCTTGATCGCATCCTCGTCCTCGCCTTCGCGGGACGTGCGGCCAAAGCCGATCGCTTCCTTGCTCAGGTCGGCGGCGCCCGCGTTGGTGGTCATGATCAGGACCACGTTACGGAAATCGACCGTCTTGCCGTTATGGTCGGTCAGCCGTCCATGGTCCATCACCTGCAGCAGGACGTTGTACAGGTCCTGATGCGCCTTCTCGATTTCATCAAGCAGCAGGACCGCGTGCGGGTGCTGGTCGATGGCGTCGGTCAGCAGGCCACCCTGGTCAAAGCCGACATAGCCCGGCGGCGCACCGATCAGGCGCGAGATCGAATGCCGTTCCATGTATTCCGACATGTCGAAACGGATCAGTTCGATCCCCAGCGTGCTGGCAAGCTGCTTGGCCACTTCCGTCTTGCCAACACCCGTGGGGCCGGAGAACAGGTAGTTGCCAATCGGCTTTTCCGGGTCACGCAGTCCGGCGCGCGACAGCTTGATCGCGGCCGTCAGGGCCTCGATCGCCTTGTCCTGCCCGTAGACCATGCCCTTGAGGTCACGCTCCAGCGAACGCAGCGTTTCCTTGTCGTCGGACGATACGCTCTTGGGCGGGATGCGCGCGATCTTGGCGACGATATCTTCCACATCCTTCAGCGTGACCGTCTTGCGGCGGCGGTTTTCAGGCACCAGCATGCGCGATGCACCGACTTCGTCGATCACGTCGATGGCCTTGTCCGGCAGCTTGCGGTCATGGATGTACTTGGCCGACAGTTCCACCGCGCCCTTGATCGCATCATCGGTGTAACGCACCTTGTGGTGCTTTTCGTAATTGACCTTCAGGCCACGCAGGATCTTGACCGCGTCATCGACCGAGGGTTCCGCCACATCGATCTTCTGGAACCGGCGCACCAGCGCGCGATCCTTTTCAAAGTGCTGGCGGTATTCCTTGTACGTGGTCGAACCCATGCAGCGCAGCGTGCCAGCAGCCAGCGCGGGCTTGAGCAGGTTGGACGCGTCCATGGCCCCGCCCGACGTGGCGCCCGCGCCAATGACGGTATGGATTTCGTCAATGAACAGGATGGAGCCGGGGTTGTTGTCCAGTTCGGTCACGACCGCCTTCAGCCGTTCCTCGAAATCACCACGGTAGCGGGTGCCCGCCAGCAGCGCGCCCATGTCCAGCGAGTAGATCGTGGAATTGAGCAGCACTTCAGGCACGTCGCCCTCGACAATCCGCTTGGCCAGCCCTTCGGCAATGGCGGTCTTGCCCACGCCGGGGTCGCCCACATACAGCGGGTTGTTCTTGGTGCGGCGGCACAGGATCTGGATCGTGCGCTCGATTTCGGAGTCGCGGCCGATCAGCGGATCAACCTTGCCTTCCTGCGCCTTCTCATTGAGGTTGGTGCAGTAGGTGGACAGCGCATCCTGGCTTTTCTGCCCGGTCTTGCCGCGTTCCTCGCTTTCACCGCCTTCGGGCGCGCTACCGGCAACAGGCCGGCGCGTGGAGCGATCAGGCGCCTTGGCGATTCCGTGGGAGATGAAGTTGACCGCATCCAGCCGCGTCATGTCCTGCAGCTGCAGGAAATAGACGGCGTGGCTTTCGCGTTCGGCGAACAGGGCGACCAGCACGTTCGCCCCCGTCACCTCGTCCCGCCCGGTGGACTGCACATGGATCGCGGCACGCTGGATCACGCGCTGGAAGGCGGCAGTGGGCTTGGGATCAACGGTACGGTCGGCGGCCAGCCCCGCGAGGTCCTTGTCAAGGAAGTCGGTCAGGTCGGTGCGCAGCTTGGTCAGGTCAACCCCGCAGGCGCGGAATACCGTCACGGCGTCCGGATCATCGATCAGGGCGAGGAGGAGGTGTTCAAGCGTTGCGTATTCGTGCCGGCGGTCGCCAGCCAGTGTCAGCGCACGGTGAAGCGTCTGTTCAAGATTACGTGACAACATGCCGAGACGCTCCTTTTCCAAGAGGGGCCACCCGGGCCCCGGAGATCATAACCGGTAGGTCAGGACAATCCTTGCCCCGTTGTAGTGGAAATGCCAGCACAAAATGCCATGGAACGCGATCGGATCGCGACGGGGGCGGTAAGATGCGCTTGTCCGTGGGGTCAGTCCTTCTCGATGGTGCATTGCAGCGGGTGCTGGTTCTGGCGTGCCAGATCCATCACCTTTGTTACTTTGGTTTCCGCAACCTCATACGTAAAGACCCCGCACACGCCGACGCCACGTTTGTGAACGTGCAGCATGATGTCCGTCGCCTCCTCGCGGTTTTTCTGGAAAAAGCGTTCCAGCACATGCACCACGAATTCCATCGGGGTGTAGTCATCGTTCAGCAGCAGCACCTTGTACATCGCCGGCTTGCGGGTCTGCGGGCGGGTGCGGATGACAACGTCAATCATGCCGTCATCATTGCCGGGGGGGGAATCCTGCCCACCGTTGCGGCGTGGTGGCGTGTTGCCACCATGTCCGTGCGGATACGTGCCGCCCATTTCGGGCGACGACACGGGGCGGAACAGGGAAGGGCGAGCAATAGCAGACATGACAGGTACCATATTGGAACTTTGCCGTCAGTTGGAAGGGGTGGCGCGACATGGATACAAGGATTTTTTTGCAATCCCGGTCCCGGGCCTTCTGTCCGCCACAATCGGCGGGCATGGAAATACGCTCTGGACGAATAGAAAACCTTTCTTTTAGAATGGTTGCAGCCAAGCAACCCATGAATGGATGGAGGGGCGCCGGGTAATACCCGTGTGCTCGGAAGCCGTATGATTGTCATCGCACGCGCAGGTTTCACCATTCCATGAGCCGTATTCCCATGTCCCGTCTTTCCCGCCTGAAGGTAACCGCAACTGTCGGGCTGTGTGTCGGCATCGGCGGCATGCATGCCGCCCGTGCCCAGTATGTAGGGCAGGTCAGCGCCATCGTGCTGGACGCCCGCACCGGTGCCGTCCTGTCACAGCAGGATCCCGACCTGCGGCGTTATCCTGCCAGCCTGACAAAACTTATGACTCTGTACCTTGCTTTCAAGGCCGTGCGTACGGGTCAGGTCACGCTGGACCAGCCCATGCCGGTTTCGATACATGCCGCCTCCATGGAACCATCCAAGCTGGGGTTGCGGCCGGGCAGCACCCTGACGGTGGAACAGGCGGTGCTGGCGCTGGTCACCAAATCAGCCAACGACGCCGCCTGCGCGCTGGGTGAATTCCTGGGTGGCGGGGATGAAACCCGTTTTGCCGCGATGATGACGCGTGAGGCCGGGCGTCTTGGCATGTATGACACCGTGTTCCGCAATGCCTCCGGCCTGCCGAATCCCGAACAGATGACATCGGCGCGCGACCTTGCGGTGCTGGCGCGTCACCTGATCGTGGATTACGGCGAGTACTATCATTATTTCGCGGTGCCCGGCTTCTATTTCCATGGGCATGAAGTCCCCAACCATGACCCGATGCTGGGCGCCTATCCCGGCGCGGACGGGCTGAAGACCGGTTATACCGCCGTGGCGGGGCATAACCTCGTCACCTCCGCCGTGCGCGATAACGTACGCCTGATCGGCGTGGTGATGGGGGCGAAATCCAACAACCGCCGCAACGCCACCATGACCGCCCTGCTGGATAACGGTTTCGAGGCAAAGGGGATCGCCCCGGTCGCCCCGACACCCGCTGCCCGTCCCGCCACGCGTCCGCTGCTGCTGGCACGTGCGGGGGGTGGCACCGTGGCGGGGCGGCATGGCGCGCATGGCGTAAGCCTTGCTTCCATGCGGCTGAACCCCGTGCAGCCTGATGAGGTGGCCGAGGCCCCCTCGATTCCCGCATCCTACACCCGCATCCGCCGGGGGCATGGCACGGTCGTGCATGTCCATCCCGCGACCGTGCATGCGCGTGTGCACCTGGTTGGCATGGGGCATGTCGCCCATGCCACGCATGCCCGTGCGAAGGCGCGAAGCTGACAGCGCGTTCCGGGCGCTGTATAGAAGGCATGACATTATCCATCCGGCGCGGCTGGCATGCGGGTCAGGCGTGTTCCTGTCGTCCCGTTCATGACTGCGGGCGGGTGGTCATGTGACGAACACAGGAAAGGATAACGCCATGGAAGGCGATATGCGCGGCGGCGGGGTGCAGATCCACTCCCCCGAGGATTTTGCCGGAATGCGTGCCGCAGGCCAGCTTGCCGCACGGACGCTGGACATGATCACGCCGCATGTGCGCGCCGGGGTCACCACGGGCGCACTGGACAGGCTGATCCACGATTTCATGATCGCCAATGACGCGGTGCCGGCCACACTGGGTTACCGGGGGTATCCGGCCTCCAGCTGCATTTCGATCAACCATGTCGTCTGCCATGGCATTCCCGGTGATCGGGAACTGAAGGATGGTGACATCCTGAATATCGATGTGACCGTTATCCTGGATGGCTGGTTTGGTGATACCAGCCGCATGTACACGGTCGGCAAGATACCCATAAAGGCCCAGAAGCTGATCGAGGCGACGTACGAATCCCTCATGCTGTCCATTGATGCGGTGCGTCCGGGCGCGACGCTGGGTGATATCGGGCATGTTATCCAGACCTATGCCGAAGCACGCCGTTTTTCGGTGGTGCAGGATTTCTGTGGCCATGGAATCGGGCGTACCTTCCATGCCCCGCCAAACGTGCTGCATTATGGCCGCCCTGGTGAGGGACTGGTCCTGCGTCCGGGCATGTTCTTCACCATCGAACCAATGCTGAACACCGGGCGTCCGGATGTGAAGATCCTGGAAGACGGATGGACCGCCGTTACGCGCGACCGTTCCCTGTCAGCCCAGTTCGAGCATATGCTGGGCGTGACCGAGGACGGGTGCGAGGTCTTTACCCTGTCACCCGCGGGCTATACCTGCCCGCCTTATCCAGTTGATGGAAAATAAACGTTTTAAAGCGCCGTCTTTTTTAAATAAAGACGGCGTTTCCTGACGATTTCTGCACAAAGCGTCCCCCAGAAGTTCTTATGACTGAAGGATGTCCCGGGGGCTGGCTGTTCAGGCAGCCTTCAGGGACAGGCCCGCTGCCTGACACGCAGGGGAAACGGAAATCAGCAACGGAGCGAGCCAACATGCCTTTTTCCCGTAACCTGCGGTATGGCGCGATCCTTCTTGCCTGCCTTGTGACCGGCATGCCGGATGCCGGGCAGGCCGCAGTGGCCGACCCGCTGGCCTTTGCAACCACCCGGACGGGACAGGCCGTGGGCCTTGCCCCCGTGCCCGGGCGGCACGCGATGGTGGTCAGCGCGCAGGATCTTGCATCCCATGTGGGCGCGGACATCCTGGCGCATGGTGGCAATGCGGTGGATGCCGCCGTTGCCGTGGGGTACGCCATGGCTGTGGTTTATCCGGCGGCGGGAAATATCGGTGGCGGCGGGTTCATGACCCTGCGTACGCCGGACGGGCATGTCACCTTTGTCGATTTCCGCGAACACGCGCCCGGTGCCGCGACCCCCACGATGTATCAGGATGCGTCGGGCCATGTCATCGCCGGGGCATCCACCGCAGGCTGGCGGGCCGTGGCGGTGCCGGGCACCGTTGCGGGGATGGAGGACGTGCATGACCGCTGGGGCAAGCTGTCGCGTGCCGATGTCATGGCTCCCGCCATTGCCCTTGCGCGTGACGGGTTCATCCTGAAACAGAGTGATGTCGAACTGCTGCATACCATGACCGCGGCCTTTGCGCGGGACCCGTATGCGCGCGCGATCTTCCTGCACCCCGATGGCACGCCGCTGGAGGCAGGCGACCGGCTGGTGCAGGCCGATCTGGCCCGGACGCTGGAACGGATCGCGCGTGATGGCGCGCGGGCGTTCTATGATGGCCCGATTGCAAGGGAAATCGTCAGAAGCAGCCAGAAGGGCGGTGGTATCCTGTCGCGAAAGGATTTCACCAGTTACCACACGCGCATGATGGCGCCGATGTCCTGTGACTATCGCGGCTATCATATCGACACGGCCCCGCCACCCAGCGGCGGTGGTGTCGCATTGTGCGAAATGCTCAACATCCTGTCGGGCTACGACATGCATGCCCTTGGCCTGCACACGGCGGCCAGCGTTCAGCGTGAGGTCGAGGCCATGCGCCATGCCTATGCCGACCGGCAGAACCTTGGCGACCCGGCTTTCGTGACCAACCCGGTCTCCCACCTGACCGACCCGGCCTATGCACGGCAGGTCCGTCAGTACCTGCCGCTCAACCATGCCGTATCCTCCGCCAGCCTGCACCCGGGTGAAGCCGGGGGCGAGAAGGAAGAGACCACCCATTATTCCATCGCGGATCAGGACGGGACCGCCGTTGCCGTGACCTATACCCTGAATGGCTGGTTCGGGGCCGGGGTGGTGGCGGGAAAGACCGGCATCGTGATGAATGACGAGATGGACGATTTTTCCAGCCGTCCGGGTGAACCCAACATGTTCGGCATCGTCGGCAGCGCCGCCAATGCCATCGCACCGGGCAAGACGCCACTGTCATCCATGGCGCCTACCATCGTCTCACGCAACGGGCAGCCGGTCATGGTGCTGGGCAGTCCCGGTGGTTCGCGCATTCCCACCATCATCCTGTCGGTCCTGACCGGCATGGTGGATTACGGGCTGGATGTGCAGCAGGCGGTTGACCTGCCACGCATCCATGAACAGTGGCAGCCCGATGTGGTGCAGGTGGAACATGGCGCGCTGTCGCCCGCCGTGACGCATACCCTGACGCGTGAGTGGTACCATATTGAAGAACACGCCCCATGGGGGCTGGCCGAAAGCATCCTGTCCGGTGGCCCGCGCATCGGGAAGGTGGGGCAGGCGCGTTATTACGGCGGGGCGGACATGCGCCACCAGTCCGGTGTCGCCGTCGGGGAATAAGTGGACGAAGGGTGTGATTTTTTCCAACGCCCCCTTGTGCATGGGGCGGGTGTATGTGTTAGAACCCGCTCGGGAGATCGGTTGTAGACGGATACCTTGCTAACCTGGTCAGGTCCGGAAGGAAGCAGCCGTAGTGAGTTTCGTCCGGGTTATGGCCGGTCTTCCACCCGAAAGTTTCCATGTCGCGATGGCGCCCTGGGCGCGGTTGCCACTTCTCCAGCCCGGATGCATCAATGACCGTCCCGTCGGATCAGGATCGTTCCGAGGAGGCCGGGCTGCCTGCACCGCCCGCAGACGGTCCCGGACTTTTTGGTGACGCAGGGCCATCGCCCGCCCCCACCATGCCGGATGCGGCCCCTGCGGCGCCCTACCGGGTACTGGCCCGGAAATACCGTCCCACAACCTTTGATGACCTGATCGGGCAGGAAACGACTGTCCGTATCCTGCGCAATGCCTTTGCGCTGGGGCGGGTCGCGCACGCGTTCATGCTGACCGGCGTGCGGGGGGTGGGCAAGACCACCACGGCCCGCATCATCGCCCGTGCCCTGAACTGCACCGGACCGGATGGCAGGGGTGGCCCCACGGCCGACCCGTGTGGCGTCTGCCCCAACTGCGTCGCCATCCTGGCGGACCGGCACCCCGACGTGCTGGAAATGGACGCCGCGTCGCGCACCGGCGTCGATGACGTGCGCGAAATCATCGAAGCGACCCGATTCCGTCCCATGCAGGGACGGATGAAGGTCTTCATCATCGATGAAGTGCACATGCTTTCGCGCAACGCGTTCAACGCGCTGCTCAAGACACTGGAAGAACCGCCGGCGCAGGTCACCTTCATTTTCGCGACCACCGAACTGCGCAAGGTTCCGGTCACCGTCCTGTCGCGCTGCCAGACCTTTGCCCTGCGTCGCGTGCCGCAGGTGGAACTGGCCGCGCATTTCGACCGGGTGGCGCAGGCCGAACATGTCCGCTTTTCCCCCGATGCGCTGTCGCTGATCGCCCGCGCCGCGGACGGGTCGGTGCGGGACGGGCTGTCGCTGCTGGACCAGGCCATTGCCCAGGGCACGCTGGATGGGGAAGGTGGCACGGATGCGGCCCCCATCGGCGTGGACCTCGTGGCGGGCATGCTGGGGCTGGCGGATCGGGGGCTGGTGTTCGACCTGCTGGATGCGGTGCTGGCGGGCAAGCCCGACCGGGCGCTGGCCATCACGGCGGATGTCTATGTGCGTGGCGGCGATCTGGGCGTGCTGCTCGGCGATGTGCTGGAACTGGTGCATACCGTGTCGCGTATCAAGGCGATTCCGGCACTGCGTGATAACCCCGAACTGCCTGAAGCCGAGCGCGAGCGGGGCGCGGCCCTGGCCGAACGCGTGCCCGTGCCGGTGCTGGGGCGGACATGGCAGATGTTGCTCAAGGGCCTGTCGGAAGTGGAACAGGCCCCTGACCGCAGGCAGGCGGCCGAAATGGTGCTGATCCGCCTGTGTTACGTGGCCGACCTGCCGCCGCCGGGCGATGTCGTGCGCAGGATGCTGGGGCAGGATGCCGCGGCGGCCCCCCTGCAGGTGTCGGAACCGGCAGGGGATGGCGGCGGCGCGACCATGTCAGCCGTCTCCGCGTCGTCCCCCACCGGCGGGAACCCGCATGGTGGCGGGATCCGCATGGTGGCCAATGGCGGCATGCGGGTTGAAACCACGCCGCAACCCGCGCCCCGGACCGGAAAGGTGGCGGAAACCGCCCCCACGCCGCAACCCGTCGCCCCGCCGCGCACATGGCGCGAGACCGTGGCGTTTGTATCAGGCCGTGACGCCATGCTGCATGGGCACCTGCGCCATGCGACGCATCTGGTGTCCTTCGCCCCGCCACTGATCGAGATACGGATCGAGCGCAACAGCCTGCCCGGTCTTGCCCGGCGGCTGGAAACCGTGCTGCGTGAGGGCACCGGCGATTCCGCATGGCAGGTGCGCCTGTCGGAAGAGCAGGGGGAAGCAACCCTGGCCGAACAGGGGGCGGAGATCATCCAGTTGCATCGTGCCGCGGCGCAGGCCCATCCGCTGGTGCAGGCCGCGATGCAGGTCTTCCCGACAGCCCGCCTGGGTGAGGTCACGGACCACGCGCTGGATGACTATGGCCTGCCACCGGAAGAAATGGCGGCCGGAAATCTGGCCCCGGATCTCGAATTCGCGCCTCTTGATGCCGATCTGGTAGAAGAGGACGATCTGGATTCAGATGATTTTGCCTGAGGAGAGCAACTGAACATGAAAAATCTTGCCGGCCTGATGAAGCAGGCCACACAGATGCAGGCCCGCATGGAAGAAATGCAGGCCAAGCTGGAAGACATGACGATCGAAGGCAGCGCGGGCGCTGGCATGGTGACCATCACCATGAACGGCAAGGGCGACATGAAGGCGATCCGTATCGACCCCAAGCTGGCTGACCCGGCCGAGATGGAAATGCTGCAGGACCTGATCCTTGCGGCCAGTGCTGATGCGCGCAAGAAACTTGACGCCACCGCCAGCGAGGAAATGAAGAAGGTTACAGGTGGCCTGAGCCTGCCGGGCGGGATGAAATTCCCGTTCTGATCCATGACACCGGGGGACATGCATGAGCGGCAGGGGCGAAATTGACCGGCTGGTGACCCTGTTGGGCCGCCTGCCGGGACTGGGGCCACGTTCGGCCCGCCGCGCGGCACTGGCCCTGCTGCGCCAGCCCCATGCGCGGATGCTGCCCCTTGCCGAAGCAATGGAACAGGCGGCCCGCGCCGTGCGCACCTGTTCAACGTGCGGTAACCTCGACACGACGGATCCGTGCGGTATCTGCGCCGATCCCACGCGTGATGACGGACTGGTCTGCGTGGTGGAAAACGTGGGCGACCTGTGGGCGCTGGAGCGTGCGGGCGTGCATCGCGGCGTGTACCAGGTGCTGGGCGGTACGCTGTCCGCCCTGTCGGGCATGGGGCCGGATGACCTGAACGTGCAGCCCCTGTTCGACCGTATCGCCGCAGGTGGCGTGCGTGAGGTCATCCTTGCCCTGGGCACGACGGTGGAAGGCGCGACCACCATGCACTGGCTGCATGAGCGCCTGGCCCGTTTCGATGTGCAGGTCAGCCGCGTGGGGCAGGGCGTGCCGGTAGGCGGCGCGCTTGACGTGCTGGATGACGGGACGCTGGCCGCCGCCATCATGGCGCGCAGGCCGGCGTGAGCGATATCGCTGCATGGCCCGTGCCCGCCGCCATTCCGCGCGTGGCGCTGGTGACGGGGGGCGCTGCCCGGCTTGGCCGCGCCATTGCGTTGGAACTGGCGCGGGCGGGCTTCGATATCGCCATCCATTACAATGAATCCGCTCATGCGGCCGGACAGGCGGCGGCGGAAATCCGTGCTCTTGGTCGCAGGGCACGGGTATTTCAGGCCGACCTGTCACATGAAGCATCGGTCCGTCCCCTGCTGCCCGCCGTCATGGACGCGCTCGGGCCGGTGGGTATGCTGGTCAACAATGCCAGCACCTTCCGCCGCGATGAATGGGATGACGCCACACGGGCAGGGTGGGACGGGCATATGGAACCCAATACCCGCGCGCCGTTCGTGCTGATGCAGGAATTCGCACGCCTGCTGCCCCCGGGGGCGGAAGGCATGGTGCTGAACATGCTGGATGAACGCGTATGGTCGCTGACCCCGCATTTTGTCAGCTATACCGTGTCCAAGGCCGCGTTGTGGACCCTGACGCAGACCATGGCGCTGGCGCTGGCGCCGCATCGTATCCGGGTAAACGCCATCGGTCCCGGCCCGGTACTGCCCACGCCACGGCAGACGGCAGACCATTTCGCCCGGCAATGCGCCTCCGTCCCGCTGGGGCATGGGGCGACGGTGGATGAAATCGCCCGCGCGGCGCTGTCGCTGCTGTGCCTGCCGTCCGTAACCGGGCAGATGCTTGCCCTTGACGGGGGGCAGCACATGCAGTGGTCGCCCGCCCCGCGCCCGGCCTGAACATTTCAACCGACTGGATCCGCCATGTCCCTGCTGCCGCCATGGAATGAACCGCAACCGCTGCGCTGCCTGTTTGTGCGCAACATGGTGCTGGACGCCCATATTGGCGTGTTTGAACATGAACAGGGCGTGACCCAGCGCATCCGTGTCAACGTGGTCTTCGGCGTACCGGACAGTGCGACACTGGACGTGGGGCCGGACGATCTGGAACGCACGGTATCATATGAACGTGTGGTGCTGCTGGTGCGCGAAATCGTGGCGCGTGGCCATGTCGCGCTGGTGGAAACGCTGGCCGAACGAATCGCGGCGGGCGTGCTGGAGGACAGGCGCATCCGCATCACGCGCATCTGCGTGGAAAAGCTGGATATCTTTGACGATGCCGAATCGGTTGGCGTCGAGATCGAGCGCCGCAATCCGCGCACCTGATGCAAAAACGGCCCGGGACAGTACGCCCCGGGCCGGATCAGGTCAGTTGTCGTGGTCGTCCTTGTCGGTCTTCACGTCGATGTCGGCGCGGCTGATATCGTCGTCATCATCGTCATCAAGGCCCGCATCGTCCGGCAGGACGGCGGCATCATCATCATCGGCGTCGGTATCCAGATCGACGTCGACATCGTTTTCGAGTGCGTCATCAGCCGTCTTGGGCTTGGATTCGGGGGCAGCTTCCACCGGGCGACGGACGCGGGGCAGTTCCACGGGCTGTTCAGCCCCGCATTTGGGGCAGACGGCCGGATTCTTGTTCAGATCGTAGAAACGGGCGCTGCAGGAGACACAGACACGTTTGGTGCCGAGGTTGGACTGAGCCATCTTGAACCTGTCGATCCTGTTTTGATTATGAATGAAGCCACGATATCCGGAAGTGGCAAAAGGCGCAGCCCCATGCCAGTTTGTAGGCGCAATGTCAAACACCGGGGCATGCGCCGGCAGGCCGATCATGCCGATCTGTGATTGACTTTGCCACCCGGAATACGGAATTGGAGGACGTATGAAAACCGATCACGTCCAATCTTCCGTCCGCGCGCTGACGGTCCATGCCCCGCGCGCGCCCCTTTCCGGTTCGCTCCAGGTGCCGGGTGACAAATCGATCAGCCACCGTTCGCTGATGTTCGCGGCCCTTGCGCGTGGCACGACCCACATCACCGGCCTGCTGGAAGGGGAGGACGTGCTGCGCACCGCCGATGCGATGCGCGCGCTGGGCGCGGACATCACCCGCACGGGAACCGGGAACTGGACGGTGCAGGGATGCGGGCTGGATGGGCTGCGTGAACCGGCGGACGTGCTGGACATGGGCAATTCGGGCACGGCGGCGCGGCTGCTGTCGGGCATTCTGGCCAGCCATGGCTTCACATCCGTCATGACAGGGGACGCCAGCCTGCGCGGTCGCCCGATGAAGCGGGTGATGGACCCGCTGGCGGCTACCGGCGCGGTGTTCCTGTCGCGCCAGGGCGGNNCGCCTGCCGCTGGCCATACAGGGCAACGCCAACCCGCCCCCGCTGTCTTACCGCCTGCCGGTGGCGTCGGCACAGGTGAAGTCGGCCGTGCTGCTGGCCGGCCTGAACGCGGTGGGGGAGACCCGGGTGGAAGAACCCGTGGCAACCCGTGACCATACCGAAAACATGCTGCGTCATTTCGGCGCCACCGTGCGCGTCGAACCCATGGGGGCCGGTGGCCGGGTCATTACCCTGCAGGGGCGGCCCGAACTGGTGGCGCGTGACATCGTGGTGCCGGGCGATCCGTCATCGGCGGCGTTCATCCTGGCGGCGGCCCTGCTGGTGCTGGGATCGAAGGTCAGCGTGCGCGGCGTGGGGCTGAACCCGCTGCGCACCGGCCTGTTCACGTCGCTGAAGGAAATGGGCGCGGATCTGGTCATCAGCAACGAGCGCGTGGAAGGCGGCGAGCCTGTGGGCGACATCACCGCCACCGCCGGTGCGCTGCATGGCGTGGACGTGCCCGCCACCCGCGCGCCGTCCATGATTGACGAATATCCCGTCCTTGCGGTGGTCGCGGCCCACGCTGCCGGGCAGTCCCGCTTTCGCGGGCTGGAGGAACTGCGCGTGAAGGAAAGCGATCGCCTGTCCGCCACCGTCGCCCTGCTGGAAGCCAACGGCGTGAAGGTCGAGGTCGTGGGCGATGACATGATCGTGCACGGCACGGGCGGGGCGATTCCCGGCGGCGGCCTGGTCCAGACCCGCATGGACCACCGGCTGGCCATGAGCGCGATCGTGATGGGCCTTGCCGCCCGGAAGCCGGTCTGTGTGGATGATACCGCGTTCATCGACACCAGCTTCCCCGGTTTCATCACGCTCATGAACAGCATTGGCGCCGGGCTGCCGGCATGACCCGGCGGCTGGTCATAGCGGTTGACGGACCCGCGGCTGCGGGCAAGGGCACGCTGGCGAAGCGGCTGGCGCAGGCCCTCGACCTGCCTTACCTCGATACGGGGCTGCTGTATCGCGCGACGGGGCGGCGCATGATCGACGCGGGCCATGACCCGGCGCAGGGGGAGGCGCAGGAATTCGCCGCCAGTGTCGGGCTGGAGGATCTCAGCCGTACCGACCTGCGCGTGCCCGAAGTCGATCGCGCGGCCAGCCTTGTCGCGGCGCAGCCTGCCGTGCGCCGCGTTCTGGTTGACGTGCAGCGCCGTTTTGCAGGCGAACATGGCGCGGTGCTGGACGGGCGCGATATCGGGACGGTCATCTTCCCCGATGCATCGGTCAAACTGTTCATTACCGCGTCACCGCGCACGCGCGCCACGCGCCGGTGGGAACAGCTGGCGACCGATCCCCACGCACCCGACCGCGAGGACCAGATCACCCGGGTCGAGCGTGAGATCGAAGCACGCGACATGGCCGATTCCAGCCGTGCCGTCGCCCCCCTGCGTGCCGCCGGGGACGCCGTGCGCATCGAGACCGATGGCCTGAGCGCGGATGAGGTGCTGGCCGAAGCCCTGCGGATCGTGGCGCGCATGACGCGCTAGGGTGATTTTGTGCGGGAACCCGGCCCCATATTGCGGGTTTTTATTGACATGCGCCGCCCATAGGGTGTCTGTGCTGAACGGTATATGCCCCACGCGCCCGCGTGGCGCGGGGCATGGCGTCAATTTTGGCCGTCAGGCGAGCCGCGACCGTGTCGTGGCGTATCCGCCGGGCAAGTCGTTCCCATTGTCCCATTCCATGCGGACAGGCGGGGCGCAGGATTGTCCCTTATCCACCCCATGGGGTGGAACAGGGTTACAGGATTTACGAGTAGCTCATGGCTTCAGCCACAACACAGCCCGTCGCCGACCATAAGGGTGGCGAGGACTTTGCCGCCCTTCTTGAGGAAACCCTTGGTCGCGACTCCGCATTTGACGGTTCCGTTGTCACCGGCCGCGTTGTCCGCCTGACGGATGAATACGCGATCGTCGATGTCGGCCTGAAAAGCGAAGGGCGCGTCGCCCTGAAGGAATTCGGCCCGCCGGGTGTGACCCCCGATGTCAAGCCGGGCGACGTTATCGAACTGTTTGTCGAGCGGTACGAAGACCGTGACGGGTCCATCGTCCTGTCGCGCGAGAAGGCCCGCCGCGAGGAAGCCTGGTCGAACCTGGAAAAGGCGTTCGAAAACAACCAGCGCGTCAACGGCACCATCTATGGCCGCGTCAAGGGCGGCTTCACCGTTGACCTGGGTGGCGCGATGGCGTTCCTGCCCGGCAGCCAGGTGGACATCCGCCCCGTGCGCGACGTTACCCCGCTGATGGGCGTGCCCCAGCCGTTCCAGATCCTGAAGATGGATCGTGCGCGTGGCAACATCGTCGTCTCGCGTCGTGCAGTTCTGGAAGAGACCCGTGCGGAACAGCGCAGCGAGCTGATCCAGGGCCTGAAGGAAGGCATGATCCTTGATGGCGTGGTCAAGAACATCACCGATTACGGTGCGTTCGTGGACCTCGGCGGCGTCGATGGCCTGCTGCATGTGACCGATATCGCATGGAAGCGCATCAACCACCCGTCCGAAGCCCTGCAGATCGGTCAGCCGGTCCGCGTGCAGGTCATCCGCTTCAACCCCGACACGCAGCGTATCTCGCTGGGCATGAAGCAGCTTGAAGCTGACCCGTGGGAAAACGTGGCGATCAAGTACCCGCCGGGTGCCCGCTATACCGGTCGCGTCACGAACATCACCGACTACGGTGCATTCGTGGAACTGGAGCCGGGCGTCGAGGGTCTGGTGCACGTGTCCGAAATGTCCTGGACGAAGAAGAACGTCCATCCGGGCAAGATCGTCGCCACTTCGCAGGAAGTCGATGTGATGGTTCTGGATGTGGACAGCGCGAAGCGCCGCATCTCGCTGGGCCTGAAGCAGGTGCAGCGCAACCCGTGGGAGCAGTTCGCCGAGGAACACAAGGTTGGTTCCGTGGTGGAAGGCGAGATCCGCAACATCACCGAATTCGGCCTGTTCATCGGCCTGTCCGCGGACATCGACGGCATGGTCCACATGTCCGACCTGTCCTGGGACGAGCCGGGCGAAGTCGCCATGAGCCATTACGAAAAGGGTCAGGTCGTAAAGGCCAAGGTTCTGGATGTGGACGTGGAGAAGGAGCGTATCTCGCTGGGCATCAAGCAGCTGCAGGAAGATCCTGCTGCTGACACGCTGAGCAAGGTGCAGAAGGGCGCGATCGTGACCTGCATTGTCACCGCTGTTCAGTCGAACGGCATCGAGGTGAAGGTTGACGACGTCCTGACCGGCTTCATCCGCCGTGCGGAACTGGCCCGTGACAAGGCCGACCAGCGTCCGGAGCGTTTCGCCGTTGGTGAACGCGTCGATGCGAAGGTCGTGTCGGTTGACCGCGCAGCCCGCAAGCTGGCCCTGACCATCCGCGGCCGTGAGGTCGAGGAAGACAAGCAGGCGATCTCCGACTACGGTTCGTCCGATAGCGGGGCTTCGCTGGGTGACATTCTGGGTGCCGCGATCCGTCGCCGTAACGCCGAGAGCTGATCCCGTCCGTATGACCCGGCCTGCCTTGGCGGGTCGGGTGATACGTCGGAAAAGGGGCGANGATGCAGGAATGCATCGCCCCTTTTTATATGGGTGTGGGTATTATTGGGCGCATGTCACAGGGGCTGATGCCCCTGTATGAGAAAGCAGGAAGATAAAATCCCGGTATCCATGCACGGAACACAATGCAAGAGGCTGTCTGAAAAGCCAGCCCTGGCAATATCATGCAAATGATAAAGAAGTTTTTGGTGAAGGTTTTTTCAAAAAACTTCGAAAAACGCTGTCTTTTCAGGATGTAGTAATACTCAGGAACTTTTAATTAAATTTTCAGGCCATCTCTAAGGCGGTCCATGCCAATAATGCTTATATAGACCGCATTGATATATTTCCTGTAATAATCTATCTCACCGCCGCAATTATCAATTCATGACAATTCCCGGCAGACCCCAGAAACATCTTTATAATTTGCACGATATTACAAAAATTGGCTGTGCAATATGGAATTGCGTTCTGGAGGAATGGCCGGGTTTTCCGTTGTTATGGAAACGGTGCCCTTCGATATTTCTTAACTATTGAAAATAAGATTGTGCAGGGGCTGGCAGATGCCAGCCCCGTAAAGCCATCAGGGCGCTGTCGCCGGTCCCTTGATGATTTCCGCAAGATCGGCGGGCCGTATCCACTTACGGAATGCATCGCGTATGGCCGTGGCGTCCAGCGTGTAATAGGCTTGGGCTGCGATATCATTCTGGTTCAGCGGCAGGCCCAGGTCACTGAAATGCAGGTAACCCGCCGCAATGGTGTCCAGACTGGCGGATTGCAGGGCCAGGCCACGCAGCATGCCCGCGCGGGCCATGGCCAGTTCGTCTTCGCTGACTGGCTGTGCCTGCATTGCCATGATGTCATGGATGGCCGCATCACGTGCCGCCGCGACCTTGTCGGGATCCGCGCCAAAGGAAATGCTGTAGGCGCTGCGGTGGCGCTTCCATGTCAGGTGGCTGCGTACGGTATAGACGTAGCCACTCCGAACCCGCAGGTCACGGTACAGGCGGGACGAAAAACCCGACCCAAGGATTTCGTTGCCAAGGTTCAGCGCGAAATGTTCCGGGTTGGCGACATTCAGTGACAGGCTTTCGGGCAGGGAAACCGTGGCCTGCGTACTGGATGGATCGGGCACCTTCATCACGCTGGTATGGCTGTCGGGACGGGGGGGCAGGTCAACCACCGGCATCGGCCCGCTGGCGCGCCATGCGCCAAACGTGCGTGAAACCGCGCGATAGGCGGCGGCGGGCGTAATATCGCCGGTAATGACAATGGTGGCCAGGTCCGGCCTGTAGGCCGCTTTCCAGAACGCGCGGCAGTCCGCCAGCGTCAGTTTCATCACCTCGTCCGGTTGCGCCTGCCGCAGCGACGGGTCGCCCGCGGGTGACACCGCGCCCTGCATCGCGCGCTGGAACAGGTATTCGGGCGAATGCAGCAGGCCGGACAGGGATGCGGCCGTATTGGCGCGCACCACCTTGAACCCCTGTTCAGGCAGGGCGGGGTGCAGTTCATTTTCCGCCAGCAGTTCCAGCCCCCGGTCAAAATCGGGCGTCAGCACGTTCAGGCTGAAATCGGCGCCGGCATTTTCGCTGGCGGCAATATCGTCAAACGCTTTCTGCAACCCGACCCGGTCATGCGTCGTGCTGCCGTAATTGAACAGTTCATTCGTAATATCGGCAATGCCCTCCTTGCCCGGTGGTTCCTGCATGTCCTCATTCTGGCGGATGGTGCCGTAAAGGTTGATGGTATGGCTGACGGAAGCCGGGCGCACGATCAGATGCAGGCCATTGGGCAGGGTGTACTGGGCAGGCTGGACCGATGCCTCGGGCGGTCGCAGCGCCAGCAGGCTGTCATTGGCCCAGCGCGGCAGGGTTACGGGGTGGTCGGGTGTGCTGGCAAAGGATTCCGCGCCGCCAAATCCCTTGTCGGCCACCGGGTGCCCGCCATCGCGCGGGGTCAGGATGGCCGTGATGGACTGCTGCGGGTCCAGCACCGTGCGCGCCAGGCGATTGACGTCTTCCGGTGTGACAGCGGCAAAGGCGGCGGCTTCATCATCGGGGGACTGCAGGCCCATGACGGCCTGTGCTTCCGACCAGCTTTCGGCAAGGCCGGAAATGCTGTTGGCGGCAAAGCCCAGCTGCGCCAGTTCCTTGCGTCTGGCCGCATCGACCAGATCGGACGGTACGCCGTTTTCCCGCAGGTTGCGCAGGATGTCCTGCATGCGCGCCTGAAGCGGGGCGGGGTTGCTCCCCTTGGGGAAAGCCGCGATCGCAATGCCGATCCCGGCATCCGCCTTGGTCACGAAATCGAAGCTGGACAGCAGCGCGCGTCCCTGCGGCACAAGATCATATAACGCACCACGCTGGCTGCTCAGCACATCGGACAGGATACGCGCTGTGGCGTAATCCCGGCTGTTCTGTCCCGGCATGCGGCTGGCAATGGCGACAAGGCCCACGGGGTAATCGGTCGGGAACTGCAGGGTCTGGGCATGCACGGGGCCGGGGTGGATCTGCGGGCGTGCGGGCAGCTTGCGCGACGGAATCGGGCCGAAGGTGTCGCGTACCATCGCCAGCGTGCGGGCCGCATCGATATCACCCGTTATGACCAGAATGGCATTGTTGGGCGCATACCACTGCCGGTAGAACCGGCGCAGCAGGGCCGTATCCGTCCTGTCAAAGGACGGGCGGCTGCCCAGTGCATCATGTTCATAGGGCGTGCCGGCAAACAGGATCGACTGCAGGCGCGCCAGATAGACATAACCGGGGCTGGACAGATCGCGTGAAACTTCCTGCTCGATCGCGCCACGTTCATGCGTCCAGTCTCCGGCCGCAAGCGTCAGGCCCTTCATGCGCATGGCTTCGATACGCAGCAGGACGTCAAGGTTGTCCGCAGGCGCGGTATAGAAGAACTGTGTTACGTTTTCCGTCGTGTCCGCATTGTAATCGCCCCCCAGCCGCGCGCCGATGGCGGCCATCTGGTCACGGTCCAGCCCCTTGCTGCCACGGAACATCATGTGTTCCAATGCATGCGCCGTGCCGGGAAAGCCTGCGGGCGCCGCAGCCGAACCCACCAGGTAATTGATTTCGGTGCTGACAACCGGGGCCAGGCGGTCGGCCACGATCACGACGCGCAACCCGTTGGGCAGCGTGGCCTGCAACGGGGCTTCAGGCTGGGCAACGGTGGGCACAGATGCCGCGGCGTGGGCCGCAGGCGGTACCAGGCAACTGCCACATAGCAGGAGGGAGAGGCATAATGTTTTGGAAAACAGGCGTGCTATCATATCCCCAGATTACGCTGCTTTACCCATGGCGACCAGTTCATGCAGCCCCTACCTGTCATAACGGCCCGTTATAAAGGATCAGACCATGTCCCGTGTTCCGGTGGAGAAAGTCCACATGCGTGAACGTATCCGCCATGTCATGGATACGGCCGTGGAAACGTCCCGGCTGGTCGGTGCCGTGGTCATGGTGGCCGTGGATGGCGAGGTCGTGGTGGCGGAAGCCGCAGGCCAGGCCGATCGGGAGGGCGGCATTCCCATGCAGGCCGATGCCCTGTTCCGCCTTGCTTCCCTGACCAAGCCGGTCGTGACCGCCGTGGCGCTGGCCATGGTGGAGGAAGGACTGCTGGACCTGCATGCCCCGGTCACGCGTTACCTGCCGCATTTTCGTCCCGCCCTGCCCGATGGGCGCGCGTGCGAGATCACGCTGCACCAGCTGCTGACCCATACCAGTGGCCTGACCTATGGATTCGCTTTCCCGCGCGATGACAATCCCTATACCCGCGTCGGGGTCTCCGACGGGATTGCGGAACCGGGACTGTCGCTGGCGGACAACCTTGCCCGGCTGGCATCAACCCGGCTGATCTTCGCGCCGGGGCAGGGATGGGCCTATTCGCTGGGGCTGGATGTAATGGGCGGCGTGATTGAAAAGGCATCCGGCCTGTCGCTGCCTGCTGCGGTGCGGCGTCATGTCGGCGCGCCGCTGGGCTGGCGCGACAGTGGCTTCATGCTGACGCCATTGCAGTCCCCCGCCGCCTGCTATGCCGATGTCAGGCCCGTACCCATCCGCATGGGGGCGGAATATGCCATGCCGCGCCTGCTGCCCGGTGGCGGGGTGGGGGAAATCCGTTTTGCGCCCGACCGCATCCGCAACCCCGGTTCCTATCCATCCGGCGGTGCGGGCATGGTGGGGACGGCTGCGGAATTCCTTGCATTCCTGGAAGCCGTGCGCATTGGTGGCGAAGGCATGCTGTCGCCCGCATCCGCCATGCTGTTTGGCCGGAACGCCATTGGCGACATTGATATGGGACCGCTGGCGCGCGGGCGGCGCTTCGGTTATGGGGCCGCGGTCATAGCGGACCCGTCGCTTGCACGCACGCCACTCAGCCCCGGCAGTTTTACATGGGGGGGCGTGTACGGGCATCAATGGGCGGTGGACCGCGCGCGCGGCATGAGCATTGTCATGCTCAGCAATACCGCGCTGGCGGGCATGGCGGGGGCGTATCCTGACGCAGTCGTCGCCGCCGCCTGTGGCGCATGACGGGACATGCGCCCACATTACGACGGATATGAGGATACTGGGAACTGTCATGTCATTTGGTGATCGCGTCAACCAGTTTGACGCCTGGCTGCTGGACCGGGTTTTCCAGCCTTTTGCCGACGCCCTGCCCGAACGCCTGACGGCCATGGAAATGGGCATGAGCTTTCAGGTCGGGTCCATCGTCCTGTCGGCCGCGTCCATTTCCGCCCTGCTGGTGCTGGAGGGCATGACGCTGGATAACCTGATCGCCAACGTGCTCGGCTGGTTTTTCGAAGTGGTCTTCTATATCGGCATCCACCGTATGCGCAGGCTGGTAAAGCCGGGGTACCAAAATCCGCTGCGCGTCATGCTGGCGGGCATGCGGCCCATTTCCATCCCGTTTGCGGCCTATGCCTTCTATCAGGCGGTTACGGCGGACCGGGCGTATGAACTTGCCCTGTGGTTCAATTCCCTGTCGCAGCTTGTATTCGTTGCCGGGATCTACCTGATTTCGTGCAACGTGCCACCACCGGGGCACCGGGCACGGCAGACGTCCTTCGGGCGTGGACCGTTGCCCAACGAAATCGGCTGACCACCATGCCAGACGTTGGTCAGAAACTGCAAGAAGTTTTTTGGTGAAGCTTTTTTCAAGAAGCGTCAGGGAACGCCGCCTTTCTGAAAAAAGGCGGCACCCAAGAAGCTTTTATTTTCATCAGTGGTTTTCAGGGCGTGTTTTTCAGAAATCCACGCACCGTCCCTTGACCGTCCAGTCACCATAACGGGTCGGTTCCGGCCCCTTCGGGCCACCGACTTCATCCGCCTCGGCAGGCTGTTTCAGCAGCGCGGCTTCCTTGGCCGCTTCGTCCTGCGCCATATCGGCGGCAGGGGCGGGGGAGGGGGTCTTGTCCTTGTTCATGCCGTCAGTGTCCGCCCAACGCCCCGGAACTGGCAAGCCCAAAACGCCCCTGTGGGTGCCGGGGTAGCGCGTTATTGATGTTCGGACTGCGCGATGCGCTGCTGCACCGTCATCCGCCATGGGGCGTTCGCGGGGGCCGCGTCCAGCGCACGACGGTACAGGTCCGCCGTCTCAGGGGAGATATGGCCGCCATCGGCCATCATCTGCGCTTCGGCCGCGCGGGCGGCGACTTCGGGGTCGAAGCGCTGTTCTATGGCGTTGCGCCATGCCTGCGCTGCGGCGGCGTAATGGTCGCGCCCGGCTTCGGCCTGACCCAGCAGCACGTAGCCCTGGAACAGGCTGGGATCACCGGCGGGGATCTGTTTCAACTGGTCGCGCAGCCGGTCGATGATCGCGTCATTGCGGTGTTCCTCATGCTGCAGCGCCACAAGGCGCGGGGCCAGCGGCTGCGCCGGAAGCGACGGATGCCCGACCGTAAGGTACAGTCCGATGGCGGCGACAGGCAGCGCAACCAGGGCCGCGGTAATGACGCCCGTAGAGGAACCCTTGCCCGCGACGAAAGCAGGCAGCATGTCGGTGCCCAGCACCCGGCGCTGGATTTCCAGCCGCGCGCTGTCATGTTCGGATGGCGCGATCATGCCTTCGACCAGATCGCGTTCCAGTTCCGCAAGCTGCGCCTGATGCAGGACAAGGGCCGTCTCGCGCTCATCCCGCAGCAGGGTCGTGCGACGGAACGAAATCAGCGCGGGCAGCAGTGCGATCACGCCAAGCAGGCAGATACCAATCCAGATCATAAGACTCTCAGCGTGTTTCGGTCAGGTCGGACAGACGGCGGCGTTCCGCGTCCGTCAGGGGCGTGGGCGTTGCCGTGCGGGGCCTGCGGAATGTCCACCACGCCACCCCGACGCCAATGCACAGCGCCAGCAGCGGCATGACCCACAGCAGCAGCGTGCCGATGGTCAGCGGCGGCCTGAGGCGGATGAAATTGCCATAGCGGTTGACCATCCAGTCCATGATCTGCTGGTTGCTTTCGCCCTTGGCCACGTGTTCACGCACGACATGGCGCAGGTCACGGGCCAGGTCGGCGCTGCTGTCCTCGATCGATTCGTTCTGGCACACAAGGCAGCGCAACTGGGACCCGATCGCCTCGGCGCGCTGTTCCTGCGCCGGGTCGGGCAGCATTTCCGACGGGTCATCCACCGCCATCGCCACGAACGGGGCAAACAGCAGGCAGGCCAGCAGGGCAATCACGCCATAACGGCGCAGGGGGTGTGTTTTCATGACTTCAGGCTGTCCGCCAGCGGCATGATCGTATTGGTGATCATGGTTTCGGTAATGGGCGAGGCCGTATGCCAGCGGATCACGCCACCCGGCCCGATCAGGAAGGTTTCCGGTACGCCGGACACGCCCCAGTCGATCGCGGCCAGCCCATCGCGGTCAGCGGCGATGCGGGCATAGGGATTGCCCGCGCGCTGCACGAAGCCCAGCGCGTGTTCAGGCTTGTCCTTATACGCAATGCCCCAGATCGGCAGGCGTTCCTTCAATGCGTTCAGCACCGGCATTTCGGCAACGCATGGAATGCACCAGGATGCAAAATAGTTCACCAGCACCGGGGATTTCAGCGAACGAAGGTCCCGTGCCGAAAAGCCCTGTCCCGGCGCCTGGTCCGGCAGGGCGAAATCCGGCACGGGGCGGTTCAGCGCCGGGGCATGGATGTCATGCGGATCGAATGATCCCCTTGTCATGCCCGACAGCATGCGCCAGAACCCCACGCCCACCC
>NZ_CADP01000001.1:59873-194849 GCF_000285295.1 Komagataeibacter europaeus LMG 18890 | reverse complement strand
CATCAGCAGGCGGCGACGGGTGGGGGAAGAAGGCTGGCCGCTCATTGCACCACCACTACGTCAACCGTTTTCGCCCGGCGGGGCGCGCCAACGCGCACGCGCCGGTCGGACAGCGACAGCGCGCCGCCAAAGGCCATGATCAGCCCACCCAGCCACATCCATGGCGCCAGCGGGTTGTAATGCAGGCGCAGCACATAGGTCGGGTTGGCGTCATCACCATGCTTGTCACCCAGCACGCCGTAAATATCGGCCAGCAGGTTGGTGTGGATCGCCACTTCCGTCGTGGTCTGGTGCTGGCTGGCGAATGTGCGTTTGGAAGGGTGCAGCGTGGTGATCAGGCGGCCGTTATGCCGGACCTCGATGGTGGCGACCAGCGCGCTGTAGTTCGGGCCTTCCGCCGGGTGCACGTCGGTCAGGGTCCAGCTGTCACCGGCCAGCATCTCGCTCTCGCCCACATGCACTTCCACAATCCGGTGGGCGGCCTGTGACATCCCGGCAATGCCCAGCACGACAATCCCGACACCGGCATGGGCAAGTGCGGCACCAAACACCGCGCGCGGCAGGCTGCGCGCGCGCTGCCAGCTTTGCGCCAGTGGCTGGCGGAACAGGCGCAGGCGTTCGGCAACATCGGCAATGCTGGAACAGATCACCCATACCGCCGTCGCCGTGGCCAGCACCGCCAGGATGTCACGCATCCGGAAGGTTGCGACAACCAGCGCCACCAGCGCCACGCAGGCCGCCCACCACAGGCGGCGCAGCACCGGCCACATCTGTGCCCGTTTCCACGGCACCATCGGGCCAAAGCCCATGAACACCATGAGCGGTATGGCCAGCGGGATGGTGGTCGCGTCAAAGAACGGCTTGCCGACCGAAATCGTCTTGCCGAACAGAAGCGACATGAACGGCGGATACATCGTGCCCGTCAGCACCACCGCGCAGATCGAGCACAGCAGGATGTTGTTCAGGACCAGCAGCCCCTCACGCGATACGGGCGAAAACAGGCCGCCGGTGGTCAGTTGCGGGGCGCGGATGGCGAACAGCAGCAGCGACCCGCCAATGACGAGTGCCAGCAGGCCAAGGATGAACACGCCGCGCGCCGGGTCATTGGCGAAGGCATGCACGGAATTGAGGATACCCGAACGCACAAGGAACGTGCCGGACAGCGAGAACGAGAACGTGCCGATCGCCAGCAGCACGGTCCAGATCTTCAGCGCCTCGCGCTTTTCCACCACGATGGCCGAATGCACCAGCGCCGTGCCCGTCAGCCACGGGATCAGCGATGCGTTTTCCACCGGATCCCAGAACCAGTAGCCACCCCAGCCCAGCACGTAGTACGACCACCACGACCCCATGGCGATGCCACAGGTCAGGAAGCACCATGCCGCGACCGCCCACGGGCGCACCCACCGGCCCCATGCCGCATCCACGCGCCCTTCGATCAGGGCGGCGATGGCAAAGGCGAAGGGCACGGCAAAGCCGACATAACCGGTGTAGAGAATGGGCGGATGGAACGCCAGGCCGGGATCCTGCAGCAGCGGGTTCATGCCCTGCCCATCCAGCGGGGCCGGCCACACGCGCGCGAACGGATTGGACGTGGTCAGGCAGAACAGCTCGAACCCTGCCGCGACGCCACCCAGCACCGCGATCACGCGCGCCTGCAGGGCGGACGGCAGGTTGCGGCCAAACAGGGCCACCGCGCCACCGCATATGGACAGGATCATCGCCCATAGCAGGACCGACCCCTCATGGTTTCCCCATACGCCGGTGATCTTGTACAGCAGCGGCTTGCTGACCGCGCTGTTGGCGGCCACGTTCTGCACGGAAAAGTCATTGGTGATGGCAGCGTGGATCAGGCACGCAAAGGCGGTGATCAGCGCGATCATCTGCCCCACCGCCAGCGCCGGGGCCAACGCCATCAGGCGCGCATCACGCCGGTTGGCCCCGATCAGGGGCAGGATGGCCTGTCCGGCGGCCATGCAGCATGCCAGCGCCAGCGCAAAATTTCCAAGTTCCGGGTTCATTGTCGGATGTCAGTTTCCGTCAGGTGTCTGGGTGGCCGGTTTTTTCGGGGTATCGGCAGCCGTCATGGTGTTCCAGCTGGCCGCATCGGGGGCCTTGCCGAAACGGGGATCCCACTTGCCGCTGCGGCGCAGTTCCTCCGCCACTTCCTTGGGCATGTAGGTCTCGTCATGCTTGGCCAGCACCTCGCTGGCGCGGAAGGTGCCGTCAGGGTTGACGGTGCCCACGGCAACGACGCTCTGCCCCTCGCGGAACAGGTCGGGCAGGATGCCTTCGTACCGCACGGTCACGGCGGCCTGCCCATCGGTCACGTCGAATATGGCGACCGGCGAATCCTTCACCTTTTCACGGCGCACGCTACCGGCCACGACCATGCCGCCCAGGCGGATGGTGCGGTCGGCCGGCGGTGGCTTGGCATGGACCTGCGACGGGGCCATGAAGAAGACGATATTGGATGAAAAGGCGTTCAGCGTCAGTGCCGCGGCGGACCCCAGTCCGATCATGCACGCCACCACCAGCCACAGGCGTCGGCTTTTGCGGGTCATGACGGCTGGCGTGTCCGGGGCTGTTCAATGGCGGCCAGGCGCCTGCGCGCGGTGCGCAGACGGATGGCGGCGTTGACGGACAGGACCGTCGCGACGCCAAGCGTCAGGCCATAGGCGGCCAGGATATAGGGCAGGTGGGTCATACGGCGGCACTGTCAGGCTTGGGGGCGGGATTGGCGGACTGGCGGCCACGGTTGGCGTCCAGGATCGTGCGGATGCGGCTTTCCATGACCGATGCGCGCAGGCGGGCCAGCACGATCGCGCCAAACCCCAGCGTGAAGCCCAGCGTGGTCAGTCCCAGCGGCCACAGCATGGACGTGGACATGGTCGGCGCCCCCGTAACCGTGATGCTGTCAGGCTGGTGCAGGGTGTTCCACCACTGTACGCTGAACTTGATAATCGGCAGGTCAACCGCGCCCGCCAGCCCCAGTATGGCGGNCGGCGGCGCGGTAGCCACGCTGCGGTTCATCGAACGCACGGATCAGCGCGATATGGCCCAGATACAGGAAAAACAGCACCAGCACGGATGTCAGGCGTGCATCCCACACCCACCACGTGCCCCACATCGGCTTGCCCCACAGCGAACCGGTGGCAAGGCAGACAGCGGTGATGGACGCGCCCACCGGCCCGATTTCCACCGCCGCCAGGTCGGCCAGCGGATGCCGCCAGACCAGCGATAGCAGCGAACAGACCGCCAGCCCCATGTAACCGGAGGAGGCAAGCCACGCGGTCGGCACATGCACGTACATGATGCGCACGCTGTCGCCCTGCTGCCAGTCGGCGGGGGAGAAGAACAGTCCCCACACGATTCCGGCAAGGGACAGCGCCAGCGCGGGCCATGTCAGCCATGGCTGCAGCTTCGCCCCCATGCGCAGGAAGCGGCCGGGGTTGGCGTAACGGTGAAAAAGGTTACCGGTTCGTGCGGTAAGGCTCTGCGTTGCGTTCAAGGTTGATCCATCCGTGCCCGGGGCACCTGTCCCTGCAATGAAAACGGTCAAGAAATTCGTGCCATCACCCTTGCGTGGGTGGGGGCTGGCGTTTTCCTGCTCTACACTATCGCGTTAAAAAAGACACGGCCAGTCCTGTCCCATCATGGTACGGTCGGGCCACAGGAGGAGAAAACATGCTGTTTGCGATCATTTGTACCGACAAGCCCGCCAGCCTTGAAACCCGCAAGGCAACGCGTGAACGCCACCTTGCCTACCTTGAGCGGTGGAAGCGTCACATCATCCATGGCGGGCCGCTGCTGGACGCGGAAAACCGCCCCTGTGGCAGCCTGCTGGTGGTGGACGTGGCCGACCGCGCCGCGGCCGAGGGATTCGCGGTGGAAGATCCCTATGCGAAGGTTGACCTGTTCGAGAGCGTGGTGATCCGTCCGTTCCGTTCAGTTTTTCGTGATGGGCTTCGGGTGGAGTAAAAAAACGGTCATGGCTTACTGGCTGATCAAGTCCGAGCCCGATGCCTTTTCATGGTCCGAGCAGGTTGAAAACGATATTGAACCGTGGACCGGCGTGCGCAACCACCAGGCGAAGAAAAACCTGGCGGCCATGAAAGTGGGCGACCGGGCCTTTTTCTACCACTCCAACGTGGGCCGTGAAATCGTGGGCGTGGTGGAGGTCGTGCGCGAAGCCTATCCCGACCCCACCGCGACGGATGGCAGATGGGTCTGCGTTGACATGCGCGCCATTGGTCCCATGCCGCATCCGGTCACGCTGGCAGCCATGAAGGCCGATCCGGATCTTGCGGACCTGGCGCTGATCCGGCAGTCGCGCCTGTCCGTCGTCCCGGTTTCGGACGCGCACTGGGGGCACCTGTGCCGGATGGGTGGCTGGAACAGCTAGGGGCATGCCACGTTTCATGGCAGCACCATGGTGACGCACGTTGCAAGAACGCCGCCATGGTGCTGAAACGGTGGGAACTGCCGCATGGGTGTCGCGGGCGGTTTCCCATGCCCTGTCCATATGGCGGGCATGGCGCGACCGGTCCGTGAAGGTACGGAAGATCAGGCGAAGGGCATTGTAATGAGTGCAGGTTCCTCAAACGAACTGGCGCCGCTGACGTTGGACAGCGCGTGTATCACTGAACTCCAGCAGGCGCTGGAACGGGTTGAATCAGGGCGCGGCATGCTGGTGCGCCTTGCCGACCTCATGGGTGGGGCCGTGGGGCAGGCGGCCATGCTGGGCATGCGCACGCTCGGGCTGGCGCCGGGGTTGCAGGCACGGCTGCAGGCCACGGCGGAAACCGCGATCAGGCGCGCGTTCGACCTTGCGGTTGTCGGCATGGACCGCCCCCGTGACGTATCCGCCACCCCTGATGACGGCGCGGTCTGGCGCGACCCGGCGCTGAAGGCCGCCGTCACGGTGTCGGGTGCCGTGGGTGGCTTTACCGGCCTGCCGGGGCTTGTTGCGGATGTGGGCTTCACCACCCTGACCATCATGCGTGAAATCGCCCGCATCGCGCGGGAACAGGGTGAAGACCTGTCGCAGGAAGACGCGCGTGCCGCCTGTCTGGAAGTATTCGCCCTGCGCGCCTTCCCCTTTGGGGCGGCAAAGGGCCAGGGGCAGGGCGAGGATAACGAACTGGGCTATTTCTCTGCCCGCGCCATGCTGCGCGGCCGTCCGGTCGTCATGCTGGTCAGTGAGGTCGCGACCCATTACGGGCTGGGCCTGTCACGCAAATTCGCATTGCAGATGATGCCGGTGGCCGGCGCGCTGTGCGGGGCGTCGCTGAATGTGGCGTTCCTGTCGCATTACCGCGCCGTGGCGCAGGCGCATTTCACCATCCGCAGGCTGGAGCGTGAATACGGCCCCGAAGTCCGCCGCACCGCAATGGACCTGAAGACCCATGCGGCAGCGCAGGTCCGCGAAAGCTGAAAGCGTCGGAAGACTGATTGAAAAGTCGGTCCGGACAACATCCGGTAATCATAGGAAAGTTTTTGGTGAAGCTTTTTTCAAAAAGCTTCAAAAGGACGCCGCCTTTTCAAAAAAGGCGGCACCCCAAAATTTTATTTCCCTCAGCCGGTCAGGCCGATTTATCGGGCACGGCTGGCGCGGGCTTCGGGTGGACGCGCAGTTCGATAAAGGCGGCCACCAGCGCGAACAGCGTGTAGAACGCCAGCAGTGTATCCCATATCCCGTGGAAGCGCGGGGCGAAATACTGCAGCAGCACCGTAATCAGCGCGAACACCACGAACACACCGGGCAGTCCGATCATGAGCCTGTCCTTCCTGTCATTGTGCCGGATCAGGCCTGGACCGGCGTCAACGCGTCGCGGCCCGCCAGCACGGCTTCCACATTGTCCACCGCCATCATGCCCATGTCGGTGCGGGTTTCCACCGTCGCGCTGCCCACATGCGGGGTCAGGAACACGTTGGGCAGTTCAAGGAAGCGCGGGTCGGGGTTGGGTTCGTTGCGGTAGACATCCAGCCCCGCCGCCGCAAGCTGGCCGCTGCGCAGGGCGTCGATCAGCGCATCCTCATCCACCAGCGCCCCACGCGCCGCGTTGATGAAGATCGCCCCGCGCGGCAGGCGGGACAGCAGGTCAGCATTGATCATGCCATCGGTTTCGGGGCTGGCGGGCAGGTGCAGGCTCAGGATATCGCAATGCGGCAGCATGTCGGTCACGGTGCTGAAAAAGGTCGCTCCCGCTTCCTGATCCGCCGACAGGCGGCGGCGGTTGGAATACATGACCTTCATGTCGAAGCCGCGGGCGCGCCTGGCCACTGCCCGGCCAATGCGGCCCATGCCGACAATGCCCAGCCGCTTGCCGCTTATGCGCGTGCCCAGCAGTTCGTCCATGGCCAGCGACCGGCCCCAGCCCCCGCGCATCAGCGCGCCATATTCACTTGCCCGCCGCGCGGCCGCCAGCATCAGCAGCATGGCCATGTCCGCGTTGCATTCGGTCAGCACGTCGGGCGTGTTGGTGACAACAATGCCGCGCGCATGCAGGGCGGGAATGTCCAGGTGGTCGGTGCCGACGCTGACCGTGGCCACGACCTTTACACTGTCGGGCAGCAGCAGCACGTCGCTGCCCCGCAGCGGCAGCCCGGTGGCGGTCATGATCGCCTGCGGCTGGAATGCGCGCGCCGCATCCAGCAGTTCGCGCGTTGTCATCAGCTGGTCTGGAACGGCGGGTATGTTAAAGCTCTGTTCAATGCGCTGCATGACCGGGGTGGTCTGGCGCTGGGTCAGCAATACGCGGGGACGGGTATCGGACATATGGGGTGGTTTCTCCTGGCAGGCGGGCATGCCATGGGCGATCATGCCCATGAAAGCATGCGAAAAGGGTTATCCTAAGAACATGACGGGTCAAGAGACGGTTCCCATTACGCCGGAACTTATGCTGCGCGCCTACATGGCCGGGCTGTTTCCCATGGCGCCGGATGCCGGGTCGGATGAACTGGAATGGTACCGCCCCGAAATGCGTGGTATCCTGCCGCTGGACGGGTTCCATGTCAGCCGCAGGCTCATGCGCACCGTGCTGTCGGCGCGCTTTGCGGTCACGACGGACCAGGATTTCCCCGCCGTCATGGATGGCTGCGCCGAACCCGCGCCGGGGCGCGAGACGACATGGATCAGCCCACGCATCCGCGCCCTGTTCTGCGCGCTGCATGACATGGGCCATGCCCACAGCGTGGAGGTCAGGCACGAAGGCAGGCTGGTTGGCGGCCTGTATGGCGTGGCGATCGGGCAGGCGTTCTTTGGCGAAAGCATGTTCAGCCGCATGCGTGATGCGTCCAAGGTCGCGCTTGTCCACCTTGTCGCGCGCCTGCGGGTGGGGGGATTCAGCCTGCTGGACACCCAGTTCGGCACCGAACACCTGGCCAGTTTCGGCGGGGTGGAAATTCCGGCGCGGGATTATATGCGCCATCTGGCCCATGCGGTGCGGGGGCAGGCGGCATGGATTGGGAATGATCGCGTAACGGAACTGGAAACCGCCATCCGCGCCCTGCGCACGTGACGGGCGGCGGGCGGTTGACACAACCGGCCATGCGGGGTTCCGTCTTGGCAGATGAAAGGGAAAACACGATGAAGCATGGAACGGCCCGCCCGCGATGGCAGTGGACAAGGACGGGCGCGCTGCGGCTGGGCATGACGGCGCTGGCGGTGGGTCTTGCGTCCGGCTGTGACATTCCCGCCGCGCGGGCGGATGACCCTTCCAGCGTTCACCCCCCGCTGACCCCCACCCGTGACGTGCAGGTGGACTATAACGTGCAGCCCGATGGCGTGCCCGAACCCAAGGCCGTGCGCACATGGTTCGCCTATAACGGCGGCCTGATGCGAATCGACAGCCCGCAGGGCATGGGTGAGACGATCCTCAACCGCATGAGCCGCCAGGTCACGATCATCATCAACCCGCAGAAGGTGTACAGCCAGCTTGACGCCCGCTACGGCATCCGCAATCCCTTCCTGCTCGACCTGTCCATGACCTTCTCGCGCAAGGGCAGTTCCACCGTGGCGGGCGTGCCCTGCACGCAGTGGGATGTCACGACCGATCAGGGCAGTGCTACCGCCTGCGTGACCGATGACGGCGTGGTGCTGCAGGAAATCGGCGTGGATGGCGACGGGCTGAAGGGGCGGCTGGAAGCGACGAAGGTGGTGTACGCCCCGATCCCCGACAGCATGTTCCAGCCGCCGGAGGGTTACCGCAAGATCGACCCGCCACCCCCGCCCGGCACGCCGCCCGCCCGCAAGGATGCGGACAAAAAGGGCGGCTGATGCCGTTGTTCAAGGCCAGTTTTCAAGGATGACATGAAGTGACACGATTTGCGCATGGCGGCCGCCGGGCTGCACTGGTGGCCTGTCTGCTGCTGGCAGGAATGGCAGGCCATGCATCCGCCGCCGACCCCGATCCCCAGAGCCCCTATGTCACCCCGCAGAATGATGTGGACGTGACCTACACAATCTATCCCCCCCATGACACGAGCGAGGTCATGAGCCAGCGCATGCGCTGGTCCGCCAGCCGCATGATGCAGCGTGTCGATCCGGCCAATGCCGCCACCTACATGATTACCGATTACCATGCCGGGACCCTGACGGTGGTGAATCCCGGCCAGAAGGTCAAGACGGTCATTCCCGCCCCAGGGGCGGCCAATGTGCAGATGGGCCAGCGTGCGCAGGGCACGTGGCTGCGCACCGGCGTGTCAAAGGTTGCGGGGATTCCCTGCGCCCTGTGGCAGACACAGGATACCGACCAGCGTTCGAGCGAGATCTGCTACACCGATGATGGCGTGATGATGGAAGTCATCCGTGACGGCAAGGTGATGGTCGAAGCGGCCTCCGTTATACGCACGCCGCAGGATGAAAGCGTGTTCACCGTCCCGTCGGGACTGAAGGAACTGCACGCGGCCCATCCCTGATACGGACCCGGCCCGGTCCGCTTTATGGCATGAAAAGGGCGCAACCTGCCCGTAAATCGCCATCGCGGTGCTGTCTAACCGATTCCGGCGGGGCGCTTTTCCCGCCGGATCAGGATCAGTAACGGGAACAGGTTGATGAAGAATACAGGACGTATCGCAGCGGGGCTTCTGGTTCTTGCCGGGCTGGCGACAGCCGCCCCGCAGGCGCATGCCCATGGGCGTGGCGGTGGCGATGCGTTTGTCGGTGGTCTGGTGGGCGGCCTTGTCGGCGGTGCCGTGGCGGGCGCGATGGTGGATGCCTANNNNCCGCCGCCGCCCCCTCCGCCGCCGGTATATTACCGTCCGGCCCCGCCCATGGCCTATTACGCGCCCCCGCCTCCGCCGCCGCCGGTGGTGATGTATGGCCCCTATGGCGGCCCGGGACGGCCGTATTACTGAACTTCAGCCATCAGCCGCCTGTAGCGTCAGGGTCGCGATGGCCTTGCGCACGGCGGCGACATGGTTCGTGACCTTGACCTTGCGCCACGCCTGAACCAGATGGCCGGTGGCGTCGACCAGGAAGGTCGCGCGTTCGATGCCCATGTATTTGCGGCCATACATCGATTTTTCCACCCATACGCCATAGGCCTCCGTCACCCTGCCATCGCTGTCCGATGCAAGGGGAAAGGTCAGGTTGTGGTCGGCTGCGAATTTTTCGATCGCGGGCATCCCGTCACGTGAAACGCCGATGACATTCACGCCGTCCTTGTGCAGGTCGGCCAGTGCCGCCTCGAATTCGCATGCTTCTTTGGTGCAGCCCGATGTGTTGGCCTTGGGATAGAAATACAGGACAAACGGATGTCCCTTCAGCCCGGTAAGGCTGACCGTGCGGCCGTGGCTCGCGGGCATGTTGAAATCGGGAACGGCGCTGCCGGGTTCGGGAAAGGGGGGTGTCGGGTTGCTCATGGCCTGCCTTGCTGATCTGGATGCATGCGCCGTTCCCATGGGGTGGACACATGCTGCATGGTTGTGGGGACGATCATGCACCGCCTTGCCCCGTCGGGGAACCGCTGTCGTGCGCCGCCCGCGTGGATGTGTCCGGGGCGGGCGGAAGCAGGCGGTCAAAGACGCCCCTGACATCGGTGGCCATGCGGTCCATGCGCGCCAGCAGCCTGTCCGCATCCGCCACCCGGAATTCCCCGGTCAGGATTTCAAGGCTGGCGGCAGGGATGGTGTCCGGCACTTCGCTGCCACATATGATGCGGATCAGCCCCTGCAGCGCACGCCAGAACAGGTCGGCCCGGCGCAGCAGCCGCGCATCGGCGTCCGTGATGTCCCCCGCATGGGCAAGCCGCAGCAGGGCCAGGCGCGTGGACTGGCTGCGGCTTGTGCAATGGGTGGTCAGCAGTTGCAGCCCCTGGGCAATGAATTCCACATCCATAAGCCCGCCACGCCGACGCTTGATGTCCCAGGGGCTGGTGGCGGGGCGTTCCCGGGCCAGGCGTTCGCGCATATGGCGCACGTCATGCACGATCTGGTCGCGTTCCTGCCGGGTGCGTGCGCCGTGGCCCAGCGCGGTGGCGATGGCCGCGCGCCGCTCAGCGCGCAGGGATGGCGGTCCCGCCACGACGCGCGCACGCGTCAGGGCCATGCGTTCCCATGTCCACGCGGATTCCGCATGGTAGCGGCGGAACGCGGACAGGGAGACGGCAACCGGCCCCTTGGACCCGGACGGGCGCAGCCGCATGTCCACTCTATACAGTGGCCCCTCCCGTCCCGGCGCGGTCAGGGCTGCGACAAAGGCATGCGCCAGCCGGACGTAATACGTGCCCGCCGCCAGCGCGCGTGGCGTCAGGCCGTCGGCATATGTGATGGCGGGCACGACGCTTTCCACGATATCGGCGGGGTGGTCGAACACCAGCATGAGATCAAGGTCCGATCCCGGCATCATTTCACACGATCCCGCCTTGCCCAGCGCCACGACCGCCATGGACCCGCCGGGCACCGTGCCGTGTCGGCGCCTGTGTTCGTTGCTGACCACGCGCAGCAGGCCGCGCATGACCGTTTCCGCCATGGCGGTGCGCGCGCGGGCCGCGCGTTCCTCGCTCATGCGGTGTTCAAGGCGGGCGACCGACAGGCGGAATTCCTCGCCACAGACCAGGCCGCGCAGGACGGGCAGCACCTGTTCGGCCGACAGCGCGGCCGCCACATGCCGCCGCACCAGCGCCGTGACCGTGCCCAGCGCGCCGGGACCGCCATCCATGTCCAGCAGGCCATCCAGCGCGGAAGGGGTCTGCGCCAGATGGTCCGCCAGGAAGGGCGCGCAGTCCAGAACCGTGACAATGCGGTGGATCAGCGCGGGATTGCGTTCCAGCAGCGACAGGAACTGGACCCCCGCCCACTGGCGTTCCAGCAGCGCGTCAAATCGCCGCAGCACGGTCAGCGGCTGCCGGCGCTTGCCGATTTCCGTCAGGATGGCGGGCAGCAGCCGGCGCAGCAGCTTGCGCGCCCGGTCCGAACGCAGCGCGCGCAGGCGGTTGCCTTCCCACCGGTTCAGGATGACGAGGGCGTCGGTGATATCGGCGGCGGGGAAACCCTGTTCCAGCAGCCTGTCGGCGGCGTCGGCGTCCTCGGGCGCTATGGTGATGTCTGCCTGCGCGTCGTTTTCGGCAAACTGCAGGTCGAAATTGCGGCGCGAACGCTGCATGACCGACAGCATGCTACTGGCCAGTTGCCCGCAATCCGGCGCAAGCATGAAGACCGCGAAGCGCGCGAATCCGTCCTGTGTGTCCGGCAGGGTATGGGTCTGGTGGTCCATGCGCATCTGCAGCCGGTGTTCGGCCTGTCGCAGCATGCGGTAATTGCGGGCCAGTATTGCGGACTGTTCACGCGTCAGCAGGCCTGCGCGGCGCAGCCTGCGCAACGCGCCAAGCGTGGTGGGATCGCGCAGTTCGGGCCGCCTGCCGCCCCATACCAGTTGCAGCGCCTGGGCCACGAATTCGACCTCCCGTATGCCGCCCTGTCCCAGCTTGACGTTCTGTCCCAGCAGCCAGCCCGTGGCGGCGTCGGGGTCATGGATGAATTCGGGCGGCAGGCTGCTCAGGTTGGCATGTCCCGCGTTACGATGGCGGTCGATCCGTGCTTTCATGTCATGCAGATCGTCAATTACCGCGAAATCCAGATGGCGGCGCCATACGAACGGATGAATGCTTTTGAGAAAACGGCGCCCCGCCGTGATGTCCCCCGCGACCGGCCGCGCCTTGGTCATGGCCGCGCGTTCCCATGTCCGGCCCATGCTTTCGTAATACTGGATGGCGGCGGGAAAGGACACGGCGGCAGGGGTGGCGGACGGGTCCGGGCGCAGCCGCAGGTCCATGCGGAATACGTAACCATTTGCATCACGCGCTTCCATAAGCGTGACAAGATCGCTAGTCATGCGCACAAAGGTATGCCGCAGTTCCCCGTTGCCGGGGTGACGGTCCGGGTCATACAGGATGATCAGGTCTATGTCCGAGGAGTAGTTCAGTTCCCGCGCGCCCAGCTTCCCCATTGCCAGAACCACGAAGCCGCTGCCCCGGCACGGGGTTTCGGGGTTACGCAGGCGCAGTCGCCCGGTGTCATGTGCATGCAGCAGCAGATGTCTGACCGCCGCCCCCAGTGCGTTCTCGGCCAGCTGGCTCAGCGCAAGGGTGACCTGTTCCAGCGTCCATGCGCCACCGATATCGGCCAGCGCAATGGCCAGCGCCGCCTGTCGTTTGGCCACGCGCAATGCAGCCATGACATCCGCGCGGGCGGTGTCGGGCGGCAGGGCGTCCAGACCCGACAGGATCCGGCGCACGCACGCATCCGCCCCATCCGTCAGCAGGTCGGCAAAAGCCAGCGTGTCGCGCAGCGCCAGGTCGGACAGGTAGGGACTGTTTCCCCCCATGGCATCCAGCAATGCGCCCAGTTCCGGCACGGCCGCGATATCGGGCAGGCCCGCGCGCGCGCAGGCATCCGTCAGGTTTTCACGCACGATGCGCGCCGCGCGCGTATCGGCGGCATGGGGCCATGTGCAGCCACGCCACGAAGGGTGCGGCACGAAGGGGGGCAGGGCAGGCTGGTCCATGGGAAAGGGTCCGTTAAGGGTCTGGAAAACCATGCAGGTCCGCATGATGGCATGGCGTGGGTGGCATGACGGAAGCCGGCCAACCCTCTCCCGCCCGGAACGCCGTGTCCAGTCCCAGCCGCGTGCGTCGCGCGGTCATGGCGGCCGGGCGCGTGGTGATCTGGCTGGTACTGCTGTGCATTACGCTGCCTGCCGTGCTTCTGCTGGTGCTGACGGTGCGGCTGTCCGCGGGGCCGCTGGATGTGACGCCGGTGGTCAGCCTGCTCATGCCGCTGCCGGTCGCGCATGGACCGACGCATGACGATATCATCGGCACCCTGTCGGCGGGGCATGTGCGCATGGGCTGGAACGCCGTGCATGAAGGCCTGCGCGCGCCGCTGGTGATATGGGTGGAGGACGTGCGCATCCAGCGCCGTGACGGGCAGATGGCCGATACCCTGCGCCGTGGCCGCCTGACGCTGGACAGCCCGGCACTGTTTCATGGCAGCGTGCGGATACTGGAACTTTCGGTCTCGCACGGGCGGCTGAAACTTGCGCGCAACAAGGAAGGCAAATTCGGTCTCGATCTGGGTCCGGACACGCCTTATTCCACACAGAAACCGGAACAGCCGGCGCCCGTGGACCTGACGGCGCTGCGGCAGGCCGTCATATCCGACACCCACGTCAATTTTGCCGATCGCATGACCGGCCGTGCATGGCGGCTGGGTGAAGCCGATGCCCGGCTGAAGGTCGTGACCGATTCCGGGCAGAAGGGGGTGACGGGTGATATCCGCCTGGGCCTGGAGGGGAATGGCGAACGGCTGGTGGTGCATGGCATGGGGGAACATACCGGCCCGGGCCAGATCAACTGGACCCTGCAGCTTGACCCGATCAGCCCGGCCGCCTTCGCGCCGGGACAGAAGGAGGTGGAGCCACTCGGCCTGCCCGTAGGCGGGCAGTTGCAGGTCGCCTTCCGCAACGGGGGCGTGCGGGACATTCCCTTCCTCATGCCGCGGGATTTCGCCCTGCACCTCAATGCAGGCAACGGGAAGGTCACCACCCGCAAGGCGGGGCAGTTCCTGGTGGGGGAAGGGGAGGCCGACCTGGTCGGCTCGCTGGGTGCCGGGCCACGCAACGCACCGTTTGATGGTCCGCTGCATGTCATGCTGAAGCGTCTGGAACTGCACCTGCGTGCGCCGGGGCATGCGGCTGATGATGGCAGCGGTCCCACGCTGGACGCGACGGCGGACCTGAAATCGACATCCCTGCTGGATCCGAAAACGGCGCAGCTGAATGTTGACGCGCGCGCACGGTCGCTGGATTTCGCGACACTGGGCGATTTCTGGCCCCCGCGCGCGATGAAGGGCGCGCGGCGGTGGGTCACGCAGAACATACCGCAGGGGCACGTGCAGGAACTGCAGGTCAACATGGGGCTGGCCAGCCACAAGGGCTGGAACGGGCTGGACCTTGTCTCGCTGGGTGGCACGATCGACGCCGACAGGATGGAACTGCACTGGCTGCGTCCCATACCGCCCATGCATGACATGGATGCCCACCTGACCTTTGACGGTCCGGATGAGATCATGATCCGCTTTGGCCACGCCTACCAGCTGGTGGACCTCGCGGACCGGCACGTGGATGCCACCGGCACGGGACGGATCGAGGTCGGCCCCGGTTCCATGCGGATCACGGGCCTGAATGAAAAGGTGCAGGTGGGCGACATCAACGTCACCCTGCTGGGCAATGCGCGCGACGTGCTGGCGCTGCTGGCCGAACCCCGGCTGAATGTGCTTTCGCGCCATCCCATGTCGTTTACGCACCCCGCGGGCCGGGCCAATGTGTCGCTGCATATCGCCCTTCCGCTGGATGCGCATGTGCGGCTGGACCAGATCGACCTGCGCAGCCACACCGATCTGGCGCAGGTGCATCTGGGCAATGTGGTGGTGGGGCGCCCACTGGATAACGGCAGCCTGGGCATTGACGCCACGATCAACGGCCTGCTGTTGCAGGGGACCGGGGTGCTGGCGGGTATTCCGTCCAGCGTGATCTACACCATGGATTTCCGTAGCGGGTCGATGGTCCACGCGGTGGAAAGCGCCAGCCTGCAGGGGCATGTCACCCCCGAGGGCGTGCGGCGCGCGGGGTTTGAGATGGGCGAGCATTTTGCCGGCAGCTCCCGGCTGGATGTGGATTACGACCGGTATGTGGGCGGCAAGGCGCAGGTCAATATCGATCTGGACCTTGACCGCGCGGCGCTGAACATTCCCATCTGGTCCAAGAAGGTGGGGCAGGAGGCGAATGCCTCGGTCGAGCTGGACCTTGACCATGGCCAGATCTCCAGCATCGAGAATATCCGCGCCGTAGGCCCCGACCTGCTGATTGATGGCCATGCCGAAACCGCATCCGGCGTCGCGCGCCGCCTGATCCTGCGCGGCTTCCATGTCGGCCGGTCAATGGGCAATGCCTCGGTCATGCTGCCGCTGCGTGACAGTGATGCGATCGGGGTGAATGTGGCGGCAAGAGTGCTGGACCTGTCGCCGCTGGTGTCATTCCAGACCGCGCCTGACGGTTCGGCTTCAGCCAAAGTGGCGGCCGGGCAGGGCAATAGTGGCTACCATGTGCCTGAAATGGCCAGCGGACGCGTGAAGGGGCCGCCGGGACGCAGGTGGGACCTGAATGTTGACGCCCAGACCCTGTACTACAGCCCGAAAGATATGCTGACGAACGTGCACAGCCATCTGGAAACCGACGGCGTGCGCCTGACACGCGGCGTCATGACGGTCGAGGGGCCGGTGGCGGCCGCGGCACACCTGAACCCGAAGGGCAATACGCGCGTGCTGGACGTGCATGTGGCCAGCCTTGGCGCGCTGCTGCAGGACATGAAGGTCACGGATGAAATGCAGGGCGGTGTCACCGACATCACCGGCAGCTTTGACGACAGCGTTGCGACCGCGCCCTTCTCCGGCAAGGTGCATATGGGACCGTTCAAGCTGCGCAACGTGCCGGCGGTGGTGCGCATGGCCAACAATGCCTCGATCTATGGCTGGCTGCGCGCGCCGCATGCGCCCAGCTTCCAGGTCGAGCAGCTTGATGCGCCGGTCACGCTGGATGAAGGCAACGTCCATATCGCAGACGGTCTGGTCAGCAACGCATCCCTTGGGGCCACGGTGTCAGGGGATGTGAATCTGGAGAAGAAGACGCTCAATCTGGATGGCACCATCATCCCCGCCTTTGCGGTGAATGCGGCGCCGGGCCACCTGCCGGGCCTGCTGGGCTGGCTGTTCAGCCCTGAAAAGAACGGGGGCGTCGTCTCCGCCACCTATCAGGTCACGGGACCGATGGACAACCCGGCAGTGCATGTGAACCCGTATGCCATGCTGCTGCCCGGCTTCCTGCGCAACCTCATGCATATTCACTGAAGACATTTTTGGTGAAGCTTTTTTCAAAAAGGCGACACCCATAAACGTTTGTTTTTGATAATGGTTTTTAGTGTTCCTGCGTGATGCGATCATGCCCGGGCAGCACGAACAGCACGGTCAGCAGCGAACAGGCGATGCAGCCGGTCACGTACCAGTAAAACAGTCCTTCATGCCCGATCTGCTTGAACCACAGGGCCACGTATTCCGCCGTGCCGCCAAAGACCGAAACGGTCAGCGCATAGGGCAGCGCCACCCCCAGCGCGCGGATGCGCGTGGGAAACAGTTCGGCCTTCACCACCGCGTTGATGGAGGTATAGCCCGAAATCCCGACCAGCGCCGCCGTCACCAGACCGAAAGCCACCAGCGGGGAATGCACGCTGGACAGGGCCTGCATGAGCGGTACGGTCGCAACGCAGCCGATGATGCCGAACGACAGCAGCAGCCGCCTGCGGCCCACCCTGTCCGACAGCGCGCCAAAGGCGGGCTGGACCATGGCGAACACCACCAGTGACGCGGTGGAGACCAGCGTGGACTGCTCCTTGCTCAGCCCCGCCGTGTTGACCAGGTATTTCTGCATGTAGATGGTGAAGGTGTAGAACGCGACCGTCCCGCCCAGCGTCAGGCCGCATACGCCCAGTACCTCACGCGGGTGGCGCAGCAGCACGCGCAGGCCGCCATGGGCGTTGCGGTCATGGCTGGCCGTATTGAACTGCTCGCTTTCCGCCATGCCGCGACGGAACCACAGGATGGACAGCGCCAGCAGCGCGCCGATGCAGAACGGAACGCGCCAGCCCCACGCCCCGAGCTGTGCCGGGCTGAGCAGCGCGAACTGCAGGATCAGCAGCACGACAAGGGCCAGAAGCTGCCCCATGACCAGCGTGACGTACTGGAAACTGGCGTAAAACCCGCGCTGCGCGGAGGGGGCTATTTCCGACAGGTACGTGGCGCTGGCCCCGTATTCGCCCCCCAGGCTCAAGCCCTGCAGCAGGCGCGCGAATAGCAGCACGCACGGGGCCGCAACGCCAATGCGTTCGTATGTCGGGCACACGGCAATGGCCAGCGAGCCTGCGCACATGGCGATGATCGAAACACTCAGCGCCGCGCGCCGTCCATGCCGGTCCGCCATAAGCCCCATGAGCCATCCGCCCACCGGCCGCATGAGAAAGCCGACGGCGAACACCGCCGCACTGCGCAGCAGTTCCGTCGTCTGGTTGCCCTTTGGAAAGAAGGCATGGGCAAAATACATGGAAAATGCCGCATAGACGTACCAGTCGTAATATTCGATCAGATTTCCGGACGAACCCGCAATAATGCTTCGTATTCTCTGCGCAGTGGTCAGCGCGCCGGTCTGGGTCTTGAAAACAGGCATGATGTTCAACCTATGGGGGCGTAAGGGTCGTCAGGATGAATGGGATGGG
Source organism: Komagataeibacter europaeus LMG 18890 (assembly GCF_000285295.1). Taxonomy (GTDB): domain Bacteria; phylum Pseudomonadota; class Alphaproteobacteria; order Acetobacterales; family Acetobacteraceae; genus Komagataeibacter; species Komagataeibacter europaeus. Next base: position 177,024 of record NZ_CADP01000001.1, on the reverse strand, counting down.
GACGGGGCCGCGCGTGCGGGACTGCTGCCGGATACGGTGCCAGCACCGGTCATGATGGGGGTGTCGGCCTGCGTATCGCTGATCCGGCCCGACAGGGCGGCGGCAAGGCGTTCGGTATCCAGCGCGCCTTCCCACCGGGCCAGCACGATGGTGGCCACCGCGTTGCCGATGATGTTGGTCAGCGACCGGCATTCCGACATGAAACGGTCAATGCCCAGGATCAGCCCCATGCCCGCCACCGGCACGTCGGGCACCACCGCCAGCGTCGCGGCAAGGGTGACGAAACCCGCCCCCGTGACCCCGGCGGCCCACTTGGAACTGATCATGGCGACCAGCAGCAGGCTGACCTGCTGGCCCAGGCCCAGGTGCACATCCGTCGCCTGCGCAATGAACAGCGCCGACAGCGACATGTAGATGTTTGTGCCATCAAGATTGAAGGAATAGCCCATCGGCACCACCAGCCCCACGACGGACGGCGCGCAGCCGGCGTTTTCCATCCGGGTCATGAGGCTGGGAAGCGCTGATTCGGATGAACTGGTGCCCAGAACGATCAGCAGTTCCTCACGCAGGTAGGCCAGCAGCGGCAGGATGCGGAACCCGTTCCACCGTGCGACCGCCCCCAGCACCACCAGTATGAACAGCGCGGAAGTGGCATAGAAGGTCGCCACAAGGAAGGCGAGGTGCAGCACGGAACCGATGCCAAACCGCCCGATGGTGAACGCCATCGCCCCCAGCGCCCCGATGGGCGCGGCATACATGACCAGCCGCACCACCCCGAACACCAGCTGCGTCAACTGCTTGAGCAGCGACAGGATCGCATGCCCCTTCGCCCCCATGTGCGACAGGCTGATGCTGAACAGGATGGCGATCAGCAGCACCTGCAGGATATCGCCCGAGACAAAGGCGCTGACCACCGTGTCGGGAATGATGTTGAGCAGGAAGTCACTGAACGAATGCGCCTGTGCCCGCGCGGTAAAGGCGGCGACCGCGTGGGTATCCAGTGTCGCGGGGTCGGCATGGATATGCGCGCCAGGACGCACGACGTTGGCCATGACCATGCCCACCACCAGCGCCAGCGAGGAAAACGTCAGGAAATAGACCATTGCCTTGGCCGCCAGCCGTCCCGCCTGCCCAAGGTCGGACAGGCTGGCCACCCCCGTCACCACCGTCAGGAAGATGACCGGCGGGATCACCATCTTGACCAGGCGGATGAAGCCATCCCCCAGCGGTTTCAGCGTCACCGCCGCATGCGGGCAGAAATATCCCAGCGCGATGCCCGCCACCACCGCGATGACAACCTGCGCATACAGGCTGCGAAACAGGGATCCGCGCCGCGCCGGTCGGGCTTGCGGGCAGGTCTGCGTTTCCTCGGGCATGGTGGATGGGTCCTCAAGAACGGTTCGGTTTCCGGCACCGCGAACGGGCGGGGTGAAGGCATGTCGGGGCACGCTAGTGGGTTTTGGCGCCATGCGAACCTGAAAATCAGGTGAAAGGCGGATCGTTACGGTCGCTGCATATCACGGTTGCCAGATATTCCAAAAAAACATGATGGGTTTACATCACCCGTATTACAGGGCACGGACATGTTTTGTTCTTTACGATGGGAAACAATCCGCCATGCCCGATCTGTCCGCATCGCCCGTCTTGTGGATCGGAATGCTGCTTGCCGCCATGTCATGCCTGTTGTCCCTGATCGTGCTGCGCCGCCTTTCCCTTATGGCGGGACAGGGGGAAGATGCGGACCAGCTGGCGCGGCTATGCGTGATGACGGAGCGGGAGACCGCCGCCCGCGTGGCGGAAAACGAGGCCCAGCGCGCCCGCATGGCGGAAATCGAACGTGCATTGTCGACAAGGCTGGACCAGCGGCATCAGGAAATGACCGAAACCTTCAACCGCATCGCCCGCATGATGGGCCGCGACCTTGCGGAAATGCGTGTGACGCAGTCCGAAGCCCTGCGCGAAATGGCGGAGGAGGGCAGGCGGCAGAGCGATGAACTGCGTGCGGCCGTGAATGAACGCCTGCATCAGGCAGTGGAAAAGCAGATGCAGACATCCTTCCAGCGCGTGCTGGAACAGATCGGCGCGATGCAGAAGGCGATGGGCGAGGTCTCGGCCATGACCGCGCAGGTGGGCGACCTCAAGCGCCTGTTTTCCAACGTCAAGACCCGTGGCGGATGGGGTGAATCCCAGTTGCGCAGCATTCTGGACGATGTGCTGCCCGAAGGCGCGTACGAAACCAACCGCCGCCTGCGTGATGACAGCCGTGAGGTGGTGGAATTCGCGGTGCGCATGCCGGTGCGGGCCACGGTCCCGCCGGTGCTGGCGATTGATTCCAAATTCCCGACCGAAGCCTATGAACGTCTTCTGCAGGCGGTGGACGACTGCAACCCCGACGCCGAACGCGCCGCCCGCCGCGCGCTGGAAACCACCCTGCGGATCGAGGCGCGCAAGATCGCGACCAAATACATCGTGCCACCCGTGACGGTTGAATTCGCCGTCCTGTACCTGCCCACTGATGGGCTGTACGCGGAGGTCGCGCGTATTCCCGGCCTGCTGGATGAAATCGGCCGGACCTATCGCGTCATCGTGATGGGGCCGGGTCTCATGCCCGCCATGCTGCGCACCATCCATCTTGGTTACGTGACGCTGGCGCTGGAACGGCGCACGGATGACATCGCGCGCCTGCTGGGCGCCACGCGCCAGGAAATGCTGCGTATGGACGGGGTGCTGGAAAAACTGGCCCGCAATGCGTCTGCCATGTCATCCTCCATTGACGAAGCCCGCAGGCGCACCGGCCTCGTGACCCGCAGGCTACGTGAACTGGATGTGGATACCGCCGCCGCCCCTGCCGGGGATGACGGGGTGAACCCGGCTTCCGCCATGGGGGAGGGGGCAGGCGCGCAGGCCGACATGGCGCCGTCATGGTCGCGCGAAGGGGCGGGTGGGCATGGGACGTAGCTGAAAACGATTTTAATTGGCCCCGCTCCGGCACGCGCTGCATAAGGAAGGGATGATGAGTGTTCCGTCCGAAGCCCACCGTCCTGAAAGCGCGCCCGTTTCCCCCACGGGCGGGACCGCGCCGCGTGTCCTGCTGGTGGAGGATGACAGCAAGATCGCGCAGGAAGTGGTGGAGGAACTCGAAAGCCGCCATTTCCACGTCCAGCATGAGGAATCAGGCGCCGCCGGCCTGGCGATGGGGCTGAACGCGCATTTCGATGTCATGATCGTGGACCGCATGCTGCCCGAACTCGATGGCCTGACGCTGATCGAGACCCTGCGTGAGCGCAGGGTGCATGTGCCCGTGCTGGTGCTGTCCGCCCTGTCGGCGGTGGATGACCGGGTCAGCGGGCTGAAGGCGGGCGGCGATGACTACCTGACCAAGCCGTTTGCGATGGAGGAACTGGCCGCGCGGCTGGAGGCGCTGCTGCGCAGGCCTGATAATTCACGCCATACCATGCTGCGCGTCGGCCCGCTGGAAATGGACCTGATCGAACGCACGGTCACGCGCGATGGCGTGCCGATCGACCTGCTGCCGCGGGAATTCCGCCTGCTGGAATACCTCATGCGCCGGCCGGGACAGGTGCTGACACGCAACATGCTGCTGGAGGATGTGTGGAATTACCGCTTCATTCCCCAGACCAACCTTGTGGACGTGCATATCGGCAAGCTGCGCCGCAAGATCGATGAAAGCGGCAAGCCCCCCCTGATCCAGAGCATCCGGGGCGCGGGGTTCATGCTGCGTGCTTCGTAACGAACTGTTCCGTACCGCCACCTTCCGCCTGACACTGGCGGTGGTGGCGGCAATGATCTGTTCGGCGGCGTTGCAGTTCTTCTTCGGTTACAGCCAGGCCAGCGTGTTCGAGGCCCGGCGGTCCGACATGCTGCTGCTGCGCGAAGCCAGCATCCTGCAGCGCGAACCCCCTGCCGAACTTGAGCAGCAGGTGCGCGACCGCGCGACCGATGACCTGCGCATCATCATGAACGTCACCACGCTGTTTGATGCACAGCAGCATTATATCGTGGGCGACCTGCACAACTGGCCCACCGGGCTGGTGGCGGACGGGCATGTCCATGTCGTCGAACCCGAGGCAATGGGCGGTGGTTCCGCCACCCTGCTGCGCATGGTGGCGGTGCGTGTGCGGGGGGGACGTTATCTGGTGCTGGGGCGCAGCCGGCACATGCGCACCGAACTGCGGCTGATGATGCGGCATTCCATGCTGGTCTCGATCGTGCCGACCGTCCTGTTCGCGCTTATGACCGGCATCTTCCTCAGCCATCGCGCCCTGTCGCGGGTCAAGGACATGCATGAGGCGATCGACCGCATCATGGAAGGCGACCTGCATGAACGCCTGCCGGCGGGAAAACAGAATGACGACCTCCAGCGCCTGGCGGGCAGCGTCAACCGCATGCTGGACCGGCTGGAACAGCTGCTGGATGAAATACGCGACGTGGGCAATGACATCGCCCATGACCTGCGCACGCCGCTTGCGCGCGTGCGCGCGCGCCTTGACCGCGCCCTGAATGCCGGGCACTCGGCCGAGGCGCTGCGCAATGTCATTTCCCGCACCATCGACGACCTGGACCAGTCCTTTTCCATCATCACCGCCCTGCTGCGCATTGGCGAGATCGAGAACGGCCGCAGGCGCGCGGGGTTCGGCACGGTCGACCTTGGCGCGCTGGTGGCCGATATCGTGGATCTGTATGAACCCATAGCCGAAACCAAGGGTATCATCCTGTCATATGGGGACGCGGACACGCCGATACAGGTGCAGGGGGACAGGGACTTGCTGATTGAGGTGCTGGCCAATCTGGTGGACAACGCGATCAAGTTCACGCCCGAAGGCGGCCGGGTTGAAATCCGCACCCGTATGAGCGGGGACTGCGCGCTGCTGCAGGTTGTCGATACCGGAATCGGTATTCCGGCGGGGGAACGCAAGGCGGTCATGGGGCGTTTCTACCGTTCGGATAAAAGTCGCCACATTCCCGGCAGCGGGCTTGGGCTGAGCCTGGTATCGGCCATCCTGGCGCTGCATCACGCGCGGCTCGACATCATGCCGTCGCGTGTGCATGACAGCCTGCCAGGGGTTACAATGGGTATCATTTTCCCACCATCGACCTTGATTCAGGCTGGAAACTAAATTGAAATTTCATTTGCGACCCGTCATGCCCCCGTTAACACCGGAAGGACAGACGGGGAGACGAGATATGTACGAACACTACCTGTCCCGGCCCGGGTCCGTGGAAGGTCAGCCGACCGGGCGGAGGGAAACAGGCCACGCATGAACGGTATCGTTGTTACCGCGCTCAAGCGGCCCTATACTTTCGTCGTCCTTTCCATCCTGATTGTCGTATTCGGTGTCCGTGGACTGCTGCGCACGCCAACCGACGTCTTCCCCAGCATCAATATTCCCGTCGTTGCGATCTGCTGGACCTATACCGGCCTCATGCCCGAGGATATGTCCGGCCGCGTCGTCTATTATTACGAACGCGCCCTGACCGCGACGGTCAACAATATCGAACATATCGAAAGCCAGTCCTATTACGGGCGCGGCATCGTGAAGGTGTTCTTCCAGCCCGGTACCGATACCGCCGTGGCGCAGACGCAGATCACCTCCGTTTCCCAGACGGTCATCAAGCAGATGCCCGCGGGCATGACCCCGCCGCTTGTGCTGACCTACAACGCATCATCCGTGCCGGTGCTGACGTTGCAGGTGTCGTCCGATTCCATGACGGCGTCGCAGATCTATGACATGTCCTCCAACCTGATCCGCCCTGCGCTGGTATCGGTTGCGGGGGCGGCCATTCCCAACCCGTATGGCGGCCAGCCGGGCAATATCATGGTTGACCTGGACCAGAGCAAGCTGCTGGCCCATGGCCTGTCCGCGACCGATATCGGCAATGCGCTGGGCAAGCAGAACATCGTGCTACCTGCCGGCGACCAGCAGATCGGCGCATTCGACTGGATGGTCCAGACCAATGCCTCGCCTGAGGAAATAGACAGTTTCAACAACATGCCCATCAAGCAGGAAGGCAATTCCGTCGTCTACCTGCGTGATGTGGCGTGGGTGCATGCCGGCGGGCCGCCACAGACCAACATGGTGCTGGTCAAGGGGCATCAGGCCGTCCTGATCGTCATCATGAAAAGTGGCGACGCCTCCACCCTGTCGGTGGTCAGCGGGATCAAGGCGCTGCTGCCCTCCATTGTCCGCACGCTGCCGCCGGGCGTCGATATCACCGTGCTGGGCGATGCCTCGACCTTCGTGAAGGAGGCGGTGCGCGACGTGGTGCAGGAAATGGGCACCGCCGCCCTGCTGACCAGTCTCGTGGTGCTTCTGTTCCTGGGGTCGTGGCGATCGACGGTCATCATCGCCACCTCCATTCCGCTGGCCATGCTGTGTTCGGTCATCGGGCTGGGCATGGCGGGGCAGACCATCAATGTCATGACGCTGGGTGGTCTGGCGCTGGCGGTCGGTATCCTGGTTGATGACGCCACCGTCATGATCGAGAACATCGACGCCCACCTTGAAATGGAAAAGGATCTGGAAACGGCCATCATCGACGCCGCCAACCAGATCGTTATCCCCACCTTCGTGTCCACATTATGTATCTGTATCGTGTGGATGCCGCTGTTCCAGCTGACGGGTGTCGCGGGCTGGCTGTTCATGCCCATGGCTGAAGCCATCATCTTCGCCATGATTGCATCCTTCATCCTGTCGCGCACGCTGGTGCCGACCATGGCCAAATACATGCTGGCGGCACAGGTCGCGGCCCATGCGGCGGCCAAGGCGGCGGGGGGACACCAGGAACCGCGCAATATCTTCGGTCGCTTCCAGCAGGGGTTCGAGCGGAAGTTCATTGCCTTCCGCAACCGTTATCGCGCCATCCTTGAACACCTGATCAGCATACGCGGGCGGTTCGTGCCGATATTCGGCCTCGGGGCGTTCTGCTCGCTCGTGCTGCTGGTGTTCGTGGGGCAGGACTTCTTTCCCGAAATCAATTCCAATGCGCTGGCGCTGCACATGCGCGCGCCGATGGGCACCAAGATCGCCGAAGCCGGCAAGATTTCCATGCTGGTGAATTACGAGATCGAACGCCTGCTGCCCGGGCAGGTCGAAAATATCGTCAACAACTGCGGCCTGCCGTTCAGCCCGCTCAACCAGGCCTTTATCCCCACGCCCACCGTTGGCGCGCAGGACTGTGACCTGACCGTGACGCTGAAGGATGAGGAAGCGCCCGTCGCGAAATACCGCACGATCCTGCGCAAGGGGCTGGCGGAGAAATTTCCCGGCACCGAGATCACCTTCATGCCGGCCGACCTGACGGCCAAGATCCTCAATTTCGGCCTGCCCGCACCGCTGGACGTGCAGGTCACGGGGCGCAACCTGTACGCCAATTTCGACTTTGCCGAAAAGCTGGCTGAAAAGCTGCGCCATGTCACCGGCATTGCCGACGTGGCGGTGCAGGAACCGCTGAATACGCCCACGCTGCGCGTCAATGCCCGCCGGACCTACGCGCTGGGTACCGGCCTGACCGAAGCAGACGTGGCGAACAACGCGCTGGCCGTCCTGTCGGGCAGCGGGCAGGTGGCGCCGACCTACTGGCTGGATCCCAAGACCGGGGTTTCGCATCTGGTGGATATCCAGACGCCGCTGCAGTTCCTGCAGACCATGAACGACCTTGAGACCATTCCCATCGACAAGGGCGACGGCAACCCGTCGGACAAGGCGCCGCAGATCCTGGGCGGGCTGAGCGACATCGTGCAGACCGGCACCCCGGGCGAGGTCTCGCACTACAACATCATGCCGGTGTTCAACATCTACGCCTCGACCGAGGGACTGGACCTTGGCGCGGTGTCCCGGCAGGTCGCCCGCGTGGTGGACGATGTGCGCAAGGACCTGCCCGCGGGGTCCAGCCTGACCATCCGTGGTCAGGCGGAGACCATGAACGGGGCGTATACCCAGCTTATCGGCGGCCTGGCGATGTCGATCCTGCTGGTGTACCTGATCATCGTGGTCAACTTCCAGTCATGGCTGGACCCGTTCATCATCATCACGGCCCTTCCCGGAGCGCTGGCGGGGATCGCATGGAGCCTGTTCCTGACGCATACGGCGCTGTCGGTCCCGGCGCTGACGGGGGCGATCATGTGCATGGGCACGGCCACGGCCAACTCCATCCTTGTCGTATCCTTCGCGCGGGAACGGATGGATGTGCATGGCGATGCGCTGCGCGCCGCGATCGAGGCGGGGTATGAACGTATCCGTCCCGTGCTGATGACGGCGTCGGCCATGATCATCGGCATGCTGCCCATGTCGCTGAGCAATTCGCAGAACGCCCCGCTGGGACGCGCCGTGATGGGCGGCCTGCTGGTGGCGACATGCGCGACCCTGCTGTTCGTTCCCTGCGTATTCGCCCTGATCCATTCCAGAAAGTCCAAGAAGTCCGCCGCTGGCGAAGGAGAACACGCATGACCGCCACAGGCGAAACCCCCAAGCCACGCATGTCCGGGCGCGCGCGGCTGTATGTCACCCTGGGTGGGGTTGTGGTGGCCGCCATTGTCGCGGGTGGCATTCTTGAACGCCGGATCCATGTCTCGCACCTGAAGGACGTGGCGCAGGACGCGGCCATTCCCCGCGTGCAGGTCATCATGCCGCAGAAGGGACCGAAGACCCGCACGCTGGACCTGCCGGGCAATATCTCGGCCTGGTACCAGGCGCCCATCTTCGCGCAGGTCTCGGGCTATGTGCAGATGTGGTACAAGGATATCGGCGCGAAGGTGAAGGCGGGCGAGATCCTGGCCACCATCGACACGCCGGGACTGGATGCGCAGTACGCGGCATCCAAGGCCAATTTCGACGTGGCCATGGCGCGGTACAGGCTGGCCCAGATCACCGCCAAACGCTGGCGTGCGCTGCAGGGCACGCAGGCCGTGTCACAGCAGGAAGTGGACGTGCAGGCCGCCAATGCCGAAGCCCGGCAGGCGGAAGTCGAGGCCGCGCGTCACGAAGTGTCCCGCTACGCGGCCCTGATTGCGTTCAAGCAGATCGTGGCGCCGTTTGACGGCGTGGTGACATCGCGCCTGGCGGATGTGGGCGATTACGTGAACGCGGGCGGTGGCGATGTCTCGTCCCGTGGCACCGCAACCGAACTGTTCAGCGTGGCGGACGTGCACCGCATGCGCGTGTTCGTGTCCGTACCACAGGATTATGCCGACATCATCAGCCCCAAGCTGGAAGGTGACGTGTCTGTGCCGCAGTATCCGGGGCGGGTGTTCAAGGCCAAGTTCCTTGCGACCGCCAAGGCGTTCAATGTGGGCACGCGTACGGTGACGACCGAACTGGTGGTCGATAATGACAAGCGCGAACTGTGGCCGGATTCCTATGCCAATGTACACTTTGTCGCACCCGGTGATCCCGATATCCTGATAATCCCCGAAGGTGCCCTTGTGTTCCGCGCGCAGGGCATGCAGGTGGCGGTCGTGGACGCCGATGACCGCATCCGCCTGCGCAATGTAACGGTTGGCACCAATCTGGGGACAAAAGTGCAGGTTCTGGCAGGTATCGGTCCAAAGGACCGGATTGTGAACAACCCGTCGGCGGGTCTGCTGGAAGGCCAGAAGGTCTATCTGGTCGGTGCGACGCCGGGATATAATGACGCAGGTGCGACCGCCTCGCCCGCGGTGGACAAGGGGGATGACGTGCGGGCCATGCCCGCGGGCGACAGCAACGCGGGCGATACGGGGGTGCGCCAATGAACGGCGCGCCACGCGACCCGTCATGCCCCATGCTGTCCCGTCGCATGCTTTCGCTGGCCGGATGCGCCGCAATCGCCAGTACGCTGGGGGGGTGCGTGGACCTGGCCCCGAAATACCATGGCCAGCATTACATGCTGCCCGACAACTGGAAGGGGGATGCCGTGGTGCAGTTCGGCACCCCGCAGGATGGCGCGGCCAGGGGGGACTGGTGGAAGGTCTTTCACGACTCCACCCTTGATGAACTGGAAGAACGCGCCAGCCACCTGAACCCGAACCTGCAGGCGGACGCGGAAGCCTTCACCCAGGCGCGGGACATCGTGGCGGAAGCGCAGTCGAACCTGTACCCACAGATATCGGGTGGGGCCGGCGCGTCACAGAACCAGGCATCCAACCACCGTCTGTGGCGAGGCGTGGGGTCGACCGGCCCGATCTACATGTCATCCGAACAGTATAGCGCCGCGGCACGGTGGGAACCGGATTTCTGGTCCGCCATCCGTAACCGCAGGCGCGTGCAGCAGCGTCTGGCGCAGGCGGCGGCGGCCGATTTTGCGGTGGCGCGGCTGAGTATCCAGTCCGAACTGGCCAATGACTACATGCAGTTGCGCGGGATGGATGCGCAGCACGCGGTCTATCTCGACTCGATCCGGTATTACGAAACCGCGGTCAAGATCACCAAGATGCGGCAGGCTGGCGCCATCGCGGCCGGAATCGACGTATCGCGCGCCCAGACGCAGCTTTCGTCCACCCAGGCGGCGGATACGGACCTGCAGGCCCGGCGCGCCGTGATGGAGCACGCGATTGCGATCCTGGTGAACGTGACCCCGACCAGTTTCCATATCCAGCCCCGTAACCAGATTACCTTCCCCAAGGTGGCGACCCCGGTCGGCATTCCGGCCACCCTGCTGGAACGCAGGCCCGACATCGCCAGCGCCGAACGGCACATGGCGGCGGCCAACCGGGCCATCGGCGTTTCGCGCGCGGCGTTCTTCCCGCGTGTAACCTTCAGCGCGACAGCCGGTTTCATGGATAACGGCTTCACGCTCGATAAATTCGCCAACGGCATGTACTCCTATGCCGCGCAGGCGGCCATGCCCCTGTTCCAGGGCGGGTTGCGGCGCGCGGAAGTGCAGCGCAACTGGTCGCAGTACCGTCAGGCGGAAGACCAGTACCGCGGCATCGTGCTGGATGCGTTCAAGGATGTGGAAGACGGGCTGAGCCTGACGCATGACCTCAATATAGAAGCCGCCCAGCAGGCGGATGCCGTGCAGGCCTCCATGCGCACGCAGAACATGACCATGCAGCTTTATACCGGTGGCCTGACCAATTACCTCGACGTGGTGGTGGCGCAGGTCGCGGCCCTGCAGGCGCGCATTTCCGAAGTGCAGGTGGAAACCCGCTACATGCAGGCGCAGGTAGAATTGATCCGCGCGCTGGGCGGTGGATGGAGCACGGCGGAACTGCCGAACAACAAGCAGCTCAAGCCTTTCGACCCCATGCAGTACACGCATATGCGCATGCCACGGTCCTTCAGTGGCGTGAATGTCGATAATGGCCCCGATTCCCTCGACCTGTCGGGCAAGGGATTTCATGACGGGGACTTGACAGCCCCCGCCAAATAGCGGTAGGTGCGCGCCTCTTATCGGAACGCGGGAGGACGCGCTTCCTGTCCATGCGGGGCAGGGGCGGGCCACCAGAACCGCGGTCCGGGTGAAACAGTCAGGAGCCCCGGATATGGCCAAAAAAATCGTTGGCTACATCAAGCTGCAAATCCCCGCCGGCAAGGCGAATCCGTCCCCGCCGGTTGGTCCGGCACTGGGTCAGCGCGGCCTGAACATCATGCAGTTCTGCAAGGAGTTCAACGCAAAGACGCAGGGTCTCGAACCCGGTATGCCGATTCCCGTCGTCATCACCGCGTATGCCGACCGTACGTTCAGCTTCATTACCAAGACCCCGCCGAACACCTACTTCCTGATGAAGGCTGCCAAGATTTCCAAGGGCAGCTCCACGGTAGGCAAGGCGGCGGCAGTCGGTAAGGTCACGATCGCGCAGCTGCGCGAGATCGCCGAGACGAAGCAGAAAGACATGAACGCCAACGATATCGACGGCGCCGTGCGCATGCTGGCGGGTTCCGCCCGCTCCATGGGCCTCGACGTGGTGGAGGGCTGATTACAATGGCAAAGAACAAGCGTCTGACCGCAGCCCGCGCCGCTGTCGACAGCACGAAGCAGTATGGCCTGGATGAAGCCATCAACCTGGTCAAGAACAACGCCAAGGCGAAGTTTGACGAGACCGTCGAAATCTCCATGAACCTGGGCATCGACCCGCGTCATGCAGACCAGATGGTCCGTGGCCTGCTGTCCCTGCCCAACGGCACGGGCAAGACCCTGCGCGTTGGTGTGTTCGCCCGCGGCCCGAAGGCCGAGGAAGCAACGGCGGCCGGTGCCGACGTGGTTGGTGCCGAAGACCTGGCCGAAAAGGTGAAGGCTGGCGAAATCGAGTTCGATCGCTGCATCGCGACGCCGGACATGATGGCGCTGGTCGGTCGTCTGGGCAAGATCCTCGGCCCGCGTGGCCTGATGCCCAACCCCAAGCTGGGCACCGTGACCATGGACGTGAAGGGCGCGGTTTCCGCGGCCAAGTCCGGTCAGGTCGAATACCGCGCGGAAAAGGCCGGTATCGTGCATGCAGGCGTTGGCAAGGCGTCGTTTGACGAAGCCAAGCTGGCTGAAAACATCCGTGCGTTCGTGGACGCCGTCCAGAAGGCCCGTCCCACGGGCGCGAAGGGCACGTATGTAAAGAAGATCGCCCTGTCCTCTACCATGGGGCCGGGTGTTACGGTTGACACGTCCGCTTTCACCGCGGACTGACGTCAGCTGAAGAATGACCCTGCCCTGTAACAGGGGTGGGGGAACAGGGGATGGCGGCCTGGCCGCCATTTTCCGAACCTGTCCATGACCGGATGTGGCGCAAGCCTTGATTGCCCGCAGGGGCTGCAACCGGGAGACGGGGATTGCCGGATCGGGGCGAAAGCCCGCACTGGTTGTTCCGTTTGAAAGGACAGGCGAACCGGGATATGACCGGCACGCCGGAATATCCCAAGGGTAAACCCTACCTGTCGGCTTCTTGCTGGCAGGTGATGATGGAGACGGGATTTGGACCGTACGGAGAAGCGGGAGTTTGTTGCCTCCCTCGCAGCCGTGTTCGCTGAGACGTCCATGGTCATCGTCACCCGTAATGACGGGCTGAGCGTGGCTGATGTGACGGAACTCCGGCGTCGCGTGCGTGCGGCAGGAGCTACACACAAGGTCGCGAAGAACCGGCTGGCCTCTCTCGCCCTGGCAGGGACCCAGTTCGAAGGCATCAAGCCGCTGCTGAAGGGGCCGACCGCGTTGTCGTGGGCGGATGAACCCGTAGCAGTGGCGAAGGTGCTGGTCGAGTTCGCCAAAACCAATGAAAAGCTTGTTCTGCTCGGTGGATCGCTTGGTGCCCAGACGCTCAGCGTCGAAAGCATCAAGGCTCTGGCCGAGCTGCCGTCCCTGGACGTTCTGCGCGCGCAGCTGGTGGGGCTTATCTCCACGCCGGCAACGCGTATCGCAGGCGTGCTGCAGGCGCCGGCCGGACAGCTTGCACGGGTTTTTGGTGCCTATGCCAAGACGGGCGAAGCAGCCTGAGACCTATGACCCGGCCCGCCGGGTTATCAAAAAAATGGCATTTTCCTGAAAAAACGGGATTGTGCCGTGCCAACCAGTGTATAAATTAGGAAGACCAAAATTATGGCCGATCTGAACAAGATTGTTGAAGACCTGTCCGCTCTGACCGTTCTGGAAGCTGCCGAGCTGTCCAAGCTGCTGGAAGAAAAGTGGGGCGTTTCCGCCGCTGCTCCGGTTGCTGTGGCTGCTGCCCCGGGTGCCGCTGCTGGTGGCGCGCCGGCTGAAGAGAAGACCGAGTTCGACGTTGTCCTGACCAAGGCGGGCGACAAGAAGATCAACGTGATCAAGGAAATCCGCGCGATCACGGGTCTGGGCCTGAAGGAAGCCAAGGATCTGGTCGAGGGCGCGCCCAAGACCATCAAGGAAGGCGCCAGCAAGGATGAAGCCGAAAAGATCAAGAAGACCCTTGAAGACAACGGCGCTGCTGTCGAAATCAAATAAGTTGGCCAATCGGGATGCGTCGTTTATGACGCACTCAGGCTGATTGTTCAGGTGAGGGTGGAAACCGTCTGGTTTCCGCCCCCTTGGGCGTTACAGGCACCCTGGCCGCGAGGCTTCGGGTGCCTTTGGCGGTAGTGAAGGGTTGGTCGGGCCATGGGGCCGGTTGATCCGCCAAGGATTTTTACGGGCCGCGCAGTCCGCGTGACATTCGTGTCACGGTCGTGCGGACCTGTGTGGATGGGGGCTGGATAGGCGATGAACGCGATTACAAAATCGTTCACGGGACGCAAACGCATCCGCAAGAGCTTCGGGCATATACCCGAGGTCGCTCCGATGCCCAATCTGATCGACGTGCAGCGGGCAAGCTACGAGACGTTCCTCCAGATGAATGTGGCGCCCGACAGCCGGACGCCGACGGGCCTGCAGGAAGTGTTCCGTTCCGTCTTTCCGATCAATGATTTCGCGGGGCGCGGGCGTCTGGAATTCGTCAGCTATGAGCTGGAAGAACCGAAATACGACGTCGAGGAATGCATTCAGCGTGGTCTGACCTTTGCCGCGCCGCTGAAGGTGATCCTGCGCCTGATCGTGTGGGACGTGGATGAAGATACCGGGTCACGCTCGATCCGCGATATCAAGGAACAGCCGGTTTACATGGGCGACATGCCGCTCATGACCGATAACGGCACCTTCATCATCAACGGGACCGAGCGTGTTATCGTCAGCCAGATGCACCGCAGCCCCGGCGTGTTCTTCGATCATGACAAGGGCAAGACCCATTCTTCGGGCAAGTTCCTGTTCGCCGCGCGCGTCATTCCCTATCGCGGGTCGTGGCTCGATTTCGAATTCGACAGCAAGGACCTGATCTACGTCCGCATCGACCGCAAGCGCAAGCTGCCGGTCACCACGCTGCTGTACGCCCTGGAAGGCGCGGCATCCGAAGCCGCCCGCGCCGCCAAGGCCGCCGAGGGCGGCGACGTGGAGTCCATGGAAATCCGTGGCATGGATCCCGACGAGATCCTGAGCTACTTCTATGGCAAGGTCGAGTTCACCAAGACGGAAAAGGGCTGGGCCCGCCGTTTTGACGCCGATTCCTTCCGTGGCATGAAGCTGCTTGAGCCGCTGATCGATGCCCAGACGGGTGAGGAAGTCGCCCCGGTCGATGCGAAGCTGACCGCGCGCATGGTCCGCAAGATCGCGGAAACCACCAAGGAAGTGCTGGTCGGTCCGGCCGGGCTGATCGGGCGTTTCATCGCGTCCGACATCGTCAACGAACACACGGGCGAGATCTTTGCCGAAGCCGGTGACGAACTGACCGAGCAGAAGCTGGAAGAACTTGAGGAAGCTGGCCTGACCACGCTGTCCACCCTGGCGGTTGACGCGGCCAATGGCCCGTGGATCCGCAATACGCTGGCCGTGGACAAGAACGCCTCGCGCGATGAGGCGCTGACCGATATCTATCGTGTCATGCGCCCCGGTGAGCCGCCGACGCCCGAGACGGCGGAAGCCATGTTCTCCGGCCTGTTCTTCGATCCCGACCGTTATGACCTGTCCGCCGTTGGCCGCGTGAAGATGAACATGCGCCTTGGCGTGGACGTGCCCGATACGGTGCGCGTCCTGCGCAAGGAAGACATCCTGCGCACTGTCAAGATCATGTGCGAACTGAAGGACGGTCGCGGCGCGATTGACGACATCGACAACCTTGGCAACCGTCGCGTGCGTTCGGTTGGCGAACTGATGGAAAACCAGTACCGCGTTGGCCTGCTGCGCATGGAGCGCGCCATCCGCGAACGCATGGGTTCGGTCGATATCGACACGGTCATGCCGCATGACCTGATCAACGCCAAGCCGGCGGCGGCCGCGGTGCGTGAGTTCTTCGGCTCATCCCAGCTCAGCCAGTTCATGGACCAGACCAACCCGCTGTCGGAAGTCACGCACAAGCGTCGCCTGTCCGCACTCGGCCCGGGTGGGCTTACGCGTGAGCGTGCGGGCTTCGAAGTCCGTGACGTGCACCCGACGCATTATGGTCGTATCTGCCCGATCGAGACGCCGGAAGGCCCTAACATCGGCCTGATCAACTCCCTCGCCACCTATGCCAAGGTGAACAAGTACGGCTTCATCGAAACCCCGTACCGCATGGTTGAGGACGGCGTTCTTCAGGATGGCTGGAAATACCTTTCCGCCATGGAAGAGGAAAAGTTGGTCGTTGCCCAGGCGGATGCGAAGCAGGACGCGCAGGGTCACCTGACGGACGACCTGGTTTCGGTGCGCCGTGGCGGTGACTTCCGTCAGGTTCCGCCGACCGACGTGACGGCGTGTGACGTCTCGCCCAAGCAGCTTGTCTCGGTTGCCGCGGCCCTCATTCCGTTCCTTGAGAACGATGACGCCAACCGCGCGCTGATGGGCTCGAACATGCAGCGTCAGGCCGTGCCGCTGGTGCGTTCGGACGCGCCGCTGGTCGGCACGGGCATGGAAGCCGCCGTGGCCCATGACTCGGGTGCCGCGATCGTGGCCAGCCGCCATGGCGTGGTGGACCAGATCGATGGCGCGCGTATCGTTGTCCGCGCGACGGATGATGCCGGTGCGACGCAGGGCGTGGATATCTACCGCCTGCGCAAATACATGCGTTCCAACCAGTCCACCTGCATCAACCAGCGTCCGCTGGTGCGCGTGGGTGACCAGGTCCGCGCGGGTGAGATCATCGCCGATGGTCCGTCCACCGAACTGGGTGAACTGGCGCTGGGCCGTAACGTGCTGGTCGCGTTCATGCCCTGGAACGGTTACAACTTTGAAGATTCGATCCTGATTTCCGAACGGATCGCGCGTGATGACGTGTTTACCTCGATCCATATCGAGGAATTCGAGGTCATGGCCCGCGACACAAAGCTGGGCCAGGAAGAAATCACCCGCGACATCCCCAATGTCGGTGAGGAAGCGCTGCGCAACCTCGACGAAGCCGGGATCGTGTATGTGGGCGCTGAGGTGAACCCCGGCGATATCCTGATCGGTAAGGTCACGCCAAAGGGCGAAAGCCCGATGACGCCGGAAGAAAAGCTGCTGCGCGCCATTTTTGGTGAAAAGGCGTCCGATGTCCGTGACACCTCGCTCAAGCTGCCGCCCGGCACGACGGGTACCATCGTGGATGTGCGCGTGTTCTCCCGCCGTGGCGTGGACAAGGACGAGCGCGCGATGGCGATCGAGCGCGCCGAGATCGAACGCCTGGCCAAGGACCGCGACGATGAACGCGCCATTCAGGAACGTTCCTTCTACAACCGTCTGCGCGAGCACCTGATCGGCCAGACGGCCGGTACGGGCTTCAAGGGCATCCGTTCAGGCACCGAGATCACGGATGAGGTCCTGTCCGAGCACCCTCGTGGCGCATGGCGCAACATCACCGTGATGTCCGATGAGGTCATGGCGGAACTGGAAACGCTGCGTCGTGAATTCGATGCCGCCGTTTCCAAGATTCAGGCCCGCTTCGACAACAAGGTCGAGAAGCTGCAGCGTGGTGACGAACTGCCGCCGGGCGTGATGAAGATGGTCAAGGTCTTTGTCGCGGTGAAGCGCAAGCTGCAGCCGGGTGACAAGATGGCTGGCCGTCATGGCAACAAGGGTGTCGTCTCCCGCGTTGTGCCGGTTGAGGACATGCCGTTCCTTGAGGATGGCACCTCGGTTGACATCGTGCTGAATCCGCTTGGCGTGCCGTCGCGCATGAACGTGGGGCAGATCCTTGAGACCCATCTGGGCTGGGCCTGCGCCAATATTGGCCGGCAGGTGGCCCAGCTGGCCGATGAGTACCAGCGCCATGGCGAAAAGCGCCAGGAACTGCTTGATGAACTGAAGTCGGTTTATGGCGACAAGGTTTATGACGAGCAGATCGGCGACATGACCGACGCCCAGCTGCTGGAGCTGTGTGGCAACCTGCGCAAGGGCGTGCCGATTGCAACGCCGGTGTTCGATGGCGCGTCCATCCCGGATATCGAGACCATGCTGCAGAAGGCAGGCGTGGATAAATCCGGGCAGTCGCAGCTGATCGACGGGCGCACGGGTGAACCGTTCGAACGCAAGACCACGGTCGGTTATATCTACATGCTCAAGCTGCATCATCTTGTTGATGACAAGATCCATGCCCGTTCCATCGGCCCGTACTCGCTGGTGACCCAGCAGCCGCTGGGCGGCAAGGCGCAGTTCGGTGGGCAGCGCTTTGGTGAAATGGAAGTGTGGGCGCTGGAAGCTTACGGCGCGGCTTACACACTGCAGGAAATGCTGACGGTCAAATCGGATGACGTGTCCGGTCGTACCAAGGTGTATGAAGCCATCGTGCGCGAGCAGGATGATTTCGAAGCCGGCATTCCGGAAAGCTTCAACGTCCTGATCAAGGAACTGAAGTCCCTTGGCCTGAATGTTGACCTGGAACAGAGCGGTTCCTGACCGGGCCTTGTGTTGCACGTCGGTCCATACATTTTTCTTTCAGGAGTGGAAGCAGGTAACGCGGCTGCTTCCGCTTCATTCCCTCAGGGGGTTTGCGGCGCATGAATGAACTCATGAAGATCCTTGGTCAGGGCGGCCAGGCCATGACCTTCGATCAGATCAAGATCCAGCTGGCTTCGGCCGAGCAGATCCGTTCCTGGTCGTACGGCGAGATCAAGAAGCCCGAGACCATCAACTACCGGACATTCAAGCCGGAACGTGATGGCCTGTTCTGTGCGCGGATATTCGGTCCGATCAAGGATTACGAATGCCTGTGCGGCAAGTACAAGCGGATGAAATTCCGCGGCATCATCTGCGAAAAGTGCGGCGTTGAAGTCACGCTGGCCAAGGTCCGGCGTGAACGCATGGGCCATATCGAACTGGCAAGCCCCGTCGCCCATATCTGGTTCCTGAAGTCTCTGCCCAGCCGTATCGGCCTGATGGTCGACATGACGCTGAAGGATCTGGAAAAGATCCTGTATTTCGAAAGCTATGTGGTTCTGGAACCCGGCACGTCGCCGCTCAAGCAGTACAGCCTGCTGACGGAAGACCAGTACCTTGACGTCATGGACGAGCATGGCGACGAGGGGATCGAGGTCGGAATTGGCGCCGAGGCGATCAAGAAGATCCTGGAACGCATCGACTGCAAGGTCGAAAAGGAAGAACTGCGCCAGGAACTGAAGGACACCACGTCCGAGGCCAAGCGCAAGAAGCTGGTCAAGCGCCTGAAGCTGGTCGAGGCCTTTGCCGACAGTGAATCGCGCCCGGAATGGATGATCCTGGAACTGGTGCCGGTCATCCCGCCCGAACTGCGGCCGCTGGTGCCGCTGGATGGCGGCCGGTTCGCGACGTCGGACCTGAATGACCTGTACCGTCGCGTCATCAACCGTAACAACCGTCTGAAGCGGCTGATCGAACTGCGTGCGCCGGACATCATCGTCCGTAACGAAAAGCGCATGCTGCAGGAATCGGTCGATGCACTGTTTGACAATGGCCGTCGTGGCCGTGCGATCACGGGGGCGAACAAGCGCCCGCTGAAGTCGCTGTCCGACATGCTCAAGGGCAAGCAGGGCCGTTTCCGTCAGAACCTGCTGGGCAAACGCGTTGACTACTCCGGCCGTTCGGTCATCGTGGTCGGTCCGGAACTGAAGCTGCACCAGTGCGGCCTGCCCAAGAAGATGGCGCTGGAACTGTTCAAGCCGTTCATCTACTCCAAGCTGGAAAAATACGGTCACGCCACCACCATCAAGGCCGCGAAGCGGATGGTGGAAAAGGAACGTCCTGAAGTCTGGGATATCCTTGAAGAAGTGATCCGCGAACATCCGGTCATGCTCAACCGTGCGCCGACGCTGCACCGTCTGGGCATCCAGGCGTTCGAGCCGGTGCTGATCGAAGGCAAGGCGATCCAGCTGCACCCGCTGGTCTGCACCGCGTTCAACGCGGACTTTGATGGTGACCAGATGGCCGTTCACGTGCCGCTGAGCCTTGAGGCGCAGCTGGAAGCGCGCGTGCTGATGATGTCCACCAACAACATCCTCAGCCCCGCCAACGGCAAGCCCATTATCGTGCCGTCACAGGATATCGTGCTGGGGCTGTACTATCTCAGCCTCGAAACCCCGGAATTCCGCGCGACCCCTGACCAGAACAGCTATGATGACAAGGGGCAGGTGACGGTTGCGGGTGCGCCTTCCTTCTCCAGCGTGGGCGAAGTGGAATATGCGCTCAGCACGGGCGCCGTAAAGCTGCATGACAAGATCCGCGCGCGTATCGAGAATGTCGATGCCGAGGGCAAGGTCACGCGCGAAACCGTCGTGACCACGCCGGGCCGCATGCTGGTGGCGCAGATCCTGCCGCGCAACGCCGCGTTGCCGTTCTCGCTGATCAACCGCCAGTTGACCAAGAAGATCGTGTCGGACGTCATCGACGCGGTTTACCGTCACTGTGGCCAGAAGGAATGCGTGATCTTCTGTGACCGCCTGATGGGCCTTGGTTTCCGTCACGCGGCGAAGTCGGGCATTTCCTTCGGCAAGGATGACATGATCGTCCCGACCGAGAAGAAGGAACTGGTCGACCGCACCGCTGCCGAGGTGAAGGAGTTCGAACAGCAGTATCAGGACGGCCTGATCACCGCGGGCGAACGCTACAACAAGGTGGTCGATGCCTGGTCGCGCTGCACGGACGAAGTGCAGGCCGCGATGATGAAGGAGATTTCCAAGCAGGAAATCGGCAAGCCGACCAACTCCGTGTGGATGATGAGCCACTCCGGTGCGCGTGGGTCGCCAGCACAGATGAAGCAGCTGGCCGGCATGCGTGGCCTGATGGCCAAGCCGTCGGGTGAGATCATCGAACAGCCGATCATCGCCAACTTCAAGGAAGGCCTGTCGGTTCTCGATTACTTCACCTCCAGCCATGGTGCGCGTAAGGGGCTGGCTGATACCGCGCTGAAGACCGCGAACTCGGGTTACCTGACCCGCCGTCTGGTCGACGTGGCGCAGGACAGCATCATTGTCGAGGAAGACTGCGGCACCGAACGCGGCCTGACGGTCCGTGCGGTCATGGATGGCGGCGAGGTTGTCGCGTCCCTGTCCGAACGTATGCTGGGTCGTACCCTTGCCGCCGACGTGCTGGATCCGGCGACCGGCAAGATGCTGTTCCCGCGCAATACGCTGATCGAGGAAGCCCAGGCCGAGCAGATCGAGAAGGCGGGTGTCGAAAGCCTGCTGATCCGATCCGTGCTGACCTGTGACAGCCGTGTGGGCGTGTGTGGCCACTGCTATGGCCGTGACCTTGCACGCGGCACGCCGGTCAATATCGGTGAGGCCGTGGGCGTCATCGCCGCCCAGTCCATTGGTGAGCCGGGCACCCAGCTGACCATGCGTACCTTCCATATCGGTGGTGCGGCGCAGCGTGGCGCCGAACAGTCGATGGTCGAGGCGTCGCGTGACGGCAAGGTGACGATCCGCAACAAGAACGTTGTGCATAACAGTCAGAACGTGCCCATCGTCATGTCGCGTAACTGCGAAATCCTGCTGACGGATGACCGCGGCACCGAACGCGCCCGCTACCGTGTGCCTTATGGTGCGCGCCTGCTGGTGGAAGACGGGGCCGAGGTCACGCGTGGCCAGAAGATGGCCGAGTGGGATCCGTACACCCTGCCGATCATTACCGAACAGCCCGGTAAGGTCGAATACCTTGACCTGATCGACTCCATCACCCTGGTGGAGCGGATGGATGAGGTGACGGGCCTGACGTCGAAGGTGGTCGTGGACTACAAGCAGGCCTCCAAGGGGATCGACCTGCGTCCCCGCCTGCAGCTGAAGGACGCCAATGGCGATGTGGTGAAGCTGGCCAACGGCAACGACGCCCGCTACTTCCTGTCGCCTGACTCGCTGCTGTCGGTTGAAAACGGCGCACAGGTCAACGCAGGCGACGTGCTGGCGCGTATCCCGCGTGAAGGTTCCAAGACGCGTGACATTACCGGTGGTCTGCCGCGCGTGGCCGAACTGTTCGAGGCCCGCCGTCCGAAGGACCACGCCATCATCTCGGAAACCGAGGGGCGTGTGGAATTCGGCAAGGACTACAAGTCCAAGCGCCGTGTCATCGTGAAGAACGACGAGACGGGCGAGGAGACGGATTACCTGATCCCCAAGGGCAAGCACGTTTCCGTCCAGGAAGGCGACTTTGTCCAGGTTGGCGATCCGCTGGTCGACGGTCCGCGCGTGCCGCACGACATCCTGAAGGTTCTGGGGGTCGAGGCGCTGTCCGACTATCTCGTCAACGAGATCCAGGACGTCTATCGACTGCAGGGTGTGAAGATCAATGACAAGCACATTGAAGTCATTGTCCGCCAGATGCTGCAGAAGGTGGAAATCCTTGAGCCGGGCGATACGACCTACCTGATCGGTGAGACGGTGGACCGTATCGAGTATGAGGAAGAGAACACCAAGCGCCTGAACATGGGCGAGCGTCCGGCTGTTGCCATGCCTGTGCTGCAGGGCATCACGAAGGCGTCGCTGCAGACGCAGTCCTTCATCTCCGCCGCATCCTTCCAGGAGACCACACGTGTCCTGACGGAGGCCGCGACGGCAGGGAAGAAGGATACGCTGAACGGCCTGAAGGAGAACGTGATTGTCGGCCGCCTGATCCCGGCAGGGACGGGCAGCGTGATGAACAAGCTCCGTGCCGTTGCGGCGGGCGAGGACAAGCAGCGTCTGGCCCAGGCCCGCGCTGCGGTGGCCACCACCAAGGCCGCCGAATAACAATACGAGTGAAATGCCAGGTACCGCAGGCCGGTATCTGGCATGATTCGGTGCTGCACTATTGTCACCATCCGATTCAGGCGGTATCAGCGGCCTGACGGAGCGGTGCTCCGAGTCCGGTGGAACAGAGTCGCTCTGTCGGACTGCTAGCGAATCCTGCGCAAGGCTTGACTTTTGGTCAGTTTGCCCGTAGGTAACGCGCCCTCGGCTAGCCCTGTCTGAAAGACGTCGTTGGCCGTCGAATGCAGCATGCAGACATGCGGTGCCGCAGTCCGGGAATCGGGCTGCTCAGGCCGGATGTAAATATGATGCCCGAACGGATGGTTGTCATTCGTTGGGGTTTTGTTGTGAACGACAGTCGGCAACCAGATATGGGGTTGGCCGGCCGAATTTTGTAAGGATCGGGAAAGGCGTATGCCGACCATCAACCAGTTGATCGCGAAAGGTCGCGAGCCCGCAGCCAAACGCAACAAGGTTCCTGCTCTGCAGGGCTGTCCGCAGAAGCGTGGCGTTTGTACTCGTGTTTACACAACCACACCGAAGAAGCCGAACTCGGCTCTGCGTAAGGTGGCAAAAGTTCGCCTGACCAACGGGTATGAGGTTGTGAGCTATATTCCGGGTGAGGGGCATAACCTCCAGGAACATAGTGTTGTCCTGATCCGTGGTGGTCGCGTTAAGGATCTTCCTGGCGTGCGTTATCACATCCTGCGCGGCGTTCTGGACACCCAGGGTATCGCCAAGCGTCGTCAGCGTCGCTCGCTCTATGGCGCGAAGCGTCCTAAGTAAAAGGAATAACGAGGCATGAGTCGCCGTCATCGCGCAGTAAAGCGCGAGATTCTTCCCGATCCGAAATTTGGTGATGTCGTCATTACGCGTTTCATGAACGCCCTGATGTACGACGGCAAGAAGTCCACAGCCGAAGGGATCGTCTATGGCGCCCTTGAGGTGCTGCGTCGCCGTGGTGGCGCTGCTGCGGACCCTGTGGTCATGTTCCACAGCGCGCTGGACAACGTCAAGCCGGCTGTCGAGGTGCGTTCCCGCCGTGTTGGTGGCGCCACCTATCAGGTTCCGGTCGAAGTCCGGGCCGAGCGCCGTCAGGCGCTGGCAATCCGCTGGCTGATCGACGCGTCGCGCAAGCGGGGCGAGAACACCATGCAGGATCGTCTGTCGAACGAACTTCTTGACGCCGTCAACAATCGTGGCGCCGCGGTCAAGAAGCGCGAAGACACGCACCGCATGGCCGAAGCCAACAAGGCATTCAGTCATTACCGCTGGTAAAGGCGGTCTGGCCGGTCTATTGACCGGCCCGGCTTCCGAAACGGAACTTTCCAACCCGACTCTCGGCACGAGGCCGAGTTAACGGAGAAAACGATGGCAAAGGCTAAATTTGAGCGGAATAAGCCGCACTGCAACATCGGCACGATTGGTCACGTCGATCACGGCAAGACCTCGCTGACCGCTGCTATCACCAAGACGCTGGCGAAGGCCGGTGGTGCGGAATTCAAGGCGTACGACATGATCGACGCCGCACCTGAAGAACGCGCCCGTGGCATCACCATCTCGACCGCGCACGTCGAGTACGAGACCGCGAAGCGTCACTACGCACACGTCGACTGCCCCGGCCATGCTGACTATGTGAAGAACATGATCACCGGTGCCGCGCAGATGGACGGCGCGATCCTGGTTGTGTCCGCTGCTGACGGCCCGATGCCGCAGACCCGTGAGCACATCCTGCTTGCCCGCCAGGTTGGCGTGCCGGCGCTGGTCGTGTTCCTGAACAAGGTTGACCAGGTTGACGATCCGGAGCTGCTGGAACTCGTCGAAATGGAAGTGCGTGAGCTGCTGTCCGCTTACCAGTTCCCCGGTGACGATATCCCCATCATCAAGGGTTCGGCCCTGGTGACGCTGGAAGATGGCGATCCGGAAGTCGGTGAAAACCGCGTCATGGACCTGATGAACGCCGTTGACGAATACATCCCGCAGCCGGAACGTCCGATCGACCGTCCGTTCCTGATGCCGATCGAGGACGTGTTCTCCATCTCCGGTCGTGGCACCGTGGTGACGGGCCGTGTCGAGCGTGGCGCCGTGAACGTTGGCGACGAAATCGAGATCGTTGGTCTGCGCCCGACGCAGAAGACGACCGTGACCGGCGTTGAAATGTTCCGCAAGCTGCTTGATCGCGGTGAAGCAGGTGACAACATCGGCGCGCTGCTGCGTGGCACGAAGCGTGAAGACGTTGAGCGTGGCCAGGTGCTGGCGAAGCCGGGTTCCATCACCCCGCACACCAAGTTCAAGGCGGAAGCCTACATCCTGACGAAGGAAGAGGGTGGCCGTCACACGCCGTTCTTCACCAACTATCGTCCGCAGTTCTATTTCCGCACGACCGACGTCACCGGCGTCGTTCACCTGCCGGAAGGCACGGAAATGGTCATGCCTGGCGATAACGTCGCCATGGATGTGGAGCTGATCGCTCCGATCGCCATGGATGAAGGCCTGCGCTTCGCTATCCGCGAAGGTGGCCGCACCGTTGGTGCAGGTGTTGTTGCTTCCATCACGGCGTGATTGGACAGTAACTGAAGTGTGGAATCCCGGTCGGAGCGATCCGGCCGGGTTTCCATTGCGGATCGGGTTCCCCCGAATCAGGTAAAGTTGGACTGAAACAGAAAGATGGACAACCAGAACATCCGCATTCGCCTGAAGGCGTACGATCATCGGGTGCTTGACAACAGCACGAAAGAGATCGTCAACACGGCGAAGCGTACGGGTGCGCGGGTTCGGGGTCCTATCCCGCTGCCGACGCATATTGAACGGTTCACCGTGAACCGCTCCCCCCACGTGGATAAGAAAAGCCGCGAGCAGTTCGAAATTCGGACCCATCGCCGGCTGCTCGACATTGTCGAGCCGACCCCGCAGACCGTGGACGCTCTCATGAAACTCGACCTCGCCGCTGGCGTGGATGTCGAGATTAAACTCTAAGGTCCAGACGATGCGCACCGGATTGATCGCAAAAAAGCTGGGTATGACCCGGCTGTTCAAGGAAGACGGCACACATGTGCCGGTGACTGTCCTGCAGGTTGATGATCTGCAGGTGGTTGATGTCCGTACGACCGAGCGTGATGGCTACACCGCCGTCCAGCTTGGTTCGGGCAAGGCCAAGGTCAAAAATGTGTCGAAGCCGAACCGCGGCCATTTTGCCAAGGCCAAGGTCGAGCCCAAGAAGAAGCTGGCTGAATTCCGCGTTGCGGATGATGCCGTCCTGGAAGTCGGGGCTTCTCTGTCCGCTACCCACTTTGTGGTGGGACAGAAGGTGGACGTTACCGGCACCAGCAAGGGTAAGGGTTTTGCCGGCGCGATGAAGCGCTGGAACTTTGCCGGTCTCGAAGCCACCCACGGTGTCTCGATCAGTCACCGTTCGCACGGTTCGACGGGTAACCGTCAGGATCCGGGCAAGGTTTTCAAGAACAAGAAGATGGCTGGCCATCTCGGTTCCGAGCGTGTGACCACGCTGAACCTCGAGATTGCGGCTGTTGACGCCGAAAAGAACCTGATCATGATCCGCGGCTCCGTGCCGGGCGGAAAGAATGAGGCGGTTCTGGTTCGTGATGCGATCAAGAAGGCCCGTCATGCCGAGGCGCCGTATCCGGCGGCCCTGGTTGAGGCTGCGGGCTGAGGATAGAGGGCAATGGATTACGATATCAAAACCCTCGATAACGGAAGCGCAGGCAAGGCCAGCCTTCCCGACGAGATTTTCGCCGCAACACCGCGCACGGATATCATGGCGCGTGTGGTGCACTGGCAGCTGGCAAAGCGCCGGGCAGGTACGCACAAGGTCAAGGGCATGGGGGAAATCTCCGGCACGACCAAGAAGCCGTACCGCCAGAAGGGCACCGGCAGCGCCCGTCAGGGTTCGCTGCGTTCGCCGCAGTACCGTACCGGTGGCGTGGTTCATGGCCCGGTCGTGCGCGACCATGGCTATGATCTGCCCAAGAAGGTGCGCCGTCTGGGCCTGATCTCCGCGCTGTCGCAGAAGGCGGCGGAAGGGAAGCTGGTCGTGCTTGATGCGGCGACTGCCTCGGGCAAGTCCGCTGAGCTTGCGAAGAAGCTGAAGGTTCTGGGCTGGACATCCGCCCTGATCGTGGATGCCGCCGTTGAAGAAAACTTCGGCCGTGCCGCGCGCAACCTTCCGAAGATCGACATTCTCCCGACCATCGGTGCGAATGTCTATGACATCCTGAATCACGATGTGCTGGCGATCACCCGCGCAGGTGTTGAGGGACTGAAGGAGCGTCTGGCATGACCAACATCCTGGCAATCCGCAAGAAGGCGGAACGCATGTCGCGCGAAGCGATGTACGACATCATCCGCGCGCCCCTGATCACGGAAAAGGCCACGGCTCTGTCCGAGAAGAATCAGGTCGGTTTCAAGGTTGCGATCGATGCGACGAAGCCGGAAATCAAGGTAGCGGTCGAGACGCTGTTTGGCGTGAAGGTTCTGGGTGTCAATACGCTCATCCAGAAAGGTAAGGCCAAGCGCTTCAAGGGACGTCCCGGCCAGCGTTCGGATGTGAAGAAGGCGTTTGTCCAGCTTGCTGAAGGTCAGTCCATCGACCTGACAGCGAAGCTGGTCTGACGTGGGGTGACAAGAAATGGCATTGAAGCACTTTAATCCAGTTACCCCCAGCCTGCGCGGAACGGTTCTGATCGACCGCAAGGAGCTGTGGAAAGGCAAGCCCGTCAAGGGCCTGACCGAGGGGAAGAACAAGAGCGGCGGCCGTAATAACCACGGTCGCACCACCTCGCGTTTCATCGGTGGCGGACACAAGCAGTCCTACCGCTATGTCGATTTCAAGCGTCGCAAATTCGACGTGGTCGGCACGGTGGAACGTCTGGAATACGATCCGAACCGTACGGCCTTCATCGCCCTCATCAAATACGAAGATGGCGAACTGGCTTACATCATCGCACCGCAGCGCCTGAAGGTGGGCGATCAGGTTGTTGCTGGCACCCGCGCCGATATCAAGCCGGGCAATGCAATGCCCCTGTCGTCGGTTCCGGTGGGTACGATCATCCACAACATCGAGCTCAAGGCCGGTGGTGGTGGCAAGATCGCCCGTTCCGCTGGCACCTATGCGCAGCTGGTCGGCAAGGATGTGGGCTATGCCCAGATCAAGCTGCAGTCCGGTGAACTGCGTGTCGTCCGTGCGGAGTGCATGGCCACCATCGGTGCCGTGTCCAACCCGGACAACATGAACCAGCATCTGGGAAAGGCCGGCCGTAACCGCTGGCTGGGCCGCCGTCCGCATAACCGTGGTGTCGTCATGAACCCGGTTGATCACCCGCATGGTGGTGGTGAAGGGCGGACCTCGGGCGGTCGTCATCCGGTTACGCCATGGGGCAAGCCGACTAAGGGTTACAAGACCAGGGTCAACAAGCGTACGGACAGTCTGATCATCCGTCGCCGGAAGACCGGCAAGTAAGGGGCATTTAAGATGGCACGTTCCGTCTGGAAGGGCCCGTTCGTGGACGGGTATCTGCTGAACAAAGCCGATGCATCGCGCGCGTCGGGCCGTAACGAAGTGATCAAGATCTGGTCGCGTCGATCCACCATCCTGCCGCAGTTCGTCGGACTGACGTTCGGCGTCTATAACGGGCACAAATTCCTGCCCGTGCAGGTTTCCGAGAACATGGTGGGGCACAAGTTCGGTGAGTTTTCACCGACCCGTACCTTCACGGGTCATTCTTCGGACAAGAAAGCGAAGCGGGGCTGATCATGAGCAAGCCTAAGCATCCGCGCACGCTCGCGGAAACCGAGGCGCAGGCGCTGACGCGGAACATCCGCATCAGCCCGCGCAAGCTGAACCTTGTTGCGGGCCTGATCCGCAACAAGCCGGCCGCGCAGGCGATCGCCACCCTCACATTCTCCAAGCGTCGTATCGCCCAGCAGGTCAAGAAGACCCTGGAAAGCGCGATCGCCAACGCCGAGAACAACCATCAGCTGGACGTTGACCAGCTGGTCGTTGCCCGTGCAGAGGTGGGCAAGTCGATCGTGATGCGTCGTTTCCACGCACGTGGTCGTGGCCGTTCGGCCCGCATCGAGAAGTTCTTCAGCCACCTGACCATCGTCGTGGCGGAAAAGAAGCCCGAAGCTGAAACCGAAAAGAAGGCGGCCTGATCCATGGGACATAAAGTTAATCCGATCGGGCTGCGGCTCGGTATTAACCGGACATGGGACAGCCGCTGGTATGCTGATGCCGATTATGCGCGTCTGCTGCATGATGACCTGAAGCTGCGGTCCTACCTGCGCCGCAAGCTGTCCGGTGCCGGCGTATCCCGCGTTGTGATCGAACGCCCGGCCAAGAAGCCGCGCGTGACCATCTACGCGGCCCGTCCGGGCGTCGTGATCGGCAAGAAGGGCCAGGACATCGATGTGCTGCGCAAGGATCTGGCCCGCATGGCCAAGACCGATGTCGCGCTGAACATCGTCGAAATCCGCAAGCCGGAAATCGATGCGACCCTGGTGGCCGAGAACATTGCCCAGCAGCTCGAACGTCGTGTTGCCTTCCGTCGCGCCATGAAGCGTGCCGTGCAGTCCGCCATGCGCCTGGGTGCGCAGGGGATCCTGATCAACTGCTCCGGCCGTCTGGGCGGTGCGGAAATCGCACGTGTCGAGTGGTATCGTGAAGGCCGCGTGCCGCTGCATACGCTGCGTGCGGACATTGATTATGGTGTGGCGACCGCCAAGACGACCTATGGCACCTGTGGTGTGAAGGTCTGGATCTTCAAGGGTGAGATTCTTGCCCATGATCCGCTGGCGCAGGACCGTCGCGCCGCCGAACAGGCCCCGCAGCGCTAATCTGCGGGGCCCAATGGACCTAAATGCGCCAGGCGGCGCGTGAGGATTTAGAAAATGCTTTCTCCCAAGCGGACAAAGTACCGCAAGGCCCACAAGGGGCGTATTCATGGGTTGGCCAAGGGTGGCACGACCCTGAATTTTGGGGCTTTTGGCCTGAAGGCTCTGCAGCCTGAACGGATCACTGCCCGCCAGATCGAAGCTGCCCGTCGTGCCATTACCCGCGCCATGAAACGTGCCGGTCGTGTCTGGATTCGGATTTTCCCTGATCTTCCGGTCTCGACAAAGCCTGCAGAAGTGCGTATGGGGTCCGGCAAGGGGTCGCCTGAATATTGGGTGGCTCGTGTGAAACCGGGTCGTATCCTGTTCGAGATCGAAGGCGTGCCGCCGGAAGTCGCGCGTGAAGCGCTGGCTCTGGGTGCGGCGAAGCTGCCGATCAAGACCAAGTTCGTGACCCGTATCGGAGAGGCGTGAGATGGCAAAGGCAACAAAGCCGGCCGATCTGCGTGCCAAGACTGTTGAAGAACTGGATACGCTTCTCGTCGATCTGAAGCGCGAGCAGTTCAATCTTCGGTTCCAGCATGCGACCGGTCGGACCGAGGGGCAGTCCCGCATGCGCGAAGTTCGTCGTGAAATCGCGCGTGTGAAGACTGTCGCAACCGAGGTTGTGAAGAAGAGTTCCGCTGGCCACGCGCCGGCAGTAAAGTCCTGAAGGGAGACGGGCGATGCCAAGGCGCGTCCTGACCGGACGGGTAACCAGCGACAAGATGGACAAGACCGTAACGGTTCTTGTCGATCGTCGCGTTATCCATCCGTTGTATAAGAAGTTCATTCGTCGCTCGAAAAAGTATGCGGCGCATGACGGCTTGAATGAATGCAAGGTGGGCGACACGGTGCGCATTGAGGAATGCAAACCGATTTCCCGCCGCAAGACCTGGACTGTCGTTGTCCGGAATGGCCAGCCGCTCGNCGCGGCTGCCGCCGGTGCCACGTCTGGTGCGCAGGCGTAAAGAAGGGCATAGACCATGATCCATCCCGAGACCAACCTTGACGTGGCCGACAATTCCGGCGCCCGTCAGGTGCAGTGCATCAAGGTGCTGGGCGGTTCCAAGCGGAAGACTGCCTCGGTCGGCGACGTGATTGTCGTGTCCGTCAAGGAGGCCATCCCCCGCGGTAAGGTCAAGAAGGGCGACGTGCACCAGGCGGTGATCGTCCGCACCTCTTACCCCGTGCGTCGCGCCGATGGCAGCGCCATCCGCTTCGACCGCAACGCGGCCGTGCTGATCAACAAGCAGCAGGAGCCGATTGGCACCCGTATCTTTGGCCCGGTCGTGCGCGAACTGCGTGCGCGCAAGTTCATGAAGATCATCTCGCTGGCACCGGAGGTGCTGTAATGGCTGCTCGTATCAAGAAGGGTGATCAGGTTCTGGTCACCACCGGTGGTTCCAAGGGAACCCGTGGCGAGGTTGTTACAGTCCTGCCCGCAGCCAACAAGGCTGTCGTGCGCGGCGTGGCGATTGCAAAGCGTCACACCCGTCCTTCCCGCATGGGTGAGCAGGGCGGCATTGTCCAGAAGGAAATGCCGGTTCACCTGTCCAACCTGAAGCTGATCGATCCCAAGAGCGGCGACCCGACGAAGGTCGGCTTCCGCGTTCTGGAAGATGGTCGCAAGGTTCGTGTCGCCAAGGCGACCGGCGAAGTTATCGAAGGCTGAGGAGGCGGGTATGTCTGAAGTGAAAGAAACCCGTCCTGTGCCGCGCATGCAGAAGCGCTACCAGGATGAGATGCGCGCGAAGCTGCGTGAGCAGTTCGGGTACAAGAACGAGATGCAGGTTCCGCGTCTTGAGAAGATTGTCCTGAACATGGGCGTGGGCGAAGCGGCCGGCGATCAGAAGAAGCTGGATGCGGCCGTCAAGGAAATGACCCTGATCGCAGGTCAGAAGCCGGTCAAGACCGTGGCCAAGAAGGCCATTGCCGGTTTCAAGATCCGTGAAGGGCTGCCGATCGGGTGCAAGGTGACGCTGCGTCGTGCGCAGATGTTCGAGTTCCTGGATCGTTTCGTGACGATCGCCCTGCCGCGCGTGCGTGATTTCCGCGGGCTGCCGGCGAACAAGGGTTTCGACGGTCGTGGCAACTTTGCGATGGGCCTGAAGGAACAGATTGTCTTCCCGGAAATCGAATACGACAAGGTCGACGAAATCCGTGGCATGGACATCATCTTCGTGACCACCGCGAAGACGGATGCGGAAGCAAAGGCTCTGCTCAAGGCGTTTGATCTGCCCTTCGCTGCATAAAAATGTAGCGAAAGGGCTTCCGTCTGAAGTCCAGAAGACCTAATACACACGTTGTTTGGAAAACCGTTGGGACTGGCCCGACAGGTTCCGGAGGGTAAAACAAGGCATGGCCAAAATTTCCGCCGTTAACCGGAATGTCAAGCGCGAGCGCATGGCAAACCGGGACCGGGCTAAGCGGACTGCACTGAAGAACATCATCATGGACCGGTCTCTGCCGGTTGAAGATCGCTTCGATGCGTCGCTCAAGCTTGCTGAACTTCCTCGCAATGGTTCGCGCGTCCGCGTGCGTCTGCGCTGCAAGTTGACGGGGCGTCCTCGCGCCAATTACAGAAAGTTCGAACTCTGCCGTATCGCCCTGCGCGACCTGGCCTCCAATGGTCAGATCCCGGGCATGGTCAAATCGAGCTGGTAAGGGCAGGGAACGATGTCACTTTCTGATCCTTTGGGTGATCTGCTCACCCGGATCCGCAATGCGCAGCGTGCACGGCATGCTGCCTGCGTGGCGCCAGCTTCCAAGCTGCGCGCCAGTGTTCTCGAGGCGCTGCGCCGCGAGGGATATATCCGTGGTTTCTCACGTGAGGAACTGCGCAAAGGTGTGGCCCAGCTGCGCATCGAGCTGAAGTATCTCGATGGTGAGCCGGTCATCAAAGAAATCCACCGTGTGTCCAAGCCGGGACGCCGCGTCTATTCCAAGATCAAGGAACTGCCGCGCGTGTATGCCGGGCTGGGCGTGTCGATCCTGTCGACGCCGCGCGGTGTTCTGTCCGACGCGGAGGCCCGCGCTGCCAATGTTGGCGGTGAAGTCCTCTGTCGTGTATTCTGAGGAGGGATAAATGTCGCGAGTGGGCAAATATCCCGTCGAATTACCGTCGGGCGTTCAGGTTTCCATTGCTGACGGTGTGCTGACGGCAAAAGGCAAGCTGGGTGAACTCAAGCTGCCGCTGTCCAGCCACGTTTCGGTTGATGTCGCGGATGGCAAGGTTGCCGTCAAGCCGGTCGATACCCAGGCACAGGCCCGCATGATGTGGGGAACTACCCGTTCCCTGATCGCGGGCATGGTCAAGGGCGTGTCCGAAGGGTTTTCCAAGACGCTGGAAATCTCCGGGACAGGTTATCGTGCCGCGGTGCAGGGTAAGAATCTGGTCATGAATCTCGGTTATTCGCATGACATCGTCTATGCGATTCCGGCAGGGATCAAGATCACGACGCCCCGCCCCACGGCGGTCACGGTCGAAGGCATTGACAAGCAGCGGGTTGGTCAGGTCGCACTTGACATCCGCAGCTTCCGCAAGCCCGAGCCCTACAAGGGCAAGGGTGTCCGTTACGAAACGGAAACCATCCGTCGCAAGGAAGGTAAGAAGAAATAATGAGCACGCAGAAGGATCTGCGGGAACGGCGGCGTCAGCGCCTGCGTTTCCAGCTTCGCCGCAAGAGCGGTGGCCGTCCGCGTCTGTCGGTGTTCCGTTCGGGCAAGAACATCTACGCGCAGGTGATCGACGATGCTGCTGGCCGGACCCTGGCCGCGGCATCGAGCCTGGACAAGGACCTGCGTACCGCCCTCAAGGGTGGTACGGACGTCAAGGCGGCGGGTGCGGTTGGCAAGCTTCTGGCAGAGCGCGCAGTGGCTGCAGGTGTGTCGAAGGTCGTTTTCGACCGCGGCGCGTATCTCTATCATGGGCGTATCAAGGCCCTGGCGGAGGCTGCCCGTGAGGGCGGTCTCTCGTTCTGACGAAAGGGTCACGCATAATGGCACGTGAACCGAGAGAAGGCGGCCGGGGTGGTCGCGACCGTGATCGCGAAGGCGATGATCTGGTCGACAAGCTGGTCACGATCAACCGCGTTGCGAAGGTTGTAAAGGGCGGTCGCCGCTTTGCATTCGCCGCGCTGGTTGTGGTTGGTGACCAGAAGGGTCGCGTCGGGTTCGGTGCGGGCAAGGCCCGTGAAGTTCCCGAAGCAATCCGCAAGGCGACCGATCGCGCCAAGCGGACGATGATCCGCGTTCCGATGAAGGAAGGCCGCACGCTGCATCACGATGTGGCCGGTCACTTCGGTGCGGGCAAGGTTGTCCTGCGTTCCGCTGATGCGGGCACGGGTATCATTGCCGGTGGTCCGATGCGCGCGGTGTTCGAAAGCCTGGGCATCAATGACGTGGTGGCGAAGTCCCTCGGGACCCGGAACCCGCATAACATGGTGAAGGCGACATTCGCCGCGCTGGAGCGTTGCGCCAGCCCGCGTTCGGTTGCCAACCGCCGTGGCAAGAAGGTTTCGGACATCCTGGGACGTCGCGAGGCTGCGGCAACGACGGAGGCCACGGCTGATGTCTGATACCAAGGCAAAAGTGCGCGTCACCCAGGTGCATTCCGGGAACGGACAGAAGCCGGGCCAGCAGGCGACACTGATTGGTCTGGGCCTGAACAAGATTGGTCGTACGCGTGAACTGGAGGATACCCCTTCGGTTCGCGGTATGATCCGCAATGTGTCCCACCTGATCAAGGTGGAGGATTGAGATGAACCTGAACGAACTTCGTGACAACGAAGGCGCGCGTTATACCAAGAAGCGTCTTGGTCGCGGCATCGGCTCTGGCAAGGGCAAGACGTCGGGCAAGGGTGTGAAGGGTCAGAAGGCGCGTTCCGGTGTTTCCCTGAACGGTTTTGAAGGCGGTCAGCTGCCGATCTACCGTCGTCTGCCCAAGCGTGGATTCAAGAACATCTTCCGCAAGGAATATGCGATCGTGAATCTGGGCGTGCTGGACAAGGCGATTGCGGCAGGCAAGGTCGATGCCAAGGCTGTCGTGACGGAAGAGACCCTGGCCAAGGCTGGTCTGGTCGGTTCCGGCCGCTTCGCCGGCATCCGCCTGCTGGCGGATGGCGAACTGAACCATGCCGTGACCATTGAAGTGTCGGGTGCTTCGGCCGGTGCCGTTGCCGCTGTTGAAAAGGCAGGCGGCAAGGTGCAGGTCAAGGCGCAGAAGCAGCAGGCTCCTGCCGCGGAATGACCGATCCCGGGCACAGGCACGTTCTGTACCCGGAGCATAATAAAAGCGATGCTGCTTGCACTCGGCGGGCGCATCGCTTTATTACTTTTTGCGGTTTTTTTTATCATGACAGCGTCCCGCCTCCAGCGGTGGCGCTGTTCTTGTGAAAGGATGGGCGCATGGCCTCCGCGGCCGAACAGTTGGCTGCCAATCTGAATTTCAGTTCCTTTGCCAATGCAACGGAACTGAAAAAGCGTATCTGGTTCACGCTGGGTGCGCTGATCGTATATCGGATTGGCACCTATATCCCCGTCCCTGGCGTCGATGCGACGGTGATGGGGCAGCTTCTGGCCCGGCATCAGGGCGGTATTCTGGGTATGTTCGACATGTTTACCGGTGGTGCGCTGGGGCGCATGACCGTGTTTGCACTGAACATCATGCCCTATATCAGTGCCTCGATCATCGTACAGCTCATGTCGGCGGCAATTCCCTCGCTTGAAGCACTCAAGAAGGAAGGGGAGGGCGGACGGCGCAAGCTGAATGAATATACGCGCTACCTGACGGTCGTGATTGCGCTGTTCCAGGCCTACGGCATCGCCATAGGGCTTGAGAACATGCATACGGAAGCCTGGTCTGCCGTTGTCTCCCCCGGGCTCTTCTTCATCGTGTCCTGTGTGCTGACCCTTGTGGGTGGCACCATGTTCCTGATGTGGCTGGGTGAACAGATTACGTCGCGGGGGGTCGGCAACGGTATCTCGCTGATCATCTTTGCGGGTATCGTGGCGAACCTGCCCAATGCCCTGGCCAGCCTGTTCCAGCTTGGCTATACGGGCGCGCTGTCCCCGTTCTTCGTGCTGGTGTTCCTGGTGCTGGCGGCTGTTACGATCGCCTTCATCGTGTTCATGGAACTGGCGCAGCGCCGGGTGGTCATCCAGTACCCCAAGCGTCAGGTCGGCCAGCGCATGTTCGGTGGCGATTCGACCCACATGCCGCTGAAGGTAAACACGGCGGGCTCGATTCCGCCCATCTTTGCATCGTCCGTGCTGCTGATTCCGGTCACGATTGCGGGGTTCGTCAACAACAGTTCCATGCCCGGCTGGCTGTCCTTTCTGGGGCAGGAACTGGGACAGGGGCAGCCGCTCTACATGCTGTTCTATGCGGCGATGATCGTCTTTTTCTCCTATTTCTATGCGGCGGTTACCTTTAACCCGCAGGAAACGGCGGAAAACCTGCGCAAGCAGGGGGGCTTTGTGCCAGGCATCCGGCCGGGAGCGAATACGGCTGCGTTCTTTGACCGGATCCTGACGCGCATCACGACCATCGGGGCGCTGTATCTTGTCGCGGTCTGCCTGTTGCCGCAGATCCTGATCAGCCATTACAACGTGCCTTTCTATTTCGGCGGCACGAGTCTGATCATTATCGTGACGGTGACGATTGATACGGTGACGCAGGTGCAGTCGCATCTGGTCGCGCATCAGTATCAGGGACTTATGCGCCGGGGACGGGGCAGAAAGGGCAGAATGCGGTGAATATTATTTTTCTTGGCCCGCCGGGTGCCGGTAAGGGCACCCAGTCAAAGCGGCTGGAAGAACGGTATGGTATCGCCCAGATTTCAACGGGTGACATGCTGCGTGCGGAAGTCGCGGCCGGAAGCCCGCTGGGGCAGAAGGTCAAGACCATCATGGCGGAAGGCCAGCTTGTGCCTGATGACCTGATCATCGCCATGATCGAAAAGCGCATCCGGCAGCCTGATTGCGCGAAGGGGTTCATCCTGGATGGCTTCCCGCGCACCCGGGCGCAGGCAGAAGCATTGGACCAGATGCTGACACGCAGTGGCCAGCATATTGATGCGGTGCTGCTGCTGGATGTGGACGAGAACGCACTGGCTGACCGCATTGCGGGTCGTTACACCTGCGCCAAGTGCGGCGCGGGCTATAATGACCTGTTCAAGAAACCGAAGGTCGCAGGCACGTGTGATGTCTGTGGCGGGCATGAGTTCATTCGCCGGGAAGATGACCGGCGGGACACCGTGGCCGCGCGCCTGAAGGCCTACCGCGAACAGACGGCGCCGATCCTGCCTTATTATGAGGAAGAGAAGCGTCTGTACCGTGTCGACGGGATGGCGGATATCGATACAGTGACCAAGGAAGTCTTCGCTGTTATCGATCGTATCACGAAGAAGTGATGCAAAATAATTG
Organism: Komagataeibacter europaeus LMG 18890; assembly: GCF_000285295.1. Lineage (GTDB taxonomy): Bacteria > Pseudomonadota > Alphaproteobacteria > Acetobacterales > Acetobacteraceae > Komagataeibacter > Komagataeibacter europaeus. Next base: position 140,080 of record NZ_CADP01000001.1, on the reverse strand, counting down.
ACTCGCATGGGGGCAGCAGTATATTGCGCGCCCTCAAGGTATGAGCGTCACATGAGTCGCCCGCTGATGGTGCGGCTCGTATGGCCAGAATGAATGATGATGGGGTTGGCCGGCTCGAAACCGGTATGTTCACGGCGCTCCTGCCAATAGGGCAGGTGGTGTGAAGCAGCCCTGCCTGATAGTTAGTGCCCTGTATCAGGGCGGACGAGGAGTAAGTGGCGTGGCACGTATTGCCGGCGTGAACATCCCAACCAACAAACGGGTCACCATTGGCCTGCGTTATATCTATGGTATCGGGGCCACCAAGGCCCAGGCGATCTGCGACCAGCTGGAAATCCCGGCTGAGCGGCGCGTGAACGAACTGTCTGATGACGAGATCGGCAAGATCCGTGAACTGATCGACAGCAAGTATCGCGTGGAAGGTGATCTGCGCCGCGAAGTGGCGATGAACATCAAGCGCCTGATGGACCTTGGCTGCTACCGTGGTCTGCGTCACCGGCGTGGGCTGCCTGTCCATGGTCAGCGGACTCATACCAACGCCCGTACCCGCAAGGGTAAGGCCGTGGCTATTGCGGGCAAGAAGAAGGCAACCCGCTAATCAGCGGATTGTCCGGTATGTAAGCATGGGGGGCAGCCCGCCCCATGCGCCGTTTGAACTGACAGGATCGAGAAAACTATGGCGAAAGCTGCGGCTCCGCGTATTCGCAAGAAAGAGCGGAAAAACATCATTTCCGGTGTGGCGCATGTGCTGTCCACCTTTAACAACACCATGATCACCATCTCGGATGCACAGGGCAATGCGATTGCCTGGTCTTCCGCCGGTGCCCAGGGCTTCAAGGGATCGCGCAAGTCCACGCCGTACGCGGCGCAGGTTGCCGCCGAGGATGCGGGCCGCAAGGCACGTGAACACGGCATGGAGACGCTGGAAATCGAGGTTTCCGGTCCCGGGTCGGGGCGTGAGAGCGCACTGCGTGCCCTGCAGGCTGTCGGTTTCTCGATCACGGCCATCCGTGACATGACGCCGGTTCCGCACAACGGCTGCCGTCCGCGCAAGCGCCGTCGCGTCTGAACCGCAATCTGCTTAGTCGTATTCCCCCGCATGCGGGGGAAGATTGTCATTCCGGTATCCTGCCGCAGGGTACCATCTGCCATCGTAACGGGTGGCAGATCAGTCTTGAAAGGCCATTACCTTGGTCCTCCAGAAAAACTGGCAATCCCTGATCAAGCCGGAAAAGCTGGAAGTCGAACCGGGGGCGGAACCTTCACGCATTGCCACAGTCGTTGCCGAACCGCTGGAACGCGGCTTTGGCATGACGCTGGGTAACGCGATCCGTCGGGTTCTGCTGTCGTCCCTGCAGGGGGCTGCGGTTACGGCAATCCAGATTGACGGCGTGCTGCATGAATTCTCGTCGGTGGCGGGCGTTCGTGAAGACGTGACCGACATCGTCCTCAACATCAAGCAGCTCGCGCTGCGGATGCATGGTGAGGGGCCGAAGCGCATGGTGCTGACGGCCACGGGCCCGGGCGAAGTGCGTGCCGGACAGATCCAGACGGGTCATGATATCGAAGTCATGAACCCCGACCTCGTGATCTGCACCCTTGATGAAGGGGTGAAGTTCGGGATGGAATTCACCGTGAACATGGGCAAGGGGTATGTCACCGCGGCGGCCAACCGCCCGGAAGACGCGCCGATCGGCCTGATCCCGGTTGATGCCATCTACTCGCCCGTGCGGCGCGTATCCTACAAGGTGGAACAGACCCGTGTGGGTCAGGTCACCGACTATGATCGCCTGCTGCTGACGGTCGAGACGAATGGCGCGGTCACGCCGGAAGATGCCGTGGCGCTTGCCGCGCGTATCCTTCAGGACCAGCTGCAGCTGTTCATCAACTTTGACGAACCGCGCACCGTGCGTACGGAGGAGCCGCAGGATGACCTGCCGTTCAACCGTAACCTGCTGCGCAAGGTTGACGAACTGGAACTGTCGGTCCGTAGCGCGAACTGCCTGAAGAACGACAACATCGTCTATATCGGTGATCTGGTTCAGAAGACCGAGCAGGAGATGCTGCGCACGCCGAACTTCGGCCGCAAGTCGCTCAATGAGATCAAGGAAGTCCTGACCGCCATGGGGCTTTCACTGGGTATGAATGTCCCGGCGTGGCCGCCGGAAAATATCGAAGATCTGGCCAAGAGGCTCGACGAGCCGTTCTGATCCTCGGAACCGGATAAAACAGGAAATTACATCATGCGTCACGGTGTTGCCGGCCGTAAGCTCGGCGTTACCTCGTCCCATCGACTGGCCATGTTTCGCAACATGGCTGTCGCCCTGATCAAGCACGAACAGATCACCACCACGCTGCCGAAGGCGAAGGAACTGCGCCCGGTTGTGGAAAAGCTGATCACCCTTGGCAAGCGTGGCAATCTGCACGCCCGCCGTCAGGCTTTCGCCCAGCTGCGTGACGACAAGATCGTGTCCAAGCTGTTCGACACGGTGGCCGACCGTTACAAGGCACGTCAGGGTGGTTACACCCGCGTGCTGCGTGCGGGCATGCGCCACGGTGATGCAGCCGACATGGCTGTGATCGAACTGGTTGACCGCGATGTGTCGGCAAAGGGCAAGGACAGCGGTCCGCGTCCGGAAGCCACTCAGGAAGACCATCTGGCAGCCTGAGGCACTTCGGTTCCTGCGTGAAAAAGCCCGGCCTCTGGCCGGGTTTTTTTTATGTTGGCAGCCAGTCCGGCATTCTGTCGTCGTGATATGGATATTCGATCACGATATGTATATTTCGATACGCTTTCGACATGCAGGACCATCCCTGCGCAGCAGACAGGGCTTCAGCCATGACAGGATCAGTTTTCGGGCGTGTGATACGCCGCGGGCTTTATGCCATGACCGCCGTGATCGGCCTGTGTGGCAGTGTCCAGGCTGCGACAGTGCGGGTGGGGTACATTCCTGTCATCGGGTCGGCGCCGCTGTTTGTCATGCAGGGCAAGAACTGGGCGCGCGACGCGGGTATCGACATGCAACTGGTCCGGTTCCAGTCCGGGCCGCAGGCCATCCAGGCGCTGGTATCGGGCAAGATCGACGCCTATGTGGCGGGTGTCCTGCCGCTGCTGCAGGCGCGTGCGCATGGGGCGGATGTAAAGGTCGTGGCCAGTGCCGCGACCGAGGAACTCGAAATCGTCTCCCGCGGTGCGCTGGCGGATGGCCTGCCAGAACAGCCTGCGGGGCTGGGTGCTGATGAGGTCCGTCAGCGTTTCGCGGATTTCGCCACGAAGGCGGGGCACAGGCCCAAGATTGCGGCCCAGCCCCTCGGGTCGGTGCCCGATACGCTGCTGCGATACTGGCTCAAGGTCCGCAACGGACTGGATCCGGCGCAGGTGGCGGATATTGTCGGCATTGATATTGATGCAGCCCAGCAGGCTTTTCTGGCCGGTGCGGTCGATGGCGCCATCCTGCGCGAACCGGCGCTGACCATTATCCGCCATCGCATGCCCGGCATGCGGGTGCTGGCGTCGGGGCATGACCTCATGCCAGGGCAGCCGGGCTCCGTGCTGGCGATCGTCAACGAGGACGCACCGGATCGCGCGGCATGGAAAAACGCGTTCCTGGCCGGTTTCGTGAAGGCCACGCACCTGCTGGCCACCGATCCGGAACAGGCGGAACCCTATGTCCAGCAGGCGCTGGGTGGGGGCATGCTGCCCAGGGACATCATTATCGAGGCGCTGAAGGTATCGGCGCATGATTATGTGTCCGATCCCGCCAGCATCATGGACGCCGTAAGCAAATTGCAGGATTTCGAGGTGCAGAGCGGTTTATTACGCAAGGCGGAACCGGTGGCGGCGCTGTTCGACCTTGAAAGTTACCGGCAGATCGCACAATGACGCCTTCCCGTTCCATCTGGACGCGACCGCTGCTCGGGGTGGTGGGCCTGATTGTGCTGTTCGGGGCATGGGAAGCCTCCATCCGGCTGGGCTGGGTGCCATCCGGCCTGCTGCCCGCACCCAGCAGCCTTGGCCCGGCATGGCTGGAAGAAGTGCGCAGCGGGGCATGGATACAGGCCATCAGGGACAGCCTGACCCATTACGTGATGGGACTGGTCATCGGTTCAGTCCTGGGCATGCTGACCGGCCTGCTATGCGGCACGGTGCCGCTGCTGGACGGATTGCTGTCCGGCGTCGTGCGGGTATTGCGGCCCATACCGGGGCTGGCATGGGTGCCGTTCGCCATCCTGTGGTTCGGGCTGGATACAGCGGGGGCCACGTTCGTGATCGCCATTTCAGTGTTCTGGATCAATTTTTATGCCGCCTACGGGGCCGTGCAGGCGATTGACCCGGACCTGTATGAAGTTGCGGCGTCCTTTGGCCATGGCGGGTTCTTGGCGCGACTGCGCACGGTAGTCATTCCGGCCTCGGCCCCCGGCGTGCTGGCGGGGCTGCGCACTGGTCTGGGCCAGGCATGGATGTCGGTCGTCGCGGCGGAACTGTTCGGCGTGCCCGGCATTGGCGCGCGGATGATGCAGGCGTCCAGCCTGCTGGCGACCGACCTTGTGGTGGTCTACATGCTGACCATGGCACTGCTGTATGCCCTGACTGACACGGCGTTCATGCTGGTGCGCAAAAGGCTGCTGGGCTGGCAGGGATGAACGCGGTGGTAACGGACACGGACGATGTGGTGGTCAGGCTGGAAAATATCGGCCTGTCGCATGACCATGGGCACAGCTTTATCCTGCGGCATGTGAATCTTGAAATCAGGCGTGGCGAATTCGTGGCCGTGCTCGGCCCGTCCGGCGTGGGCAAGTCCACATTGCTGCGGGTCATCATGGGACTGGTCCAGCCCAGCGAGGGCACGGTCAGCCTGCATGCGTCCCCCACGGCGGCGCATCGCCCGGCGGCCATGGTGTTTCAGGACGCCAAGCTCATGCCGTGGCGCAGCGTGCTGCGCAATGTGGAACTGGGTCTGGAAGGGCTGGGACTGACACGCCCGCAGCGGCGCGAACGGGCCATGGCGGCGCTGGAACTGGTGGGGCTTGCGGATACGGCGGACAGGTGGCCACGCCAGCTTTCGGGTGGGCAGCGCCAGCGCGTGGGGGTTGCGCGCGCACTGACGGTGGAGCCGGACCTGCTGCTGATGGACGAACCCTTTGGTGCGCTAGACGCCATCACGCGCGGTGCCCTGCAGGATGAACTGCTGCGTATCCATGCCCGGCGGCACGGAACGGTGCTGTTCGTGACCCATGATCTGGACGAGGCCCTGATTCTGGCGGACCGGATCATCATTCTGGAAGGACAGCCTGCAGGGCTGCGGGGGGATTTCGCGGTGGGTGCACGGCCACGCGACAACACCGCGCCGGGCATGCGCGCAATGGCGGAGCGCATGCGCCGACTGATTGCGGGGGAGCCGGATCCCGGCGCGGATGCGGCCTATTGGCAGGCATCGGAGATATGATAAGTCTGCTGTCACGGGCCTGTTGCCTGCGGGCATGACGGCATGGGCAGGGGGGAGACGGGATTTCCCTTATCCCCCGATGGCAAGCAAGGGAATATCGAACATGGCAAATCCCCCCAATTTTGAAGCGCATCTGGAAGAAGGCATCGGTCGGCTTCAGGATGGTCTGGATGGCTTTGTCGGGGATACGGGCACCCCGCTGTCAGGACGGCTGCAGGGCGCGGGTGGCGTAGCCCAGCGGGGCATGGGGGAAATTCTTGATACCCTGCGTGACGTGACGGCCGACCGACCGCTGTTCGCGCTGTTTGGCGCATCGGTGCTGGGCTTTCTGGCCAGCGTGTTCCTGCGCCGGCGGGCATAGGGCAACATATACGGTGCTGTCGCGTTTAAGGCAGCATGACTGATTTGCAGGGAAAAATGCCATGCTGAAACTGGCGCTGTTCTTTTTGATTGTTTCGCTGGTCGCCGGGCTGTTTGGCTTCAGTGGCATTTCCGCCGTTTCGGCCGGAATGGCGAAAATACTGTTCTTTATCGCCATCCTGGCTTTTGTGGTCGTGGTCCTGATCGTACTGTTTTCGGCCAAATCGCTTTTTAACGGCTAGCGGCCCATTCTTATGAAAAACCCCCTGTCGCCACCGGCGCAGGGGGTTTTTTTCTACCTATTTGTTGGTGTCCTTCTGGATGAAGGAGGGCAGGAGGGGATTGTCCTTCTGCAACGAGTTCTTCGATGGCAGGCGCGAAGCATCCCATCCACCGCCCAGCGCCTGCACTAGGCTTACGCTGTCCACAATGCGCTGCTGTTGTATGCCCAGGAGGGTTTCGGCATCGCTCAGCGCCGAATTCTCGTTAGTGATGACGGTGGTATAGATTTCGGTCCCGGCCCGGTACTGGTTCAGCGAGACCTCGACCGTGCGGTTGGCGAAATCCAGTGCCTTCTGCTGCTGCTGCGCCTGCTGCGCCAGAATACGCAGGTTGGATAGCTGATCTTCCGTGCTCTGCAATGCAGTCAGGACGGTCTGGCGGTAGGTCGCCACAGCACTGTCATACTGGGCATTGGCTTCATGCACGGCGGCCGTGCGCGACCCGCCTTCAAACAGGATCTCGGTGGCGGATGCCCCCAGCGACCAGACGCGGTTCATTGCTGACATCAGCGACGTCACCGGGTCGCCGCCGCTCTGTTCATAGCTGGCGTTGATGGTGATGTCCGGATAGAACGCCGCCATGTCTGCGCCGATCATGGCGTTGTATTCCTCCATCGTGCGTTCGGCGGCGGCAATATCGGGGCGGCGCTGCAGCAGGTCGGCTGGCACCGTGACCGGAATGGGCGGCACCGTGCGCGACAGTTCCGCCGGGGGCAGGGTGACATCGGCGGGCGGCTTGCCGATCAGCACGGCAATGGCATGTTCATACTGCGCGCGGTTGATCCCGGCCTGGATCAGGGAGGCGCGGTTCTGCTCCAGTGTCGTGCGGGCCTGTAGGACGGCGGTGGGATCGGCGGTCCCGGCCTCGAACTGGTTCTGGGTGATCTGCAGCGCCTGTTCGTTGAAATGGACGTAACGTTGCAACAGGTCCGTCAGGCTGTCCTGATAGCGCATGTTGAAATAGGCCGTCGCCAGCTGTGCCTGGTATGACAGCGTGGCGTTGGCCAGATCGGCGGCGCTGGCCTGTGCCGCCGTGACCTGTTCCTGCACCTGCCGGCGGATCTTGCCCCATATGTCTAGATCCCATCTGGCGCTGGGGCCGATGTCATAGGTGTTGTATGTCGAACCCGCGCGTGCATAGTTGCTGCCCGATGAGGACAGCGAACCCGCGCCATGGCCATCGCGGTTGAAGCCCAGGCTGCCACTGATGGTCGGGAAAAGCTGCGCGCGCACGCTGTCGATCATGGCGCGGGCGTTACGGTAGCTGGCTTCGTACTGCTTGATGTTCTGGTTGGAAATCGCGACCTGTGATTCCAGCCCGTTCAGGATGGGATCGTTATAGATCGTCCACCAGTCATGCTTGGGCAGTTCGGCCAGCTTGGGGTTGGCCATTTCCCATCCCGGTTCGGGGCGCAGTTCCTTGAAGCGCGGGGACACGATCGCGGCCGGACGATGGTATTTCGGCCCCACCATGCATCCCGCCAGCGCCATGATTGGCAGGGCCACCAGCGCAAGGCGCGCGGCGGAGCGGCGGGAGACGCGGGACGGGCGGATGGCGGCACGGCCGGGGGATGGCGAAAAAGGTGTCATCCGGTTCAGGAATCCTGCTGGTGGGAAAGACGATGGCGTCGGGACAGCCGTCCATACAGCCGGTTGAAGAATGCGCGGCAGGCTATCCCCAGATGGTCGAGATAGAGATAGACAACCGGCGTCGTGTAAAGCGTCAGCGCCTGACTGACCAACAGCCCGCCCACAATGGCGATGCCCAGCGGGCGGCGCAGTTCGGCGCCATAACCATGGCCGAATATAAGGGGCAGCGCGCCCAGTGCCGCAGCAAAGGTGGTCATCATGATCGGGCGGAAACGCAGCAGGCAGGCCATGCGGATCGAATCAAGCGCGCTATGGCCTTCTTCCCGTTCGGCCGTGATGGCGAAGTCCACCAGCATGATGGCGTTTTTCTTGACGATGCCGATCAGCAGGATCACCCCGATCATGGCGATCAGCGAAAAGGCCTCGCCAAAAAACTGCAGCGCCAGCAGCGCCCCCACCCCGGCCGAGGGCAGGGTGGACAGGATGGTCAGCGGATGCACGTAACTTTCATACAGAATGCCCAGCGTCATGTACACCGCTGCCAGGGCGGCAAGGATCAGCAGCGGTTCGTTGTTGACCGATTTCTGGAACTGCGCGGCGTTACCGGCGAAATTGCCCTGGATGTTGGCGGGCATGTGCAGGCGCACGGTTTCCTCGTTGATGATCCGCACCGCCTGGCTCAGCGGGACGCTATTGGCCAGATTGAACGAGACCGTGCTGGAAACCGACTGCCCGTCATGGTTGATGCTCAGCGCCGTCTTGGTGGGCTTGAGTACCGATACCAGTGTCAGCGGCACCATGGCTTCCGAACTGGTGGACACGGCCGACCCGGTGGAGGCGCTGTTGCCACCCGCCAGCGTGTTGGCCACCTGGTTGCGGAAGGATTCTTCGCTCAGCTGTGATTCCGTGGTGCCCGTATCCGTCTTGACCCGGATGGTATTGGACTGCGTGCCACCACCCGCCGTACCACCGGCGACACTGACCCAGACCTGCTTGAGCGTGGTCGGGTCTTTCCAGAATCGTGGCTCGACTTCCATCACCACGCGGTACTGGTTGAGGGCATTGTAGATGACCGAGGCCGAACGCTGGCCATAGGCGTCATACAGCGTGTTGGACACAAGCTGGGGCGTAATGTTCAGGCGGCTTGCGGTATCGCGGTCTATCTGCACATCCAGCGCCGAGCCGCCCTGCAGCACGTCCGATGAAATATCGGACAGTTCGGGATGCTTTTGCAATGCGCTGACCAGCAGCGGCATCCATTTGTACAGGTCCTTGGAGGAATCGGAATGCAGCGAATACTGGTAGGCCGCATTGCTCTGCCGTCCGCCTATGCGCAGCTGTCCCGGCGCGGACATGTAGAATGTCGCCCCCACCATGTTGTGCAACCGGCGCGTGATGCGGGCAATGGTCTGCGCGGGCGTATCATTGCGCAGCGACTTGTCCTTCAGCGTCACGAACATGTTGGCCTGGTTGGAACTGCCGCGCCCGCCCATGAACCCCATGACATGCGCCACGTCCCGGTCCGCCATGATGGCCTGCTGCGTGGTGGCGATCTTGCCCTGCATGGCCTGGAACGAAATGGACTGATCGCCCATCAGGTGTCCCATCAGCATGCCGGTATCGGATTCGGGAAACAGGCTCTTGGGCATCTTGATGAACAGCCCGACCATGATGGCAATGGTTATGGGCAGCGACAGGATGGTGATCCGACGGTGCGTCAGCGCCCATTCTAGCGAACTGGCATATCCCTGCTGGGCCGCGCTCAGCGCATGTTCCAGCCATGCGCCAATCCGGCCGAAAACCCCCTTTGACGGGGCCGCCAGATGCGGGCGCAGCAGGCGGGAGGTCAGCATGGGCGTCAGCGACAGCGACAGCATCATGGAAATGACAATGGTCAGTGACATCGTCATGGCGAATTCATGGAACAGGCGCCCCGCCACGCCGCTGAGCAGCAGGATGGGCAGAAACACCGCGATCAGCGATACGGTAATGGACAGGACCGTGAACGCCACCTCCCGCGTGCCCAGCAGGGTGGCCTGCAGGCGGTCCATGCCCGCTTCCATGTGGCGGCTTATGTTTTCAACGACCACAATGGCGTCATCCACCACGAAACCGGTCGAAATGGTCAGCGCCATGAGCGACAGGTTGTCGATGGAATAGCCCAGCAGCTTCATCGCGCCAAAGGCGGCGATGATGGATGTCGGCACCACGATGGCGGGAATGATGGTGATGCGCGGCGAGCGCAGGAACAGGAGCACCACCAGCACCACCAGGAAGACCGATAGCACCAGCGTGAACTGCGTATCGGCCAGGGCCGCGCGGATTGTGGTGGACCGGTCCATGAATTTGCCAAGGTCCACGTCGGCCGGCAGGGCGTCGCGCAGCATGGGCAGCTTGGCGCGGATCTGGTCATTGGTGTTGATGATGTTGGCGCCGGCCTGCGCAAAGATGATGGCCAGGACCCCGTGCCTGCCATCCACGTAACCGGCGTTGCGCACGTCCTCCACACCATCATGGACATAGGCCACGTCCTCCAGCCTGACGGGGCGGCTGTCATGATAGGCCACGATCAGGTCACGGTAGGCCTGCGCATTATGCGCCTGGTCGTTGGTCGCCAGCACGAAACGGTGGTCGCCCTGGTCGATGAAGCCCTTTGGCGTATGGGCGTTGGCCGAGGCGAGGGCGGCGCGGATATCCTCGAACCCTATGCCGAATTTGTACAGCGCCAGCGGGTTCATCTCCACCCGCACCGCAGGCAGCGAACTGCCACCGATTTCGACCTGCCCCACGCCCTGTATCTGCGAGAGGTGCTGCTGCAGCACGTTCGATGCAAGGTCATAAAGCTGTGCAGCCGTACGGGTGCGCGATGTCAGCGCCAGGATCATGACCGGCGCGCCGTTGGGGTTGGCCTTGAAATAGCTCGGGTTCTGTCGCAGCGAGGAGGGCAGGTCCGCATGGGCCGCCTGCAGGGCGGCCTCCACATCACGCGCGGCCCCGTTGATGTCGCGGTCAAGCGAGAACTGCAGCGTGATCCGCTCCTGGTTGGCCGATGACTGCGATGTCATTTCGTTCAGGCCCGCGATCGCGCCCAGATGCCGCTCCAGCGGGGCTGCGACGGAACTGGCGATTTCCTCGGGGGAGCCACCGGCCTGCTGGGCCTGCACCTGTATCACCGGGAAATCCACGTTGGGCATGTCGGCCACCGGCAGCGTGGTATAGCCGATGATGCCGCCAATGATCAGCGCCACCGTCAGCAGCACCGTGGCCACCGGCCTGCGGACAAAGATCGAAAGCGGCGTCATGCCTGCGCCTGTGGTCCGGGCAGCCCATCCTTGCCCTTGTCATCAGCATTGCCAAAGCGGCGCGACAGCTTCTGGCTGATGCCGTCCATGAGCAGGTAGATGACCGGCGTGGTGAACAGCGTCAGCAACTGGCTGACCGCAAGCCCGCCGACAATGGCGATGCCCAGGGGGCGGCGCAGTTCCGAACCGGTGCCGGTGCCCAGCATCATGGGCACGGCCCCCAGCATGGCCGCCAGCGTGGTCATCAGGATGGGGCGGAAACGCAGCAGGGCGGCATGGCGGATGGAATGCAGCGAGGTCATGCCCTCCACCCGTTCGGCTTCCAGCGCGAAGTCGATCATCATGATCGCGTTTTTCTTGACGATGCCGATCAGCAGCACCAGCCCGATGATGCCCATGACATCCAGCCCCGATCCCGTGATCCACAGCGCCAGCAGCGCGCCAACACCGGCGGAGGGCAGGGTGGACAGGATGGTGATGGGATGGACGAAGCTTTCATACAGGATGCCCAGCACGATATAGACCGCGATCAGGGCAGCCAGCACCAGCCATGCCTCGTTTGACAGCGAACTGCGGAACGCCGCCGCCGTGCCCTGGAACGATGTCTGGAAGCTGGATGGCAGGTGGATGTCCTTCGCCGCGCGTTCGATCGCATCCGTCGCATCCCCCAGCGCATAGCCGGACCTGACGTTGAACGAGACGGTCGTGGCCGGGAACTGCCCCACATGGGTGATCAGCAGCGGCGCGGTATCGCGCGTGACACTGGTAACGGACGCCAGCGGCACCAGCCCCGATGTGGGCGAACGCGTCGGCCCCGACGTGCTTTCCCCCGCGTTGCCGCTGATGCCGGGCAGATAGATCTGGTTGAGCGACCCCATGTCCTGCTGGAACGCCGGCGTTGCCTCCAGGATCACGCGGTACTGGTTGGACTGCGTGAAGATGGTCGAGATCTGGCGCTGGCCAAAGCTGTCATACAGCACGTTGTCGATTGTCTGGGGCGTGATGGAGTACCGTGCCCCCGTGGTGCGGTCCAGGTCGACATGCGCCACAAGGCCCGCGGCCTGCAGGTCGGATGTGACGTCCGACAGCGCCTTTTCCTGTTGCAGGCGCGCGATGAATTTCGGCACCCATGTCGTGAACTGGTCATAGCTGGGGTTTTCCAGCAGGAACTGGTACTGCGTCGCGGCGACCGATGTATCCAGCGACAGGTCCTGCACCGGCTGCAGGTACAGGTCCGCCCCCGCGATATCCGCCGTTTCCGCGCGCAGGCGTGTCGCGACTTCCTGCGCAGTGTCGGAGCGGCTGTCCACCGGCTTGAGGTTGATGAGGAAGCGCCCCTGGTTCAGCGTCACGTTCTGCCCGTCCACGCCGACGAAGGAGGACAGGCTGGCCACGTCCTTATCGTGCAGGATCCGGTCGGCCAGTTCCTGCTGGTGGCGCTTCATGGCCGCGAACGACGTGGACTGTTCCATGACCGAAATGCCCTGGATCACGCCCGTGTCCTGTACCGGGAAAAAGCCCTTGGGAATGACCACGGCCAGCGCGCCCGTCAGCAACAGGGTCGCGCCAAATATCGCCAGTGTCAGTCGCTGGTGGCGCAGCACCACATCCAGCGCGCGGCCATAGCCATTGATTGTCGCGACCGTCCAGCGTTCGACGGCGGCCGACCATGCCGGTTCGGCATGTTTGGTGTCGCGTTCATGCAGCAGGCGTGCACACATCATCGGCACCAGGGTCAGTGAGACCACGGCGGACAGGATGATGGTGACCGCCAGCGTCATGGCGAATTCATGGAACAGGCGACCGACCACGTCGCCCATGAACAGCAGCGGAATCAGCACCGCGATCAGCGATATGGTCAGCGAGATGATGGTGAACCCGATTTCACCCGCGCCCTTCAGCGCGGCTTCCATGCGGCTGTCGCCCATTTCGATGTAACGGGCGATGTTCTCGATCATCACGATGGCATCGTCCACCACGAAACCCGTGGCGATGGTGAGCGACATGAGCGAGAGATTGTCGAGCGAGAAGCCGAACAGGTACATGACCGCCAGCGTCCCCACCAGCGACAGCGGCACCGACAGGCTGGGGATCAGTGTCGCCGGCACGTTGCGCAGGAACACGAAGATCACGCCCACCACCAGCACCAGCGCCAGGCCCAGTTCGAACTCCACATCCTCGACGGATGCGCGGATGGTCGTGGTCCGGTCGGTCAGGGGGGTTATGGTGATGCCCGGCGGCAGCGACTGCTGCAGGCGCGGCAGGGCGTATTTGATGTTGTCCACCACCCCGATCACGTTGGCGCCCGGCTGGCGCTGCACGTTCATGACCAGGGCTGGCGTGCGGTTGGCCCAGGCCGCCAGTTCGGTGTTTTCGGGACCGATGACCACGCTGGCCACGTCGCGGATGCGCACGGGACCGTTGTTCTGGTACGCGATGACCTGATTGAGCAGCTGGTCCACGCCCGAAATCTGGCCGTCAATGCGCAGCGTGGTCGCGCGCTGCGGGCCATCGAACGTGCCGGTGGGGGAATTGACGTTCACGTTGCCGATGGTGGTGCGCAGCGTATCAAGGTCGATGCCGAACGATGTCAGCTTGGGAATGTTGACCCGTACCCGCAGCGCCTTGCGGTTGCCACCCGAAAGGGTCACCAGCCCCACTCCCGAAATCTGGCTGATCTTTTCAGCCAGGCGGGTATCGACGTAATCCTCCACTTCCGTCAGTGGCATCGTCTTGGACGAAATGCCCAGCGTCATGACCGGCGTGTCGGCGGGATTGACCTTGGCATAGACCGGCGGCGCGGGCAGGTCGGTCGGCAGCAGGGAATTGGCCTGGTTGATCGCGGCCTGCACTTCCTGTTCGGCAATGTCCATGGTCATGGTCAGGCCGAAGCGCAGCGTGATGACCGATGCCCCGCCCGACGAGCGCGAGGTCATCTGCTCCAGCCCCGACATTTCACCCAGCTGGGTTTCCAGCGGCGCGGTGACGGAGGTCGCCATCACGTCCGGGCTGGCGCCGGGATAGAAGGTCTGCACCGTGATGGTGGGATATTCGACTTCCGGCAGGGCGGAAACAGGCAGGAAATGATACCCCAGCAGCCCCGCCAGCAGGATGGCCAGCATGAGCAGGGTGGTCGCGACCGGGCGGTGTATGAACAGGCGGGACGGGTTCACGCGGCAATCTCCGGCGGCGGCAGGGGCAGGCGGTCAGGCAGGGGGGCTGGCGTGGACGCGCGCACTCTAGCCCTTGTCCTTGCTTGTGGTGGCGCCCGTCGTCGTGTCGCCCGGCTGCGGGATGCTGACCTTCACGCCATCGCGCAGGTGATCCACCCCGTCGGTCACGACGCGCTCGCCTTCCTTCACCCCGTCGGTCAGCACGGTCATGGTGTTGTTGGCATGGCTGGTCTTGACGTTGCGCATCTCAACGGTGCTGTCGGCCTTGACCACATAGACGAACTGGCCGTTCGGTCCGGTCTGCAGGGCGTTGGTGGGCACCAGCAGCACATTATGGTCGGTGCTGACCAGCAGGCGGGCGTTGACGAACTGGTTGGGGAACAGTTCTTCCTGCGAATTGGCGAAGAGCGCGCGCATGCGCACCGTGCCGGTGGAGGTGTCGATCTGGCTGTCCAGCACGCTGACCTGTCCGGTCGCGATCTTGTTGAGGTTGGCGCTGTCCCATGCTTCCACCGGCAGGGGCGTGCCCTGACGCAGGCGGTCCGCCACGGGGCCGATATCATTTTCAGGCAGGGTGAAGATGACGGAGATCGGCTGCATCTGCGTCAGGGTCACCAGCCCGTTGGTCTGGCCTGCGGTAATATAGTTGCCCATGTCCACCGCACGGATGCCCACGCGCCCGTCCACCGGGGCCAGGATGTGGCAGTAGGTGATCTGCAGCTTTTCGTTGTCCACCTGCGCCTGGTCGGACTTGACCGTGCCTTCCAGCTGCTCGACCTTGTACTGCTGGTCCTTCGCCGTCATGGCCGCGACGCTGTCCTGGCGGATCAGGCGCTGGTAACGGGCGTTATCCACCTTTGCCGCCTCAAGCTGGGCAATGTCCTGCGCCAGTTGCCCTTCGTACTGCGCCAGAAGCACCTCGTACGGACGGGTGTCGATCAGGGCCAGCAGGTCGCCCTTGTGCACGTGCTGCCCCTCGGTGAACAGCACCTGCATGAGGTAGCCGTCGATACGCGACTGCACCGTGACATTGGTGATCGGCACGACCGTGCCCAGTTCCGTCAGGATGACGGGCATGTCGCCACGGCTGACGGTCGTGACCGCCACCGGCTGGTCGCCGCTGGCCGCGTGTTTCTTGGTGGTGGAATGGGGGCGCAGGAAGGCCACCGCCAGGACAACAGCCAGTGCCCCGCCCGCCAGATAAAGGACGCGCCGCCCGCGCCGTGGACGGCCAGTGGGCGGCGTGCTGTTTTCCGGGGTACTGCGGGGCGGGGGAGGAGTTGTATCCATGCGGTCGGTTTTCTGCCTGCTGTCGAACGGGCGTCCTGTCGAAGGCTACGCCTCTGAAGGACCGGGCCATGCTGATAAAGACAAGGTTTCTGATTCGCCTTGCCGCAGTATTAACATGGCTTCGAATGGGTCGAAGTTAGCGAATGTAACATTGTATCTGTGGCGGGGAAGGGGAAAACCGCACAACGGTTCAATTCCGTTTCTTTGTGGTAATGGCATTGTCATGTCCACTGATGGTGGCCCCCGCATTGGCTGACAGCCGCAGCAGGATCGGCAGCGCCATGGACGAGATCAGCGCGCATGCCACGAAGGCCACGGTGTAGTCCTGTTCGAGCCACGACGTGGGCAATACCGCGCGGCCCGCGGCCAGAATGCCCGCGGACAGGCATATGCCCATTGTCAGCATGACCTGCTGGCATGTGGAATACAGGCTGGTGGCGGCGCCCATCCGCGTCTTTGGCATGTCGGCATAGGCGATGGTGTTGTAGCCGGTATAGAGCAGCGTCTGCCCCATGCCGTTGATCGCCAGCAGGCCCAGAAGCCAGCCCATGTCCATGCCCGGCCTGAACCCGGCCAGCAGCAGGCAGGCGGCCGGCAGCACCAGGCAGGTCACGCACATGACGGCGCGGAAGCCCCGGCCACGGTAGATCCGGGGGGCGGCAAACCGCATGGCCAGCGCGCCGACGGGGGCGATGAAGGTGATCAGCCCGCTCTGCGCCGCGCTTGCGCCAAAACGTGTCTGCAGCAGGGATGGCAGGAGAAAGATGATCCCCGCTGTCGCAATGCGCGTAAACCCGCCCGCCATGACCGAGATGCGGAATGTCGCCACCCGCAGCAGCGACAGGTCCAGCACCGGGTGGTCCGTCCCACGCGCATGGCGCAGGTAGGCCACGGCGCAGAGCGGGGCAAGCAGCAGCAGCCCCGCCGATATGATGGGCGGGAAACCCGGATGGGTCAGCATTTCCATGCCGAAGATCAGCCCCGCCAGCCCGGTTGCGGACACGATGTTGCCGCGCAGGTCGAACGGTGGCGGCCGGGCCGCGCGGATCTGCGGAATGAACCGCCCCGTCAGGCCAATGGCAAGCAGCCCCAGCGGGATGTTGATGTAGAAAATCCACCGCCAGGACAGCCACGATGTCAGCACGCCCCCCAGCACGGGCCCGGCCATGGGACCGATGGTGGCGGGCAGCATGACCCACGCCATGGCGGACAGCAGTTCCGACTTGGGCACGTTCTGCAGGATCACCAGCCGCCCGACGGGAACCATCATCGCGCCACCCGCCCCCTGCACCAGCCGCGCCAGCGCCAGCACCGGCAGGCTGGGCGCCCAGCCGCACAGGAGCGAACCCGACAGGAACAGCGCGATGGCGCAGCGCAGCGTGGTCCGGCTGCCAAAGCGTTCGGCCACGTGGCCCGATGCCGGGATCAGGGCGGCAAGGCCCAGCATGTACACCGTCAGCGCGATGCTGGTCTGTGGAATATCGACATGGAAATCCCCCGCCATGGCGGGCAGCGCCGTGGTCAGGGCCGTGCCGTCGATCTGTTCCATCATCATGAGGCTTGCGACAATCAGCGCCATGATCCGCTTGCGGGCGCGTGACGGGGGCGTCACGCCGGGCGAAGGTGGGGGGAATGTGGCGGGGGCGGTCGTCAAGGGGGACATGATCATGCATGATATAGGCGGTACGGAACCGTAAGCGCCATCATGGCGTTATAGGCCAACGCTACAAACCAAGCGATACAACGGAGTGTGAACGATGTCGGAAGACAAGGCAAAGACCATCGAGACAAAGGCCGAAGGCGTCATGGACGAAGGCGTTGGCCGCCTGAAGGACGCCGCCGGTGGCCTGACGGGCAACATGGGCATGCAGGCGGAAGGCAAGATGGACCAGCTTTCGGGCATGGCGCGCCAGGAATTCGCCGACCTGTATGAGGAAGGCGAAGGCAAGGTTGAACGCGCGGTGACGTTCGTGCGCGAACGCCCGCTGTTTTCGCTGGGGATTGCAGCCGTGCTGGGCACTATCATGGGGCTGATTTTCCTGCCCCGTCGCAAGGGCTGAACCGGGTCGAGTCGTTTTTTTTTCATTTTAAGGGACTCGATGAGTCCACAGCATCTTGCGCAACCCTGCATAAAAATGGTTTCCATCCTTCCAGAACGGAAATTCGATGCGAATCGGGCCATCATGGTCCGATTCGCATACGATCAGGAAGGAATGGATGCCCGATTACGCGCTTGAAAACGCCCATGGGGGACGTGTCGCCGGTGTGGATGAGGTAGGTCGTGGCCCGCTGGCCGGACCTGTCATCGCCGCCGCGGTCATGTTCCTGTCGGGCGTTCCGGGCGCGCTGGCGGACAGGCTGGATGATTCAAAAAAGCTGAAGCCGAAAGTCAGGCAGCAGCTTTATGACGTGCTGCACGTCACCCCCGGTGTCCTGATCGGGGTGGCGGGCGCATCCGTCGCTGAAATCGAACATTACAATATTCTCCGCGCCTCATGGATCGCCATGCAGCGTGCGGTCGGTCGCCTGCCGCAATCCCCTGAACTGGTTCTGGTTGATGGAAACGCCGCACCCGATTTCGGGTGTCCGGCGCAATGCGTCGTGGGGGGTGATGCGATCAGCCTGTCCATTTCGGCGGCGTCCGTGGTGGCCAAGGTCGTGCGCGACCGGCTGATGACACGGCTGGCCCGGCGCTGGCCCGGCTATGGCTGGGACCGCAACGCGGGCTATGGTACCGCGATCCACCGCGCGGCCCTGATGGCGGATGGCGTAAGCCCCCACCATCGCGCGGCGTTCGGCACGGTGCGCCGCATCATGCAGGCTTCCGTTTCCCCTTCTTCACCCCAAAGCGCGGAGCAGCCATCATGCTGAACAATTCATGAGCGGTGCGGTTATGATGGAATTGCCCCTGGACCAGGTGTTGCGGGGGGACTGTGTCGAGATGATGCGCACCCTGCCCGCAGGGTCGATCGACTGCGTGTTCGCGGATCCGCCATACAACCTGCAGTTGAAGGGTGAACTGCGCCGTCCCGATGACAGCGTTGTCGATGGGGTGGATGATGACTGGGACAAATTCACCGACCTTCAGGCCTATGACGAATTCACCCGTGCATGGCTGACCGAAGCGCGCCGCGTGCTGCGCAAGGACGGCACGATATGGGTGATCGGATCATACCATAACATTTTCCGCATTGGCGCGATCCTGCAGGATCTGGGGTTCTGGATCCTCAATGACGTGATCTGGCGCAAGTCCAATCCCATGCCCAATTTCCGGGGCCGCCGTTTCACCAACGCGCATGAAACGCTGATCTGGGCGGCACGGGGGCCGGACAGTCGTTACCGCTTCAATTACCAGGCGATGAAGGCGCTCAATGACGATGTGCAGATGCGCTCGGACTGGTATCTGCCGCTATGTACCGGTGGCGAACGGCTGCGTAACGAACATGGCCTGAAACTGCACCCCACCCAGAAACCGGAAAGCCTGCTGCATCGCGTGCTGGTGGCGTCAACCAATGTGGATGACGTGGTACTGGACCCTTTTACCGGCACCGGCACCACCACCGCCATGGCGCGCAGGCTGCGCCGCCGCTTTATCGGGATCGAGCGCCATCCCGATTATGCCGAGGCCGCGATCGGCCGCGCCCGGCGTGAAAAGCCCGTGCCCCTGGACAGCGTGCAGACCACGCCCGCCCGGCGCGAAAGCCCGCGTGTGCCCTTTGGCGTACTGGTGGAACGGGGCATGGTGCCTGCGGGCACGGTGCTTACGGACCGGCAGAAGCGGGTGCGCGCCACCGTATCGCCCGATGGTACGCTGGTCAGTGGACGGCACCGGGGGTCGATCCATAAAATGGGTGCGCTGCTGACCAATGCGCCGTCATGCAATGGCTGGACCTTCTGGTATTTCGAGCGTGAGGGCGAGCAGACCCAGCTTGATGTGCTGCGCGGTGAAATCCGGGCGGAGCAGGCAGCCGTCGCCTCCTGAACAATGGGGCAGGGGCGGACAGCAACATTCATGGACATGGCGGCGTGAACCGGCGCCCGGATCATGGCGGCCCGCATGGCCTGCCCGCGATGGAATGGAACGCGGCCCGCCATTCCGCCCTGCAGACCGATGACTACCTGTACAGCCAGCTTATTCCCTATATCGGAAACAAGCGTAAACTGCTGGGCCTGATCGCGCAGGCCATCGCCGCCACGGAAGAAATTCCCGCCCGGACCGATTTCGTGGACCTGTTTGCGGGCACCGGCGTTGTCTCCCGCCTGGCCAAATGGCTTGGTTTCCGTGTTCTGACCAATGACTGGGAACCGTATAGCGAGGTACTGAACCGCTGCCATGTCGGCACGTCTGCACCGCCGTGTTTCCACGGTGGCCGCGACTATGCGCAGGTCATGGCCGAACTGAATGCCCTGCCACCACGGGAAGGGTGGGTGACCCGTCACCTGTGCCCCGATGATGACGTGCAGTATGATACGGCGCGTGACCGGATGTTCTACATGCGCAAGAATGGCATGCGCATTGACGCCATCCGCGAACGGATCGCGCAATGGGATCATGACGGGCTGCTGGATGCCGGGCAGAAGGCCTGCCTGCTTGCCCCCTTGTTGTACAGCGCCAGCTACAACAGCAATACCAGCGGCCTGTTCAAGGGATTTCACCGCGGCTGGGGCGGGCGTACCGGCACGGCGCTGTACCGCATCGCAGCCGACCTGCATCTGCAGCCCGCGTGTTTTATCGATAATGGACGCGACAATACGGTCGTGCGGATGGATGCGCACGCCCTTGCCACCCAACTGGCCGGACAGGTGGGGGAGGCGGCCATTGCCTATGTGGACCCGCCCTACAACCAGCACCCGTACGGCGCGAATTACCATGTCCTGAATACGGTCACGCTGTGGGACCAGCCCGACCTTGCGCCAAAGATCACGGGACGCGACAAGGCCGCGATCCGGCAGGACTGGCGCACGCAGCGGCGTAGCCCGTACAACCACCGCCGGCAGGCGCTTGCGGCCTATCGCGACCTGTTATCTGTGCTGGATACGCGCTGGATCGCCACCAGCTACAGCACCGATGGCTTCATTCCATTGCACGATATGGTCCGTGCGAATTGTGAACGCGGCGATGTGCGGGTCTTTACCCGTGGCTACAAACGCTATCGCGTCAGCCGCCAGCGTTATTCGGCGCGCCCGATGACCGTTGAATTCATCCTGCTGACCGATACGCGCGGCCGTGGCGCCAGCACCCCGGATCAGATCGTGCAGGAAATCATGGCCATGGAAGCGCGACTGAACCCGCCAGGCGATGCTTGAAAATAACGTGTTGATTAAAGAATAAAAGTTTTTCGGGTGTCGCCGTTATTTCCAAAAAAGCTTCACCAAAAAACGTCTTCTAGCTGCCCCCGAAGCCGAGGAACCCGATGGACGGGTCGGCATGTCCGCCGGATGCGTCATAACGGTGGTCGATGGTGGCGGTGGTGGAGGCATGACGCGGCATGGTCAGCGGTGGCGTGTCATCCTCGCCTTCCGCAAGGCTGTTCGATGCGAAGTGCGGGTCCGAATCCGAGAAGGTACGCATCGACAGCAGCAGGAAGGTGATGTCGTTGCGGTTCAGGTCAATCGCCATGTCCAGCGGCGTCTGCCCCAGCACGTTATGGCCCGTCATGTCCGCGCCCCGGTTCAGGGCTTCCTTCGCGGCGCCCAGGCTGCCACGGTTGATGGCGTCGAACAGCGCATCGGTCGGGTTCATGTCCGCGCTGGCGTGACCATGTTCTTCTTCACGCGATTCCGCGCCGGGCAGGGCGGCAGGCGGGGCGGCTGCCTTGGCCGCGCGGCGGGCTTCGGCCTTTTTCGCGGCTTCAGCGGCCTCGCCCTCGGCTTCCGCTTCGTCGGCATCCTGTGCGTACGCCATGTGAAGGGGCATGCACAGGCAGGGGACGCCTGCGAACAGGGCGGCGGCAAGAAGATAAATACCGGATCTGGAAATCATGTCCTGTCCCGAGAGTGAGCGAGCGTTCGACCAGGCATGCGAAACGGCCGCATGCCACCCGACAGTTCTGGTGATTACCGCAAAATTGCGGCGGATGCGATGCCTAATCATCTTTCTGTCAGGAACGGCTTTCCCGCCACCATGCCAGCAGCAGCATGACCAGCACGAACAGTCCCACCGCCCAGGCAGGCAGCATGGACGCGGCCTGCTGTCCCGATACGCTGTGGGCGTTGCGCGCGGGAAAGGCAAACCGGTCGGCTGTCGAACTGACACGTCCGTTTTCCATGACCACCCGCGGCAGGGACGGGGCCTGCGGATCATCACCCAGCCAGTGCACGCCCCCGCCGGTTGCCGCCGCCATGGGCGCCAGCAGGGACGCCGTTGCCCGCAGGTCGGCAAATTCAACCGGGTCTTCCATGCGCGGGGCGGCAAAGGCTTCATGGCCCGCGTCATCGCGCACCGTCCATATCCCCTCCTGTCGCGCGGGCAGGCGGGCGCGGGCAAGGCCGGTATTGCCCGCGGGTTCCAGCGTGATGTCCTGCGTGGCGCCATCGGGGCCGATCACGTGCACAACCGGCGGTGGCCCGGCGGTGACCGAACGCCGCGTGATGGTCATCTGCCCTGCCGATATTGCGGCTTCAAGCTGGTTTTCCTCCAGATCGGGCTCCTTCATCAGCCAGTGTGAAATCCGCCGCAGCAGTTCCGACTGCGGTCCGCCGCCGCCTTCGCCATGCGACCACAGCCATGCCTGATCCGACAGCAGGAAGGCGACGCGCCCCTTGCCTGCATGGTCAAGCACCAGCAGGGGCTGCTGGTCCGGGCCGGTCATCAAGACCTCGCCATTGGCGGAATCCGTGCGCAGCCCGCGATACCATGGTCCCCATCCCGGTTGCGCGCCCGCCCTGTCAGGCGCCCCCGGCAGGCCGGAGGTCACGGGATGGCGCATGCCGGTTTCCGTAAGGTCAGGCCGGAAGCGGCGCACGGTCATGCCATCGCCGGATGCCACATGGGCGGGCAGGATATCCGACAGCGGCGTGTCCTGCAGCGATCCGGGGGTCAGGAATTCCGGCCCCCCGATCAGCAGCAGCCCGCCGCCCGCGCGGATGTGGTTGACGATATTGCGCAGGTAGGCTTCGGGCAGGATGCCCCGGTTTTCAAACCCGTCGAGGATGATGAGGTCGAACTGATCGATCTTCTGCTGGAACAGTTCGTTCACCGGGAAGGCAATCAGCGCAAGGTCCGACAGCGGCGTGCCGTCATCACGGTCGGGCGGGCGCAGGATGGTGAAGTGGACAAGGTCAACCGACGGGTCGGCCTTCAGCAGCCGCCGCCATACCCGTTCGCCCTGGTTGGGCGTGCCTGACACCAGCAGCACGCGCAGCCGGTCCCGCACGCCGTTTATGCGCACGACATCATGGTTGTTTCGCGTCGAGACCTCGCCAGGCAGTTCCGGGGCCGACAGGCCGACCAGCATCTCGCCCGGATGGGTGACGGGCAGGGTGATGTCCTGTGGCTGCCCGATCCGCACGGGGCGCGAGAAGGTCGTGCCATCGCCCTGTGTCAGGGTAAGCTGGGTGGTGGCGTCCGGGGCCGGGTGCGCGCCCTGATCATCGATTTCTACACGGATGGTGACATCCTTGCCCACGATGGCGAATGGCGGGGCCTGCAGCACGCGCAGGTGGCGGTCCGTTTCCTCTCCCCTGCCGGTCAGCAGCACATGCAGCGGCAGCAGCGTGCGGTGGCCGTGTCCGTCATCGGGGTTGAGCATGTCGGGCACGCTGGCGGGGATGTCATGGTCCTCGCCATCGGTCACCAGCACAGCACCCGCAAGGCGGGAAGGCGGGATATCCGCCGCCGCCTGCCTTAACGCACCAAACAGCCGCGTGCCGCCATGCCGGGCCTCGCGCAGCGTGACAATGCGCGGGACAAGCCCCGGCACGCGGTTCATTTCGGCCTGCAGGCGTTCGGTGGTGTTGCGCGCCATGTCGCCCCGGTTGCGTTCGGACATGGACGCCGACTGGTCCACCACGATCAGCGCGGTTTCAGGTAACGGATGCCATGTTTCGGTAATGCGCTGCGGGTCACACAGCCACGCGATCACGCCCAGGCCAGCCAGAAGCCGCCACATGCTGCCGCGCACCCGGCGCGCCAGACCCGCAACCGCCATGACGGTCACGGCGGCCAGCAACATGTAGATGCACCACAGCGGCACCTGCGGGCTGAATGCCATCATGTGGCGTGACAGGTCGGGCATGCCCATCATTCCCCCAGCCGTTTCAGCAGGGCAGGCACATGGACCTGGTCCGCCTTGTAATTGCCCGTCAGCGCATAGATCACCGCATTGACCCCGAAACGGTAGGCCAGCACGCGCTGCTCCGCACCGTCGGGCACGGGGGCATACGGGGTATTGCCACTGTCATCCACCGCCCATGCGTGCGCCCAGTCATTGCTGCCGATGATGACGGGACTGACGCCGTCATTGGTGCTGTCGCCTTCCTGCGCCACCCATACCGGCATGCCGTCATACCGGCCGGGAAAATCGTGCAGCAGGTAGAACGTGCGCGACAGCACATGGTGGTTATCCATCCGTGCAAGGGGCGGGATATCCAGCCCCGCCGTCATGCGCCGCAGGGCCGCCGCCGTGCCGGGGGCGGAACCGGTATAGCTGCCCGCACCGTCGCCTGCCGTGGCGGGATCCTGTCCCTGCGTGTCGATCATCAGGATGCCGCCATGACGCATGTAGGTATTCAGCGCCGCCGTGCGGGCGGGCGTGGTTGTGGCATCCGCCGTCACCGGCCAGTAGATGAGCGGATAGTAAGACAGGTCGTCGCGTTCCGGCACCACGCCATCAGGGTGGCCCAGCACGGCGGAGGTCCGGGCATTGACGTAATCCGACAGCCCCTGCAGCCCTTCCTTCGAGACATCATCGACATCCGCATGCCCGGTGATGATGTAGGCCAGCCGGGTTTCCAGCGCCGCGCGCGGCACGTCGGCGGGAATGTCTGCCGCATGCGCGTGGCCGTGCGGCATGCAGGCCAGCGCCAGCGCGGCGACCGTCGCGCGGCGGGCCCATTTCCGCCCGCGCTGCAGCACGCTTATCGCGCCATCCACGACCAGCAGCAGGCCGGCCAGGACCATGAGCAGCGGTCCGATAGCCAGATCAGGCACCTGACCGCGCAGGTCAGACGCCGTGCCGATGGTGTCCTGCGCCACAAGCGGGGCCGGGCCATCACCGGGGTTGAGCGCACGGCGGCTGTTGCGCGGGCCATACAGTCCAGGCGGGTGTTCCGGTGTGGGGACCGTGTGGCCAAAGGCATCGGCCCGCAGCGCCTGCGCCCCCGCGGGCGGCGTCACCAGCGCGCCATCGCCATCCAGCGTCATGTATGGGGCCAGCAGGGTGGCGCCTGCTGGCGTCTCGATCCCCGATGCCTCGTCAATCAGGTGCTGCAGCATGCCCACGAACAGCCCCGACAGCGGCAGGTTGGACCATTCCGCCGTGCTGGTGACATGGAACAGCACGACCTGCCCCGCCCCGAGGGCGGCATGGGTCACCAGCGGCGTACCATCGGTCAGCCGCGCCCAGCTATGGCTGTCCAGATCGGTGGAGGGTTGGGCCAGGACCTGCCGCGACACCGTGACGTCGCCCGGGATGTCAAGGTCATGGAACGGGGAGGACGCGGGGAAGGGGGCAAGGTGTTCGGGCCTGCTCCATGACATGGTGCCGCCCAGCACCCGCTCGCCCCCCATCAGGGGGACTGGCAGCAGCGTATCGGCGGGTTTCGGGTCGGGGGCGGGGCTGTCGCTGCCCTTGACCAGCAGGGGGCCTGCAAAACGGATCAGGGTACCGCCACCGCGCACCCATGCTTCCACCTTCCTGCGGCTGTCGGGACTGCCCAGCGTGCCGTCGGGTGCTATGATGACCGAAAGCGGGCGGGCCAGCAGCGTGTCCAGATCCCCTTCGCGCAGTTCGGCGGTGGGCTGCAGCGCGCGGCGCAGGTAGAACAGGCTGCCCATCAGCGGCGTGTCGGATGATGTGCTGGAAATCAGCCCCACGGGGCGCTGGCGTTCACGTTCATCCAGCAGGCGCAGGCCGCCGGGCCCGTTCACGCCATCCAGCGACAGGTGATCGACCTTGTTCCGCAGTTCGGCCGGCAGGTCGGGCGTGATGTCCACATGGTCGCTGCCCGCGGGCAGGGTCGCGGGGACAAGGGCCAGCGTGCCCCCGGTGGTGGTTTCAAGCCGTAGCTGCCATGTGCGCGCATGCGGGCGCGGTACGGCGCGCAGGCGGGTGGCCAGGCCATTTTCACCACCGTCCGGCGGCGCAAGCAGCGTAATGTCCGAACCGGGCAGGTACATTCCCCGCACCGGCCCGATTTTGCCCAGTGCCGCACCAAACGCGGCATCCGCCGGTGTGGCCAGCCCGTCAGCAACGTAGATGACCGGCCCATGCCAGTTCTGCTGCATCAGCTGCCCCAGCGCATGTGTGGCCGCGGCGCGGTCCACTGACCATGCGCGGGGCAGGAGCGGGTCGATCATGCCACGCAGCACCTGTGCCTGCTGCGTGGGCTGGACCGTCATCGGGTCCAGCGCGTCATTGCGTGCGGTCAGCAGCAGGCGCGCGCCATGCCCGGTGCGCGACAGGTGATCCAGCAGGCCATCCAGCGCATGGATGCGCTGGGGCCAGGTGCCCGCGGCAGCCCAGCCATTATCCACCACGATCAGGCAGTCGGCATCAGCGGATCCCGCCTGCCCGCGTGGAAAGATCGGCTGCGCCAGCCCCAGCACCAGCAGCCCCACGGCGGCACAGCGTAGCAGCAGTCGCCACAGCGGGGCGGAGGTCGCATCCGGCGGCGGGGCGTTGAGCGCGCGCAGCAGGGCCATGGGCGGAAAGGACTGTATGCGTGGCGCGGGCGGCAGGGCGTGCAGCAGCCACCACACGACGGGCAGCGCCAGCAGCCCCAGCAGCATCCATGGCGCAAGGAGCATCATGGCCTGTTCCCCATGCCCGGCAGGGCGTGCAGCGCCAGCAGGGCCTTTTCCGGTGGCTGGTCCGTCAGGTGTGGCACCGGCGGGCTGCCCGCCGCCTGGCACAGGGTGCGCAGCCGGTCCTGATGGCGGGCCCATATCGCGGCGTAGTCATGGCGCAGGGCTGCGCTGCCATTGAGCAGCACGGTCGTGTCATCCTCCAGCCCGGTAAAGCGGGTATGCCCTTCATACGGAAAGGCGGTTTCCGCCGGGTCGATCACTTCGATCAGCGTGCAGGTCGCCTGCCGTGCGGTCGCCGCGCGCAGGAAGGCCGCCAGTTGCGTCGCGGGATACAGCCCGTCGCCAAACAGCAGCACCCGGCTGCGCGCGGGAATGGCGGCGGCCTGCGGCAGGGCGGGTTCGTCCGCCGTGGCGCGCAGGGCGGCGATCAGCGCGTGGGCCATGCGTTCCAGCGCCTGCCGCCCGCGCAGGCGCAGCGGGGGCGCCCCGGTCGGCCCCAGCAGGCGGATGTCTTCCCCCTGTCGCAGCAGCATGGCGGCGCAGGCCAGCGCCAGCAGAAAGGCACGTTCGGCCTTCAGCGGCAGGCTGTCATCGGACCGCCAGCGCATGGATGCGCTGTTATCGCACCAGATACATATGGTATGCGGGGTCTGGGCTTCGTGTTCGCGTACAAATGCCCGGTCCCCGCGTGCCGACTGCCGCCAGTCGATATGGGTCGCGGCCTCGCCCGACATGGCGGGACGGTACTGCCAGAATTCCTCGCCCGTGCCGGCCTTGCGCCGTGGGTGGGGACCAGCACCCGCATTCTGCGCGATCCGACGCGCCGCCACGATCAGGGATGGCAGGCGACTGGCGAGCGAATCAGCCAGCGCCGTGGCTGAAACCGGGTGGCGGGGCAGGAAGCCGGCATCATCCCCGCCATGGCCCGATGGGGCGGGCGTCCGGGCGGCGTCCCGTGGGGTCCGCCCGGACAGGCGCGTGAGAAAGGACAGGGCCGCGCGCAATGTCAGCCGATCCGTCCGACCAGCGTGTCGATCAGCGTGCCCAGGCGGACATTTTCCGCCCGCGCGGTAAAGGACAGCGCCATGCGGTGGGCAAGGATGGGGTGGGCAAGCGCCGCCACGTCCTCGATGGTGGGGGACAGGCGGCCATCAAGCAGCGCGCGCGCGCGGGTGGCCAGCATCAGCGCCTGCGCCGCACGCGGGCCGGGGCCCCACGCCACGGCTTCGCGTATGGTCGGGTCATCGGTCGTTTCCGGCCGGGCCGCGCGGACAAGCCGCACGATCGCATCGACCACCTGTTCACCCACCGGCAGCGCGCGCACCAGTTCCTGTGCCGCCAGCACGTCGCTGGCCGCCAGCACGGGCCGGGCCGTGGCCGTTGTGGTGCCGGTCGTGGCCAGCAGCATGGCGCGTTCCGCCCCGGCATCGGGAAAGTCCAGCGTCACCTGCATGAGGAAGCGGTCAAGCTGCGCCTCGGGCAGGGGATAGGTGCCTTCCTGCTCGATCGGGTTCTGGGTGGCAAGAACGTGAAAGGGACGGGGCAGCAGGTGGTTGGTGCCGGCGATCGCGACCTCGTGTTCCTGCATGGCCTGCAGCAGGGCGGACTGGGTGCGGGGGCTGGCGCGGTTGATTTCATCGGCCATCAGCAACTGGCAGAAGACCGGCCCCGCCACGAAGCGGAAGCTGCGGCGGCCGCTTTCGTCCTCGTCCAGTATCTCGCTGCCCAGGATGTCGGACGGCATGAGGTCGGGCGTGAACTGCACGCGCCGCGCATCCATGCCCAGCACGTGACCCAGCGTTGTGACCAGCAGCGTCTTGCCCAGCCCCGGCGCGCCCACCAGCAGCGCATGCCCCCCCGACAGGATGGATGTCAGCACAAGGTCGATCACGCGGTCCTGCCCCAGTATGACGCGGCCGATTTCCGCACGTGCGTCACGCAGGCGCACGCCCATGCTTTCGGCCTGGGCTGCAATCTGTTCGCCCGTGGGGGCGGAGGGAGATGTCATGCCCGCCTGCGGCGCCGCATGGAGGGGAGGGGTATCATCCATGGTCATCATTCCAACAGTCTGACAGGTCCGGGGGTTTCATCAACCCGGTGTTGATCCCTATATCAAGTCCAGCAGCTTCCATAGTGTCGGGTTAACGCAATTGATGGACGATTTCGAGACAGGTGAGACCATGCCCCCCCTTTCCACGGGGCGGGCGGGCACATGCGGCGCGCTGCCGTTCCTGATCAGGCGTGACGGGACATGGCTGTACCGTGGCTCCCCCATCCGTCGCAAGCCGATGGTCTGCCTGTTCGCATCCACCCTGCGGCGTGACGCGCAGGGGGGCTACCGCCTGCAGACCCCGGTCGAGCAGGGCACGATTGAGGTGGAGGACGCGCCCTTCGTCGCAAACCACCTGGAATGGCATGGCTGCGGGCGGGGGCAGGTGCTGTCGTTCCGCACCAATGTGGACCAGGTGATCTGCGCGGGGCCGGATCACCCGATTCGCTGTGCGTGGGACGTGCCGTGCGAAGGCTGCGGCACGGGGCCGGTGCCCTACCTGCATGTGCGTGACGGGGATGGCGCGCTGCCGATCGAGGCACGGATCGCGCGCCCGGTCTATTACGAACTGGCCGCGCTGGCGGTGGAAGGAAACTGCCGTGGCGTGCCCTGCCTGGGGGTCTGGAGCCAGCATGTGTTTTTCCCGCTGTCGACCCTGCCGGACGAAACCTGACCATGACCGGGATCAACCCGCTTGATGGCCTGCGCCGGGACATGCCGGACGTGTCGGGGCAGCTTGCGCGGATATGGTCCATCCTGCCCGATGCGCGGCTGGTGGGGGGCGCGGTGCGTGACCTGCTGTGCGGGCGCGGGGTGTCGGATATCGACCTTGCCACCCCGCTTGCGCCCGATGTGGTGATGGCACGGCTGAAACAGGCGGGGATGCGCGTGGTGCCCACGGGCCTGTCGCACGGCACCGTCACCGCCGTGCTGGAGGGGCGTCCATTCGAGATCACGACCCTGCGCCGGGATGAGGAAACCGATGGCCGCCACGCCACCGTGGCCTGGACCCGTGACTGGCGCGAGGACGCGGCCCGGCGCGATTTCACCATAAACGCCATGTCGTGCGACAGCGCGGGCGTGGTGCATGATTATTTCAACGGGCGGGCAGACCTGGCGGTGGGACGGATCCGCTTCGTGGGGGATGCGCGGCTGCGCATTACGGAAGATGCGCTGCGCATCCTGCGTTTTTTCCGCTTTCAGGCCCGTTACGGCGGGGATGCGCCCGAACCGGAAGCGATTGCCGCCATTGCCGCCCTGTCGGGCATGATCGACCGGCTGTCGGTCGAACGGGTGTGGTCGGAACTGCGCCGTATCCTTGTCGGGCCGCATGTGGCGCGCACGCTGGTCCAGATGCATGATGCCGGTGTGCTGGGCCATGTCCTGCCCGAAGGCTACGACATCAGCCGCCTTGGCCGCCTGCTGGCCTGTGGCGCACCGGCGGATGCGGTGCTGCGCCTTGCCGCCCTGGTGTCGGGGGATGTGCGCGAGGTGGCGCGGCGGCTGAAGCTGTCGCGCGCCGTTACCACGGCGCTGGCGCAGACGCGCGGCGAACCCGTGCCGCTGCCCGGCATGGGGGCGGACGTGCTTGCGCCCATGCTGGCCGATCATGCGTTGCGCGACCTGTCATGGCGTACATGGCTGCGTCAGGCCGACATGGCGGGACAGCGGGCGGCCACGTGGGATGCCCTGCGGGCCGGGCTGGAAGCAATGGAAAAGCCGGTCTTCCCGCTGGCGGGCCGCGATGTCATGGCGACCGGGCGCGCATCGGGCGCAATGGTGGGCCGGGTACTGGCGCGGGTGCGGCGATGGTGGCTGGAAAATGGCTGCACCGCAGGTCATGCGGCCTGTGTGGCGCGCATGGATGGGGTATTGCGTGACGGTCCCCCTGCCGAGACATAATTTGTAACCATGTGTCGCGGGCCTTTGTTTTGGGCGGCCATGCGGCTATAGGCCGGTTAATGAACGCGATTCAAACGCCCATGCCCGACAGGCAGGCCGCACCCACGCAAACGGTGTCGTCACGCAGCCTGATGCGACGGCTGTGGCATGATGAACTGGCCTGTCACAAGCTGCGCATACTGACCGTCATGGTGCTGACGGCGCTCATGGCCATATTCAGTGCGCTGTATCCGCTGGTGATCCAGCGTGCGCTGGACATGTTTGCCGACCATGATCCGCGTATCCTGTATCAGGTGCCGCTGTTGGTGGTGGTGATCACGGTGGCGAAGGCCATATCGCAGTACGGGCAGTCGATCGCGGTGCAGTCGCTGGTGCTGCTGGTGATCCGTGGCCTGCAGCAGCGCATGTTCCACCATCTGGTCCATGCCGATATCTCGCGCATTGAAACCGAGGCCCCGGCCCAGATCGCCGCCCGCTTCACCACCGACGCCGTGGCGATTCGTGAGGCGATGATCCGCGCCACCAATGCGCTGGGTGACGCCGTGACGGTGGTGGGGCTGATTGCCTCCATGCTGTACATGGACTGGGAACTCAGCCTGATTGCCGCCGTGCTGTATCCCATCGCGGCCATGCCGGTGCGCAGGCTGGGCAAGCGCCTGCGCCGCGAGTCCGGTGGCGTGCATGAACAGGTGGGCGAGACGAGCGCGATGCTGACCGAAAGTTTCAGCCAGTCGCGCACCATCCGCGTCTATCGACTGGAAGACGCGGAAGAACGCCGGGCGGGGCATGTACTGGACGGACTGCATGCGGGGCTGCTGCGCATTGCCCGCGGGCGTGCGCGCGTGGACCCGATGCTGGAGATACTGGGCGGGATCGCGGTTGCGGCCGTGCTGGGCTTTGCCGGGTGGCGCGCGACGCAGGGCGGGGCCACGCTGGGTGATTTTTCCGGGTTTGTCGCGGCCCTGCTGCTGGCCGCGCGGCCGCTGCGTGCGCTTGGCACGCTCAATATCGCCCTGCAGGAAGGTCTTGGCGGCCTGCAGCGCGTGTTTGACGTGATTGACGAACCCGTGGCCGTGGCGCAGGCGCCCGATGCGATCGACCTGCCGCCCGGCGGGGGCGACCTGCGCTTTGAACGGGTCACGTTCCGTTATCCCGATGGGCGCATGGGGCTGGAGGGACTGGATTTCGTGGCAAGTCCCGGCCTGACCGTGGCCCTTGTCGGCCCGTCGGGGGCGGGCAAGTCCACGGCGCTGTCGCTGATCCCGCGCCTGCATGACGTATCGGGGGGGCGCATCACGCTCGATGGCGTGGACCTGCGCCGCCTGATCTTGTCGGAACTGCGTGACGCGATCGCCTATGTCAGTCAGGACACGCTGCTGTTTGACCTGTCGGTCATGGACAATATCCGCATGGGCAACCCGCAGGCTGATGACGGGCAGGTGCGTGCAGCGGCCCGGGCGGCGGCGGCGGATGAATTCATTCAGGCCCTGCCACGGGGATATGACACGGTGGTTGGTCCCGGCGGGCAGCGCCTGTCGGGTGGCCAGCGGCAGCGCGTGGCGCTGGCGCGCGCCCTGCTGCGCAACCCGCGCGTGCTGTTGCTGGATGAGGCGACAAGCGCGCTGGATAGCGAAAGCGAGGCCATTGTACAGAACGCCCTGACGCATCTGCGCCACGGACGCACGACCATCGTGGTGGCCCACCGCCTGTCCACCGTCCGTTCAGCCGATCTGGTCGTGGTCATGGCGCAGGGCCGCGCGGTGGAATGTGGCACGCATGATGCACTGATGGATGAAAACGGGCTGTATGCCCGCATGGTACGCAATCAGGCCTTTACGCTGTAAACTGCGCTGAATGTGCGCCCGGGCCGGTGATGGCGGTTGAAGTGTTGCAAGCTTCGTGCAATGGATTGACCGACCCGTTCGGTCAATGCGTGGATGACAGGATCAGGGGCTGCAATAAAAGTGATGATGAGGGAAGCAGATGGCCGCGGACGAAGGCAAGGCAGCTGAAGACGGACAGACCGCACAGGACACTGGGCACGAGCAGGAAAAGGCCAAGGAAGCATCCCCCCGGCGCAAGGTGATCCTGATCGGTGGCCTGGTGGCGCTGCTTGTCCTGGGTGGGCTTTACTGGTTCCTGCACCGCAATGAAGTCGAAACGGATGACGCCTTTACCGCCGGTCGCGCGGTGGCGGTCGCCCCGCATGTGTCCGGCTACGTGACCGAACTGCTGGTGAACGACAACCAGTTTGTCCATCAGGGTGATGTCATTGCCCGCATTGATGATCGCAACTGGCGCGCCCAGCGTGACCAGGCGGCGGCGGCCGTGGATATCGCGCGTGCGCAGGTGCGCAATTACAGCCTGCTGTCCGAAGTCGCGAAAAAGAACTTCCCCGGTCACCTGATGGTGGCGCAGGGCCAGCTTGCACAGGCGCAGGCGCAGGAATTCAAGGCGGAAACCGATTACCGCCGCCAGCATGGCGTAACGCGCGAGGCGACATCGCAGCAGAATATCGACTATGCCACCGCGGCGCTGAATGCCGCCAAGGCGCAGGTGCTTGAGGCACAGGGCAACCTTGAAACCGCCCTGCCGGTCATTCCCAATATTTCCAGCACCGAGGCCCGCGTGACCGAACAGCAGGCCCAGCTTGCGCAGGCGGAAGCCAGGCTGCGCGAGATGGAACTGAACGTGGAATGGACCCAGATCCGCGCCCCGCATGATGGCTGGATTTCCCAGCGCAACATCGAACGTGGCACCTATGTCACGGCTGGCCAGACCGTGGTGTCCATTGTCGAACCTGAAATATGGGTGGTGGCCAACTACAAGGAAACGCAGCTGACCCACATGCGTCCGGGCCAGAAGGTGGACATCGCGATTGATGCCTATCCGTTCCTGAAGCTGAAGGGGCATGTTGATTCGCTGCAGCTGGGCACGGGTGCGACCTTCAGCGCCTTCCCGCCGGAAAACGCCACGGGCAACTATGTGAAGATCGTGCAGCGCGTACCGGTCAAGATCCTGATTGACGAAGGGCTGCGACAGGACCTGCCGCTGTCGATCGGCCTGTCGGTTGAACCGACGGTCCACACGGAATGAGCGCGCAGGCAGCGTCCACCGGGGCGGCGGATGGCACGAACTGGAAACCGAAACACAATCCATGGCTGATCGCCGTGGTCGTGACGGTGGCCGCCTTCATGGAAATTCTCGATACCACCATCGTCAACGTGGCGCTGCCGCATATCGCGGGCAACCTGTCATCCACGTATGATGACGCGACATGGACGTTGACATCCTACCTTGTGGCCAACGGCATCGTGCTGACGATCTCGGGCTGGCTGGGCAAGCTGTTCGGGCGCAGGCATTACTTCCTGATCTGCATTTCCATGTTTTCGCTGTCGTCCTTCCTGTGCGGCATTTCCACCAGCCTGCCCGAACTGATCATGTTCCGGCTGATGCAGGGTTTCTTTGGTGGCGGCCTGCAGCCCAACCAGCAGTCGATCATCCTTGATACCTTCCCGCCCGACAAACGGGCCGCGGCGTTCGGCCTGACCGCCATCGCCACCGTGGTCGCCCCGGTGCTTGGCCCGTCACTGGGCGGGTGGATTACCGATAACTATTCATGGCGGTGGGTATTCTTCATCAACGTGCCGGTGGGCATTCTGGCCACGATCGCGGTGTCGATCATGGTCGAGGACCCGCCATGGGCGCGCAAGCAGAAGGCGCCGCTGGATTTCGTGGGTATCGGGCTGATCACCATTGGCTTCGGCTGTCTGGAAGTGGCGGTTGACCGGGGCGAGGACGAGGACTGGTTCGGTTCGCGCATG
This sequence comes from Komagataeibacter europaeus LMG 18890, assembly GCF_000285295.1. Lineage (GTDB taxonomy): Bacteria > Pseudomonadota > Alphaproteobacteria > Acetobacterales > Acetobacteraceae > Komagataeibacter > Komagataeibacter europaeus. Next base: position 105,892 of record NZ_CADP01000001.1, on the reverse strand, counting down.
ATCGTCGTCATGGCCATCCTTGCCTTCCTTGGCATCGGGGGGGCGGTTGTCTGGCTGTTGCGGGCGAAGAACCCAGCTGTGGACCTGCGGGTGTTCAAGGACCGCAATTTTGCGGTGGGCACGGGGCTTATGGGTGCGGTGGGGGCGCTGCTCTATTCCTCGGCTATTATCGTGCCGCAGTTTTCACAGCAGATCATGGGCTATACCGCCACCATGTCCGGCCTGATCCTGTCGCCTGGCGGCATGGTGGTGATCGTGCTGATCCCGCTGGTGGGCATCGGGATGAAATACATCCAGCTGCGCTACATCATCGCATTCGGCTTTTTCCTGATGGGGGTGTCCATGCTGTGGTCGGCGCAACTGGTGCCCGATCTGGATTTCCGGCATCTGGTCCTGTTCCGCATGAGCCAGACCGGCACCATGGCCTTCCTGTTCGTGCCGATTGCCACCATTACCTACGCCACCCTGCCACGCGAACTGAACGCCGACGGGTCCGCCCTGTTCAGCATGGCGCGTAACGTGCTGGGGTCACTCAGTATTTCGGGGGCCACGGCACTGGTGACCGAACTGCGGCAGGCGCACCAGAACCAGATGGTCCATTGGATGACGCCGTATCACCAGCCATTCAACGAATACCTGGCCCACAGCCGTGCGGTCGCGGTCGCGCGCGGTTATGCGCAGGGGGTGGTGAATAACGTGGCCATGGGACGGTTGTACAAGGAATTCCAGCGGCAGGTGGCCATCCTTGCCTATAATGAGGTCTTCATGATCCTTGGCATCGGGTGCATGCTTGTCGTACCCTTCTGTTTTCTCATGTCGCCGCTCAAGGGTGGGGACAAATAGCAAAGGTTTTCGGGTGTCGCCTTTTTTCAGGGAGGCGGCATTCCCTGAGGCTTTTTGAAAAAAGCCTCACCAGGAACTTTTGTATTGAAACAGGCTGCCGGGACAGCAGGAGACAGGACATATGCCGGGTATCATCAGGGTTGTCTGTGCGGCGGTGATCGTGCGCGAACGTCTGCTGGTCGTGCGCAAGCGCGGCACGACCGCCTTCATGCTGCCCGGCGGCAAGCCCGATGCGGGGGAACGGCCCGAACAGGCATTGATGCGTGAAATCCACGAGGAACTGGGTTGTGGCATAACGCTGGGCGCGGAACTGCCCGGTGACTTTGTCGATGTTGCGGCCAATGAGCCCGGCTTTAGCGTTCATGCGCGCATCTGGACCGGGCAGTTGCATGGCGCGCCGGACGCGAGCGCCGAAATTGCGGAACTGCGCTGGATCGGGGCAGGGGATATGGCAGGCCTGGATCTGGCACCCCTGTTGCGGGGCAGGACGATGACCGCGCTGGTGCAGGCGGGGCTTATGCCTCAGGCAGCCACGGCGTAGCGGGCGAAATACGCCGCAAGCCTTGTGTAGATATCTTTCTTGATGCCGACATTCAGCTGCGGCAGCTGTTCCAGCCTGACCCATTTCCACATGTCGAATTCGGCAGGCAGGTGCGTATCCAGCCTGATATCGGAATCCTGTCCCGTAAAGCGCAGGGCAAACCATTTCTGTGTCTGGCCCCGGTAACGTCCCCCCAGCGCCTTGCCAATCAGGTGCGCGGGCAGGTCGTAGCTGAGCCATTCCGGGTAGGTGCCGATGATTTCGGCAGCATTGGTGCCGATTTCCTCATGCAGTTCGCGCAGGACGGCGGTCTGCGGGTCTTCCCCTTCGTCAATGCCCCCCTGCGGGCACTGCCATACACCCTGGTCCGGTGGGCCGCCCGCGCCTTCCATGTCGGTGCGGCGCGCGACAAGCACCATGCCCTGTCGGTTGAACAGCAGCGCCCCCACATTGGGGCGATAGGGCAGGTCGGTCATGGCGGCGGCTTCCGGCTGGATCAGGGGTGGGCAGGGACGGCCGGCGCCGTCGCCGGAGGGGTGGATGGCGCCGTGGGGCCTTCCTTTTCCGCCGGGGCGGCAGGGGTGGCGGGTGTTGTCGGCGTCGCGGGCGTGCCTGCTGGCGCGGCAGGTGCTGCCGCCTTGGGCGGGACGGAGGCGGACGGCACCGGGGTTGCCTTCGCCCTGTCATCATGGATTGGCGGTTCAGCCGCAACGGGCAGCCCCGCCATGGAACGGACGACCCTCAGCCCTTCCTGTAGCTGGAAGTCGGTCGTGGGCTTGGTCGGGTCGAATGTGGGCCAGTTTGCAGGCGGCTGTGCCGGGATGGATTTGGCGATTGCGGGCAGGTCGGTGCGCGACGGGGCCTGCGCGGTGTTTCCGCCCCGGTTCTTGATGATATGCGCCAGATCCGCTTCATGGATGCTGTAGCCCGCATCGTCATGGGCTTCACGCACGGGGATGTCGGGCATGATGCCCAGCCCCTGGATGGAACGGCCCGACGGCGTGTAGTACCGCGCCGTGGTCAGGCGGATCGCGCCTTCGCCCGGGATGGGCAAGATGGTCTGGACCGATCCCTTGCCAAAAGTCTTTTCACCCAGCAGCACGGCACGCTGGTGGTCCTGCAGCGCACCGGCCACGATTTCACTGGCCGAGGCCGAACCGCCATTGATCAGCACGACAATCGGCAGGCCGCCGGTGATGTCGGTATTGTGGGCATCCCAGCGCTGGCTGTCCTGCGGGTGGCGGGCGCGGGTGGAGACGATTTCACCGCTGCGGATGAAGTCGGACCCCACGTCAATCGCCTGTGTCAGCAGCCCGCCCGGATCGGAACGCAGGTCGATGATCAGGCCCGCCATCTTGTTATGGGTCTGGGCCTGCAGCTTCTTGTACGCGGCCAGCAGGCCGGACTGCGTTTCCTCGTTGAACTGCGCGATTCGGATATAGCCGACATTGTCGTACAGCGCGGACTTGATGACCTGCAGCGGGATGATGGCGCGGGTCAGGGTGACAATGATGGGCTTGGGCGCCTTTTCACGGATCAGCGTCAGTGTGATGCGGGTATCGGGCTTGCCGCGCATCTGGGTCACGACCTGGTCCAGCGGCTGCCCGTCAATGTTCTTGCCATCAATCGCGACAATGAAGTCACCGGGCTTGATGCCCGCGCGGGCCGCAGGCGTGTCGTCAATGGGGGAGACGACGCGCACGTGCCCGTCTTCCCCCTGGACTTCCAGCCCCAGGCCGCCGAACGATCCCTTGGTCTGGACCTGCAGGTCGGAGAACTGCTTTTCCGTCATGTAGGAGCTGTGCGGGTCGAGACCGCTGAGCATCCCGTTCAGCGAATTGGTGATCAGGTCGCGTGTCGAGACGGGCTCGACATAATTGGCCTTCACCTTTTCCAGCACGTAACCGAACAGGAACATGAGCTGTTCGATCTCGTGTGGGGAATTGTCATCCTTGGAGACAGTGTCCGCCGCATGGGCCATGGGGGCGATATCGCCCCACCTGCCTGCTGAATAATGTGCAATCTGCGGTGCTGCCGCGATCCCTGCAAGAAAGGCGCAACCGATCAGCAAGCCATTACGGAACTTCATGCGTCGTTGTCTCCTGGATGCCTGCCATCATGATCTGGCTGGCCTGCATGTACTCTTCGCGTTGCGTTGTAACGTGGTCTTGCCCATCCGTCACGGGGGCGCAGCATATACCCAACCTGCATGCGGATAAAACCGTCTCGTGCCCATATTACAGATAGGGGGCCGGATTGACGGTGCCGCCCCCATGGCGCAGCTGCACGAACAGGGTGGGCCTGCTGCCACCGCCGTTCCATTGTGGCATCTGTCCCACTGCCGCGCCATGGCTGACCTGCTGCCCCGCCGCCACCGCAATTTCACCCAGTCCCGCCAGCACGAAACGGTAATGCTTGCCACAGTCAACGATCATCATCTGCCCATAGGTGCGGAACGCACCCGCGAAATCAATGCGTCCCGTGCATGGCGCGCGTACGGTCGCGCGTGACGGCGGGGCATAGGTGATGCCCGTGGCCGGGCCGCTTTCGGTCGGGTGGCCCCATGCGGTCAGCACCGTGCCCGCCACGGGCGCGCCCGCGCTGGCGCTGGCGCTGGTGGCGGGCGTAATGCCGGGGCCTGCCCCCGTGGCCATTTCATGCGCCTGCCTGCGGGCGGCGGCGGCGGCCTGCATGTTATGGGCGCGTTCGGCGGCGCGGGCGGCTTCTTCCAGGTTCTTTTCCGCCTGTTCTTCCGTCGCCTCGATCCGGGCAATGGCGTCCTGCACGCTGGATGCGCGACGGGCGGCCTCTTCTACGGCCTGCGTGGCGGATGCGGCGGCGGCGTTGGACCGCTGCTGCGCCTCCAGCGCCGCGTGGGCGGCGCGATTGACCGTATCGCGCTGGCTTTCGCGTTCACTGACCACCTGGCGCATCTGCTGCTGCTGCTGGGCCAGTTCACCATCCAGCCGGGCCAGTTGGGTGCGGCGGTCATGGATGGCACGGGTCTGGCTGGCGATATCGCCCATCATGCCATGCACGACCAGCAGGCCGGTGACCGCCCGGTCGGCCGGCAGGGGCACGGCCAGAAGCGTATCCGCCGGGTAAAGCGACAGACGTTCGGCCAGTGGCAGCAGCGGCGACAGGCGCGCGACCTCACGGGCAAGCTGCTGGCGCAGGGCCGTCTGTTCGGTGTGCAGGCCGGTAATGCGGCTGTCCAGGTCGGCGGCCTGCTGTTCGGTACGCTGCAGGCGGGCTGTGGCGTCGACCGTGGCGGCGGACAGGCTGGCGGCCTTCTGCGCATCCTGACGGGCCTGTTCGCGGGCTTCGAGTTCCACCTTGCGGCGTTCTTCCAGGTCATGCGCCTGCTGCTGCTGGCGCGCGACAAGGTTTTCACGCGCGTTCCGCGCGGCTTCAAGCTGCTGGCGGATGCGCTGTTCGCGCGCGGTGGGCGCATGGGTAGCGGTATGGGTACCGGTCCCGGTCGCGGCATGGTGGGCGACGGGCGCGCCCCATGCCGACGGTGCCATGCAGCAGGCAAGGATGATCCCGCTGGCCATGCAGCCACGCCAGCGGGCAGTCAGGGTCAGGCCGGATGTCAGGATGGCGTCGCCCCATCCAGCAGGGAATGGCCGGTCATGGCTGCAGGCTGGGGCAGGCCCATAAGCTGCAGCAGCGTGGGGGCCAGATCGGCCAGACGCCCGTCATGCAGTTTCGCGTCCTTCACCCCGGCCAGCACGACCGGGACCACATTGAGCGTATGCGCCGTGTGCGGGCCATTGGTTTCGGGGTCGAACATGGTTTCGGCATTGCCATGGTCCGCCGTGACCAGCAGCGCGCCACCGGCATGGTGGATCGCATCCGCAATGCGGCCCAGCCCCTGGTCCACGGCCTCGACCGCCCGGATCGCGGCCGACAGCACGCCCGTGTGGCCCACCATGTCGGCATTGGCGAAGTTCAGCACGATCAGGTCGTATTTGCCGCTGTTGATGGCTTCCACCGCGCGGTCCGTCAGTTCCGGGGCGGACATTTCGGGCTGCAGGTCATAGGTCGCGACCTTGGGCGAGGGCACCATCACCCGGTCCTCGCCCGGCAGTTCGCCCTCGCGTCCGCCATTGAGGAAATAGGTGACGTGGGGATATTTCTCGGTCTCGGCCATGCGGATCTGCTTACGCCCCGCCGCCGACACCACATCGCCCAGCAGGTCATGCAGTTCCTGCGGCGGGAACAGCACGGTAATCAGTCCCGCCAGCCGGTCGCTGTAGCGCGTCATGCCGGTCACGGCGGCAAGGTTGACCAGCCGTGCCCGTCTGAAGCCATCAAAATTCGGTTCCAGCAGGGCATCGAGCAGCTGGCGGATGCGGTCGGCGCGGAAATTGAAACTCAGCACGCCATCACCGTCGCGCATGCCGCCATATTCCCCGATCACGGTGGGGGGCACGAATTCATCCGTGGTGCCCGCTTCATACGCGCGGTCCAGTACTTCCAGCGTATCGCCCGCATGGGGGCCATCGCCCGCGACAATGGCGTTATAGGCCTTTTCCACCCGGTCCCAGCGGCGGTCACGGTCCATGGCGTAGTACCGCCCGGATACGGTGCCGACACGCACGCCGTCGGGCAGGGCGGACAGAAGCTGGCTGACATAGCCATGGCCGGACTGGGGGGCCGTGTCACGCCCGTCGGTAAAGATATGGAAGGTCACGGGCACGCCCGCCTCGCGCACGATCCGCGCAAGGGCCACGGCATGGTCCTGATGGGCATGGACCCCACCGGGGGAGACAAGACCCATGAGATGGCAGGTACCACCGCTTTTTTTCAGCGCGGCAATGAAATCGCGCATGACCGCGCTGCGCGCCACCGACCCGTCGGACAGCCCGGTGGAGATACGCGGCAGTTCCTGCATCACCACCCGGCCTGCGCCGATATTCAGGTGACCGACCTCCGAATTGCCCATCTGCCCTTGCGGCAGACCCACATCCTCCCCACACGTCTTGAGGAAGGCATGCGGTCCCGCCTGCCACAGCCGGTCGAATGCCGGGGTACGGGCGGACCGCACGGCATTGTCCGCCGGGTCCTCGCGCCAGCCAAAGCCATCAAGGATGGCCAGCATGACGGGACGGGGTGTCTTGTTTACGCGAGCCTGGTCGTTCATGGGTATTGTCTCCCTGTTTTATTTTGGGTGGCATGATGCCCTAAAAGAAGCGGGTGCGAAATGCCCGTGTGCAGGAGGAAGGAAATCGTCATGACCGATACCGCGAATACCAGTGGGGCGCAGTGTGGCTGCCTGACCCCCGAACAGCTGCGCATCCTGCGCGAACATGGGACGGAACGCCCCGGTTCCAGCCCGCTGAACAATGAAAAGCGTGCCGGGGAATATCGTTGCGCGGGCTGCGGGACGCCACTGTTCCGTTCCGGCACGAAATATGAAAGCGGCAGCGGATGGCCGTCATTTTTCGATGCGATTCCGGGTGCGCTCGGCACCACGACCGACACCAGCCATGGCATGACCCGCACGGAAGTGCACTGTGCCCACTGCAATGGCCACCTCGGCCACGTCTTTCCTGACGGGCCGCCACCGACGGGCCTGCGCTACTGCATGAACGGACTGGCATTGACTTTCGTCCCGCGTGATGGCGCTACCTGATCAGAACGAACCCGATTGAAGGAATGGATATGACCCAGCCTGCCGCCACGCATGATGAAGGCGTCGTTGTCGTCAGCCACCCGCTGGTGCAGCACAAGCTGACACTCATGCGTGAACGTCATACGTCAACGGGCGAGTTCCGCCGCCTGGCGCGTGAACTCAGCCTGCTGCTTGGTTACGAGGCCATGCGGGATCTGCCGCTGGAACCGGTAGAAATCGACACCCCCATGGAACGCATGCAGGCATGGCGGCTGGCGGGCAAGAAACTGTGCCTGATTTCCATCCTGCGCGCGGGGAACGGGATTCTCGACGGGTTGCTGGACCTTGTGCCCTCGGCGCGGATTGGCCATGTCGGGCTGTACCGTGATCCCGAAACGCTGGAACCGGTCGAATACTACCTGAAGCTGCCCGATGACGTCGGCAACCGGATCTGTCTGGTGGTCGATCCCATGCTGGCGACGGGGCACAGTGCAGTCGCCGCCGTTGACCGGCTGAAGCAGGCGGGGTGCGCGCGCATGGTCTTTGTCTGCCTGCTGGCATCCCCCGAAGGGATCGCCTGCCTGCGCAAGGCCCATCCGGATGTGCGCATTGTCACCTGTGCCATTGACCGGGGGCTGGATGAACATGGCTATATCCGTCCCGGCCTGGGCGATGCGGGCGACCGGCTGTTCGGGACCAAGTAATGAAAGTTTCCGGGTGCCGCCTTTTTTCAAAAAGGCGGCGTTCCCTTAAGCTTTTTGAAAAAAGCCTCACCAAAACCTTCTATTATTCCTCAAATTAAAAAAACCTGCGGGGAAATATGCCCCGCAGGTTTTTTATGTCGTGGTATTGCCTGAACCCACAGGTTCAGGCGCGGCGCACGATATAGGTCTTGGCCAGTTCCGCTTCCAGCGCGCGGGCGTGGTCGGGGTCGCGGGCTTCGACCATGACTTCCAGTTCGGCGGCCTGCACGCTGGGCGTGGTGAACAGGCGCTGGTGCGAGACCTCGATGATATTGCCGCCTTCATCACTGATCTTGCGCGAAATATCGGCCAGCACGCCGGGGCGGTCGGGGATTTCCATTTTCAGGCACAGAAGCCGCCCGTCACGCAGCAGCGAACGCAGCAGCGTGTTGGCCAGGATGCGGCTGTCGATATTGCCGCCGGTCACCGGCAGCGCCACCCGCTTGCCCCGGAACAGTTCGGGATAGGTCAGCACGGCGGCCAGCGCCGTGGCGCCCGCGCCCTCGCTGACCTGCTTGGCCCCTTCCGCCAGCATGGTGATAGCGGTCTCGATCGCGCTTTCGGGCACGACCAGTACGCGCGACACCAGTTCGCGGATGACTTCAAGCGGCTGGCGGCCGATCTGCAGCACCGCGATGCCTTCGGCAATGGTGGGGCCACCCGGCGGCAGCACCTCATCACCGGGGAAACCGGCAAGCGAGGAGAAATTCTCCACCTGTACGCCAATGATGTCCATATTCGGCTGCAGGGCCTGCCCCGCTACCGCGCAGCCTGCCAGCAGGCCGCCACCGCCGATGGGACAGACGAAGGTGTCCAGCGGTCCCGCATCCTCGAACAGTTCAAGGGCGAAGGTGCCCTGTCCCGCCATGACTTCGGGATCGTCATAGGGGTGGACGAACACCCGGCCCTCGCGCTGGCACAGCATGTTGGCGTGCGCCGTGGCTTCGGCGAAGTTGTCGCCTTCCAGCACCACGGTCGCCCCCCACGCGGCGGTGCGCGTGACCTTGGCGGCGGGCGTGAAGCGCGGCATGACGATGACCGCGTCGATACCCAGCAGGGAGGCATGGCGGGCGACGCCCTGCGCATGGTTGCCGGCCGAGACGGTAATGACGCCGCGTTCGCGTTCGCGCGGGGTCAGCAGGGCCAGCTTGTTGGCCGCCCCGCGTTCCTTGAACGAACCGACAGCCTGCAGGTTATCGAGCTTGAGCACGATATCCGCGCCGGTCGCGCGCGACAGTGTCTGGCAGGGTACGGTGGGCGTGTGCAGCACGCGCCCCTTTATCCGCTGTGCGGCGGCGGTGATGTCTTCAAGCGTGATCACGGTTGGTATGCCTAGCCGTAGGTGACTTCCAGGATTTCATACGTCCGGTCGCCGCCGGGGGCGGGGACGGATACGCTGTCACCAATGCTCTTGCCAATCAGGGATTTGGCAAGCGGCGAGGAAATGGACAGGAGCCCCTGCTTGATATCGGCTTCGTACACGCCAACGATCTGGTAGGTGGCTTCCTTGTCGGTTTCTTCATCCACCAGCTTGACGCGCGCGCCGAATTTCACCTGGTCGCCCGACAGGGAGGCAGGGTCGATGACTTCGGCGGAGGAGACGATTTCCTCCAGTTCCTGAATGCGGCCTTCGGTAAAGGACTGGCGTTCGCGGGCCGCGTGGTATTCCGCGTTTTCCGAAAGATCGCCATGGCTCCGCGCTTCGGCGATCGCACGAATGATCGCGGGGCGTTCTTCACTCTTGAGCTTGCGCAGTTCGTCTTCAAGCCGTTCCAGGCCGGGGCCCGTCATCGGAAATTTCTGCAAGGTTTGTCCCCGAGGTGAAGGTCAGTTTCCACAACTGACTGTTGGTTGCCGTGTCCGGGCCTATCGCATCAATGCAACGCGGGTGGCCGCCGGTTTTCGGACTGGCAGGCCACCCGTTTCGATACGATACGCTCAGAATGATCCCTTAAAATAGGATTGAAGGGGCGCGACTTCAAGAACCCCCTCGCGCATGGCCGCAATGGCATGCGTTGCGGCGCGTGCGCCCGCGATGGTGGTGTAGTGGGGAATGCCATGGGTCAGCGCCGAACGGCGGATGTCGAAACTGTCGCTGACGGCCTGCGCCCCCTGCGCGGTGTTGATGACCATCTGGATCTCACCCGACCGGATGGCGTCGACACAGTTCGGGCGGCCTTCCAGCACCTTGTTGACCACGTCCACGCTCACGCCCGCTTCGCGCAGGCACTTGGCCGTGCCGCGCGTCGCCACGATGCGGAAGCCCATTTCCGACAGCAGGCGGCCGATGGATTTGACCGCGGGCTTGTCGCTGTCGCGCACCGACAGGAACACCGTCCCCGACAGGGGCAGCTTCACGCCAGCGGCAAGCTGCGACTTGGCGAATGCCCGTTCGAACGAGGCGTCAAGGCCCATGACCTCACCCGTGGAGCGCATTTCCGGGCCGAGGATCGTGTCCACGTCGGGGAAGCGGTTGAAGGGGAAAACCGCTTCCTTTACCGCCACATGCGGGGCGACCGCCCGGTCATCAAGGCGGAATTCACCCAGCTTCGCGCCAGCCATGACGCGCGCGCCGATCTTGGCCACCGGAACGCCCGTGGCCTTGGCCACGAACGGCACGGTGCGCGAGGCACGCGGATTGACCTCCAACACGAAGATTTCCTGCCCCTTGATCGCGTACTGAACGTTCATCAGGCCGACAATGCCCAGTTCCCGGGCCATGGCCTCGGTCTGGCTTTTCAGTTCGGTCACGATGGCGGGCGACAGGGTGTAGGGCGGCAACGAACATGCGCTGTCACCGGAATGGATGCCTGCTTCCTCGATATGTTCCATGACGCCCGCGACATAGACCTCGTTGCCATCGGCGATGCAGTCCACATCCGCCTCGATCGCGTCATTCAGGTAATGGTCGATCAGCACGGGGCCGTTGGCGACTTCCGCACCGGCAAGCTGCAGGGCCACGCGCATGTAACGCTGCAGGCTGGCACGGTCATGCACGATTTCCATCGCGCGGCCGCCCAGGACATAGGACGGGCGGACCACGACCGGGTAGCCGATCTTCTCGGCCACGGCTTCGGCTTCCGCCGGGCTGCGGGCGATGCCGTTGGCGGGCTGGCGCAGGCCCAGCCTGTGTAGCATGGCCTGGAAGCGTTCGCGGTCTTCCGCACGGTCGATCGCATCGGCCGGCGTGCCCAGCAGGGGAATGCCCGCGGCTTCCAGCGCGTGCGACAGCTTCAGCGGCGTCTGGCCGCCATACTGGACGATGCAGCCCAGCACGGTGCCGTTTGCCTGTTCGCGACGGATCAGGGCGATCACGTCTTCCGCCGTCAGCGGTTCGAAATACAGGCGGTCGGACGTGTCGTAGTCGGTCGAGACGGTTTCGGGGTTGCAGTTGACCATGATCGTCTCGAACCCGGCTTCGCGCAGGGCGTAGGCGGCATGGACGCAGCAGTAATCGAACTCGATCCCCTGGCCGATCCGGTTCGGGCCACCGCCAAGGATGACGATCTTCCTGCGGTCGGTCGGGCGGCTTTCGCATTCCGGCACGCCATATCCGCCTTCATAGGACGAATACATATACGGCGTGGGGGACGCGAATTCACCGGCGCAGGTGTCGATGCGCTTGTAGACCGGCAGCACGCCACGGCTTTCGCGCAGCTTCGCGATTTCATCGGCATTGGTGCCTGACAGGCGCGCCAGCTGGATGTCGGAAAAGCCCATGGCCTTCAGCGTGCGCAGGCTGTCGGCGTCTTCAGGCAGGCCGTCGCGCATTACCGTGTGTTCAGCCGCGACAATCCGCGCCAGTTCGCGCAGGAACCACGGTTCAAACCGGCAGGCGTCGTGGATGTCCTCGACACTCAGTCCCGCGCGCAGGGCCTGTGCTGCCATAAGGATACGCTCGGGGCGCGGTTGCGACAGGGCGGCGCGGAAGGCGTCGGGGCCGCCATCGCCCGGTGCTTCCACCGGATCAAGGCCGGCCAGCCCGATTTCCATCGAGCGCAGGCCCTTCTGCAGCGCCTCGGGGAAGGAACGGCCAATGGCCATCGCCTCGCCAACCGACTTCATGCTGGTGGACAGCAGGGCGGGGGTGCCCGGAAATTTCTCGAACGTGAAGCGCGGGATCTTGACCACGACGTAGTCAATCGTCGGCTCGAACGATGCCGGCGTGCTGCCGGTGATGTCGTTGGTCAGTTCATCCAGCGTGTAGCCGACCGCCAGCTTGGCCGCGACCTTGGCAATCGGGAAGCCTGTCGCCTTGGACGCCAGGGCGGAGGAACGCGACACGCGCGGGTTCATCTCGATCACGACCACGCGGCCATCAACGGGATTGATGCCGAACTGCACGTTCGACCCGCCGGTTTCCACCCCGATCTTGCGCAGGCACGCCAGCGACATGTCACGCAGGCGCTGGTATTCCTTGTCCGTCAGCGTAAGCGCGGGGGCGACGGTAATGGAATCGCCGGTATGCACGCCCATCGGGTCGATGTTTTCGATGGAGCAGATGATGATGCAGTTGTCAGCCGTGTCGCGCACGACCTCCATCTCGTACTCCTTCCAGCCCAGCACGGATTCCTCGATCAGGACTTCCGTGGTGGGGGAGGCGTCCAGCCCGGAGGAGACGATGCGGTCGAATTCTTCCTTGTTGTAGGCGATGCCGCCGCCCGAGCCGCCCATGGTGAAGGACGGGCGGATGACCGCGGGCAGGCCGACGGTCGCCAGCGCGCTGCGCGCTTCCTCCAGCGTATGGGCGATCAGGCTGCGCGGGCTTTCGATCCCGATCTCGTCCATCGCCTCGCGGAATTTCTGCCGGTCCTCGGCACGGTCGATCACTTCGGCATTGGCGCCGATCAGTTCGACATCGTGCTTTTTCAGAAAGCCTGACTTGTCCAGCGCCATGGCCGTGTTCAGCGCGGTCTGGCCGCCCATGGTGGGCAGCACGGCGTCGGGCTTTTCACGCAGTATGATGCGTTCGACGAATTCCGGGGTGATCGGCTCGATATAGGTCGCGTCCGCCAGCCCCGGATCGGTCATGATCGTGGCGGGGTTGGAGTTGACCAGAATGACGCGGTAGCCCTCTTCCTTCAGGGCCTTGCAGGCCTGCGCGCCGGAATAGTCGAATTCGCACGCCTGGCCGATAACGATCGGGCCGGCGCCGATGATCAGGATGGAGCTTATGTCTGTCCGTTTTGGCATGGGTCGGCTTTCACGCGGTCTTGGTTGTGGTGTCGATCAGGTCGACAAAACGGCGGAACAGGTAATGGCTGTCGGACGGGCCGGGGCTGGCTTCGGGGTGGTACTGCACCGAAAATGCCGGGTAACGGCTGGTGGCAATGCCTTCGTTCGATCCGTCAAACAGGCTGGTATGGGTGGCGCGCACGTCATTGGGCAGGGATTTGTCGTCCACCGCGAAACCGTGGTTCTGGCTGGTGATTTCCACCTTGCCCGTCGCTAGGTCCTTGACCGGCTGGTTCGCCCCACGGTGCCCGCGCGCCAGCTTGTAGGTCTTTGCCCCAAGGGCCAGGGCAAGCAACTGGTGCCCAAGGCAGATGCCGAATACCGGCTTGCCCGCTTCCAGCACGCCGCGAATGGCCGGGACCGCGTATTTCGCCGTCGCCGCCGGGTCGCCCGGCCCGTTGGACAGGAACACGCCAGCGGGATCGAGGGCGAGGATGTCCTGCGCCGTCGCGGTCGCGGGCACCACGGTCACGTCGCAGCCCGCGGTGGCAAGGCAGCGCAGGATGTTGCGCTTGGCCCCGTAATCGACCGCAACCACCTTCCGGCGCTTTTCAGGCAGGGCCACGGTGCCGTGCGGCCACTGCCACACGCCTTCGGCCCATGTATAGGGTTTTGCGCAGGTGACTTCGCCCGCCAGGTCCATGCCCTCCAGCCCCGGCCACGCGCGGGCGCGTTCCTGCAGGGCGGGGATGTCGAACTTTCCGTCGGCGGGATAGGCCACCACGGCCGTCTGCGGGCCGCCTTCGCGGATGCGCCGCGTGATGGCGCGGGTGTCGATGCCGCAAATGCCCGGAATGCCCTGCGCCTTGAGCCATGCGTCCAGCGATTCGGTCGAGCGCCAGTTGGCCGGCGCCGTCAGGTCTTCCTTGACCACCAGCGCGCGGGCATGCACGCGCGCTGCCTCATCATCCTCCGGCGTGGTGCCGGTATTGCCGATATGGGGGAAGGTGAAGGTGATGATCTGTCCCGCAAAGGACGGGTCGGTCAGCGTTTCCTGGTATCCGGTCATGCCGGTGGAAAAACAGATTTCACCCAGTGCGCGCTCCGTGCTGTGCGCGCCGAATCCGCGTCCCCACATAATGGTGCCATCCGCCAGGATCAGGGCGGCTGTCGCGGCTTTGGGCCTGTTGGCCGGTGCGATCGGGTTTGACGTGCTCATCATGGGCTCCGGTCGGTCGGATTCTGTATCGGGTTGCAGGTCGGACAGTGACAGGCCGGTAGCGCGCAGCACGGTTGTCCAGTGCTTGGGCGGAATGGCGCGGGCCTGCCGCCATTTGCGAATGGCCTCGGTGCTGACGCCCGTCAGGCGGGCGGCCTGTTCGGCGCCGCCGAGGCGTTCGATAATACTTTCTATCGTCATCGGCATTGGATGATGTCCCTTCCGGGAGTATTGCCTAACAGCGTCTCTGGTAATTGGGAAGAAAATTCCCACGTACCTGCGAAATGAGATGATGGGAAAATTATTCCCGGCACGAACGGGGCATCCCGCCCCGCCCGCCGGGCAGAGGAGTTGACAGTCATGTCCTTGCGCGCACGTTTCATGGATGATCTGAAAGCAGCCATGAAGGCAGGCCAGAGTGAAAAGGTCGGCACCATCCGCATGATCACCGCAAAGCTGAAGGATGTCGATATCGCCGGTCGCGCCAAGGGGGAAGACCAGGTGAGCGACGAAGCCGTGATGTCCATGCTGCGTGGCATGATCAAGTCCCGCACGGAATCAGCTTCCATGTATGAAAAGGGCGGTCGCCCCGAACTGGCGGAAAAGGAAAACGCCGAAATCGCGATCATCCGCGCCTACCTGCCGCCCGATCTGGATGACGCCACCATCGAGGCCGCCGTGCGCGAAGCCATCGAACGCACCGACGCCACATCCATGAAGGACATGGGCAAGGTCATGGCGGCGCTGAAGCAGCAGTTTGGCGCGGCCCTTGATCCCGCGCGCGCCTCCGCCGTGGTACGCGCACGCCTGGCCGCCTGAAGCGGGGGGCATGCGACACGATGGCGCTTGATCCCGCATTCCTTGACGAACTGCGTGCCCGCACGCCCATCGCCCCCATTATCGGGCGGCGGACGAAGCTGGTGCGTTCGGGAAAGAACTGGAAGGCATGCTGCCCCTTCCATGGGGAAAAGACGCCATCATTCTATGTCTATGATGACCATTACCATTGCTTTGGCTGTCAGGCGCATGGCGATGTCATCACCTTCGTGATGCAGAGCGAGGGCCGTTCCTTCCCCGAGGCGGTGGAGGAACTGGCCACCGCCGCCGGCATGGAAATGCCAAAGCCCGACCGCAACCAGCGCGAACAGGCCGAACGCGCCCGCACGCTGGGCGAGGTGCTGGATGCGGTGCAGGCATCGTGGCAGCGCAGGCTGTACCAGCCGGAAGGGCGCGAGGGACTGGCCTACCTGCAGGGCCGTGGCCTGACGGACGAAACCATCGCCGCCTTCGGCCTTGGCTGGTCGGGGGAAGGGCGTGGCGGCCTGGTGGCGGAAATGGCGGCGCTGGATATAACCCCCGCCATGCTGCGCGACGCGGGTGTGATGCGCGCGGATGAAGACGGCACGCCATCGCGCGAACTGTTCTTCAACCGCGTGACCTTTCCCATCCGTGACCGGCGCGGGCGGCTGGTGTCCTTTGGCGGGCGCATACTGGGCGATGGCCAGCCCAAATACCTCAACGGTCCGGAAACCGCCATTTTTTCCAAGCGCCGGGTGCTGTTCGGCCTTGATCGCGCGCGGGAGGCCGTGCGCGGCACGGGGCCCGCGTCCGACCTGCTGGTGGTGGAAGGCTACATGGACGTGATCGCCCTGCATCAGGCGGGCTTTCGCGGCGCGGTCGCCCCGCTGGGCACGGCGCTGACATCCGAACAGCTTGAAGCGCTGTGGCAGGTCGCCCCGGCCCCGGTGCTGTGTTTCGATGGTGACGCGGCGGGACAGCGCGCGGCGGTGAAGGCGGCGGAAACCGCGCTGCCGCTGCTGAACGTGGACCGTAGCCTGCGGTTCTGCGCCCTGCCTGAAAATGATGACCCCGACAGCCTGGTGCGCCGTGACGGTCCCGCCGCCATGGCCGCCCTGATCGCGGGGGCGCGCCCGATGGGGGACGTGCTGTTCGGCCTGCTGAGCGAGGGCGTGCGCAACCCTGGCCCGGAACAGCGCGCGGCCCTGCGCCGCAGGCTGGTGGAGGTCGCGGGCCTGATTCCCGACAAGGCGCTGGCATCAGAATACCGCTCCACCCTGCTGGACAGTTTTTTCCAGACCTTCCGCCGAAGCGGTGTGCGCGGCAGCGTGAAAAAAGCCGCTGTCGCCACGTCGCCCGTGGCCATCATGGATGCGGACCTGCAGCGCCAGTGCATCCTCAGCGCCATCATCCTCGAACAACCCGGCGTGCTGGATGAAGTGCAGGACGCCTATTGCCGCCTTGAACTGCCAGCCGACCTTGCCGCCCTGCGGGAGGACCTGCTGGACCTGTATGATGCCCGTGGCGAACTGCCGCCACCTGATGAACTGGCGGCCTGCCTGTCCACCGCGGGGCTGGATGACGTATGCCTGCGCGTGCGGGCCGTGCGCGGGCGGCGCGAAGGTGGCCAGGGGGATGACGACCTGTTCGGTACCGACCCACGGCACGAGTGGTGGCATTTTTACGCTTTGTTGAATGTTGAACGCTTTGCCGCCGAAATTCGCGCCGATACCGAACGGATGTGCGCGGGCGATCTGGATGAAGCCGCATGGGCCAGCCTGCGCACCCGCCTGCTGGCGCTTGATACCCTGCGCCGGGGTGGTACCGACCTTGATGAATAAGGCGGAAAATTGACCGAATGCATGAAATGAACCGGGGCAACCCTTGACTTCGGCCATGTTATCGACCACCTGCACCAGACAAAAGCAGATGAAAACGGTATGATTGGCCGTATCCTGTCCCGCTACATACCGGCGGGCGGAAAAGGGAACGGCCACTGTGCGCGGGCAGGGTGTGCGCGCTTGCGTAAACGGATTTGCTGGGTAGGGATTGATCGGGCATGGCGACAAAGACAGCCACGGGTACGGACACGGCTTCGGGGGATCAGGATAACGATACGACCCTGCTGGACACCCGGTCCGGCGCCGTCAAGAAACTGATCGCCCGCGGCAAGGAACGCGGTTACATCACTTTCGACGAACTCAACGCCGTCCTGCCACAGGACCAGATGTCCTCCGAACAGATCGAGGACGTGATGGCGGCCCTGTCGGAAATGGGCATGCAGGTTGTCGAGAACGAGGACAACGACGAAACCGAAACCCCGGCCCCCGCCGAAACCAAGAGCGACGACACCGCCGAGGAAGAAAGCGAGAGCGAGGAACCGGCCGCCGGTAACGTCGATACCGAAAGCCTGGGCCGCACCGATGACCCGGTGCGCATGTACCTGCGCGAAATGGGTTCGGTCGAACTGCTGTCGCGTGAAGGTGAAATCGCGATCGCCAAGCGCATCGAGGCCGGCCGGGACGAGATGATCGGCGGCCTGTGCGAAAGCCCGCTGACCTTCCGCGCCATCATTTCGTGGCATGAGCGGCTCAAGGCCGGTGAGATGCTGCTGCGTGACATCGTGGATCTCGAGGCCATGCAGTCCGGCGGCAACGACCCCGTCGAGGCCACGGAAGGCGAGGAAGCCTTTGGTGAAAACGAAGGCGCCGAAAACGAGGAAGCCGAGGAAACCGAGGGCGAAGGTGAGGGCGAAGGCGAAGGGGCCGGCCTGTCGCTGTCGGCGCTTGAGGAAAAGCTGAAGCCCGAAATCCTTGAACAGTTCGAGGAAGTCGAGGCGCTGTACGACGCGTTGCACAGGGTGCAGGCCGAGCGGCTGGAAAAATTCACGGCGGGTGAGGAAATCTCCGCCGATGATGAAAGCCGTTACGAGCAGCTGCGCATGGAACTGGTGGGCAAGGTCCAGCAGGTTCACCTGCACAATGCGCGTATCGAGGTGCTGGTCGAGCACCTGAAGGAAATCTTCCAGCGCCTGAACGGCCTGGAAGGGCGCATGCTGCGGCTGGCGGAAAGCACCCGCGTGTCACGTGATGACTTCCTGCTGAAATATCGTGGCCGCGAACTCGATCCCGGCTGGATTGACATGGTCGCCACCCTGCCGGCCAAGTCATGGAAGAACTTCCTTGCCAAGCATGGCGAGACGGTGATCCGGCTGCGCAACCAGGTGGCTGAACTGACACAGGAAACCGGCCTGCCGGTGGGCGAATTCCGCCGCGTCTATGCCACCGTGTCGCGTGGTGAACGGGATTCGGCGCGCGCCAAGAAGGAAATGATCGAGGCCAACCTGCGCCTCGTGATCTCGATCGCCAAGAAATACACCAATCGCGGCCTGCAGTTCCTTGACCTGATTCAGGAAGGCAATATCGGCCTGATGAAGGCGGTGGACAAATTCGAATACCGTCGTGGCTACAAGTTCTCCACCTACGCCACGTGGTGGATCCGCCAGGCCATCACGCGCTCCATCGCCGATCAGGCGCGGACCATCCGTATCCCGGTCCACATGATCGAGACGATCAACAAGCTGGTCCGCACGTCGCGCCAGATGCTGCATGAGATCGGGCGCGAGCCCGCACCGGAGGAACTGGCCGAAAAGCTGGGCATGCCGCTGGAAAAGGTGCGCAAGGTGCTCAAGATCGCCAAGGAGCCGATCTCGCTCGATACCCCGATCGGGGACGAGGAAGACAGCCATCTTGGTGATTTCATCGAGGACAAGGCCGCCGTCATCCCGCTTGACGCCGCGATCCAGACCAACCTGCGTGAAGCCACGACGCGGGTGCTGTCCTCGCTTACCCCGCGTGAGGAACGTGTGCTGCGCATGCGCTTTGGCATTGGCATGAACACCGACCACACGCTGGAAGAAGTGGGCCAGCAGTTCAACGTGACGCGTGAACGTATCCGCCAGATCGAGGCCAAGGCCCTGCGCAAGCTCAAGCATCCCAGCCGGAGCCGTAAGCTGCGTTCCTTCCTTGATGATAACTGAGGTTCCATGCCCGGCCGCCCGTGATGAACCGGGCGGTGATGGAACACGGGTCGGGGTGGATGTGACGTTCCTGTGCATGGACCGTGCGCCCCCCGGCATTCCGCCTGTCCTGCCACATGGCTACAGTATCCGGCAGACCTTTCGCCCCGGTGTTGCGTGGTATCGTGGCCTGTATGACGCCGTGGGGGCGGATTACTGCTGGTGGCTGCGCCGCGTCATGCCCGACGGTGACCTTGCGGCCCTGCTGTCCAGTCCGGGCATTGGCGTGCATGTGCTGTATGATGGCGACACGCCCGCGGGATTCTGTGAACTCGACAGCCGGTATGCCCCCGATATCAATATCGCCTATTTCGGCCTGTTGCCCGCATGGATCGGGCGCGGGGTCGGGCAGGTTTTCCTGCACCAGATGGTGGCGCGGGCATGGGCGATGAATCCGGCGGTGCTGCGGGTCAACACCTGTTCGGCTGACCATCCGCGCGCGCTGCCCAATTACCGGCGGGCCGGTTTTCGCAGGGTACGGACGATTCATGAAATCTGGACCATTCCCGATACGCTGGGGCTGAAGGTGCCGGCGCACCTGCGTCTGGACTGAATGAAAGACGGTCATGGTGCACGGAGCCGTGACTTCAATACTTGTTATAACAATATGACGTGACCATCTCTCCTCCCGGAGCTGCGAGGAATGGAGAGCATGGATTTCGATATGTCGTACTACAAGTTCCACGGTGTCGATCGCGCGGCGCTGCTGGACGCCCTCGGCCTGTGCGATACCGGTGAGCCCGACCCGGATGATGAAGCGCCGTACGCCATTGCGGACCTTCCCAATGGCTGGTTTGTCATCCGCACCAATAACGATAGTGGCCTGATTTCCGATTATGACCGCAAGACCCTATGCCGCGAGGGCAGGCTGGTCGACCCGCGTGGCCCGGGCAGCATGCTTGATGTGCCGCTGGAACTGGTCAGGGCCGTGACCGGATTCCGCCATGACCGCCCGCAGGATGTCAGGCCCACGCCGGTCTTTACGTGGCTGGCGCCGATTAAAAGGTCGCTGACCTGACTTTTTCCTTGTCTGTTGGCCGGGTTTGTGTTTCAAACCGCATCTTCCCTGCCGGGTGCGTGGCATCGTCCCCGGCTATACCCGTGCCCTGGTGGCAACATGGCGGACCGTGTCCGTCCATGCGGGGGTTGAAGTGATCCGAAGGGAGTCCCAATGCCGTTGTATGAAACCGTGCTGATTGCACGTAATGACGTGTCGCAGCAGCAGGTCGAAGCCATCGCCGATGGCATCGCCGCCCAGCTTGAAGCGGAATCCGGTTCCGTCAAGAAGCGTGAATACTGGGGCCTGCGTACGCTGGCTTACCGTATCAAGAAGAACCGCAAGGGGCATTACATGCTTCTGGGCCTGGATGGTTCTTCCGCCGCCATCAAGGAAATCGAGCGCCAGCTCAGCCTGAACGAAGACGTTCTGCGCGTGCTGACCCTGCGTGTGGATGAGATTGACGAAGCACCGTCGGTCATCCTGTCGCGCAAGGGTGACGAGCGTGAGCGTGGCTTCCGTGGGCCCAAGCCCTCCGGTCGTTTTGAAAGCGGTCGCGGCACGCGCCGTAATTTCGATGACCGCGAGGAGTTCCGCGCCCGTAACGAGCGTGAAGAACAGCAGCGCGCCAACGCCACTGCCAGCGCCGAAGCGGAGTAAGAGCTGATGTCCGAATCAACCGAGATCAATCCCGCCGCCCGCCGCGTTGCGGTTGGCGCGCGCCGTCCGTTCTACCGTCGTCGCAAGTCCTGCCCGTTCTCCGGCCCCAATGCGCCGAAGATCGACTACAAGGACGTGCGCCTGCTGAGCCGCTTCCTGTCCGAACGTGGCAAGATCGTTCCCAGCCGCATCACGGCAGTGTCCGCCAAGAAGCAGCGTGAACTGGCCCAGGCCATCAAGCGTGCGCGTTTCCTGGCCCTGCTGCCCTACATTGTAAGCTGAGGGAGGCAGAACCATGTCCGCAGTAGAACTCATCCTGCTCCAGCGCGTCGAGAAGCTGGGCCAGATGGGCGAGATCGTCACGGTGAAGCCGGGTTATGCCCGTAACTTCCTGCTGCCCCAGGGCAAGGCGATCCGCGCCAACGCACACAACCGCGAGCGTTTCGAACGTGAACGTGCACAGCTTGAGGCCCAGAACCTCAAGAACCGCGAGGAGGCCGAGCGCCTGTCCGAGCGGATGCACGGCCTGTCCGTCATCCTGATCCGTCAGGCTGGCGACAGCGGCAGCCTGTATGGCTCCGTCACGACCCGTGACATCGCGGAAGCCGCGACCAAGGCTGGCCTGACCATCGGCCGCAACCAGGTCATCCTGCCCGAGCCGATCAAGCAGCTTGGCCTGTATGAAGTCAGCGTCGCCCTGCACCCGGAAGTGACCATGCAGGTCACCGTCAACGTTGCCCGTTCCGAAGAAGAAGCGGAACGTCAGGCACGTGGTGAGGAAATCGGCGTCGATCAGGACGACGAACAGGTTCTGGCCGAAGAAGGCGCGGTAACCGAAGGCGAGGTTTCGGAAGAAACCGCTGTCGAGGAAACCCCGGCTGCCTGACTGACCTGATCCTGTCGCCCCAACGGGGTGCCTGACCGGTTGCGAAAGCCCGGAAGAGGAAACTCTTCCGGGCTTTTGTCGTTTCCGGGGCGGGTGCATCGGCCTGTTGCCGGGCGGGCATGCGTGAAGGGGACGAGTGATGGCATCCGTATTGCTGGACCGCGCCTTTGCACATTTCATTACCCTGGGGCGGCTGGATGTCTATTACCCCGGCGGCGACAGGCGCGTATATGTAGGTGGCCCCGGGCCACAGGCGGGCCTGTGGATCGCGGATGGGGAAACGGTGCGTGCCCTGCTGCTTGATCCCGCGCTGAAGGTGGGGGAAGCCTACATGGCGGGCACGCTGCGCCCGGTGGGCTGCACGCTGTATGACCTGCTGCATGTGCTCATGCTCAATGTCATGCGGCGCAGCCCCGCGGGGGAACGGATCTTTGGTTCCCTGCGCTATATTGCGCGGACATGGCTGCAGGATAACACCCTGCGGCGCGCCCGGCGGAACGTGGCGCATCATTATGATCTGGACAGCAGGCTGTACCGGCATTTCCTGGATGGGGACATGCAGTATTCATGCGGTTATTTTCCCACGGGCAATGAAACGCTGGCACAGGCGCAGGCGGCCAAGAAACATCATCTGGCGGCCAAGCTGCACCTGTCGCGCCCCGGCATGCGCGTTCTGGACGTGGGGTGTGGCTGGGGCGGGATGGCCCTGACGCTGGCGCGTGATTATGACGCGCAGGTGACGGGCATTACCCTGTCGGTGGAACAGTTGCACATTGCCCGCCAGCGTGCGCGGGCCGCGGGGCTGGACGGGCGCGTGCGCTTTGAACTGCTGGATTACCGCGCCGTCAGCCGGCAGTACGACCGGATCATTTCCATCGGCATGTTCGAACATGTGGGCGTGGCCCATTACCCGGCGTTTTTCGCCACCATGCGCGCGGCCCTGCGCCCCGACGGGGTCATGGTGCTGCATTCCATTGGCCGAAGGGAAGGGCCGGGCGTGACCAATCCATGGATTGACCGCTACATCTTTCCCGGTGGCTATTCCCCGGCGGTCAGTGAAGCCGTCGGCGCCGTGGAACGCGCCGGGCTATGGCTGACGGATTGCGAGATCTGGCGCCTGCATTACGCGCGCACCATTGCCCACTGGCGCAGCCGTTTCGCGGCACGGCGCCAGCAGGTCGCGCGGCTGTATGACGAACGCTTCTGCCGCATGTTCGAATTCTACCTTGTGGTGTCCGAACTGGCCTTTCGCGTGCAGGGGCACCTGAATTTCCAGTTGCAACTGGTGCGCGAAATCGATGCCGTGCCCCTGTCGCGCGATTACATGTACGCCCCGCAGCCCATGGCCGTGCCGGATCAGGACGGCGTCGCGGCCCTGCGGGCATGAAGGCGGGCCAGGCGGTCGAATTCCGCAATATCCAGTGTCTCGGCCCGGCGGCTGCCGTCAATGCCCGCTTCAGCCAGCAGGGCTTCCCCCCCGATGGATTTCAGCGCGCCGCGCAGCATCTTGCGCCGCTGGCCGAATGCCGCCGCCGTAACCTGTTCCATGGCGCGGAAAACGGCCGTATCGGGCTGCTGCGCGTGGGGGATCAGCCCGACCACGGCGGAATGGACCTTGGGCGGCGGGGAAAACGCGCCGGGGGGAATATGCATCTGCACGCCACAGCGGCACGTCCACTGCGCCAGCACGCCCAGCCTGCCGTAATGCGCCGAACCGGGGGCGGCGCAGATACGTTCGGCCACTTCCTGCTGGAACATCAATGTCAGCCGCGACCACGCCGCCGCCTGCCGCAGCCACCCGACCAGCAGCGGCGTGCCAACGTTATAGGGCAGGTTGGCAATGATCTGGCGCGGGGCAGGACACAGCGTGGTCAGGTCGCACCGCATGGCGTCGGCTTCGATGATCCGCAGGCGACCGGGCGCAAGGGCGGCAAGTTCCGTAATGACGGCAACCGCCCGTGTATCCACCTCCACCGCGACAATGCTGGTGGCATCGGTATCCAGCAGCGCACGGGTCAGGCCGCCAGGACCGGGGCCGACTTCCACCACGTGCTGTCCCGCCAGATCCCCCGCCAGCGCCGCGATACGCGCCGTAATGGCCGGGTCCAGCAGGAAGTGCTGCCCCAGCGCCTTGCGCGCATCCAGCCCGTGCCGCGCAATGGTCTCGCGCAGGGGTTCCAGCCCACGGGGCCGTTCGGTCATGGTCATGGCCCGATCAGGTCTTGGAGCGCATGTCGATGATCGCGCGGCGCTGCAGGTCACGGTTCAGCTGCCGTGATGTCTGTTCCACGCGTTCGTTCATCAGGTGGTCGGCAATCTGGCTGGGGGTCTGGATGGCGATGTTGCGCTCATCACGGGTGCAGACCATCAGCACCAGGATGCCTTCGCTTGAAACCAGCGGCTTGCTGGTCTTGCCCGGGCCCAGTGGCTCAAGGATTTCGCGCATCTGGGGGTTGAGGTGGTTCAGCATGAGTTCGCCGGGATCGCTGGGGTGCTTTTCCCCCAGGTTCTTGTTCTCGGCTTCCATCTGGTCACAGTTCTTGGCTTCGTTGGCGAACGCCGTGGCGGTGTCCAGCGTCGCTTTCTGCTGGTCGGTCGGGTTTTCCGGATCCAGGGGCGCGTCGAAGGGGAAGAAAACCTGCCGGATGGTCAGGATGGTGGCCATCTGGTGGCCGACCGTCCGCCGTTCGGCAATGGTGGCGATGACATAGCCACCCGCGACGCGGATGGGGTTGGAAATGGCGCCATCAGGCATCTTGCGCGCCACGTCCACCACCTGCGGGTCCAGCCCGTCTTCCTGTGTCCAGCCCATCATGCCGCCATCCAGCGCGCTCTGCCCCTGCGAGAACTGGGCGGCGACAATGGGAAAGGGCGCGCCCGCACGCAGTTCCTGAATGATGGTTTCGGTGAATTTCAGTTCGTTTTCCGTATGGCGCGGATCTTCCACCGGTACGAAAATCTCGCTGATCATGTATTCCGGCTTGCCATCCTCACGCTTCAGCGCGGCCATGCGCTGCTCGATCTCGGATGCGGTAATGCGGCCATGTTCGGCCGTTTCCTGGCGCAGCACCTGCGACCAGCCGATCTGCACGCGGATCTGGTCAATCAGCGTGGTCAGCGAGACGCCATCTTCCGCCAGCTTGTTGCGCAGGGCGTTCTGGGGCATGCCGTTACGCTGTTCGATGCCGGCAATGGCGTCCCCGATCTGCTGGATCGGCACGTTGATATGGCGGTCGAGCATTTCCTGCATGCGCAGTTTTTCATCGATCAGCTGCCGCACGATCTGCGGGCGCAGCCGCTGCATCACGTCGTCGCTGACATCCAGCCCCGATGACAGGGCAAACAGCCGTCCGCGCGTATCGACATCGCGCTTGGTCAGGACCGCACCGTTCACGGTGGCGATGATGGCGTCCTGGTCTTCCGCCGCCTGCGCCTGCTGGGCAATGGCGCGGGCCGTGCGGGCGCTGGCAGCCTGTTCATGACCCACCAGCGCCACGCACGCCAGCAGGGTTGCCGCAAGGGTGCGGCCGCCCATGCGGCCCCGCCGCGATGCAGGGGAGGGGACAGCGCCACGGGAGGTGGGGAAGAATGACATCCAGCTCGGTCTTTCGCGCATCAGGTCAGCCATTGATACCAAATGTACCGATGGTTTTGAACGTAAGGGAGAACATTACGGTTGAATTGCTCTGTTGGCCACCAATCGTGGTGTACTGCTTGAGATACATGACATCCAGCCCGAAACAGTCATTCTGGTATCCCGCGTCGCCACCCACCGCGACGCTTTCCTTGCGTGACAGGCTGCGGCGCAGATAGGCGGCAATGTGCCAGTTGTCCCAGTTGGACGCCGCCCCCACCGTCAGTTCGCTGACGGGCTTGTAATAGATGTCGGGCGCCGCCGTGGTGTAGGGACGCTGGGCATAATAATAATAGGGCGTGACCGGTTCGAACAGATAGCCGCCCGTGACACGGAAATGGCTGAAGCCCGCGCTGCCCAGCGCATCAGCGAAGTCAACCTTGCCGCCATAGGGGTCAAGGCGCATCTTGCCGTCAAAATCAAAGAACTGGTTGGGTACGATATGCGTGCCCATCACCACGTCCGACAGGTGGTGGTTCAGGCCGGAATAGGGCAGGCGGTTGTGGTCGATATGTTCCTGGAAGCTTTCACCGATCAGCACATCGATCTGGTGGCCGTTCCATGTCCAGTTGTTATGCAGCCCGACATTGGCGCGCAGGCCGCCATCCAGCCGGTCCGTGCCGGCATAGCGGTTGAGCGAGAACAGCGTGGAATCCGTGAATTCATACGACAGGCTGTCTTCGTTGGGAATGTTGCGCGACGTGCTGTTGCCCGTGTTGGGCGCGGCCAGGAACTGTACGATGGGTTCGAGGATCTGGGTGCCGGTATTGTGGTTGAAGCTGCGCAGGAAGGGCCAGTTCATCTTCAGGCCGACGGTGGGCAGCACCTGTCCTTCCACCTGTGCGCGGGTGGTGCGGGCGTAGTTGGGCTGCTGGTTCAGTTCGGTCGCGCGGTGGATGGCCGATTCAACATGCAGGGTCAGGTCCCATATTTGTCCCAGCGAATTGTGGAACGGCCGATCCCAGTTGAGCGAAAGCTGCCCGCGCTGGTCCGATGTCCCGTTTTCACGATAGACGTAGAAATCCGTTGTATCGAGGCTGAACCGCCCACCCAGCGAATCCGGCTGGCCAAAATAGCTGTAGGTGTAGCGCGGCAGCACCCACGGCAGGTCCTGGTTGTGGATGACGCCCTGGTTCATGCCCTGGTAGCCTTCGGCATCAAGGCGGGAATACGATCCCGTGCCGAACCCTTCCAGGTAGACGTTGGAATTGAGCGTGTCCTGCCCGTATCCGCTGACACGGTAGTCACGCATGAAATTGGGCGAACTGGCCCAGCGTATGTTCGCCCCGGCCCGCCACGTCTTGTTTATCGAAATCTGGCCATTGGCGAAGATATAGCCCTGTACGCCATGGTTTCCCGAACTGTCCACCTCCTGCCCGAAGGTGTTGACGTAGTCGGTGTCATGATGGGTATCGTACGCGATGCCACCGGTCAGGTTCAGCCGCGCATTGCTGAAATAGCGCCGGTAGTTTGCCGTAAGCTCCGGCCCGGTACGGGTGGAAAACAGGCCCTGCAGCGTTACGTCAGACTGCCGGTCGATGACCCAGTAATAGGGAATGGTGACATACGTGCCCAGGTAACGGTCATGTGGCGTGAAACCGGGGGTCAGGAAGCCGCTCTGCCGCCGGACCGACGGGTCGGTCATGGAGAAGGCGGGCAGGTAGAAAATCGGCACCCCGAAGAAGTCCACGAATGCATCACGGAATTCCAGCCGCTTGTGCTGCATGTCATGCGTGGCGTCATAGGCGCGCAACTGCCAGAACGGCGCGCGTTCGGGGTGGCGGGCGCATATCTCGCACGCCGTATAGACCACGCGCGTCAGGTCGTTGACCTTGGCGCCGGTGCGGCGCATGCCGTTCGCGGCCATGCGCGCATTATCCTGCATGCGGACATACAGACGGGTCATGATGCCGTCACGCATGCCGTTGCTCAGTTCGGCATATTCGGTAAACAGCACCGTGCCGTCTGGTTCCACCATGGCCACGTTGCCCCGGGCGGAGGCTATGCCGGTGTTGCGGTCATACACCACCTTGTCG
The DNA here is from genome assembly GCF_000285295.1 of Komagataeibacter europaeus LMG 18890. Classification (GTDB taxonomy): domain Bacteria; phylum Pseudomonadota; class Alphaproteobacteria; order Acetobacterales; family Acetobacteraceae; genus Komagataeibacter; species Komagataeibacter europaeus. Next base: position 78,662 of record NZ_CADP01000001.1, on the reverse strand, counting down.
GCGCGCATGATCTGGTCATTCTGCCACAGCTGCACGTTTCCGGTCCATGTCGCGATGCCGTTGCGGCTGTCATAGGCGACATGGTCGGCCTGGAACGTCATCGGGTCGGTATTGGAAACCGTGCCTGAAAAGGTGACGGGCGCCTGCGGCTGACTTTTCGGGGCGTGGATGGGCCTGCTGCGCCTGGGGCCGTCGGGTGGCGTATCCGCCTGGGCTGTCCCGGGGAGCAGCGCGCACATCATCCCCCCCAGCATGGTGGCCGAAAGCAGCAACCCGCGCGGGAACTGCCGCAGGACGGCAGAAAGCCGTGGCGATGACGGCGCGCGCATGAGGGGAGCAGGACGGTCCATTAACCGTCCTCTAGATGAAGAAGTAGCGTGACCGCAAGACAAAGCCCGGCCCCGGTGGGGGCCCACGCGGCAAGAAGGGGCGGCAATGTGCCCGTTTCACCAAACTGGGCGGCGATCTTGGACAGCGCGAACAGCGCGAAACCGGCCGCGACCCCGAAGCTGATCATGCGTATGACCCCGCCACGCCGCGTGGGCCGCATGGAAAAACCGGCCGCCACCAGCGCCATGGTGCCCGACAGCACCGGCAGCGTCAGCAGGGTCTGGAAATGCAGCCGGTGGCGGATGGTGGAAAAGCCCGAGCGTTTCAGCTGCTGGATGAAGCCCGGCAGCGCCCAGACAGACAATGTATCGGGGGAGGCGAAACTTTCCTCCACCCCTGCCAGCGTCAGGTCGGCATGAAGCGTCATTTCACCCATGTCGACGGGCAGTTCATCGGGGCGCAGCTGCCGCGCCCCTTCCAGCACCCAACGCTCCTTGCCCAGATAGCCGCGGTCGGCCTCGATGCGGGTCAGCAGGTTGTCATCGGGACCAAGCCGGAAAATGGTGATGCCGCGGATATGCAGCACGCTTCCCGTCAGCCTGACATGGCGTGCGTGAATGATGTCCACCCCATGGTCCACCAGCCCGTTATCCCCCTGTCGCAGCCACAGCGTGCCCCCGCTCAGGTTAAGCGACTTGCCATTGTTGTCACGCAGGAACTGGCGGTCCAGCATTTCCGCCCGCCGGTACATGACCGATGAAAGCGGGGAGATGCAGGTGGTGGCCAACGTCCCGATCAGCACGGCGCAGGTGACCGGCCCCGCCAGGAACTGCCATGCCGAAATGCCCGCCGCCCGCGCCACCACCAGTTCCGATGAACGCGCCAGCCGCCAGAAACATATGATCCCGCCCAGCAGGATGCCAAAGGGCAGGATTTCAAGACAGGCGAAGGGGATGTGCAGGAAGGCGATCTCACTGACCAGCGAGGTCGGCACGTTGGGACGGGTGGAAACCCGGCGCAGCAGGTCGATGAAGTCGAACATGGTGATCAGCCCGGTCAGGAAGGCGATCACCGACACCGTGGCATAGGTGAACTGCCGGGCGATGTACAGCGACAGCGTGAAGGCAGGCTTCATGGGCGCGTGCCGCCCGCGATCGCCCGGGCTTCACGGTCGGCGCGCAGTTCGGGCCAGAACAGGATGCCCGCGCAGATCACGCCCGGCCCGATCGTGCACACCCACATGAGTGGCATGAGCTGCAGGTTGCGCGATGCAAGGTTCTGCACCAGCAGCGTCAACGCCTGCACCGCAACCACGGCCAGTATGGCCAGCACCGGACGCATGATGCTGGCCTGCCGGGAATAGCTGCCGCCCATCGCCCCCACCAGCCCGATCATGGCAAAGGAAAAGGCGCAGAAGGGGGTGCTCAGCCTGCGCCATGCCTCGATGAACATCTTGCTTTCATCCCGGCGCGAATACAGCCGCATGTCCGGGTGGAGCAGTTGCGAGATCGGCAGTTCATTGGCGTCGGGCAGGCGCGTATGCGCGGTATGCGGGCTGGACAGGTCGATCGTGTTGCGGGTGAAGGTCAGCACGTTCAGCCGCCCGGTACGGCTGTCGATTTCCTGCCGCGATCCGTTGAACAGCACCACGCGTGGCTGGTCGTTGATGATGACCAGGTTGCCTTCTTCCGCCAGTATGGTGGCCTCGGCACCGGGGGTGCGGTCGTCTTCCACCATGATGCCGTGCAGCGTGCCGTCCTTGTCGCGTGCGCGGATATACACGGTCATGTTGTCCGATACCTGCGTGAACACCCCGTCCTGCACCAGGAAGGCGGCCATGCGGTTGCGGATCTGGAATTCGTACTGGCGGAAGGCATGGTAAGAAACCGGCACGATCCAGACATTCAGCACCAGGCACGTCGCTGTCGCGATGGCGGCGCAGGCCAGTCCGGGACGCGCCATCATGGCAGGTGACAGCCCGGCCGCCTGCATGACCGTCAGTTCCCGGTCGGTGCCAAGGCGCTGGTAGATGAACTGCACCACCACGAACGTGGTGATGGGCAGGATGACCGCGATGAAAGACGGGATCAGCAGGCTGGTCAGTTCCAGAAAGACGCGCAGCGACAGCCCGCGCCCCACCACCAGCGACACGAAGTGCAGGGACTGGGTCAGCCAGATCAGCGTCACAAGCGCGCCCGTCGTCGCCACCAGCGCCAGCAGAAGCTGGCGCAGCATGTAGCTGTCCAGAATCGACAGGCGCGGCGCAAGGCGGTCGGGAACGGGGCGGACGGCAGGCATGCCCCTGTCTAACCCTGTTCCCGCCGGTGCAAAAGGGGTGATCCCTTCATGCATTGGGGTTGGCCCCAGCCTTCAGTCTGCCGTGCGGAGGGTGACGGCCTCATGTCCCCGGCGTGACGGGCGGCAGGACCTTGCCGGGGTTCATGAGGTTTTTCGGATCCAGGGCGGCCTTGATGTGGCGCATGGCCGCCAGTTCCGCCCCGCCGCGCCATGACGGCATCATGTAGGGCTTGAGCTGCCCCACCCCGTGTTCGGCCGAGAACGAACCATCCAGTTCCTTAACGATCGCCGCCACCGTATCCATGATGTCATGGCTGCGGGCCAGGAACGCGTCGGGCGCCATGCCTTCGGGCTGGACCAGGTTGAAGTGGATGTTGCCATCGCCCATGTGGCCGAACGGGGCGGGACGGATGCCAGGTATCAGCTTTTCGCACGCCACGGTCGCGCGCGTGATCAGTTCGGGCACATGGGTCACGGGCACCGATACGTCGTTCTTGACGCTTGCACCCGCGCGGCGCTGGGCTTCGGCGTGTTCCTCACGCAGTTTCCACAATCCGGTGCGCTGGCCCTCGCTTTCGGCAATGACGGCGTCGGTGATGATGCCTTCCTCCAGCGCATCGCCCAGCACGTCCTCGGCATATTCGCGCAGGTCGGCGTCGGGACGGGGGGTGGCCAGTTCCAGCAGCACGTAGGCAGGGGCCCGTTCCCCCAGCGGCAGGGTCGTGCCGGGGATCAGGTCGATCACCATGTCCATGCCGGTGCCGGACATGAACTCGAACGCCTGCAGCAGCGCTGGGTCGCGCGCGCGCAGCAGCCCCAGCAGTTTCAGCGCCGCCTGCGCGTCATCCACCGCGCACAGGGCGGCCTCGATCGCGCGTGGTTGTGGGTGCAACTGCAGGATGGCCGTGGTGATGAACCCCAGCGTGCCTTCGGACCCGATCAGCAACTGGCGCAGGGCATAGCCCGTATTGTCCTTGCGCAGGCGGCGCAGGCCATGGAACACCCCGCCATCGGGCATGACTGCTTCCAGCCCCAGCACCAGTTCACGCGCATTGCCGTAACGCAGGGTGTTGTTGCCACCCGCGTTGGTGGCCAGCACGCCGCCAATCTGCGCCGATCCTTCGGACGAGATGGACAGCGGCAGCATGAACCCGGCTTCCCTTGCCGCATCCTGCGCCGCCTTCAGCGTGACGCCCGCCTCGATTTCCATGGTCAGGTCATTGGGGTCGATGTTGCGGATACGGTTCATGCGCGACAGGCAGATGACGACTTCACGCCCGCTGCCATCGGGGGTGGCGCCGCCCACCATGCTGGTGTTGCCACCCTGCGGCACCATGGGCACGTCATGTTCGTTACAGAACTGCACAAGCCGTGACAGTTCTTCCGTACTGGCGGGCCGCAGCACCGCCAGCGCGCGGCCGTGGTACAGGTTACGCCAGTCGGTGCAGTAGGATGCGGTATCGGTTTCGCCCGTAATCACGCCCACGGGTCCCAGCATGTCGGTAAAACGGGCAATCAGGTCCTGCCGTGCCGGTGTGGTGGGGGGGGAGACGGTCATGACGGCATGTTTCCTGCAAGAAGGGGATGGGCGGACGGCATGAGCCAGGCCTGCCCATGATGATGGACGGGTGGGTAGGTGGCGCTGGCCTGCGCGGGGCTGCCGGACATGAACAGGTGCCACGTTTCGGTCAGGGCGAAGCCGGTCAGGGCCCCCACCGCCGCCGCCACCAGCAGGCCCGAACGGCGCGGGGGGGGACGGTACTGCACGGCGGACGACAGGGCGGCCTGCGTTTCGGCACGGGCCTGCCGCGTCTGGTTCAGTTCGAACTGCAGCGCCTCATTATTCACCTTCAGGTCGCGTATTTCGGTATCCAGCCGACGGATGCTTTCCGTCAGCTGGGAAATGCGCTGGTGCGACTCCTGAATCTCCTTCGCGGCCGCCGCACTGGCCTTCGTGGCGCGGGGCGCGCGGGGCTTTGGCGGCGCCTTTTTGGGGGGATTGGGGGCGATGGCGGCAAACAGGTTTTTCAGCGCGCCGCCCGTCACCTGGTTCTTTTTCGCCCGCGTGCGGATTGCAGCCAGCGCGTTTTCCGACTGGCCAGCATGCTCTTCCAGTACGAGTGCAAGGATATCCGAAAGGATTTTCAGTTCCTTGGGGTCGATTGTGTCGCTCATTTCAGGGGCACCGGGATCGGATCATGCGGTTGAAACTATTATGCTCGCGGGCTGGCCGCACGGATCAGGCGGTCACGGATCGCACGGCCCAGCCCATGTTCGGGCACATGCTGCACGGCAATCCTGACCAGTCCCCGGCGGTGCCCCTCCATATCAAGAAACCGCAGCCCCGCGAAGAGGCGTGCTGCCGCTTCATGCAAATCACCCGTGGCGCTCAGGTTCCATGCCAGCCCGCTGCCGGGCAGGGGGGGGCCGAATGCCAGCAGGGCCTCGTCGGGTTCCACCGCCGTCGCCTCCAGCCGCACCGGCAGGCCGGGCGCGTAATGCGATGAAAGCTGGCCGGGGGCGCTGGGACGGACATCATTGCCGCGGGCGGGCAGGGCCAGCGTCATGCCGCATGCATCCTCCAGCGCCTCCAGCGTGATGCCGCCGGGGCGCAGCAGGACAGGGGCGTCGCCACCCAGGCCGATGATCGTGCTTTCCACGCCCACGCGGCAGGGGCCGCAGTCAAGGACCGCGTCAATGCGGCCATCCAGTCCCGCCAGCACATGTTGCGCGTCGGACGGGCTGACCCGCCCCGACGGGTTGGCCGAGGGCGCCACGACGGGAAACCCGCATGCCGCCAGCAGCGCCTGCGTCGCGTCCCCCGCCGGGACCCGCACGGCGGCGGTGGGCAGCCCCGCGGTGGCGATGGGGGAAATGCCGCAATGCGCCGCGCGCGGCAGCACCATCGTCAGGGGGCCGGGCCAGAACCGTTCGGCCAGCCTGCGCGCCAGCAGCGTGGCCGCGACCTGCGCGAAAGCGGCGTCCGCACTGGCGAAATGGCTGATCAGCGGGTTGATGCCCGGTCGTCCCTTGGCGGCATAGATGGCGGCGACGGCGGTATTATTGCCCGCATCCGCCCCAAGGCCGTAGACCGTTTCCGTCCCGAAGGCGACCAGCCCGCCCGCGCGCAGGATCGCTGCGGCGGTGGCGATCCCCTGCGGGTCGTTATGCAGCAGGCGTGTGTGCATGGCCCCGGGTCAGGCCGCGCCGCGACACAGGAAATGCGGGTTGCGGAAGCCTGCCTTGCCATAGCCCAGCACCTTGCCATCGGGCGTGGTGATGGAACCGCCGGCGGCCTCGACAACGGCCTGCGGGGCGGCGGTGTCCCATTCCATGGTCGTGCCGAGGCGGGGATACAGATCGGCCACCCCTTCGGCCACGCGGATGAACTTGGCCGCCGAGCCGATATTGCCCAGATGGGCTATGGTATGCCCGCCCAGGAATTCCTTCAGGCGCGGGTCATCGGCATAATGGCGCGACGCTAGCACGGTCAGCCCCTCGGCTGGTGGCTTGCGGACATGGATGGCCTGCGTGCCACTGGCGTCGATGCGGAAGGCCCCGCGCCCGGCGCCCGCGCCATATAGCTGGTGGTAGGCCGGCAGGGCCACGGCGCCCAGCACCGGGCGGCCATCGCGCACAAGGCCGATATTGACGGTGAAGTCATCGCGCCCGGCGGCGAATTCCCGCGTGCCATCCAGCGGGTCCACCAGCCAGAACTCCCGCCCGGTATCGGTCATGATGCCAGCGGCGACTTCTTCCTCCGCCACGACGGGAATGGCGGGGGCATGGGCGCGCAGCCCCGCAAGGATATGTTTTTCCGCCGCGTGATCGGCCTCGGTCACAGGGGAACTGTCGGTCTTGACCTTGGTCGCAAACCCGCGTGCGCGGATGGCGCGGATCAGTTCGGCGGCCTCATCGGCAAGGCGCAGGGACAGATCCAGAAGGAATCCGTCCTCATATGCTGGCATGGATGGCGTATTCATGCTGTTCGCATTAGCTTACTCATGGCGCGCCGTCATGCCCTTATCGGTGCCGATGGCCCCGGACAGGGTTGTATCGGTCCGGGGCGCGGCGTGCTGGCACGGGAATTTATCCTGCCTGCCCAACACCTTCGTAGCGGAGCACCGTGATCCATATGCTCGATATCGCCTTTTCCGATGCAAGCCTGCCCACCAGCGGCACCATTGCCATCCTTGCCGCCCCCGGCGCGCCCGCGGGGGCCTTCGCTGCGCTGGACGCGGCGGTGGGTGGCGCGCTGACCCGTGCGGCAAAGGCCGCAAAATTCGGTTTCGACGCCGCGAAGACCTGCGTCGTGCTTGCCCCCGGCGCTGGTTATGACCGCGTGGTCCTGGTGGGGCTGGGCAAGGTGGATGCGCTGGATGCCACCGTGGCCGAACAGGCAGGTGTCGCGGCCGCGCGCGGCCTGTCCGATGCGGGAACGGCCGGCGTGGTGGTGGCGGATACGGTGGCCCCCGACCTGGCCGCCCATGTGGCGCTGGGCGTCGTGCTGGGCAGCTACCGTTTCGATTCGTACCGTACCCAGCCGCGCAAGGGCGATGCAGGACCGCTGACGGACGTGAGCGTGGCCTGTGCCGATCCCGCACATGCGCGCACGGCATGGCAGCCGCTTTCGGCGGTGGCGCGCGGTGTCTGCCTGTGCCGCGACCTTGTATCCGAACCCGCGAACATGCTGCGCCCGCCGGAATTCGAACAGCGCATCCTCGCCCTGCGTGACCTTGGGGTGGAGGTCGAGGTGCTGGACCGCGACGCCATGCACAAGCTGGGCTTCGGCGCGCTGCTGGGTGTGGCGCAGGGCAGTGACGCGCCGCCGCGCACGGTCATCATGCGCTGGAATGGTGGTGCGCAGGGCGATGCCCCGGTGGCCTTCGTTGGCAAGGGCGTGACCTTTGATTCGGGCGGCATCTCGATCAAGCCCGCCGCCGGCATGGACGAAATGAAGACCGACATGGCCGGTGCCGCCGCCGTGGTCGGCACCATGGCGGCGCTGGCGGGCCGCAAGGCGAAGGTGAACGCCGTCGGTGTCGTGGGGCTGGTGGAAAACATGCTGTCGGGCAATGCGCAGCGTCCGGGCGACGTGGTGCGCACGGCTGCAGGCCAGACGGTGGAGGTGCTGAACACCGATGCCGAAGGCCGTCTCGTGCTGGCTGACGTGCTGTGGTACACGCAGGACCGCTTCAGGCCGCGTTTCATGGTCAACCTCGCGACCCTGACCGGGGCGATCGTTGTCAGCCTGGGCATCGAGCGCGCGGGCCTGTTCTCCAACAATGACGCACTGGCGGGCCATCTGTCGGCCACGGGGGAACAGACGGGCGAGAAGCTGTGGCGCATGCCCATGGACGCAGCCTACCTTGAACTGCTGCGGTCGGACATCGCCGACCTCAAGAACATCGGTGGCCGTCCCGGCGGGTCGATCACGGCGGCCAAGTTCCTTGAATGCTTCGTGAACGATGTGCCGTGGGCGCATCTGGACATCGCAGGCACGGCGTTTACATCCAAGCCGACATCGCACGCGCCCCGGGGGGCGACCGGCTTTGGCGTGCGCCTGCTCGATCGCATGGTCGGCATGTATTACGAAGGGTAATGCCTGCCCCGCGCGGCAGGCCGGATCGGAACAGGGAACTCCATGGCGCAGATCGGCTTCTATCACCTGACGCGTTCACCGGCGCTGGCGGTCCTGCCCGCGCTGCTGGGCCGCACGCTGGCGGCGGGCAAGCGGGCCGTGGTCCGCTGCGCGACAGCGCAGCGGGTGCAGGAACTGGATGACGGGCTGTGGCGGGCGACCGACCCGCTATGGCTTCCCCATGGCACGCAGGCCATGGGGCATGGGCAGTGGCAGCCGATCTGGCTGACGGAAGGCGGGGACGTGCCCAATGGCGCCACTTTCGCCTTCCTGCTGGACGGGGTGGAAGTCCCCGACCTTTCCCCTTTCGAACGGGTGTTCGACCTGTTTGATGGTCATGATGAAGCCGCCGTCACGGCTGCGCGCAAACGCTGGGTGGCATGGCGCGAAGGCAGCCATGAACTGAGCTATTGGCAACAGCAGCCCAAGGGCTGGGCGCGTCGTAAATAGTTCCCCTGTCCGCCATGGCAGGGGGATGGCATGGACGAAAGGCAGGTTGCGTAATGAAGACGGTTACTTTCCCCAATGGTACAACGGTGCCCGCGCTGGGCATGGGCACATGGAACATGGGGGACAGCGACAGCCGCCGCGCGGATGAAATCAAAAGCATCCATGCGGGTCTCGACGCGGGTATCCGCGTGGTGGACACGGCGGAAATGTATGGCTCCGGCCGTTCCGAAAAACTGGTGGGTGAGGCAATACGCGGGCGGCGCGACGACGTGTTCCTTGTCAGCAAGGTCGTTCCCTCCAACGCATCGCGCGATGGCGTGCGCAAGGCATGTGCCGCGTCACTGAAGCGTCTGGGCACCGACCATCTTGACCTCTACCTGCTGCACTGGCCCGGCAGCGTGCCGCTGGCGGAAACGCTGGCCGGATTCGATGACCTGATTGACGCAGGCATGATCCGTAGCTGGGGTGTGTCCAACTTCGACGCCGATGGTATGCGTGAAGTCGAAAGCACACCGGCCAGCACGCCCTGTGCCGCCAATCAGGTGCTGTACAGCCTTGATTACCGTGGCGTGGAATTCGACCTGCTGCAGCGTGACCGGGACGCGGGCATCGTGACAATGGCCTATTCCCCGCTGGGGCAGGGGGGCGACCTGCTGCGCGCGCCTGTGCTGAAACGTATCGCGCAGCGGCATACGACGTCCCTCGGGCCGGCCTCCACGGCGCAGATCGCGCTGGCATGGGTGCTGCGGCAGGAAAACGTGCTGGCCATTCCCAAGGCGGGCAGCCCGCGCCACCAGCACGAAAACCTTGCCGCGACCGAGATCACCTTGACGCGCGATGATCTGGCGGAGATTGATGAAGCCATAGCGCCGCCGCGCCGCAAGGAGCCGCTGGCCATGATCTGACCCGCCCGGCCTGCCGGGCGCATGCCGGAGGGCCGTCATCATTCCTGTCATCCTTGTCGTAACCGTATTGCTGGTGGGGGCGGCAGGGATCCTGCCGGTCTGCTGGCCACGGTCGGCTGCGGGAATGGTGCCCGTCCTGCGCGGCGGGTGGCTGGCCATGGGCGTCATGGCCGTCCTGTCCTGCCTTGGGGTCGCGTTGCCCGGCGGGGGGGCGCCATGGGCCGGTTTTTCAAATGATACGCATGATATCGCCCTGCTGGTGCCGCTGGGTATCGTGGGGTTTGCGGCATCCCGTGGTCGCGACCTTGCGGCCTGTGCCGGCGCGGCCCTTGCGGTGATTGGTGGGCCGGTCCTGTCCTGCATCGGGGCGGGATGGGTGCTGATCGCGCGCGTCCCGCATGACGATATGCCACGCATGGACGTGCGACAGGCGCCTGACCTGATTGCCCTGCTGCTCATGGTGGCGGTGCTGGTGTTTCCGGCCCATGCGGGCTGGCTGCTGCCCGGACTGTGCTGGCTGGCCACGCGTGGGCTGCTGGGCCTTTCCTTTTCCCCGCGCGTGTCGCCGCGCGGGCTGCGTTCCTTCCATATGGCCGATATCGCCGCGATGGTCGCCGCCATGGCGCTGTGGGGGCGCCTGCCTGCCGGTGGCATGGTGGCGGACATGCGCTGGGGTGGCGTGCTGATCGTGGCGGGCTGCCTGCTGTACATGACGGCGTCGTGGCGGGCGCTGTGCGCGGGCGACGGGCGCAGGGTCATGACGGGACTGCTGGGGGGCACGGGTGCGCTGGTGATCGTGCTGGCCGGGCTGGGCCTGCTGGCCCGCGCCGATGACCTGCCCGCCATGGCCACATGCGCCAGCCGCACGTTCATGCTGGTTGTGGGCACGCTGCTGACATGGATGTTCATGGCGCGTGCCATGGATGCGATGGAGCGCGAGGCCGGTGCCCTCGTGCTGTGTCGCCTGGGGGGGCTGGGCGTGCTGATGCCGCGCCTGTCGGCCCTGTTTTCCATCGGGCTTCTGGCGGAAAGCGGGCTGCCGCCCCTGCTGGGCTTTTCCATTATCTGGATGCTGCTGCACCTGCTGGCGGCCATGCCGCGTGGTGGTGGGCTGGGGGCGGACCTGCCGCTGCTGCTGGCGCTTCTGGCGTTGGGGGTGGGGTGGGCGGTGCGTATGCTTGCACTCGTGCGCATTGTCGCGGTCATGCTGTGTGGCAGGCCGCGCACCCCGCGCGGTGCCGGGGCGTCCGATCCGTCGGGGTGGGAAATGGCGACGTTGCTGCTGGCGGTGCTGCCGGTGCTGTGTGCCTCCATCTGGCCGGGATACTGGCTCGGGCTGGTGGCGGGCCATGGGCCGGGTGGCATGACGTGGCCGCTGGTGGACAATGTCGCACTGGCCTCGCCCGATGGCGCGGCGTTGCTGCATCCTGCGCGGCTGTGCCTGCTGGTGGCCCTGGTGGGGGGCGTGGTCGTGGTGTTGCGGCGCATGGCCTGTCCCACGCCCGCCCGTCAGGTCGCGGGCTGGCGGCAGGGCGCGCCCCCCGTCCCGCCGTGGATGGTGTTTGGCGACCCGCTGACGCAGGTGGGGCCGGGCAATCCCGCGCGCATGCTGCTGGACATGGTGGTGATGCCCGCGATGCGCCGGCGGTGCCTGCGTGATTACGTGCGCCTGCGGCGGCGGATGGGTCGGTCATGGCCGCTGCTGGCGCGATACGTGGATGACCTGCGGCCGGGTGGCGTCATGGCATCCGCGCCGGTGGTGATGGCCATGGCGTGCATGGCGGCGCTGATATTCATCGCGTGGCATGGGTAAGGCCGCATGATGACGTCATTTTCCATTGCTGCGCGGATGCAGGCGCTTCTGCTGGCTGGCTGTCACATGGCACTGGTCATGGTGACGGTACCCGTATGGATCGGGCTGCTGCGCTGGATGGCCGCGGTGATGGAGGGCGAACGCCGCCTGCCGGACCCGACCGCGCACTGGCGCACCCTGCTGCATGCATGGCGGCAGGTGGGCGTGCGTTCGGCGGCTGGCGCGCAGGTGACGGCGGTTGCCCCCTGGCTGGCGTTGGCCGCGGGCATGGTGGCGGTATTGCTGGTGCCATCCTTTTCCATTGGCATGCCCGGTGGCGACCTGTCGGATGTGCTGGTTATCGGCGGATTGCTGGAAATGGCCTTCCTCGCGCTGGTGGTGGCCGCCCTTGCGCCGGGCCTGGCGCGGCCGGGCCATGTGGGGCTGCGGGTCGTGGCCGGGGGGATCATGATCCAGCCGGTCATGCTGCTGGCCTGCGCCGTGCTGGGCATGTGCCTGCCCGATGGCACGCTGGCGGGACTGGTGCGGCAGGCGCATGTGGCGGACATGAACCTTGTGCGCGTGCCGCTGGCGCTGGTGGCCGGTGCGCTGGTCGTCGCGGGGGTCGGGGAAGGGGACGGCACGACATCACGGCTGTCCTCGGCCATGCTGGAGGATCTTGCCGGTCCCGACCGTGCCGTGGCCCAGTACGCGCGTGACCTGCTGGCGGTGGTGTGGATGATGCTGGCGCGTGACCTGATCTGGCCCGAAGGCATTGTGGAACCCGATATCCTGCCGCGTGCGTGGGTGCTGGTGCCCATGCTGGCTGCGGTCGCGCTGTGGGCGGTGCATATGCTGCTGGCATGCGGATGTGTCGCGGCGATACGGGTTTTCATGGTGTCGGGGCAGCGGCATGCGGGCTGGCGGGCGGGGCTGGCGCTGCTGTGCGCCGTCATGGCCGGGGTGCTGCTGTTTGCCGGACGGGGGATGGGCTGACCATGCTGGTGCTGCTGTTTGGCGTTCTGGTCATTCTTTCGCTTTCAACGTCGGGGGGACGGGGTGGCGGCCCGGTCTGGCATGGCGCGTGCATGGCTGCATGCGTGTGCCTGTCGCGCTGGACCCAGGGGCAGGTCGGGCCGGCATGTGTCATGGCGGTGGGGCTGGCGGGACTACTGGGGGTGCTGGGCGCGCAGATGCTGCATATCCCCGCGGCGGGGCGGGAACGCAGCGGCCTGCGCCTTGCAGGCGGGCTGGCCTGTATCGCGGTGCTGGCGCAGGCCGTCATGCAGGGACCACAGGTGGACATGACGGCGCGCCTTATGGGCATGACGGGGCTTTCCGCCATCCTGTGCGGCGTGTGGGGGGCGTGTATCGCCCGCGGGCCGGTCGCATTGTGCGCGGGGCTGGCCTGCGGGCTGGATGGCGTCATGCTGCTGGCGGCGCGGGCGGACAGCATGCTGGTCATGGCGGAGGTGATTATGGCGGCGATCGGCCTGAACATCCTGCTGGCCACGCATCCCCGGTCGCATGGCGGGGCGGCATGATGGCGCCGTCGCTTTACGCCAGCCTGCTGGGCGGCTGGATGGTGCTGGCCCTGACCGCCGTGCTGGTGACGGGCGGGGCGCTGGCGTTGCGTGGCCTGCTGGCTGTGCTGCTGCTGGTCCTGTGTGGCATGGGCAGCGGCCCCTCCCCCGATATGGCGCGGATCCTGACGGGATGTGGCCCCGCGCTGGCATTGTGCGTGTGGGTTTTCGGGCCGCGCCGCGGCGATGGGGTCACCCCGCGTGAAAGGGAGGTGCTGCCCTTTTTCCTGTCCGGCATTGCCGTCCTTGCCAACGCGTTCGGCCGGTGTGACCTGCTTGGGGCCTTTCTGGGTTGCGGACTGGTGGCGCGGCTTGGACTGGCGATCGGGCCGCGCGGGCTGGAGCGGGACGGGTGGCAGGCGCTGCGCATGGGGCTGGGTGGCCTGCTTGTGGCGCAGGGTGGCCTGTTCATGCTGCAGGCGGGTTGGGGGCACGTGCAGGATCAGGCCGGGGCGATCCTGCTGGTGGGCGGACTGCTGCTGGCCTGTGGCGTTCCGGGTCGTGCGGGGTTGGTTGCGCCGGGCTGGAACATGGAAATACTGGCCGTCCTGCCGGTTCTGGCGCAGGCGGCCCGTACCTGGCCGGTCCTGTTGCCTGCGCTGACCTTCATGGGGTGCGTGTGCCTGGCATGGGCGGTCCTGTCGCGGCAGGGACGATCCTTTCCGGCGGGGTACTGGGCTGGCTGGGCCGTGCTGGCTGCGGGGCTGCCGGGTGGTGCCATGGGGGGGCTGCCACTTGCCGCCTGCCTGCTGGTCATGGCCTGTATCACGCCATGGGGTGGCCGGCTGTCGGGATCCATGTTGTGGCCGCCCTCCCTGCCCGGCATGGCGGTCGTGTTGGTACTGGTGGGGGAAATGGGGGAAATTCCCCCCGTGGCACTGCTGGCTGGCGCCAGCCTGTGGCCAGTCATGGCGGCACGCATGGGGGCAGGGCATGACAGGTCAGAATGGGGGCAGGCGTCGCTGTTGCTGGCCATCGGGTGCATGGTGCTTGCCTGTGCTGCATATTACCAGATGGGAAACGGGTGGTGATGACGCAGGTGGCTGACCTGATCCGCAGCGGCACGCCTGCCGCCTGTCCCGGGCGTTTCGTGCTGGATGAACAGGGGTGGCGTGACATGGCGGCGGCCCTGTCCCATTCCGCCCTGCCGCTTCTTGGCCTGTGGTCGGACGGGGGGCAGGTGCATGCCCTGTTCATGGAGGGAACGCGTCCGCTGATGGCGAGTGTCGCGGTCACGGACGGGCGCTACCTTGCCCTGTCCCCGGCGCGGGCCGGGGCCAGTGCGTCTGAACGCATCATGCAGGATCTGTGGGGGATCGAGGCCATGGGGGCGACAGCCAGCGCCCCGTGGCTGGACCAGGGACGATGGCCGGTGACATGGCCCCTGCGTGACCGCCCCCCGCCAGCCCCTGCGCCGCCCGAGGGCGTGGAATTCATCGATGATGCAACCATCGTGCAGGCCGGTGGCACCGTGCTGGGCCATGGCCCGGCGGAGGGGGATTTCAACGCGCCCTTTCACCTGCGTCTAGGCGTGCCTGGGGAGCGGATCATGCAGGTGCACTCCCGCATGGGCTACGCCCATCGTGGCCTGTGCGCGCGCATGCGGGGGGCGACCGTGGCGCAGGCCGCACGACTGGTGGCCCGGATTGATGCAACGGCCACGGTTGCCCACCAGCAGGCCTTTGCCGACGCGCTGGCGGTGATGGAAGGCAATGGCGCCGGAGGCATGCACGATGCGGCCCTGTTCGTGGGGGAACTCGGGCGCATCATGGCCCATCTGGATACGCTGGCCGTTGCCGCCGAGCTGCTGGCAGACCGGCGTTTCGTCATTCTTGCGGCAACCCTGCTGGAACGGGTGCGGCAGGCCTGTCGGGATATGTGCGGCAGTCGCCTGCTGTTTGACGTGCTGCCGCCCGCGGGCGGGAATGAACGGGTAATGTCCCTTCCCGCTGAACTGCTGGCGGAACTGCGCGCGGGCTGCACGGCGCTGCGGCGCCTGTTCTGGCGGCCGCGTGGCATGGCGATGCAGGCGCGGGGGCGGGGTATCCTGCGGGCGGACGTGGCTGGTCACTGGGGGATCGCCGGATGCGTGGGACGGGCCGGTGGTGTTGAATCCGATCCCGGACCCTACGGATCGCGCCCGCCCGCAGTATGGCCGGATGGCTCCCGCGCAATGGCGGGCGATGTGACCGCCCGGCTTGCGCTGCGGCTGCATGAGGTCGAAACGGCGGTGGAAATCCTGTCCACGCTGGATGCGGTCGCCCTTACGGCACCACCCGTGGGTGAATATGGATCAGGCGAAGGGATTGGCTGTGCCGAAGGACCGGCCGGGCCGGTCTGGCACTGGCTACGTGTTGAAAATGGCCGGGTGGCCGCGTGGTGGTGTGGCGATCCGGCCCTGCTGCTGTTTCAGGCGCTGCCACAGGTGTTATCCGGCGCGATGTATGAGGATGTGCCACTGATCCTTGCCTCCCTCGGCCTGTCGGCGGCATCGGCCGACCTGTAGGAAGGAATGATGGCGTATCTCAACCTGTTCTGGCCCGAAGGCACGGTGCTGCCCCGCATGTTGCCGCTGGACATCTTCCATATGGAAACCGGTGGCTGCACCGGCTGTGCGCTGGAACTGCGCAGCCTGTCGCGCGCATTGGTGGAAGGGCATTCCGATATCCGTTTCGTGTCCACGCCGCGACAGGCCGGCCTGCTGCTGGTGACCGGCAGCCTGACGGTGGAAATGGCCCCGGTCGTGGAACTGGCGTGGCAGGCCATGCCCGGTACGCGGCTGCTGGCCGCTGTTGGGGATTGCGCGGTGGACGGGGGCGTGTTCACGCCCAGTTATGCGGTGCTGGGCGGGGTGGAGGGTCGTGCGCGGGCCAGCCTGCTGCTGCCGGGATGCCCGCCGTCGCCCGCGGAAATACTTGACGCCCTGATCCGCTGGCGCATGCAGGGTGAAGACGAACTGTCCGCATGAAATAAAAGAGGACGAAAGTTTTCGGGTGCCGACTCTTTTTTCAAAAAGGCGGCGTTCCCTGAAGCTTTTTTAAAAAGCTTCACCAGACACGCTTATCGGTCTGCTGGCTGCTCCGGGAACGGGGGGCGGGCGATCAGGCCGAAGGCGAGGCCAGGGGCTGATCGTCGTTTTCCTGCAGGGCCTCGGCCTCGCGGCGCAGACGGTGGAAGCTCCGCCTGCTCATGGGCAGCAGCAGGATGTAGATGATCCCGGCGGCTGCAAGCGCGCCCCACGGTTCGGCCACCAGAACGGCGGCATAGGCCCCCGTGCCCAGCATGGTGGGCAGGATCATGGGGGACGGGACCTTGAAGTTCTTGAATGACCAGACCGGCAGGGTCGAGACCAGCAGGAAGGCCGTGCCGCTGAGTGTCAGCGCGGGCAGGAGCGGGTCGCGCGTCAGTTCATACAGCCAGTCACAATGCAGGTGCTGCGCCTCCAGCCCCAGGAAGAGCGGGAACAACGCCAGCCCCGCGCCCGCGGGGGCCGGGACGCCGGTAAAGAAGTTGCTGGCGTATTTGGGCTGGTTGGCGTCGTCATCGAGGCTGGCGTTGAACCGCGCCAGACGCAGCGCCATGCAGACCGTGAACATGATGCACGGGATGTAGCCAAAACGGCCACCTTCATGCAGTGCCCACAGGTACAGCACGAAAGCAGGGGCCACGCCAAAGCACAGGAAATCCGACAGGCTGTCGAATTCCGCCCCGAAACGACTCGTGCCGCGCAGCAGGCGCGCAATGCGGCCATCCAGCCCGTCAATGCAGGCGGCGATCAGCAGCGCGGTGGCGGCGCTGCCAAAGCGTCCCTCCAGCCCGAATCGCATGCCCGTCAGGCCCGCGCACAGGCCCAGCATGGTCATCAGGTTGGGGATCATCCGGTTGAACGACAGGCCCCGGACGCGGGGGCGCTGGCGTTTTTTCAGGCGTCGTATACGGCGTACCGGTGTGGTGGGAGGGGTGGCCATGCCGGATTAAAGCCGTGCCATCACGGTTTCGCCACCAATCATGGTCTGTCCGACTTCAACCAGTGGTGTGACATCGGGCGGCAGGTACAGGTCGGTGCGCGAGCCAAAGCGGATCAGGCCGAAACGTTCACCGGTTTCGTACTGCATGCCTTCCTCGGCATCACACAGGATGCGGCGCGCGATCAGTCCCGCGATCTGGACCACGGCAACCTGCCTGCCATCCTTCAGCGTCACGCGCAGCGCGTTGCGTTCGTTCAGTTCGGACGCCTTGTCCAGGCTGGCGTTCAGGAACTGCCCGGCATGGTAGGCGATCCGTGTCACGGTGCCCGCGACCGGCATGCGGTTCACATGCACGTCCAGAACCGACAGGAACGTCGCAACCCGCCACACCGGGGCGTCGCCCATGTCCAGTTCCGGCGGGGGGGCCACTTTTTCGATCGACACGATGTGCCCGTCGGCCGGGGCGACCGCCAGGTTCGGTTCAGCCGGCGTGACGCGCTCTGGGTCACGGAAGAAATACAGGCAGAAGCCAAAGAACAGGCCACTGGCCGTGCCAAGCCACCGGGTCACCCGGAACGGCAGCAGCCGACCGATGATGGCCCCGGCCCCCGACGCGAGGAGAAAAGGGCGCGCGGCCGGGTGCGGCGGGGCGATGACGAGCTTGAGGGATTGAATCAGCGACATGGGATAATGTTCATGGAGATTTCAGTAAAATTGGTCAAGTATTCTGCATGTCGCGCGGTTGCCGCCGTGGCGTGGTATTTCGTGAAAAAACCCGTGCCTGCCGCAGGCGCAGCCCCGTCGGCACCAGTGTCGCGGGGCGCGCGGGCACGGCGGCGTATATGTCCTTGACCGCTTCGATCATGCACACCCCGCCCAGCCGGGGAAACAGGTTGCGTCCCGTCCATTCAACCATGCGGACCGGACCTGCGGGGCATGGCCCGGCGGGCGGGACATACAGCGCGTCTTCATGGCGCTGCGCCTGGAAACAGGCATTGGCCAGCCAGCGCGTGATCTGCCGGCGTGAAAATGGCGTGCCCTGCCCGAAGGGGGAATTGTCGGTATGCGCCCACAGCCCCGCCCGGTTGGGCACGATCAGCAGCAGTCGCCCGTCATCCTTCAGGATTTTCCATACCTGCCGCAGCAGGCTGTTCTTGTCCTCG
The DNA here is from genome assembly GCF_000285295.1 of Komagataeibacter europaeus LMG 18890. Taxonomy (GTDB): domain Bacteria; phylum Pseudomonadota; class Alphaproteobacteria; order Acetobacterales; family Acetobacteraceae; genus Komagataeibacter; species Komagataeibacter europaeus. Next base: position 60,532 of record NZ_CADP01000001.1, on the reverse strand, counting down.
CTGACCTCCAGCGCATGGATCATCACGATACGGTCGAATTTCAGGTCATCGAATGGCAGATGCGTGCCGGTTACGATACAGTCCCGCCCATGCCATGGCAGCGCATCGCGCGTGACGTGCGTGTCCAGCCGCGCCGACATGCACGGCCTGTCGGGCCGGTCCCACAGCGGCAGGAAGGGCAGCGCGTAACCAAGGCCAAGCGTGTGGCCCTGCGTGCCTTCGGGCCAGAAGGCGGCCATGCGCTGGCACAGCAGGCGGGCGGCCGCCTGACCCCGGCGGGTGGCATAGAAACTTGCGGCGGTGTGCATGTTCGCTGGCATTGGTACACACTAGCACACCCCGCCGCCCGGGCCATCACGTCATGCCGGGCATTCAGGCCAAGCAACCAAAGTGCTGGAGGACAGCCATGACGCAGAAGTTGGACATAAAGGCGATTCCCATCCTGTCGGACAATTATGCCTGGTTCGTGCATGATGGCGTAACGGGGGCGGCCGCCATGGTTGACCCGGCGCAGGAAGCGCCCCTGACTGCCGCCATCGACGCGGCGGGGGGCGGGTTGGACCTGATTTTCCTGACCCATCACCATGCCGACCATATCGCGGCGGCTGACGCCCTGCGCCAGCGTTATGGCGCGCGGATCGTGGGACCGGCAGCGGAGG
>NZ_CADP01000001.1:7521-59868 GCF_000285295.1 Komagataeibacter europaeus LMG 18890 | reverse complement strand
CCCGCCTGCCACGCCTTGATATCGCGGTGCGCGACGGGGATGTCGTGGCCCTGGGGCAGTCCCGGGCGCAGGTGATCGCAACACCGGGGCATACGGCGGGGGAGGTATCCTATTATTTTCCCGACGGCCCGGCGCTGTTCTGTGGCGATACGCTGTTCAGCATGGGGTGCGGGCGACTGTTCGAGGGGACGCCCGCCGACATGTTCGCCAGCCTGCAACGCATCAAGGCCCTGCCGGATGACACGCTGATTTGCTGCGGACATGAATATACCCAGTCCAATGCCCGTTTTGCCCTGCATGTCGATCCGGATAATGCCGCGCTGAAACAGCGTGCGGGCCAGGTGGCGGACCTGCGGCGCAGGGGATTGCCAACCCTGCCGGTGCCGCTGTCGGTGGAACGTCTGACCAACCCCTTCCTGCGCGCGGGCGACGTGGCGACTCTGGCGCGGTTGCGCGGTGAAAAGGACAGTTTCTGACAGACTGCGTCATGTTTGGCGCGGTTGGGGAAACGCAGGTGGTTACATCTGCGTTTTACAGGCAGGAGGACACAGGCTTCATGGCGGGACAGGGGGCGGAAATGACCATCATCCCGGCATGGCCGGAACATGCGGATGGGGAACCGGGCCGGATGGCAATATTGTTTTCCCATCCGGAATCACAATTAATGATCCGGCTCATGGCCAGTCCCTGATATTATGACATAATACAGGCTGTCTGGCGGTCATGGATGCAGGGACAGGCGCATGCCGCGCGCTGAACCCATTGCCGCAGGGCTGGACATGGTCAGGGGGTGGGTATGAAAGGGCCATGCCGGGGGGAAGTCCCCATGGCTGGCCTGCATGCGCAATGTCTGGCCGGGGTGGCCGCCGCCATCTGGCGGACGGCGTCATGGCCCATCGGGGTGTTACGGGCCTGATCCATGCGAAAGGAAGGCATTTGTCGGTATCTTCTGTTCCGGTAATCATCAAGAAATACGCCAATCGGCGGCTGTACGATACCGAACTTTCGGCCTATATCACCCTTGAAAACCTGATGGACATGGTGAAACAGGACCGTGCCTTCGTCATTCTTGATGCCCGCACGGGCGACGACATAACCCGTGGCGTGCTGGCGCAGGTCATGCTGGAAGAGGAAACCCGTGGGCGCGCCATGCTGCCGGTTGCCTTCCTGCGCCAGCTTATCCGCTGTTATGGTGACAGCAGGCAGGGCGAGGTTTCCGATTACCTGGAACGGATGATGGCCGAATTCATGGACCGGCAGTCCCCATCCGCGACACCGGACGGACTGGAACAGCTGGGAAGGGAAAACGCGGCGGTGGTGCGGCAGGCCATGTCCCTGTTTACCTCCCTTTACGCCGTGGAACGGGTCGGGAACCGGACGGTGGAAAACCTTCTGCAGGAAATCATGGACCTGCGGCAGCAGGTCGCGGCCCTACAGGCCCCACAGGGGACGGCGCCGGATGAAAAGGGCAGCCATTGAAGGCACTTTGCCGGAGGGGATGCGCATCCCCCTCCGGCATGTGGTTCCGTATCTGGCGGATGGCGGGGTATCAGGACGTCCTGCAGATCATGAAGACGTTTCTGGTAACGCTTTTCCGGCAACTTCAGGAAATGCCGCCTTTGTGGAAAAGGCAGCCCCCGGAAACTTTCGTTATTTTTCCATCAACCTGATATTTTGCAACAGTCCTTCAGCATGGCCTGGGATCATGTGTGCGGATGCCTGTTGAGGGCAATGCCCGTCAGGCATGCATGCATGATTGCATTGGCATTCTGGCCGGTCTGGTAGGTGGTATCGAGTACCGGGGCGGGATCAAGGAGTTCAAAGCCAACCACCGTGTTGCTGGCGCATATGCCCCGGACAAGGGGAATGGCCTCACGCATGGTCATGCCACCTGGTAGCGGGCGACCCGTGCCCGTGGCGTACGCGGGGTCAAGAACACTCAGGTCGAATGATACAATGACGTTATGCGCTTTTGTCTTCAGTTCATCATTCACGGTCTGCAACAGGGCCATCGTGCCGTGCTGCTCCAGTTCGGTGACCGGGTGCGTGACAACGCTGCCGGGACGCGATGTCGTGGGCTGGATGGATGGGGCGCCATCCCTTACGCCAACCTGAATGATATTCTGGGGCAGGACGCTGCCGTTTTCCACCAGCCGCCGTACGGACTGGTTATCCGCGCGCAGGTGTCCGTCATCTTCCCAGTCCGTTTCGCCATGCGCATCAAACTGCACGATTGATATGGCGTCATGCCCGTAGACGGATGACAGCCCGGATACATCGGGAAACATGACGGAATGATCGCCACCGATGACAAACGGGACAACATGCAGACGGGCCATCTGTGCGATCATGTCACGGATATGCGCTTCCGATCGTTCCACGCTCATGTAATCCACCGCGAGATCCCCGTAATCGGCCAGACGGAGCGCCGCGCCGGGATTGATGCCGGTATCGGGATCGGGGTCGCTGGCGCTGCCCGTCAGGTAATCCGCGGTTCGCAGCATCATGGGACCATGAAGGGCGTCACGCCAGCCGGTGCTGAAATCCTGTGGCACGCCGACGAAGGCAACCTCCACATGTCCTGCTTCCAGATCTTCGGGGTGGAGGGCGAACGGGGCGTGCGCGAAGGTGGGAATGCCGGTTTTCTGGTGGATGTAGCGGTCCAGGATGATGGGGCCGGGGTCACGGTGCAGGTCATCAAGAATGGCGGGCCGGACAACGGTTTCCCCATTGAAGGCCAGGGCGGATGTGGTGTTTAGCGGAATATCGGGCTGATCGCCGGGCTGGAAGGCTTCTTTCGCCACGGCATTCATCATGGCATCAATATAATCCTTCGCCTCCACCGTGCTGCGTCCGGTCAGGACCATGCGCACCTTTTCCGGTGTCAGGCGGAATTCCGCCAGTTTGTGTGGATCGGTGGCGAAGGCGCGTTCCGCTGGTGTCAGGCCGGCCAGGGCATCGGGTTGCGCCGGGGCCTGTGCATGCGCCGGGGGGAATAACGGACCGGCCAGCACGGCTGCCAGGGTCGAAAGAAAGAGCATTTTGCGCATTGGATTACCCGTTCTCACTTTGATGTTCCCCCCAGGTGATCACGCTGATGATCGACGGTAAGCGGGCTGAGATAGTTTTTCTGCGTGATGCCTTTCTTGCGCATGGCAATGCCGGTCAGGCAGGCGTTGAGAAGGAAATTGGCGTTCAGCGCGGTCTTGTAGCTGGTGTCGAGATAGGGCGCGTACTCCACGATATCGAAACCGACAACATTCTTCTCGGCACACAGGCGGCGCAGGATCGGCTGTGCTTCCCGCAGGGTCAGGCCGCCGGGAACGGGCGTGCCCGTACCGTGGGTGAAGGCCGGGTCCAGCGCATCGATATCAAAGGAAATCCACAGCTTGTCCGTATTCTGGCTGGCTTCCGCCAGTGCGCGTTCCATGACGGCGTTCCAGCCGCGTTTTTCCACTTCCACCATGGTGTGGTAGCGCATGTTGTTATCGCGCATCCATTTGAAGCCCGCTTCCTCCGGCCCACGTGAACGCAGGCCGACCTGAATATAGTTTTTCCCCTGCACGTGACCTTCATGGATGACCCGGTATACCGGCTGCCCATGATCGATCAGGTGGGGTTCGTTGTGCCAGGCGTCGTAGTGGGAATCGAAGTGCACGACCCCCACTTTCCCCTTGCCATAGACATCGGTAATGCCCGCCACGTCGGGATATTCCAGTGAGTGGTCACCGCCGACGACCACGGGGATGGAACCTGCACGGGCGATTTCCGCCACAGTGCGCCGCACTTCGTCAATGCTGCGTTCGGTGCTGAGATTGTCTATCGCCACGTCACCGTAATCGACGATCTTCAGTTCCTCGATGGGATCGACCATGGTGTACATGTCCGGCCCCCACGGTCCCTGTGCGCCGCGTGACGTGCGCATGTCCATCGGGCCGTGCTGTGCATCACGGAAGCCGGATCCCATGTTCAGTGGCGCCCCCACGATCGCGACATCCACCTTGCCCGCCTTCAGATCCTCGGGTGTCAGGGCAATGGGGGCATAGGCAAAGGTGGGAATGCCGCTGAACGACCCGTATTCGCCACCAATGTAACGTGTGATCTGGATCGGCCCCGGTTCACGTTTCGGATTGAGCTGCTGGGGAATGCGGGCATTCCATGCATTGAAACTGGGTGATTTCGTATCAAGGGGAATGCTGGCGGGATCCCGGCCCGGCTTGAAATCGACCTGTTCGGCAACCGATACCATGGCCGAGACATAGGCACTGATTTCTTCAGGTGTTTCTTTTTCCAGCTTGGCGAACAGTTGCGCAGGTCCCCCCGGTGGCCGGGCGAACATGTACAGCGCCGGGCTGGTCAGAAAGGCCTTCTGTTCATCGCTCAGGGCCGTCAGTCGGGGTTTCAGCACATCCGGTATGACAATTTTCGGCAGGGGCGGTGGCTTGTCCACGTCTGTCGCGCCGTCCGCAGCAGATACAGGGGCTGCCTGCACCATGCCCAGACTGGAAAAGGACAGCATGGACGCGGCAAGAAGACACAGGTGCCGTGACATGGGCCTGCGTCTGCGTGGTCGTGCGGCCTCATGGTTGCAGGCAGATGGAAGGTAATGATCCCGGTTGGGGGACCGCACATGCTGTGTAACCATGAATATTTCCCGCCGTATGAAAATGCATCGGAATTATGCCCGGATACTTTCGACCCCCCTTGTGGTGTCATGGAATACGCATTTCCGCGTATTGATCGCGGAGATGAAGAATTTCAAAATAACAGATAAATTTTCATAGATTATGAAGTAAACTATTAATAAATAACGATTTTAATACAAAATATATTACCTGTTAATAACAATTATAATAAAAAGCACATTTTCGTGATTTGCGCTCATCCCCGCATGGTTGCCGTGGATGCCCTGCATGGGCGCAGCGCCTGTCTATACAACCTTCATGCCGGCAGGGGGGTAAGATCATGCAGCCGGGGCCATCACTGTATCGGTGCGCGCTGTCTGGCATGATGGCATGGGATAGTGGTTATGGTGACCGCAGGGAATGATGTTGACGGGCTCATTCATATCGTTACCATAACAATATGGCATCGGTGATTTACTGATTTCCACCGTTATTTCCGGTCTGTCGGATGGCAGGGACTTTTCCATGATCAGAATTGGCATTGATGTCGGCGGCACCAATACGGATGCTGCCATGATCACCCAGGACGTGGTGCTGGCATCGTGCAAGATATATACAACCGGCGATATCATGAGCGGCGTGCGCACAGCCCTGTCCCGGCTGCTTGAAATATCGGGGCAGCCCGCATCTGCCGTCAGTGCGGTAATGATCGGCACGACTCATTTCACCAATGCGGTGGTGCAGCGCCGTGATCTTGCCCCTACCGCCGCCATCCGGCTTGGTCTGCCTGCATCCGCCTGTCTGCCGCCCATGACCGACTGGCCCACCGACCTGCGCGACGCCATTGCCGGGCGGGGCTACATGATCGCGGGTGGCAATGAGTTCGATGGGCGCGAAATAGCACCGCTGGATGAGACGGCCCTGCGCGGCATCGCGGCACAGTTGCGGGCGCAGGGTGTGGGATCAGTTGCGGTTTCGTCCATCTTTTCCCCCGTCAATGCGGAAATGGAACATCGGGCCGAAGCGATCCTGAACGCGGAAATGCCCGGTGTTCATGTCACGAAATCACACGAGATCGGTCGTATCGGCCTGCTGGAGCGTGAAAATGCCAGCATCCTGAATGCCTGTCTGCGTGATCTGTCGCGCACGGTCATCACCGCCTTTCGTGACGCGCTGGCGCAAAGTGGCATTCAGGGGGCGATGTACCTGACCCAGAATGACGGCACCCTGATGGATGCCGGTTTTGCCGAGCGTTTTCCCGTCATGACCTTTGCATCGGGACCAACCAATTCCATGCGTGGCGCGGCTTTCCTGTCGGGTGTCGCGGATGCGATCGTGGTTGATGTCGGCGGCACGACAAGTGACGCGGGGCTGTTGCGGGGCGGTCTGCCACGACAGGCCGGAATTGCGGTGGAAGTCGGTGGCGTACGGACCAATTTCCGTATGCCCGACGTGTTTTCCGTAGGGCTGGGGGGTGGTTCCATCATCCGGCAGGCGGAAGGCGGGATTACGGTGGGGCCGGACTCGGTCGGTTACCGTCTTGCGGATGAAGGTATGGTCTTCGGCGGTGCGACCCTGACCACGACGGACATCATGGTGGCGGCGGGCGGCGCGTCGCTGGGGGACCGGTCGCGTGTGGCCGACCTGCCGCCCGCGCTGGTGCGTGACGCCCGGCGTGCCATCACCGCCCTGCTGGAACAGTGCGTGGAACGGGCACGTATTTCCGCCGATATGCTGCCGGTGCTGGTGGTGGGTGGGGGTTCAATCCTGGTCGATCATGAAACCCTTGCGGGCCTGCCGGTCATGAAACCCGCGCATTTCGCGGTCGCGAACGCGGTCGGCGCCGCGATTGCGCAGGTTTCGGGCGAAACCGATCGCGTCTACAGCCTTGCGACCGTGTCGCGTGACGCGGCGATGGCGGATGCGCGCAAGGGGGCGATGGACATGGCGATTGCCGCCGGCGCGGCCCCCGACGGGCTGGAGGTCATCGATATCGAGGAAATTCCACTTGCGTACCTGCCGGGTAACGCCACGCGCATCCGTATCAAGGTAATCGGGGATCTGCATGTCTGAATGGGGTTATGTGATCGGGGAGGAAGACCTCCTGCCCCTGTCACTGGGCTGTGCCGTGCTGGGCACCGGTGGTGGGGGCAATCCCTATCTGGGCATGCTGCGCACGCGCGAACTGATCCGCGCAGGCGCGCAGGTGCGTATCATTCCCTTTGACGCGCTTGATGATACGGCAACGGTCTATGCCCTGGGCAGTATTGGCGCGCCGGTGGTGGGGGTGGAAAAGATAAAGCGTGGTGACGAATGCTTGCATGCCCTGCGCGCACTGGAACGGACGACCGGACGCCGGGCAGATGCCCTGATTTCGGAGGAAATCGGGGGATCAAACGGTATCGAACCGATCGCGATTGCAGCACAGGCGGGGCTGCCGGTACTGGATGGGGATGGCATGGGCCGTGCCTTTCCCGAAGTGCAGATGACGACGTTCTTCATTTACGGGCAGGCCTGCTCACCCGCCGCCGTGGCGGATGACAAGGGTAATGTCGTCACCTTCGACCCGGTGGATACCATGTACCGGTTGGAGGCACTGGCGCGCGCGGTCACGGTGCAGATGGGCGGCAGCGCCGGCATGTGCACCGCCCCCATGGGGATGGCTTTCATCCGGCGCGCGGCATTGCCCGGCACGGTAACACAGGCCCTGCGTATCGGGCGGGCCATAGTCGATGCGCGGGCGACGCGGGCGGATGTGCTGGAACGCCTGCTGGTCGTGGCCGACGCGACATTGCTGTTTACCGGCAGGGTCACGGCGGTCGTGCGGGAAATGAAGGGCGGTTTTTCCGTCGGCATGGTCATGATTGCGGGCAATGGCGCGTATGCGGGATGCACGGCACGCATCGCCATCCAGAATGAAAACCTGGTGCTGTGGGTGGATGACGCGGTGATGGCCTGCGTGCCCGACCTGATCATGATGGTCGAACACGAAACGGGGGAACCCATTACGACGGAACTGGTCAAGTACGGCCTGCCCGTCGCGGTGATCGGCCTGCCCGCGCACGATCTGCTGCGGACAGCGCAGGCGCTGGATGTCGTCGGGCCGCAGGCGTTTGGTTATGCGGGGATTGATTACGATACGCACCGGCTCTGACGGGCGGGGGAGGTACGATGTCCCCGGATGGCGATTATCTGACCGAAACCGTGCCGCAGGGTGTCGCCCTGCCATGGTGGCGTGTCGCGCTGATGATGTCGGCTTTCAGCGTGTCCCTGCCAACACTGGTGACAGGGGTCGATCTGGCGCGTGTGACCACCATGCCTGGTTTCGTGACTGGCATGCTGGCGGGTGGCCTTATCCTGACCATTATCGGCTCCCTTATGGGGATTGTGGGCGCGCGCACGCGGCTGAGTTCATACATGCTGGCCCGGCTGGTCTTCGGGGAACGGGGGGCGATGGCGCTCAATGCCGCCTTTGCCGTGTCCCTGCTGGGGTGGTTCGGGGTCAATATCGACCTGTTTGCCGATGCCATGCGCGTTCTTCTGGCAACGCTATGGGGGTGGCATGGGCCCATCTGGCCGGTGGAACTGGGCAGTGGGCTGCTCATGACCCTGACCACCATGGTGGGGCTGTGTGCGATTGACCGGCTGTCGCTGGTGCTGACGCCGCTACTGTTTCTTGCGACCGTCTGGCTGCTGCTGTGCGCTCTGGATGTGCCGCATGCGGGCATCATGGATCATATGCCCCATGGTCATGCGTTGCGAATGGGCGATGTCATTTCCGCCGTGGTGGGCGGGGTGGCGGTTGGTGCGGTCATCATGCCAGATCTGTGCCGTTTTCTGCATCGCGACAGGGATGTCGTGCTGGTGTCCGTGTGTGCGTATCTGCTGTCCGCCTCGTTTGTCATGTTTGCGGGCGGTGTCGCGGGCGTTCTGGTCCCGCAGGGCGGAATGCTGCAGATCATGTTGCATATGGGGCTGGGACTACTGGCCTTCGGGCTGGTATTCGGTGGCACATGGACGGTCAACGCACTGAACCTGTACAGCGTGATATTGAGTGCCGCCACAGTGTTTCCCGCCCGATCGCACCAGACCAGTCGCCCTGTCCTTACGCTGGCATGCGGCCTGCTTGGGACCGTGCTGGCGTTTGGGGGGCTGCTGGATCACTTTATCGCTTTCCTGTTCTATCTCTCCATCGCCTTTGTCCCGGTGGCAGGCATCGTCACTGTCGACTTCTTTGTCCTGCATGCACTGGATCACGACAGCATGGTCCATGCGGCCCGCAGGCCGGTGGTCTGGCGTGCCTTCGTTTCATGGGCGGCAGGAACGGGGATCAGCCTGCTGGCGTCAGCCGGGGTGGTAACATTAACGGGAATTGCTGCCTGTGATGCGATCCTTGGGGCAGGTATGACCCATGCCCTTGCCGGTTTTGTGGGCAGGCGCGTGGCAGGGCGCGCCGTGCGCCGTCCCTAGGCGGGATTGGCGGGGGTTGCCTGCGCGGGCACCGGCAGTCCGTGACGGGTGCAGAGTTGCCGCCACGCCTGACCGATGGCAGGCAGCAGTTGCGCCCGCCGCAGCCCTGCGGGCAGGGGTGCGCCCACAACGATATGGATCGTGCCCGGGCGTTTCAGCAGCCCGCCGGGTTTCCAGTACAGCCCCGCATCCGTTGCCACGGGAATGACCGGCAGCCCGGTATGGGTGGCAAGGGCGGCAATGCCCGGCTGCAGGCTGACGGGGGCACCGGGGGCCGTGCGCGTGCCTTCGGGAAAGATGATGATCTGCCGCCCGTCAGCCACGGCTGCATCGGTTGCGGCCAGCAGGGCGCGCAGGGCCTTTGCCTTGCCATCGCGGTCCACGGGTATCATGCCGCTCAGCCGCAGCATGGGGCCGACCAGTGGTATGCGCTCCAGTTCGCGCTTCATGACATAGGCCGGGCGCGGCACGAGGTTCATCCAGACCAGCGTATCGAATTCGGACTGGTGCTGGCACGCCAGCAGGCATGGACCGGCAGGCAGGTGCTCCATGCCGCTGACCTGTATGTCGATCCGGCAGATATGCCGCAGCCCCCGCAGGGTCAGCCCCGTCCATGCCTTGGCATAGGCCAGCGCCCGCCCGGGTGCGAACAGCCGGATGGGAAAGGCCAGAATGCCCATGATGATGGTCAGCAGCAGGAAATACAGGTTGAAGGCAAACGCGCGCAGTACTGTCATCACGAACGGGTCCATCAGTGTGAATGGGTTTTCCTAACACCAGAAAACCGGCGTCAGGACAAGCGGCGACCCGGTATTCAGCCCATGACGGGGGGCGCGCCGGGGCGGGTATCGGTATGGTTGATCAGGCCGTGCAATGGCCGCGTCAGGCGCGCGACATCCAGGCACGCCAGCAGCCATTTGTCATATTCCGTCACCATGAGCCGTATGGTGGCGGGATGCAGCAGGTGCTGCAGCGCGGGTGATTGGATCGGGTAACCATACAGTCGCACATCGGGCACCGTGCGCGCGATTTCCATCATGGCGCGGCGGATATGGTACCCCGCCGTCACCACGACCAGGCTGCGGATATGGTAGGCCCGCACCCAGGCCGCCGTTTCATCCGCGTTGCCCAGCGTGGACGTGGCGCTGTGGCCCAGTGTCGTGCGCATCCATAATGCCAGTGGCGTGGGCTGCGGCTGGTGACGCAGGAAATCAGCCAGCGTCGCATGCAGGTCCACGCCGGAAATCAGCAGCCTGTCCGCATCGCCTTGCGCCAGCAGGCGCAGGGATTCGTCAATCCGGCCCTGCCCGCCCGTCAGCGCCACGATCCCGTCCACATGCGGCGGCCGCGCGGGGGGACGCATGGCGTCACGGGTAAACCATGCCAGTCCCGCCATCCATGCCAGCACGGTGGCCAGTAAGCCCGTGGCCAGCAGCCTGCGGCGGAAGGGGGAGGGTCGTCCGTTGCCGTGTGGCGACCGTGTCATGGCAGGCGGCGCAGCCATGCCCGCACGGTCAGCTGGGTTGTGACCCAGCCCGTCATGCCTGCCGCGGGCGGCAGCGCCAGCAGCATCCATAACAGCGCATGCGGCACGATGTCCGCCCATGCACGGGGATCGCGCCAGTCCACGGGGGCCGTGGCCTGCGCATCGGTCACGGCGGAAAAGGGGGCGGCCAGATGCGACATGGCCAGCAGCATGGGAAGTGCCGCAAGACTGCCCCCTAGTCCCCCAACCAGCGCCAGCAGTCCCACGCGGGATGCGAACCGTCCGGCAATATAGCTGTCCATCGCACCCAGCGAATGGATCAGCGCAATGGCCTGCCGCCGGGTCTGCAGGCCCGCGCGTGTCGCGGCCATGACCACGCATACCGCCACCGTCATCACGATCAGCACGGCCAGCAGCGCACAGGCCTGCAGGCTTGCGGCCAGTGCGGCCAGCCGGTCGCTCCATACACTGTCATGTTCGACCATCACGCCCGGGGCAATGGCTTCCAGCCGGGGCAGCAGGGGGGGCATCGGGTCCTGTCCGGCCGCCGTATGCACCTCGATCACGGCGGGCAGGGGCAGGGACGCATCCCCGGTCTGCTCGATCCACGGGGCCAGCAGGCTGCGCAGTTCCGCGTCACTCAGCCGGTGCGCCGTGATGATGCCGGGGGTATGGGCCAGAATGTCCTGCACGGCCGCGATCCGGGTGCCCGAACCGGCGGCGGGGTCATCGGGGCCGGGCACCTGCACGGTTGTGACGGCCCCCGCGCCATGGGTCCAGCGCTGCGACAGGCCGTGCGCCGCAATTCCCCCCGCCAGCGCCAGCGCCGCAAGGAAGGACATGGCCGCGACAAGAAAGGGCAGGAATTGCCCCGGCAATGCCTGGTGCAGGGCCAGTCCGTCATGATAGCGCCTGCGTGCCATCAGCGGTAATCCCGCACCATGTGGCCATGCGCCAGTTCGATGGCGGGGGCGGGATATTTTTCCACGATCGCGTCGTTATGGGTGGCCACCACGATGGTCGTGCCCAGTTCCGCCAGCCGGTGGAACATGGCCATGAGGCGGCCCGCCTGCCGTTCATCCAGCGCGTTGGTCGGTTCATCCGCCAGAAGCAGGGCGGGGCGGTAGATCACCGCGCGCGCGATCGCGACCCGCTGCTGCTCCCCCCCCGAAAGCTGCAGCGGCCGCGCGTCCAGACGGTTTTCCAGCCCGACCCATTTCATGATGGCGTGGACCTCGTGGGCGATCTCGTCCTCCGCGCGGTGCTGCAGGCGCAGCGGGAGGGCGACGTTGTCAAACACGCTCAGGTCGGGCAGCAGCCGGAAATCCTGCCATACCGTCCCGATGCGGCGGCGCAGGCGCGCAAGGTTGCTGCGCCGCGCCTGCATGACCGGCACGCCCAGTATTTCCACCATGCCGGCACTGGCCTGCACCTCCAGCGACAGGATGGACAGCAGCGATGACTTGCCCGCACCCGAGGGGCCAAGCAGCCAGCGGAATTCACCCTGCGGCACGTCAAGGCTGATATGTGACAGCGCGGCCACCCTGGCGCTGCCGCCATGGGCGTAACTGACATCATGCAGGCGGAACATGCGGACGGCCCTGTCTGTCTTTACATGGTGCGCGCGGCAATGGTGGACAGCGTGGCGCACAGCGCCGCGGCCGCCATGAGCAGCAGTCCGTCAAAGACCAGCGAGGACGGGGTCAGCAGGTGGGACCCCACCTCCAGGTGGTCGGGAATGGAATGCGTGACATGCGCGATCATGTCGCGTGTCTGCGGGTCGCTGCCCACGGCGCCGTTCACGATCCCGATGATATGGGGCAGCGCGCTCCACCCGATGCCAAGGATCAGCACCAGGGGGGCGACCAGTTCCGATACCTGCTGCACCAGATAGAACAGGAAGTAGAAAACCGACCATACCGCCAGCCGCACGATACGTGGCATATTCCCCCCCCCCGCGGCATTGGTGGCGGGGGGCAGCGTGCGATCCTGCGGCTGGTTGGAAAAGGGACTGTCCATTAAAACAAGACTCCGGTCATGGGTGTTGCTTCCCGGGATTGTTGGAAACGCATTCCAGACCGAGGTAGCGACCGCTTGTATTAAATGCAAACTTCTGCCTTGTGCATATGGGAAACAGCAGGTGCGCCGTCGCTAATGGATTACGCCACGCCACAGCAGGACAAGGGATATGGATCGGGTCGGCTGCCATTGCCGCCCGTCATGATCTTTCGCGTCGGTTAGCGGCAGTACGGCCTGCCCGCGGGCCTCGTGGTCAGGGAATGCATGCCCGTGCCCGAACTCATGCCGGTGGCCGTGTCGCTGCCACATGTATCGGGCTGGTTCCGGCTGGGGTCGGCCATGGTGGTGGTAATCGACCTTGGCGTGCTGCTGGGTGAACGCACGCAGGCGGTGCGCCGGCCCGTGGACCTGCTGTACTGCCCGCTGCTGCTGTGCAACCTGCCCGGTGGGGGCAGCGTGGCCCTGATGGTGGACGCGGTATGCGCGGTTGCGCGACCCGTTCCCGTTGCATCCGGCACGGTTGACGGTGACATGGCGGGGGACAGTGACGCAGGGCGGGAACTGGAACTTGGGGATGGTGGCATTGCATTCATGTTGCGCATGACCGACATCATCAATGATGATGAACGCATGCGGCTGGATACCCTGATGGAACGTACCCGTGCGCGCGCCACCCTGTGGGCCGCGATCGATACACCGCAACCCGACATGCCCGGTGACGACGGGCATGGGGAAGGGCGTTCATGACCGGACCGACCGCCTTTCCCCACGCGGGCCTGCGGCGGCTGCTCAACGCGGTCACCCGCCGCACGGGGCTGCATTACTATATGGACAAGGCCGACCTGCTGGAACAGGTGGTCGGCGCGCGCATGGCGCTGCATGGCTGCCGCACCTGCCATGACTACCTTGCCCTGCTGGCTGATGGGGCCCGGGGCGACAGGGAATGGCGGGAACTTGAATCCGCCATCACCATAGGGGAGACGTTTTTCTTCCGTTATGCCGAACAGTTCGCGGCCCTTGAACGCACCATCCTGCCACGACTGATCCGCCGTGCGCGGGCCACGCGCCACCTGCGGATATGGAGTGTCGGCTGTTCCAACGGGGCCGAACCCTATTCCATCGCCATCCTGCTGACGCGCCTGCTGGATGAGGCGGGGATGAACCCCGCTGACTGGCATGTCGAAATCCTGGGCACTGATATCAGCACCCGCGCCCTTGAACAGGCGCGGCAGGCCGAATTCAGCGCATGGACCCTGCGTGACATAGCCCACGCGCAGTGCGCCGCGTGGTTCGCCCCCGTCAGTCCGCGGATATGGCGGCTGCATGAATGCTATCGCCGCATGGTCCGGTTTCGGTACAGCAATGTCCTTGACCTGCTGCGGCCCGATGGTGGGCCGCCGGGGCCATTCGACCTGATCCTGTGCCGTAACGTGCTGATCTATTTCGCGCAGGCGCAGGCGCAGGCGCTGGTCCATGCCATGGCGGGCCGGCTTGCGCCCGAAGGCTGGATCCTGCTGGGGCATTCCGAACCCGCGTCCTGTTTCGCGCCCAGCCTTGAAACCGTGCGCCTGCCGGGCACGCTGGCGTTTCGCCTGCCCGCGAAGCCGGGCGGGGACGCGCGGGATGCGCCCGTCGCGTCCGACATGCCCCGGCGCAGGCCCACGCGCGCGCTTGTGCCCGTGCCCGCTGTGGACAGCGTGGCTGTCGCAACCGAAATCCGGCAGCTTGCTGATACGGGACAGGTTCCGCTGGCCATCCGCATGTGCCGTGACCACCTGCTGCGCCATCCCATGGATACCCGCATCCATTTCCTGTTTGCCGTGCTGGCATGGGGTGAAGGCAGCCTGCTTCAGGCCGAGGAATCGTTTCGCCGGGTCATCTATCTGTGCCGCGACCATATCATGGCGCGCTGCTACCTTGCCCGCCTGCTGGAAGATGCAGGGGGCTGGGTGGAGGCAAACCGGCTTCGCCAGCAGATGATGGAGCTGGCCCGCCGCCGCCCGCCCGATACCGTGCTGCCCGATGGGGATGGCATGACGGCGGGGGGACTGCTGCGCCTGGCCCGGCAGGCCAGTGAGGCACCGGCAATCCGTCATGCGCAGGTGACATCATGACGGAAAACGGGGACATCACGCCACCATCGGGCAAGGACGCCTTCGCCCGGCGGGTGCTGCATGAACGCGCGCGGATCATGGCCGCGCGCGGGCGGGACCAGGCGGGGGCGGCCGCGGGGCGGCTGCTGGTCATGCTGGACCTTGCGGGACAGGCCTGCGGGGTGGACCTGCATGCCGTGCTGCGCGTGACCGACCCGGTCTGGAGTGATATGCCCCGCAGGCCCGACTGCCCGCCCGGCGTGCGCGGCGTGCATGGCTATCAGGCCGACCTGTATACCGTATTCGACCTTTCGGTCCTGCTGGGGGGCGCGCCGCTGGAGGCGCCTGGCGTGATGCTGCTGCTGCGTTCGGTTTCCAGCATTCCGCTGGGGCGCATCGCCCTGCTGGCCAGTGGTGCCGCGGGCACCGTGGAAATCACGGGCACGCCCACGCCGCTTACGCCTTCGGGCTTTCCCCAGGCCAGTCTGCCCGATGGGCGCAGCCTGACCGTCATTGATCCCGCGCGCCTGTTTTCTTCCCGTTATGTCGGAGTGTGAAGTCCCGTGACAATCGCCAATCGCCTGCTGTTCGGTTTCATGGTCGGTGTCCTGCTGATGGTATCGCTGGGTATCTACGCGCTGGGACAGATCCGGGAGGTGCGTGATGAAATGACGATCATCGTCACCCGCGACCTGTCGGTCTATCGTGAACTGACGCATATCCGCGCCAATGAAAACGACCTTGTCGCCCGCAGGCTTGCCATCCTTGCGCATTATTACGCCCATGATTTCGAAACCGCCCCCGCCGTGCTGGAGGACGCCATTGCCGGATGGGATGAAAAGGCGCGCGACGCGGACAGGCTGCTGGCGGGCGTGCTGTCGCGCGCGGAAGAAGGAAGCAGGCTGGCCCGCAGCGACGACCAGCGCGAGATGTTCAATACCGTCGCCAGCCAGTTGCGTGACATTTCCGCACAGTTCCAGATGGATACGCACGGTGCCGCCATGCTGTTCCAGGCCATACGTG
This sequence comes from Komagataeibacter europaeus LMG 18890, assembly GCF_000285295.1. Lineage (GTDB taxonomy): Bacteria > Pseudomonadota > Alphaproteobacteria > Acetobacterales > Acetobacteraceae > Komagataeibacter > Komagataeibacter europaeus. Next base: position 44,152 of record NZ_CADP01000001.1, on the reverse strand, counting down.
CGGGCAATGACGCGGGCGTGCGCGAACAGGCATCGCGTATCGACAGCCGCGAACAGTCGATTGACCTGCTGGTGGGGCGGGCGGCGTCCCTGCTGGACCACGTGGTGCAGGTGGCCGAAACGCAGGGGGCGGCATCGTATGATTACAGCCGCCGTTCGCTGGCCATCGGCATGGCGGGGGCGGTTGTCGTCGCCCTGATCGTGACCTTCTGGACGCGGCGTTCGATCATGGAACCGATCTCGTCCATCATGCATGTGATGGAACGCGTGGGGCAGGGCGACCTTGCCACCCGCGCCAAGGTGGGCGGCATGGGCGAGGACCGGGACGAGGTCGCCCGCCTTGCCTCGGGCCTGAACCGCATGATCGACGGCCTGCGGGAAATCGCGCGCCAGAGCGGGGAAGTCACCCAGAACCTTGACGCCGCCGTGGCCGAGATCCGCGCCTCCACCCAGCAGCAGGCCGCAAGCGTGGAAGAACAGTTTGCCGCGGTGCAGGAAACGGCGGCCACCGTGGACGAAATCACCCATTCCGGCGCACAGATCAGCAAGCGCGCGCGTGAAGTCATTTCCTCGGCGGAGGTGATTGTCCACAGTTCCGCAAGCGGGCTGGAAGCGGTGGAGGAAACGGCCCGCGCCATGGCCCATACCCATGACGGGGCGGAAGCCGTGGCGTCGAACATCGTGGCCCTGTCCGAACGGACCGAGGCGATCAGCGAAATCATTGCATCGGTCAACGACCTGTCCGAACGTTCCCACCTGCTGGCGCTGAATGCCGCGATCGAGGCGGCGGCGGCGGGCGAACATGGCCGTTCGTTCGCCGTGGTGGCGGCGGAGATGAAGATCCTGGCCGACCAGTCGCGCGATGCGACGCAGAACGTGCGGGCTATCCTTGGTGACATCCAGCGCGGCATCAACACCTCCGTCATGCTGACGGAGGAAGCGGTCAAGCGTGTCTCGGCAGGGAAGGAACGCACCTACATCGCCTACCGCACCATCGAACGCATGACCGGCGGGATCGAGGAAGGCGTGCATGCCTTCCAGCAGATCGTGGCGTCGACCAACCAGCAGCAGATCGGCATTGAACAGGTCATGACCGCGCTGCAGAGCATCCGCCAGGCCAGCCAGCAGACATCGGCGGGTACCCGCAACCTGGAGGTCTCGGCCAGCAACCTTGGCAAGCTGTCAAAACAGCTTCTGACCATTTCCGCACGTTACCAGACCTGACGGCCGGGCCGTGGATACCCTTCGCGACGAACTTCTGGCGGTATTCGATGCGGAATACCGCGACCATCTGCGCGTGATCCGCGGCATCGTGGCCGCTGGCTGCCCGGATGCGCAGGGGCTGGCGGAAATCTTCCGGCGTGTCCACTCGCTCAAGGGGGCGGCGCGCGCGGTGGAACTGCCGGTGGTCGAAGGGGTGGCCCACGCGCTGGAAAATCGCCTGTCGACCCTGCAGGCGGCCCGCGCCCTGCCAGATGAAGCCGACCTGAAGGCGATTACCGATACACTTGACGAGGTGGACCTGCTCATGACCACGGCCCCGGCGGGGGCGGATGCCCATGCGCTGGATGAGGACGCGCCCGCCGCCACGGCCATGGAAAACCCGGCCTATGTGCAGGTGCCTGTCGCACGGCTCGATGCGCTGGCCTCGGCGGTGCATGATCTCATGTCCGTGGCCGAACGGCATGAACGTCTGTGGGCGCAGGTGATGGACCTCCTGGATGAATCCCGCGCGGTCATGCATGCGCCCGAACGCATGCGCGCCGATCCCGTGGCCGAATTCGCGCGCATGACGCGCAGGCTCATGACGGTGGGGCGCGAACGTGAACTCATGTCCGGGCAGATCGACCGCGCGCTGCTGCGGCTGGGGGAGGAAGTCCATGCCGTGACCCTCGTGCCCGCCGAAAGCGTGTTCGGCTCCCTTGCCGCCATGGCCCGGCGTATCGCCCGCGAACATGGCGGGCCGGATGCAGGCGTGGACGTGCACATGCATGGCATGGAGGTCCAGACCGAACGCCGCGTGATGCAGGCCCTGCGCGACCCGGTGGTCCATCTTGTGCGCAACGCCATCGTGCATGGGCATGAAACCCGTGCCCGGCGGCTGAAGGAAGGCAAGTCCGAACGCCTGAACATCACCATCGCCGTCACCCTGACGGGCGTGCGGCTGCAGGTCGCGGTCAGTGACGACGGGCGCGGGCCGGACCTGCAGGCGATTGCCGCGCGCGCGGCGGGGCAGGGGCTGGTCCATGCCGATGCGCCGCTGGAGGCGCGGCAACTGCTGGCGCGCGTGTTCGAACCGGGTTTTTCCACGCGGGGCCAGGCGGATACGCTGGCCGGGCGCGGGGTGGGCCTGTCGGTGGTGGCGGAAGCGGCGCGCGCCCTGCATGGCACCGTGCGCATGGAACAGCGCCAGCCCGCAGGGACGACCGTCACTCTGACCGTGCCGGTGTCCCAGCGCCAGCGCACCGTGCTGCTGGTGGAAAATGCCGGGCAGTCGCTCGGCCTGCCCGGACGCGTGATCCGCCACCTGCTGCGGGTGCGGCGTGATGAGATCCGGCTGCTCAATGGCGCGCCCTTCGCCGTGGTGCCGCATCCCAATGACGGCACGCAGCCAGCGGCCGGCCAGGCCGGGAAACAGGCCGAGGACCTGGTGCTGCTGGTGCCGCTGCGGGCCTTTGTGGGGGATGAGAACGCGCCGTTGCCCGTGCGCGACGGCGCGGTCAGCGTCGTGGTGATGGAGGTGGATGGCGTACGCTGCGGCTTTGCGGTGGAACGCATGGTGGATGTGCGCACGCTGCTGGTGTCGGACGCGACAGCCGTGGGGCTGGACAGCGAACTGGTCCCCGGCATTGCCTGGCAGCGCGAGGACCAGCCCGTCTTCATCCTTAGCCCCGACCGGCTGTTTGCGCGCTGGCGGCTGCGGGGCAATGGTGGTGGCGTCTGCTTCAGCGACGTGGATGAAGCCGCCCCCGTGGTGCCCGTGCGCCATGCGCCGCTGGTCATGGTGGTGGATGATTCGATCACGACCCGGACACTGCAGAAAACCATATTGCAGTCCCATGGTTACGATGTCTGCCTTGCGGTGGATGGGGAGGAAGCGCTGGCGATGCTCCAGCAGTCCTCGCGGCATGTGGATGTGGTGGTGACGGATGTCGAAATGCCGCGCATGGATGGCTTCGCCCTGCTGGCGGCCATGCGGGCCGATCCCCACCTGTCGGGCATACCGGTTGTCCTGATGACATCACGGGACGAGGGGGATGACGTGCGCCGGGGCATGGAAGGCGGCGCGCGTGCTTACCTGACCAAACAGAAATTCGACCAGGGTGAACTGATCGACACCATAAAGGGGCTGTTGTGAACGATGTGACGCCCCAGCCCCCGCGCCGCGTGCTGATCGTGGAGGATTCGGCGGTGCTGCGCCACCTGCTCATGCGCGTGGTGACGGGCGACCCGCGCCTGGAACTGGTGGAGGCCGTGGAAACGGCGGAGGAGGCGCTGCGCCTTGTCCCACGCCTACGCCCCGATGTGATTTCCATGGATATCTGCCTGCCCGGCATGGACGGGCTGGAAGCCACGCGGCAGATCATGGCGCATTTTCCAACCCCCATCGTGATCGTCAGTGACACCGTCGGCGCGCAGGCGACGCAGGTTTCCATGAACGCCCTGCGGTCGGGGGCGCTGTCGGTGATCGAGAAACCGCAGGGCCTGTCGGGTGCCGCCGGCGCAGCCGTGGCGCAGGGAATTGCCACGCAGTTGTATATCATGAGCCAGGTGCCCGTTATCCGCCGCCGCCTGATGCAGGCCGAACCCTTCCGGCACAAGGGCATGTGGACGCGCCCGTTGGATATCCGTCCGCGCATCCTCGCCCTTGCGGCCTCAACCGGGGGGCCTACGGCCTTTGCCCGCGTGCTGGGCGACCTGCCGGCGGATTTCGCGCTGCCGGTGGTGCTGGTGCAGCATATGGGCCAGCCCTTCATGGAAGGGTTCGCGGCGTGGCTGGACCAGCATGTGGCCCTGCCGGTCATGCTGGCGCAGCACGGCATGCAGCTGGAACGCGGCCGGGTGCTGGTGGCGCCAGGCAACCGGCACATGACTGTCGGCCCGCGCGGTGACGTGCTGCTGCATGATGATGCGGTGGTGCAGGGGCAGCGGCCATCGGCCGATGTGCTGTTTTCTTCCGTGGCCCGCGTGTTTGGCGCGGACAGCCTTGGCGTGCTGCTGACCGGCATTGGCGAAGACGGCGTGGCGGGGCTGGGCCGTATCCGTGGCGCCGGTGGCTATACCATTGTCGAAGACCGCAGCACCGCCGTCATCCACGGCATGCCGGGGGCCGCCGAACGCGCGGGGGCTGCGTGCATAAGCCTGCCGGTGCATGAAATCACCCCGCATATTCTCCGGATCGTGGCAGGTGGCCAGATCCCTTCCGAAGGCCCCCTAGCAGGATGATGACGCCCCGATGCCGCTGACTGACCAACAGGACCATGCCGACACCCTGCTGCTGGTGGAGGATTCGGACACGCAGGCCCTTCGTGTCCGCCGCATGCTGGAAGGCCACGGCTTTCACGTCCACCGCGTGGCCAGCGGGGAGGAAGCGCTCGATACCCTTGACGAACGCCTGCCGGGGCTGGTGATCGCCGACTACCACCTGCCGGGCATGAATGGCGGGCAGCTGGCCCGCCAGCTGCGCATGAACGCGGTCACGCGCACCATCCCCGTCCTGATCCTGACGGAGGGGATCGAGCCGGGGCTGGAGCGTGAGGGGCTGGAAAGCGGGGCGGACGCCTATATCCCCAAGTCATCCGACCCGGCGCTGATCGTCTTCCGTATCCGCGCGCTGCTGCGTGAACATGCGGCGCATGCGCCATCCCTCCTGCCGCAGCGCGTGTTCCGGCGCGCGCGTATCATGGTCATCGCCCCCGAACCCGCCCACCGGCGCGCGGTGCCCGAACTGATCGACCAGTTGCGGCGTGACGGGCATATCGTCACCCTGTGCCCCGATCCCTCGCTGCTCAGGCCGTCCCTGCTGCATGACCCCGACCATGTGCCCGACTGCGTGGTGATCGACCTGGCGTGCCGGGAATTCGACGGGCTGGAAGTCTGCCGCAAGCTGGACGAATGGCGGCAGAAGGACCTGCTTTCGGGTAACGTGCCACCGCGTATCCTGGGGGTGGATGGCGCGCCCCGGCCCGATGCGAAGGAATTTTCGGCCCGCGTGTTCGAGGCGGGGATAGACGATCTCGTCTCGCGCGATGTGGGGCCTGCGGCGCTGGCGCTGCGCATTCGCGTGCTGGTGCGCCGCAAGCTGTTGCAGGATGACGTGCGCCGGATCGAGGTCGAGCGTCAGGCGCGTGAAATCGCGGTCAAGAGCGCCAGGGCGGAGGCCGCGGCCATCGCGTCCAAGGCGTCCCTGGCCGAGGCGCTGGAACAGGCCAACCGCGAACTGGCCGACGCCAACCGCAAGCTGATCGAGACACAGGGCAAGCTGGTGCAGACGGCCAAGATGGCGTCACTGGGTGAACTGGTGGCGGGCATCGCGCATGAAATCAACAATCCGCTGGCCTTCATCCTGGCGCACAAGGATACGGTGGCGCGTGGTCTGGACCGCGTGATCGGGATGGAAGCCGACAGCGCCGATCCCGGCCATGACGACCGGGCCGCGATCCTGAACAAGTGCCGCGACCGGGTGGGATCCATGAACATGGGGCTGCGGCGTATCCAGAACCTTGTGCTGAACCTGCGCAAATTCTCGCGACTGGATGAAGGACTGTTCCAGCTGATCGACGTGCCCGAGGCGCTGGAAACCGTCATGGCGCTGCTGACACAGAAGCTGGGCAACGGGATTGTGGTCAGACGCCGGTATGAAGCCCCGGACCGGCTGTACTGCCAGGCGGCGCTGCTCAATCAGGTCATCATGAATATTATCAGCAATGCGGCCGATGCAATTCTTGCCGCCCAGCCTGATGATATGTCTGTCCGTGGCGGGATCGCGGAAGGGGAAATCGAGATACACACGTTCCTTGCACATAACGGGGACGGGCGGGACAGCTACGTCTTTGTCATTACCGACAGTGGCCCCGGCATCGCGCCTGATGTGCAGGAACGTATTTTCGAGCCGTTTTTCACCACCAAGCCGGTTGGTGCCGGAACCGGGCTGGGGCTTGCGATTGCCTACAGCGTGGTGCAGGCCCACCAGGGCAGCCTGTCGGTTGGCGCCGCGCCGCAGGGCGGGGCGCGCTTCACCATTTCCGTGCCATGGAATCCCGGTCCGGGGAACGAGGGGCAGGCAGCCCCATCCCGGCCTTTATCCGATCAAGCGCGTTGAGGCACCCCGCGTGGCCTTCGTGCAGGGAGTTGCAGACCAATGAATACCAACCCCGCGACGCAGCCGCGCCCTGTTGTCCTGCTGGTGGATGACGAAGCCGAGATCCTTGTAGCCCTGACGGACCTGCTGGAAGATACCTTTACCGTCCTGTCCACCACATCCCCCACCGAGGCGCTGGACATCCTCGCCGCGCGCAACGACGTGGACGTGATCGTATCCGACCAGCGCATGCCCGAAATGGGTGGCGACGTGATGCTGGCGCGCGCGCGCGCGCACAGCGATGCGCAGGCCATCCTGCTGACGGGTTATGCCGATATCGGGGCGGTGGCGGCGGCGCTGAACCAGGGGCGGATCTCGTTCTATTCGCACAAGCCATGGGACCCGGACGCCCTGCGCGCCATGATCGTGCAGGCCGCGGACTACCACCGGCTGGAACGTGAACTGCGCACCGAGCGCATGCTGCTGCACGGCCTGCTGGACAACCTGCGTTCGGGGCTGGGGTTCAAGGACGCGCAGGGCCGCTTCATCCGCATCAACCGGCAGGCCGCCGATTTCTATGGCCGCGATATCGCAGGCTGCCTTGGCCATACGGAGGAGGAGCTGTGTGACGCGGACCTGCTGCCCCTTATCCGTGCGGCGCATGAACGCCTGCATGCCGAGGGCCGGGACGAGGAAACCGTCGAACTGCCCGCCCATATCCGTGGCGGCGTGCAGGGACGGTGGCGCGAGATCACGCGTGTTGTGCTGGGGGCGCTGGGCGACGGGTCGGCGTGCTCCGTTGTGATCAACCGTGATATTACCCGCCAGCAGGAAATGGCCGCCCGCCTGCGTCAGGCGGAAAAGATGCAGGCTTTGGGCACGCTGGCCGGTGGCATCGCGCATGATTTCAACAACCTGCTGACCGCCGTCCTCGGTTCGCTTGAACTGGTGCGCGACATGGGGCCGGAAACGGGGCCGATGGCGCGCCTGCTGGACAATGCATCCGCCGCCGCGCAGCGCGGGGCGTCACTGACGCGCAGGCTGCTTAATTTCAGCCGCCCGCGCGACCTCAGCCTTGAGCCGGTGGACGTGAACGCCCTTTTGCATGGCATGAACGACCTGCTGGCGCAGACGGTGGTGTCGCGCCAGGGGAAAAGCGGCGGCGCGCCATGCGCCATCGTGGTGGATACGGCGGCGTCGGACGGAATGCTGCCGCCGGTCTGCACCGATGCGGGGCAACTGGAACTGGCGGTGCTCAACCTGTGCATCAACGCCGTGGATGCCATGCCCGAAGGCGGGCTGATAAAGGTATCCACGGCGCTGAAGCGGGTGAAGGAAATCGTGGCGGGCACGAATCTTGTGCCCGGTGAATATGTCATGGTTTCGGTGACTGATCAGGGCGTTGGCATGTCGCCCGAGACACTGGCCCGCGTGTTCGAACCCTTTTTCACCACCAAGGATGTCGGGCGTGGCACCGGGCTGGGCCTGTCCATGATCTACGGCTTCATCCGCCATGTGGGCGGCGAGGTACAGGTGCGCAGCAGGCCGGGCGAGGGCACGCGCGTGGACCTGTGCCTGCCGGTGCAGGGCGGTGGCAACGCCACGGATGCCCCGGTCGCCGCCGTGGCCGCCACGCCGGCGGAGGGCGCGGGCCAGCGCGCGCTGCATGTCATGGTGGTGGATGATGAACCGGGCGTGCGCGCGGTGACGGCGGGCTTCCTGCGCGCGCGCGGGCATGAGGTGCATGAATACGCCAGCGGCACCGCCGCCGTGCAGGCCATGGAGCAGGGGCTGGGACCGATCGACCTTGTGATCATGGACGTGATGATGCCGGGCATGGGGGGCATGGAGACGGCCCATCACCTGCAGGCGCTGCGCCCGGGACTGCGGGTGCTGTACCTGACGGGATACGCCAATGCCGTCGCCCTGCCGGCGGGCAGCGCCGATGTCATGCACAAGCCCTTTACCCGTGCCGATCTGGCCGCCCATATCGACCGGATCATGCACCGCGCCCCGCAGGAGGCATAGGGGCGCCGCACCGTCGGGGCGTTCTTGCCCCTTGTGCTGGCGTGAGAACGTTTTATTTCTATTGATATGCAAGAATATCATTCATCTCCCCATGACCCTGTCGGGTGGCATGGAACAACCATCTTATGTGTCCGGCGTGATGGCCAGGTTGCCATGGCGGGCGATGGGCAGGTGACGCTGGGCGCCACCGTGATCAAGGGCAATGCCCGCAAGGTGCGCCGCATCGGCCCCACCGGGCAGATCCTTGCCGGGTTCGCAGGGGCCACGGCGGATGCCTTCACCCTTCTGGAACGGCTGGAAAACAAGCTGGAACGCTACCCCAACCAGCTGGAACGCGCCTGCGTGGAACTGGCGAAGGACTGGCGCACGGATCGCTACCTGCGTCGGCTGGAGGCGATGATGGCCGTGGCGGATGCCGAACGCTCCTTCACCCTGACCGGCAATGGCGACGTGCTGGAACCCGAGGACGGCATCATCGCCATCGGTTCGGGTGGCAATTACGCGCTGTCGGCGGCACGCGCGCTGCTGGGGATCGCGGGACTGCCGGCGGTCGACATCGCACGGCGGTCAATGAAGATCGCCGGTGACATCTGTGTTTACACCAATCATTCCGTCATTGTGGAAACACTGGGCGCGGATGCGCAGGACGGAGCGGCGTAATGGAAATTCCCAATCATTCCCCGCGTGAAATCGTGGCCGAACTGGACCGCTACATCATCGGCCAGGCCGATGCGAAGCGTGCCGTGGCCATTGCGCTGCGCAACCGCTGGCGGCGCGCGCAGCTGACCGATGCGATGCGTGACGAGGTCGTGCCCAAGAACATCCTGATGATCGGGCCGACGGGTTGCGGCAAGACCGAAATCGCGCGCCGTCTGGCCAAGCTGGCGCAGGCGCCCTTCCTGAAGGTCGAGGCCACGAAATTCACCGAAGTCGGTTATGTCGGCCGCGACGTGGAAAGCATCGTGCGTGATCTGGTCGAGGCCTCGATCAACATGCTGCGCGACCTGCGGCGCAAGGACGTGGAAAAGAACGCCGAACAGGCGGCCGAGGACATCCTGCTCGACGCCCTGGTGGGTGAAGGCGCTTCGTCCGAAACCCGGAACAAGTTCCGCCGGATGCTGCGTGCCGGTGAACTGGAAAACAAGGAAGTCGAGATCTCGATTGCCGAAGGGGGCAGCCCGTCACCGTCCGACATGCCGAACATGACGCCCGGTGCGGTCATCAACTTCTCCGACATGATGAAGGGCTTCATGAACCGCATGCCGCAGCAGAAGCGCATGACGGTGGCTGCCGCCCGTGCCGCCCTGATCCGGCAGGAAGCGGACAAGATGCTGGATACCGAAACCCTGACGCGTGAAGCCGTGGCCCATGCGCAGGACCATGGCATTGTCTTCCTTGATGAGATCGACAAGGTCTGTGCCCGTGCGTCCGAAGGGGGATCGCGTGGCGGCGACGTATCACGTGAAGGGGTGCAGCGCGACCTGCTGCCCCTGATTGAAGGGACGACGGTTTCCACCAAATACGGCCCCGTGCGCACGGACCATATCCTGTTCATCGCATCTGGCGCATTCCATATCGCCAAGCCGTCCGACCTGCTGCCCGAACTGCAGGGGCGTCTGCCCATCCGCGTGGAACTGGCGTCGCTGACGCGTGACGACCTGCGCCGGATACTCACCGAGCCGGAGCATTCACTGCTGCAGCAGTACGTCGCCCTGCTGGGCACGGAAAAGGTCACGCTGTCCTTTACCGATGGCGCGATTGACGCGCTGGCGGAACTGGCGGCCGACATCAATGAACGTGTCGAGAATATCGGCGCGCGGCGTCTGGCCACCGTGCTGGAACGCCTGCTGGAAGACGTATCCTTCACTGCTGCCGACAGGAGTGGTGAGGATGTGGTGATCACGGCCGATGATGTCCAGAACCGGGTGGCCCCCCTGGCCCGCAAGGGTGATCTGAGCCGCTTTATCCTGTAGGGCAGTAACTGCCGGTGCAGGGGGCCGCGCCACAGGGTTCGGCCTTTTGCGTTCCGTCCCGTTTTCCGGCCCGTCATGAGGCCCCGCGTAACAGGAAAGATGATGACCGACCCCTTTGTTAAGCCCGAGGACGACACCGCCGCTGATGCCATTGCGGAAATTGGCGAGGAACTGGCCCTGTTTGATGACTGGATGCAGCGTTACCAGTACATCATCGAACTGGGGCGCAAGCTGCCGCCATTCCCCGCTGAATGGCAGGATGACGCCCATCGCGTGCCGGGATGCCAGAGCCAGGTCTGGATGGAAGTGCAGCCGCGTGATGGCCTGCTGTACCTGGCCGGCGCGTCGGACGCGGCCATCGTGTCGGGACTGGTGGCGCTGCTGCTGCGGGTTTATTCGGGACGCAGCCGGGACGAGATCCTGAATACGGACCCCGGATTCCTGCGTGACCTTGGACTGGTGCAGGCCCTGTCCACCAACCGAGGCAACGGGGTGGAAGCCATGGCGCAGGCCATACGCAAGGCCGCCGCGGCGATGCCCGCCTGAATGCGGAACAGAAGTTTTCCGGGGGCCGCCTTTTTTCAAAAAGGCGGCGTTTCCTGAAGCCTTTTGAAAAAAGCTTCACCAGGAACTTCTTTCACGCCTGTCCCGGCCGGTCAGTAACCGGCGTCAAAACCGGCATCGTCCACTGCGGCGAACAGGTCGTCGGGATTGGTGACGCGTCCGTCATAGGTGACGAAGGCCTTGCCCTGTTCCAGCGAGACTTCCACCATCGAGACGCCATCCACGGCTTGCAGCGCATTCACTACCTTGGACGCGCACCCGTCACAGGTCATGCCGCTTATGTTCAGTGTTATTGTTTCCATGATCTGATCGCCTTTACACCTGCTGGCAGCCTGTATGGGTGCCTGTGGTTGAGAACCGGACCAATTACACCAGATAAGGGCGTTTAACGCCATCATCCCCTTATTCCCCGGCGACGGACCCAGAAACGCGTCAAGGACATGATTGATGGTCCTGCACGGGCTTGCGGGGGCAGGGGCCAGACCGGGCGTGTATTAGCTTTTGATATTATCGATTGTAATAAAATTACTATCGGGAATTGCGGACTGAAAAGCCATGCTTCATGCCGCAGCCTATCACCCCATAACCTGCCGGGACGACGCGCAGCGGCATGTGGCACGGGATCATGGCTGTCGGTCAGGGCCTGTTTCTACGGGTCGGCAGGCGTGGAGAGCAGCCCGTCAGATAACCGGGACGGTGTGTAGCGTCAGGATGCAAAAAAGGCCGGTGCATGAAGCAACCGGCCTTTCAGGTCATGAACGTGATGCGGCGTGACGGCTCAGTCAACCGTGCTCATGCGGGTTTCATCCACAAACTTTTCGGTATCATCATCCAGTTTGCGCGACTTGCGGCCGGCAGGACCATGGACATACAGTGTCTTGCGATCGATTTTCTGATCGGTGCCTTCCGGCTTCAGCGGCATTTCGTATTCCGGCTTCTGCGCATGGTCGGCCATCTGCAGGTCGGGATTGAAGACCGAATTGAACTTCCAGATCATGGTCAGGAAGTTGGTCTGCCCACGCAGCGCAAGACGCAGGGCAATGCCCAGCGTGTCCTTGATCGCGCTCCAGCCCAGATGCTTGTTGTTCAGGATCTGCTGGGTCTTGACCAGTTCTTCATAGAACTCACGCAGCGGCAGCGTGGTGGGCATGACCGCGTGCTGGATATCAAACAGGCGATAGTCGCGCGTGGTCAGCTTGCGGGACTCGCTTTCCCAGATTTCCGTGCCGGGGTAGGGGGTGGTGACCGAAATGTTCACGATGTCCGGGATTTCCAGGCACCACTGGCGGATCACCTCGAAGCGTTCGCGATCCCATGACGGGTCGGCAATCAGGTTGATGGCGACGATCAGGTCCAGCGAACGGGCGTATTCCAGCGCCTCGAAATTGCGGTCCATCGACACGCGCTTGCGGAACCGCTTCAGCCCTTCCGCATCGACGGCTTCCAGCCCGAGGAAGATGTAGCTCAGGCCGATTTCCTTCCAGACCGCGAACACTTCCTTGTTGCGCATCAGCACGTCGGCGCGGGTCTCGAGGTAGTATTCCTTCTTGATGTTGCGGCGCTTGATCTCATCGGCGATGGCAAGGCCGTGCTCGGCATGGACGAAGGCCACGTCATCGACGATGAAGATGCCGGGTTCCTTGATTCCCTCCAGTTCCTCGCCAATCACCTTGGCGCTGGCAGTGCGGTAGGACCGGCCATAGAAGGTCCATGCGCTGCAGAACGTGCAGTCCCAGGGGCAGCCACGGGCGAATTCGATCGACGCCGCCGGGTCCAGCGTGCCGATGAAGTACTTGCGGCGGTGGCGCAGCAGGTCACGCGCGGGACGGACTTCATCCAGGGATTCGATGAAGATCGGCGGCGGGCCATCGCCTTCCATGGTGACGACGCCGGGCACGGTCAGCAGGTCCTTGCCCTGTTCCCATGCCTCGAGCAGCAGGCCGACGGTGGCGTCGCCCTCCCCCTTCAGCACGCAGTTGATGGCCCCGTCGGACAGTGCGAGCACGTCACGCGCGATGAACGAGATCGAGTGCCCGCCAATGAACAGGAACACGTTGGGCAGGCGCCTGCGCGTTTCCTTGCACAGGTCAATGATCTCGGGGACATTGGCCAGGTAGTTGCCCGAAAAACAGATGGCGTGCGGACGGAATCGCTCGATGCGTTCCCAGTAATCGGGATGCTTCTCGACCTGCAGGTCGATGATTTCCACATCATGTCCCTTGTTGCGCGCGGCACCGGCAACCAGTTCAAGCCCCAGCGGTTCAAGACGCAGGAAGACCTTCGTGTACATGAGCGAGCTTGGATGAACGGCCAGTAATCTCATTCTTTTACCTCAGGGCATCGATGGGGACGGTGTCACAGCACGCCAGTGCATACGCAATCCGATAACAAATTTACAGCCGGACCAGCGCCGTATTTGTATTTTTTATATATCAGACACGATTTAGAAAAAATAAGAATAATGACAGAGGGTGGCAATATAAGTGTGATCTGTCATCCAGTTCACGGTAATATCACCTATGCATTCAGTTAATGCCAGCACGCCCCTTGCTGTATTTCATGGGCTGGTATGTTTTTCTTTCATGCCCGGCTTTGGGGGTAGGGGACCTATGCACTGCCAACGGGGCAGGGCGTGGATGACCGTCATGTCCCCTATCGCAACCGGCGCTTTCGTGGCAGTGTCGGCACCGCTTAAGCGACGGGGTCGAAATGAAGCTGAAAATCGTGGAAAGAATGTCCGCCCGCCTCGGGCTGCTGGCATGTGGGCTGGTTATGGTATGCGGCTGTACCGCTGAAATCGGGCGCAAGCCCTTCGAAAGTGACGTGAAGTGCCTGCGCGAACAGATGGGCACCACCATGCAGCTCAGCTTTCCCATCGCTGCGAACACTTGCCAGCGGATGAGCGACCACAACTTCGTCTTCAGCAAGAACCACAAGCATGCCGAGCCGTTGCCGCTGAAGCTGCGTGGCGCGCCCGACCTGCAGAAGATGGCGGACGAATACGGTTACAGCTATACAAAATAACGTGTCGGGGCCTGTGCCCCGATCCGTTCAGTTTTCCAGTTCGGTGTCCCAGTACAGGTAATCGCGCCAGCTTTCATGCAGGTAGTTGGGCGGAAAGGCCCGGCCGTTTTCCTGTAGCCTGCGGCTGGTGGGGCGTGTGGGCGTGCGGTCGGGATACATGCGGATCTGGTGGGGCATGTACGATCCCTTGATCAGGTTGCATGGGCTGCATGCCGTCACCACGTTTTCCCAGCTTGTGCGGCCGCCCTTGCTGCGCGGAATGACGTGGTCGAATGTCAGTTCCTGTGTCGGGAAGCGGGTGTTGCAGTACTGGCAGGAAAAATTGTCCCGCAGGAAGACGTTGAAGCGGGTGAAGGCGGGCTTGCGGGCGGACGGGATATAGTCCTTCAGCGCGATGACGCTGGGCAGGCGCAGGCTGTGGGTGGGGGAACGCACGACGGTGTCATATTCGCTCAGCACCGATACGCGGTCCAGCCAGACGGCGCGGATGGCGTCCTGCCATGACCACAGGGAAAGCGGAAAGTAGGAAAGGGGCCTGAAATCGGCGTTCAGGACCAGGGCGGGCAGGTATTGACTGTCACAGGGCACGGACGCATTCCTTTCCGAATGCCGCGCACAATGCTTGGGCGTATCCTGTAGCGAAGCGAACGCCTGCGTTGTGCGTCGTCGTCAGATAACTGCAGGAATCTATTGCAGACCCCGCATGGCGTGGCAAGTCATGCCCACGGGGTGTCCAGATGCCCTTCATGCACGGAGGAAAGCAAGAAAATGACGGTGTTTTCAGGTATCCTGCTGTTTTAATTCAATAATGGCGTTCACGACCCGTTTTGCCCCAAGCCCCACCGGGCACCTGCACCTTGGCCATGTCGCATCAGCCCTGCGGGGCTGGCGGATGGCTGTGGAGTCGGGTGGGGTCTTCCTGCTGCGCGTGGAAGACATCGACACGGTCCGCTGCCGCCCCGAATTCATTGCCGACCTTTACACGGACCTGGCCTGGCTTGGCCTGTCATGGCCGCAGCCGGTGCGCAGGCAATCGCAGCACATGGCCGACTACCGCCGCGTGCTGGACAGCCTGCAGGCGCGTGGCCTGCTGTATCCATGTTTCTGCACCCGGCGCGACATTGCCGAAGCCGCAAGCGCCCCCCATCATGCCCCCGACGGCACGCTGGTCTATCCCGGTACGTGCAGGCACATGAATCCCGCGCTGCGGGCGGACATGCTGGCGGCGGGCGTGCCCCATGCGCTGCGGCTGGACATGGCGGCCACGCTGCGCCTGCCCGGTGCGCGGGACCTGACATGGCATGAACTTGGCCACGGCCCGCGTCCATGTCAGCCGCAGCTGTTTGGCGATGTAGTGCTGGCGCGCAAGGATGTGCCCGCGTCCTATCACCTGTGCGTCACGCATGATGACGCGCTGCAGGGCGTAAACCTTGTGACAAGGGGCGAGGACCTTATGGCCGCCACCGCGCTGCATCGCCTGCTGCAGCATGTCATGGGCTGGCCCGCGCCGTGTTACAGCCACCATCCCCTGTTATGCGACGACACGGGCCGGAGGCTGGCCAAGCGTGATGGCGCGGTCTCCATCCGCGCCATGCGCGCGGCGGGCATGACGCCGCGACAGGTATGCGCTGCCGCAGGCATGCCCGATCACATATCTGCTGTTTCCACCGCCGCGTCTTCGCACTAGGCTACGCGCCCGTTGCCCGGCCGCGTGCCGGTCTGTCTTTCACTGTTGATGGATCTTGATATCATGGATCTTACCGCCGCCCGGCTGGACCGGATCAGCCCCAGCCAGACGATCGCCATCTCAACCAAGGCGCGTGCGCTCAAGGCGGCGGGAAAGGACATTATCAGCCTTTCCGCCGGTGAGCCGGATTTCGACACCCCGGACACGATCAAGAAGGCGGCCATGCAGGCCATCGCGGCGGGTGAGACAAAATATACCGATGTCGCCGGCACCCCGGCCCTGCGCCGCGCGATTGCCGAACGCTTCCGCGCCGATAGCGGCCTGGACTATACCTGGGACGAGGTGATCGTTTCCAACGGTGGCAAGCAGATCATCTATAACGCCATGGTCGCGACCATCAATCCGGGGGATGAGGCCATCATCCCCGCGCCATGCTGGGTGTCGTATCCCGATATCGTCTCGCTGGCCGAAGGCACGCCGGTCATCGTGCCGTGCAGCGCGGAAAACGGCTTCAAGCTGCAGCCTGCCGATCTGGAGGCCGCGATCACCCCGCGCACGCGCTGGCTGCTGCTCAATTCCCCCAACAACCCGACGGGCGCCGCCTATTCCGCCGAGGAAATGCGGGGCCTGTGTGACGTGCTGCTGCGTCACCCCGATGTGTGGATCCTGACGGATGATATCTATAACAAGCTGGTCTATGACGGCTTCCGTGCGCCGACGGTGGTGGAGGTGGAACCCCGCCTGCGCGACCGTACGGTGACCATGAACGGCGTGTCGAAGGCTTATGCCATGACCGGCTGGCGCATCGGCTATTCCGCGGCCCCCGTGCAGATGACGCGCGCGATGAACAAACTGCAGAGCCAGTCCACATCCGGCCCGTGTTCGATCAGCCAGGCGGCGGCGGTGGAAGCCCTGACCGGCCCGCAGGACTTCATCGGCACCATGGTCAGCACCTATCAGGCGCGGCGTGACCTTGTGGTGGGCATGCTGAACGAGGCCGCGGGCCTGCACTGCCCGGTGCCGGAAGGGGCGTTCTATGTCTTTCCGTCACTCGTCGGCTGTCTTGGCAGAACCAGCGCGGGTGGCACGCTGATCGACACGGATGAGGCCTTCGTCACCGCATTGCTGGATGAAGAAGGCGTGGCCGCCGTGCATGGCAGCGCGTTCATGTTCGCCGGCCATTTCCGCATTTCCTATGCCACCGATACCGAAAGCCTGAAGGAAGCCTGCCTGCGCATCCAGCGTTTCTGCGCCGGGCTGCGGTAAGGGATATGGACAGGGATGCTGACCGGACCCACCCGCTGTTTGCGCAGCGGATGGACCGCCTGACGGTACCAGCCACCATTGCCATGGCCCAGCGCGCGCGCAACCTGCGTGCGAAGGGGGAGAAGGTACTCTCCCTCGCCCTGGGGGAACCTGATTTCGCCACCCCCGCCGCCGTGATCGAGGCAGCGCACCGCGCGGCACTGGACGGACAGACAAAATATCCGCCCGTTGATGGCACGCCCGCGCTGAAGGCGGCCATCGCGCGCAAGTTCGCGCGTGAGAACGGACTGGAGTACGCGCCAGCCGAAATCATGGTGTCCAATGGCGGCAAGCAGGTCATTTTCAACGCGTTCATGGCCACGGTGCAGCCGGGGGATGAGGTCGTTATTCCCCGTCCGTACTGGGTCAGCTATCCGCTGATCGTGCAGATGTTCGGTGGCACCCCGGTCTATGCCGACTGTCACGAAGCCGATGGCTTCCGCCTGACGGCACAGGCGCTGGAGGCGGCCGTTACGCCGCGCACCAAATGGCTTGTCCTCAACTTTCCCAACAACCCGACCGGCGGGACGATGGGGCAGGCTGACCTGGAGGCCGTGGCCGAGGTGCTGCGCCGCCATCCGCACGTCCATATCCTGTCGGACGAGATTTACGAACACCTGCTGTATGACGGATTGCGGCATCATTCCCTTGCCGCCGTGGCGCCCGATCTCAAGGGGCGCATCCTGACGCTGAATGGTGTGTCCAAGGCCTATGCCATGACGGGCTGGCGGGTGGGATATGTGGGTGGCCCCACGTCCCTGATCCGCGCCATGACGGCCATACAGGGCAGCGCCACGTCAGGTATCTGTTCCATAAGCCAGGCGGCGGCGGCGGCGGCGCTGGATGGTCCGGCGGACATTATCGCCCAGATGTGCGCGGTCTATGCCCGCAGGCGTGAAATGGTGGTGTCCACATTGCGAGCCATACCGGGGCTGACCTGCGCCATGCCGCATGGGGCGTTCTATGCCTATCCGGGTATTGCGGGATGCATGGGGCGTGTTTCGGCTGGTGGCCACCGGCTGGAAACGGATCAGGATTTCGCCATTGCCCTGCTGGCGGAACAGCATGTGGCGGTCGTGCATGGCTCGGCCTTCGGGCAGGGACCTTACCTGCGGCTGTCCTATGCCACCAGTGACGATATCCTGAAGGAAAGCTGCACACGGATCGCACGCTTTGTCGATGGGCTGAACTGACGCCCATCGATAAAGCGCGATCAGTCCGGATCGGGGGAGGGGGGGCAGAGCAGGAAGACCCCCTCCGTCACGATGGCGGGCAGCAGCGGCATGGCCAGTGGCAGTCCCGACAGGCCAATCGCCCCGGCGGATGCGGCGCAGGTCGCCATGTAGCCCGTGCGACCGCCCAGCCGTTCGGCAATGACAAACAGGAACACGGCGAGCAGTTCCAGTATGGCTGCCCCGCCCAGCCGCAACGGGTGGGCCTGTGTCTGCACGCCCATGTCCGACAGTAGGCGTAACAGGGCAGGCGACTGGCCATCTGCGCCGCCCAGCCCGAACATGAACGAAAAGGGCAGGATCAGCACGCCCAGTATATCGCGCAGCAGGTTTACCAGCCCGCTGACCAGTGGCAGCAGGACCATGATCGCCAGGCTGGCTGAAGTACAGGTCGCGACAATGACAAGTCCAACCTGACGTTGTCGGGCCGCCGGATTATGTCGCGGGGCTTCCGGAGTCATGCAGGTGCGCCGCCAGCGCCTAGCGCAGCCACCACTTGACGGGTTCGGGTTCGTCCGCCGGCGTCCCGTCCTGCGGGGTGGTGGCCTGTGTCGGTGCGGGGCGGGGATCTGCGGCACGCTGTCTTGATTTCAGGCGTGCCAGTTCTTCACGCAACTGGTCGTTTTCTTCACGGGCATTGTACAGATCCGCACGCACGGCCAGTAATTCCGTATCCTGCGCTGCCAGTTTTCCCTTGTGTTCCGCCGCGATGACATCGGCATGGCCAATGCGCGTGGTCAGGGAACGGATCTGTGCATGTGCTTCCGACAGGCGCAGTTCAGCCTGTTCGCGCAGTTTCTGCTCGAACTGCACCTTGTGGCGCAACTGTTCGATTTCACCACGGTCTTCCTGTTGCGCATGAATGGCGCGTGGCGTGGCACGCCCGGTAGCCAGGGAGTGATGTTCGACCCGGACATCGCCATCCTGCACGAATTTGCGCCGACGCTGCGTGGGATCGGCCTGACGGGCCGGGCGGGCCTTGGGTGCCGGTGCCTTTGTGCCGCCAGCGCCACGCGGCGCGGGCTTGCCCTTGCCCAGTCGTTCAAGCGCCTGTCGGAATGCGGATTCATTCACTTCTTCCCGATGGGCGTTCTGGTCTTCTTCTTTCGGGAAGGAAAGAAAATCATTATATGATGACACAGCGGAACTCTCGATAATCAATGCACCATGAACGGTGTGGCTGAAATTATATTTAGGAATCTATTCCTACAGCCAGTGTACCAATGGCGCCTGTCTTTAGGTGATTTACTGAGTATATAATTCTTTTCCGCCAACTTGCGCAAGGGGATAAGGAATAATATGGGCTGATAACATATTATTTATTATTTAAGGTTATTTTATAAGTAAAATAATATTTTCATAATATAATAAATAGAAAAATATAAATATAATTTTGCATATATTTTTATGCGCCATCTAATTGGTGTATAAAAATAGCATCTTATATTCTGGCGGTGCGTGATCGTACGCCGCAGGACGCTTGCGTTCAGGGGGCAGGTTGGTCCAGATAAGAT
The DNA here is from genome assembly GCF_000285295.1 of Komagataeibacter europaeus LMG 18890. GTDB lineage: Bacteria > Pseudomonadota > Alphaproteobacteria > Acetobacterales > Acetobacteraceae > Komagataeibacter > Komagataeibacter europaeus. The sequence goes on along the minus strand of NZ_CADP01000001.1, from coordinate 24,525 downwards.
GTAATATGGGTTTTCGTGATAATATCCGACAGGATGCGGAATGTGTAACATCAACCAGCAGGCGGTTTCGGTTTCTCTTTCACGCAGGCTGCGCCAGGGTAAGCGACCATGCGTGCTGATTGTCATGGGAGTTTCGGGATGCGGCAAGAGCACCTTGGCCCAGCTTATGGCCGACCGCCTGGGGTGGCCCGTGATTGAGGGTGATGACCTGCATACCGCGCATAACATCGCCAAGATGAGCAACGGCATCCCCCTGACGGATGAAGACCGCGCCCCGTGGCTGGACCGTATCGCGCAGCAGGTCCGGCAGTGGGGGGATGCGGGCCAGTGCGGGATCGTGACCTGTTCCGCGCTGAAGCGGAAATACCGCGAACATATTGGCGGCGGCAGTCAGGATGTCTGTTTTGTCTATCTCAAGGGAAGCAGGGAAGACATCGCGCCGCGCCTGAAGGAGCGGACCGGCCACTTCATGCCGGTCGCCATGCTGGACAGCCAGTTCGCGACATTGGAAGAGCCGGACATGGATGACGAAGTCGTCATGGCGCTGGATGTCAATGCAGCGCAGGATATCCTGGCGGAACAGGCCAGTGCGCATCTGTCCGGCCTGCCTGCGTGATGCGGGGATCCGCCCGCCCGCCCGTTCAGTTCAGGTCGGGCGGGGGGAAGCGGGCGCCCATGTCAGGTCGGCCGCCCCGTTGTCATTAAGGTGGCGCCCCAGCACGAAGAGGTAATCCGACAGGCGGTTCATGCAGGCGGGAATATCGGTGCCGATATCGTCCTGCCGCGCCAGCGTGGCCAGTCTTCGTTCCGCCCGGCGCACGACGGTGCGCGCCAGATGGGCGTGGGCCGCGGCAGGCGTGCCACCGGGCAGGATGAAGCTGCGTAGCGGCGGAATATCCGCGCGCAGGCGTTCGACTTCCTGTTCCATGGCCTGAAGGGCTTCTGCCGCATGGGGAAGCGGGCGGGGCGGACTGGCAGGCATGCAGACCGCGCCGCCGATATCGAACAGCAGTCCCTGTATCCATGCAATGAACGTGGCGTTGCGGCCGGTGGGAAGGGTGCCGCGCAGCAGGCCGATGATGGCATTGGCTTCATCCAGCGCGCCAAGGGCCTCGATCCGGGCCGAATCCTTGGGAACCCGTTCCCCGTTGCCCAGCGATGTCTGTCCCCTGTCCCCGCCGCGCGTCACGATACGGTCGATGCGAATGGTCATGAATGATCCTGTATGTAAATCCGGTCGCAACGCTTATCGGGTGGGCTTGCTGGCCCCAAGCTTCATGGCTTCGTTCAGGTGCGCCTGAAGTGTGTCCGCCGTGGCGGATGCATAGGCCTTCAGGTCCGGGTCGCTGGCTGATTCCGCTTCGTTCTGGAACATGGCCAGCGCATCGCTTGCCGCCTGGGCCTGCAGGTCAAGGTAGGTGCGGTCGAATTTGGTTCCGTTCTGGGTCTTCAGGTCATCTGCGACCTCGGCTTCGTCCGAACTCATGTCCTTGTGCAGTTCCAGGCCGTGCTTCAGCGTCATGGCAGACAGGGTCTTCTGGTTCGCTGTGTGCATTTTCAGCGATTTTTCAGCGAATTCCTGCACTTTCGGGCGCTTGGCCTGTGTCGTGGCCATTTTTGAAATGGTCATTTCAAATGTGTTCAGCGCGGAAACGTTTTCGGCAAAGGTGGAATCTGATTCCGTCAGCGGCGGCAGTGTCGGTGCCGCCGCAGTTGCCGCCGTGGGGGCGGGCGCAGGTGCGGGACGGGCCATGGCGACGGCAGGAAGAAGGCTGACAGACGCAAAAAGGAACCAGACTGCGTAATGTTTCATATTGTCATCTTCCTAACGTGTGAAACCCAGGCGGTTTTACTGAATGTCATGCCATTTTATCAGTTTTGGCGGACCATACAAAGCGGCCATGCGGGATAGGACAGGTCTTGTGCAACCAGTTCCGGGCAGGGTGTTGATAATAAAAACTGCTGCGTATCCGTGTAAATATCGGTAAAATTAAAATATATCTATATATAATTAATCATTAAAAATAATAATATATGTATAATAATAAAAAATAGTATAAATTAAATGAATTTATGAAATAATAACCAAATATAATTGGTATTTTTGTAAAATTTCCAGAAATTTCATGGATATGTCGTCTTGCATGGAACATTTTCGTTTCCTGCAGTAACGAATTCAGTTTCGTCGCAATGCGGGGACCTGACTGTGCCGGTGGGCACCGGTCCCGTGTATGAATGGAATTTCATGATACCGCCATCTGGCACGACAGCTTCCCGCCAGCGTGACCTATACGATTGACCTATGTGCGGAGTAGGGTGTGCCCGCCCGTGCCCGATGCGGGTCGTCACCCTGTTTTGCGGATACCCCGAATGCCTACTGTTGTCAGGTTCCTCTTGTGTTTTGCGGCACTGGCCGCGTTTTCCGGTGTCATGGGGGGCGCACTGACCGCTCATCTGCCCGACCGTTTCTTTGCCGAAGGCGGGCGGGACATGGCCCGTCAGGCCATACAGATGCAGATGTGGCACGCGCTGGCCATTATCGGCATTTCGGTCCTGATGATCCAGCAGGGGTGCAGGGTGCTGGTTTCCATGTCCGGCTGCCTTATGGCAGTGGGCACCATTCTGTTCAGCGTGGGCGTGGCGCTGACCGCGTTCTGGGGCATTCATCCCGGCCCGGTCGCGCCCACGGGGGGCAGCATGCTCATGCTGGCGTGGCTGCTTCTGGCCGTCGGGGTCATGCGTTCATGAATGCAACGGACAGTACACAACCGCCCTGGACAGTACGCAGCGCGTATCTGGCGCCCCCGGGGTTTGAAGCCGTCATGGAACAGGAACTGGCCCGGCGGGGGGCTGGCGACCTGTGCTGGCATGGGCGTCTGGCGTTGTCCGCCATGCCGCCGGTGGCCTGCCTGTGGGCGCTGGACATATGGGATGCACCGGAAGAACACCCGGTCCCGTCCATAAAGGGGGCGGCGCGGATCATGCGGGCGATCCAGCGTAACTGGGCGGGATATGCGCCAACGCTGCACCGGCGCAGCGCGCTGGTCACCGATGCGCTGCCGCCGTTGCGGCCAAGACCCTTTGCCTTTCCCGCCGTCGGGCCGGATGCGCATCTGGGGGCATGGACGCTGCTTTCGGCTGACCGGCTGCTGCTGTCGCGGACCAAGTCCTCACCTTTCATGAATGGCGAGGTTCCGTTTGTCGAAAACCGTACCGATCCGCCCTCGCGCGCCTATCTTAAGCTGTGGGAAGCCCTGCTGCGCCTGGGGCAGTGGCCGGTGGCGGGGGAAACCTGCATTGACCTTGGGGCCTGTCCCGGTGGCTGGACATGGGTTGCGGCCAGTTGCGGGGCGCATGTCACCGCCATCGACCGCTCGCCCCTGGCAGAAAACGTGGCGGGCCTGCCTAATGTGACGTGCCGGTACGAAAGTGCGTTCGGGCTGGATCCGGCCAGTTGCGATCCCGTGGACTGGCTGTTTTCCGATATCATCGCCTATCCCGCGCGCCTGCTGGCGCTGGCGCGGCGGTGGATTGATTCAGGCCGCGCCGCCCGCATTGTCATGACCATCAAGTTCCAGGGTGAAACCGACCATGACACGGCGGATGCCTTTGCCGCCATTCCCGGCGGCCGGGTGCTGCACCTGTGGCACAACAAGCATGAACTGACCTTTTTCTGGCGGCGCGATCCGTCATGAGGCGGTGTGGCGACGGCTGATCAGCCTGTCCGCCACTTCCACCACCGCGATCGCCAGCAAGCAGCATACAAGGGCGACAGCCATGACGATCAGCCGTTCCTGCTCGGTCGCGTCATTCGCCCCGGCCAGACGGTACAGCGCCAGCCACATGCCGGTTCCGGCAATGCGGTCCACCATACCCGCCACGACGGCGCTGAAGCGCAGGCTGAGCATGAACACGCCCGTCAGCACAAGCACCGCCAGCGTCTTGCACACGGTCCGGGTAATGGTGGGGGGCGGGGTGGAAGACATGACTTCCCCTTGGTGATGAAGGGCATGTGACGCCCGCATGGGCGATCAGGCGTTCAGGATATCGCGCGCCGTGCGGACCACATCGGCCAGCGTGCCCGGCTGGAAGGGCGACTTCAGACCTGCAGAACGGACCAGCCGGGTAAAGGGTTGCGCCCCACCCTGTGCGCACAGCGCGACATAGGCCTGCAATGCGCCATCCATGTCCGTACGGCTGCGGATCCAGAACTGCATCGCGCAGCACAGCGCCAGCGCGTAATCAATATAATAGAAGGGCGAGCGGTAGATATGCCCCTGCGCCTGCCACCGTCCCCCCATGGCCGGATGCGACAGGCCGCCATAGTTGCGCCACGGCAGGTAGCGCTGTTCCAGTCGCTTACACGTGGCATGGCGTTCCGCCGGCGTCATGTGCGGGTTGGCATAGATCTCGGTCTGGAAGTGATCGACGCAGACCCCATAGGGCAGGAACGAGAGGGAGGAGATCAGGTGCATCTGCCGGAAGCGATCGCCCTGTCCTGCCTCCACCATCAGGTCGATATGCGGCCATGTCAGGAATTCCAGCGCCATGGAATTGATTTCGGCCCCGTCCATGGTCGGCCACAGCAGGTCAACGGCAGGCAGGCCGCGACTTTTCCAGTTCTGGTAGGCATGGCCCATTTCATGGGTGAAAACGTTGATGTCGTGCTGCGTGCCGTTGAAATTGGCAAAGATGAACGGCATGCCCACCGTGGGGAAGGACGTGCAGAACCCGCCCCCCGCCTTGCCGGGCCGGTTGACCAGGTCCAGATAGCCCCCATCGCGCATCCGCCCGAAAAATCCGCCCAGATCACCGCCCATGCGGTCAAACATGGTCTGCGCGCGTGCCAGCAGCACATCATGGTCCCCCGCCGGGCGCGGATTGCCCTTCGGGTCGATCAGCGGTTCATCCCATGAATACAGGACGTCCCATCCCATCGTCTCGCACCGCTTTCGCAGGATGTCATGGACCAGTGGCACGACATGTTCATGCACCTCGTCGCGAAAGCGCGCGACGTCCGCCGGGCCATAATCCACCCGGCGCATGCGGCGGTACGCCAGCGGAATATAACTGTCATAGCCCAGTGTTTCTGCCATGCCGTGACGCAGGCGGACCATCTGGTCAAACAGGGTGTCGAGCCGTGTGGCGTTCTGTTCGAAAAATGCCCATCTGGCCCGTTCGGCCGCATGGCGCGTGGCGCGGTCCGTGCTTTCGGCATAGGGGGCAAGGCCGGACAGGTTGACGTGGGTGCCGTCAATTTCCACCCGCGCACTGGCCAGCAGGGTGGTGTATTCGCCACTCAGCCGGGCTTCTTCCTCCAGCGCATCGGCAATGCGGGGGTCGAAGGTGGTGATGTCGGTCTGCCACAGTTCCAGCGTATGGGGCGTGACCACCTGCGCCACCGCCGTGGGGTCGGGATATTCCAGCAGCCTGCGCTTCAGCGCGACTTCATGCGCCGTGACATGCGGCGTCAGGGCATCGGCATAATCACGGTCGGCGCGGGCGGCGGGGCTGGTTGTGTCCTGTGCGAAGCGCAGGTCGACCAGCGCGGACCAGCTTTCGTAATCGCGACGGATCGTATCAAACAGGCGGGCGGCATCCGGTACGTTGCCCTGGTCCAGCAGGGTCGAGACCTGACCAAAACGCAGCCCGAGCGCGTCGCGCGTGGGGCGTGGGAAATCAAGGCTGTCAAAATGGCGCAACATGCCGGGCAGGGTGCCATGGAAACCTTGCCTGCGTCCATGCCCGATTATCTGACGCGCCTACCGCCGGTTCCGCCGCAGTTGCATGGCGCAGAACCACGCGCACAGCGCGCAGAACGCGCCCAGCCCCGCCCAGTCGGCCAGGGGCGCATTCATGCCCGCGGGCAGCAGTGAAAGCGGGCTGTCGCGCCCGCTCAGCGCGGACAGGCTGGCCAGTACCACCCCCGTCAGGCTTTCCCCCACGATCAGGCCCGATGCAATCATGGTGCCCTGATGACTGCCCGCACCCGCGGTCAGGCGGGTGATGACGTGGCCCAGGATCGCGCCGATGGCCAGGGTGAGGGAAACGCTCATGGGCAGGTAGATGCCAACCCCCACCGCAAGCGGCGGCAGCGCGCCCCGTCCCGTGCGGCGCAGCCCGGCATCGATCCCGATCAGCAGGCATCCGGTTCCCACGCCCAGCAGCAGCATGTTCCAGTCAAGCTGATGCAGGAAAATGCCCGATGTGATCAGCAGCAGCAGCGCGGGCTGCGGGGCGGCCAGCGCATGGGTCGCGTCCATGCCCGCGCGCGGCATCGCCCCCACGAAACCATAGGTCTGGTACAGCACGTTCAGCACTGGCGGAATGATGACCGCCCCGGTCAGGCAGCCAATCAGCAGGACGGCTTCCTGCCTCCATGGCGTGGCGCCTACCAGCCGGCCGGTTTTCAGGTCCTGCAGGTTGTCATTGGCGATCGCGGCCGATGCCGTGATGGCGGTCAGGACATACAGGCAGAAGCCGATGGCGAAATGCTGCCCGTCCGCCCCCGCGAACAGCCCCAGCAGCCGCAGCATGACAAATACACAGGACAGGCACATCGCGGCCAGGATGATGACGCCGGAAATGGGGGATGACGAAGATCCCACCAGCCCCGCCATGTACCCACACGCCGCCGCCACGAACAGCCCGACACCCGCGCAGCACGCAAGCCCCGCGATCGTGGCCACGAGTGCGGACAAAGCAGGCACGTAAGGATGTGCGAATACGAAAAACAGCCACCCGACCACCATCAGCACGATACCGGCGACGGCGCGCATGGCGCGGGGGGAAAGGTCGGTTTCGGTGCGGGCGGCATGTGTATCGCCCTGCGTGCGTTCCAGCAGGGCGCGCACGCTGGCCAGCAGCGGGTGGCCCATGCGCAGCACCGTCCATATCGCGGCGATCCCGATCAGCCCCACGCCAATGAACCGTGCCTTGTCCTTCCACAGGCTGGTGGCAAACGCACCTGCGGGCAGGCCTGCCGGGTTGGGCTGGACATGCGCCATGACGGGCACGATGATTTCCCATGTCATCACCGCCCCCGTCAGCATCGCGATGCCCCCTTCCAGTCCAACCAGGTAACCCGCCCCCAGCAGCGCGGGCGAAAACCCCAGTGACAGGCGGAAGGCCGACACGCCCCAGACAGCAGTCGCCGTCATGCCATCCCCCAGCACGCGCAGCCCGGTGGTGGCGAAGGTCATGACCGCCGCCAGCACGCCGCCGTGCATCAGGGCGCGGATGGCGCCACGGTCCTCCCGCGCGGCGCCCGCGCGCAGGATCTCGGCTGCTGCCACCCCTTCGGGAAAGGGCAGGGCCGGGTCCGCCAGCATGACGCGGCGCAGCGGGATGGTGAACAGCACCCCCGTCATGCCGCCCGCCGCCACCAGCAGCGCCGTCAGCGCGAAGGGGAAATGCTGCCACACCCCGGCCATGACCAGGGCAGGCAGGCTGGCGAACACGCATGACAGTGTGCCCGCGGCGGAAGCCTGCGTCTGGACCAGATTGTTTTCAAGGATCGTGCCCCCGCCCAGAAGCCGCAGCACCGCCATGGAAATGACGGCGGCGGGGATGGAGGTGGCGATGGTCAGCCCGACCCGCAGCCCCAGATAGACATTGGACGCGGTAAAGACGACGGTGATCAGCGCACCGATTACGATGCCGCGCCATGTCAGTTCGGATGGCTGGGAAGGATTGGCCAAGACGGCCCCTTACATCTTGTGGAAGGTCGGCATGACAAGATGCGCGCGGTTGAAGTCAAGCTGCGCCTTGGTCAGCTGGAAGCCGATCTCGATATGGTACTGGTCGCTGTGGATATGGCGCGACACCGGCAGCGTGATGGGAATGTTGCGCGTATGGGTCAGGTCCTGCATGCGCCCGTTGTCAAACGACACGTGGGCGACGAATTCCTTCTTGCTCTTGATCTCGCCATTGAACACCACGGCGACGAAATACGGGATGTTGACGAAATTCACGTTCGATGCCGGGCCGCGTTCCACATGCAGCCCGATTTTCATGTTCGTCATGACGGTGCGCTTCTGCCCCGCCTCGCACGATCCGACCACGCGGGTCAGGCTGGCGCGCGCGACCAGGTGGGTCACGTCATGATCGTTGCCGCAATACTGGTAGTAATCCGCGGCTTCACCGGGAATTTCCACCACGGGACAGGCCGGGGCGAAATCGATCGAATCGGATTCGCTGGAACAGGCGGCCAGCAGGGGCACGGCCCCCAGCATGCAGATTTTCAGGGCGTTTCGCGACAGGCGAGATAGCGCAAGGGCAGGAATCATGCGGGTATTCCGGGTAGGTCAGGTGTGGACAGAGGCCCGCCCAGCGGGGGATGGCCGGGGTGCAGCGCAATACCGGCAGGGCGACGGGGGAGGACAGACATGGCACAGTACGTTAGGATCAACGGGAAAATGGCTTGCGCCATTGCCGCGGTTTGCGTAGGGCCGGGACCATCGCACGGGAGACCGGCGCCGGAACTGTAGCAGATCGCGGCCCGTATCCTATACCGCCCGCCGGATGTTTGGGGAACACCATGCCCGACCAGATGATTCATACGCCCGATAATACCGCCCCCACCGAGGCCCCGCCCCGTGTCCTGAAAGTACTGCTGGCAGGGCCGCGCGGTTTCTGCGCCGGCGTCGATCGCGCCATCCGCGTGGTGGAAGAAGCCATCCGCCGCTATGGCGCGCCGGTCTATGTCCGGCACGAGATCGTCCATAACCGCACCGTGGTCGAGGCGCTGGAAGCCCAGGGCGCGATCTTTGTCGAGGAACTCGATGAGGTTCCCGCCGACGGGCAGGTGGTCTTTTCCGCCCACGGCGTGCCCAAGACCGTCCCGGCCGAGGCCATGCGCCGCAACCTGCTGTATCTGGATGCGACGTGCCCGCTGGTGTCCAAGGTCCACCGTGAGGCCGAGCGTCACTTTGCCGATGGTGGCCCCGAAAGCCGCCATATCCTGATGATCGGCCATGCGGGCCACCCCGAAGTGGTCGGCACGATGGGCCAGCTGCCCGCGGGCGCGGTCACCCTGATCAACGACGCCGAGGAAGCGCGCACGGTCCAGCCGGCCGATCCCTCGCGCCTGGCCTTCATTACCCAGACCACGCTGTCGGTCGATGACACGGCGGAAATCGTGGATATCCTGCGTGACCGCTTCCCCCTGATCGAAGGGCCGCGGCGCGAGGACATCTGCTACGCCACCACCAACCGGCAGGAAGCGGTCAAGGCGATCGCACCGGGCTGCGACCTGGTGATCGTGATCGGTTCGCCCAATTCGTCCAACTCGCAGCGCCTGCGTGAGGTGGCCGAGCGTTCGGGCGCGCCGCGCGCACTGCTGGTGCCGCGCCTGAACGCGCTGGACTGGTCGGCGCTGGATGGCGTCGCGACGCTGGGCATCACGGCGGGGGCCTCCGCGCCGGAATCGCTGGTTCAGGAAATGGTGGCGGCCCTTGCCAAGCGTTTCACGCTTGAGATCGAGGAAATTACCGTCAAGGAAGAAAACGTGGCCTTCCGCCTGCCGGCGCCACTGGGCTGAACCGTATTCCCACATGGCAGTCTATACCGAAGTGCCGGAAGATGCGCTGGCTGCGTTTCTGGAAGGCTATGACATCGGCAGGCCCGTCGCCTGCCACGGCATTGCGGAAGGTGTGGAAAACAGCAACTTCCTGCTGAAGACCACACAGGCCACCTTCATCCTGACGCTGTATGAGCGTCGGGTGAACCCCGATGAACTGCCATGGTTCCTGGGGCTCATGCAGTACCTGGCGCAGCATGGCCTGTCGTGCCCGCTGCCGGTGGCCGACCGGCAGGGGCGCACGCTGCGCACGCTGTCCGGCCGTCCCGCCGCCATCACCACCTTCCTGCCCGGCGGCTGGTCGCGGCAAGTGGATGTGGACATGTGCGCGCAGGTGGGCGGGGCGCTGGCGCGGCTGCACCTGCTGGGCGAGGGGTACGTGGCCGAACGCCCCAATTCCATGGGGCCGCAGGCATGGACCGACCTGCTGCGGGCATGCCGGGCGCGTGGGGACGAAGTTCGGCCCGGACTGATACGCGCGATCGCGGATACGCTGGCGCGCGTGCTGCCCGCATGGCCCGGCACGGGTGGCAACCCGTCCCTGCCGCGTGGGCAGATCCATGCCGACCTGTTTCCCGACAATGTCTTTTTCCGTGACGGGAAACTGTCGGGCATCATTGATTTCTATTTCGCTTGCACCGACTGGTACGCCTACGATCTGGCCATTACCGTCAATGCATGGTGTTTTGATGACATGGGCCGTTTCGTGCCCACCCGTGCGCGCGCCATGGTGGAAGCCTACCGCCATGTCCGCCCGCTGGAGGATGCGGAGGACGCGGCCCTGGCCACCCTTGCCACGGGTGCGGCCATCCGTTTCACGCTGACCCGCCTGTATGACTGGATCAATACGCCCCCGGATGCGCTGGTGACGCGCAAGGACCCGCTGGACTATCTGGCGCGCATGGAATTCTTCGCGGCCCGCATGGATGAAGGTTTCCTGTGATGGACGAGGACATGGCCCCCGTGGAAAACGTGGCACCCGCCACCGACATGGTGGAAATCTGGACCGATGGCGGGTGCAAGCCCAATCCCGGCCCCGGTGGCTGGAGCGCATTGCTGTGCTGTCGCGGGCAGGAGCGTGAACTGTCGGGCGGCGAGGCGGAAACCACAAACAACCGCATGGAACTGACCGCCGCGGCCGAGGCGCTGGAGGCGCTGAAACGTCCCTGCCGTGTCGTGCTGCACACCGACAGCGAATATGTGCGCAATGGCATCACGCGGTGGAGCACGGGCTGGGTGCGGCGCAAATGGCGCAATGCATCCGGTGACCCGGTGGCGAACATGGATCTGTGGCGGCGGCTGCTGGATGTCAGCGCGAAGCACGAGATCGAGTGGAAATGGGTCCGTGGCCATTCCGGCGACGTGAATAACGAACGTGTGGACCAGATGGCCACTTCGGCGCGTGACGCGCTGGGCATTCCCTATCCCAAGCGTGGAAAATGATGCGCGCGCCCCCTGCCATCCATCTGGAAGGGGTGGGGCTGGATTTCGGGGCCGCGCCGCTTTTCCGTAATCTGGACCTGTGTATCGGGGCCGGGACCATGACCGTGCTGCTGGGTGCCAGCGGTGTTGGCAAGACATCGCTGCTACGCATGCTGGGCGGCCTGGTCGCCCCTGATTACGGGCGTGTCGTGGCCGGGGACGGGCTGCCCCTTGCCGGACGGGTCGCATGGATGGGGCAGCAGGACCTGCTGCTGCCATGGGCGACTGCCATGGACAATGTAATGCTGGGCGCGCGCCTGCGTGGCGACCGGCTGGACCGCGACAGGGCAGGGCGCCTGCTGGATTGTGTCGGGCTGTCATCGCACGCGGCGGCCCTTCCGGCCACGCTGTCGGGGGGCATGCGGCAGCGTGTGGCGCTGGCGCGGGTATTGTATGAAGACCGTCCGGTCGTGCTGATGGATGAACCTTTTTCCGCACTGGACAGTGTGACACGGGCACGCATGCAGGATCTGGCCGGCCGGATGCTGGCGGGCCGGACCGTGGTGCTGATTACCCATGATCCGCTGGAAGCCTGCCGTCTGGCGGATCACATGCTGCTCATGGCCGGGCATCCCGCACGGCTGGACGGCATTGCCGTCCCGGCGGGGGCCGTGCCGCGCGCGGTGGATGACGCGGGCGTGCTTGCGGCGCAGTCCGTGCTGCTGCGGATGATGATGCAATGACCGGCAAGGCCACAGCACGGAGCATGCGCCTGCTTGTCACGCTGGCCGGTCTGGTGGCCTTGTGGGGCGCGCTTGCGCGCTGGGGACATGTGCCGCCCTATATGCTGCCCGGCCCCGATGCGGTGGCGCGTGCGCTGTGGACGCAGCGCGCGCAACTGGCCCCCGCCGCCCTGACCACGCTGGAGGAGACGGTTCTGGGCCTTGTGCTGGGAATCGGGGCGGGCGGCGCGCTGGCCATCGGCATGGCGGTCTGCGCGCCGCTGCGGCGGTGGGTCATGCCCATGGTGCTGCTCAGCCAGGCGGTGCCGGTTTTCGCGCTGGCGCCGCTGCTGGTGCTGTGGTTCGGATTCGGCATGGCGTCCAAGGTGGTCATGGCGGTGCTGGTCATTTTCTTTCCCGTCACGTCGGCGCTTGGCGATGGCCTGCGCCAGACCGAGCCGGGGTGGATGGACCTTGCCCGCACCATGGGGGCCACGCGGTGGCGGGTGCTGGTGCATGTGCGCCTGCCCGCGGCCCTGCCGTCCTTTGCGTCGGGCGTGCGCATGGCCACCGCCATCGCACCGATCGGGGCCGTCGTGGGGGAATGGGTCGGGGCGTCGTCCGGCCTCGGGTTCCTGATGCAGACGGCCAATACCCGATTCCAGACGGATCTCATGTTTGCCGCACTCGCGGTGCTGGCAGTCATGACCGTGCTGCTGTGGTGGGGCGTGGACCGGTTGCTGGCGCGTGCGCTGTACTGGCTGCCCCGGCATGCTGATGTTGACTGAACTGTTGTAACACGTCACCACCACCGCTAATCGCGCAACCCAATGCAGGATGGATGCCCAATGACACGCCCCATCATTCTTGACCTGACACCCGGCGCGCAGGGAATGGCGACCCTGCTGGCGGCGCTGCAGGTGCCTGACCACGTGCGCCCGGTGCTGGTGCTGTTCAGCGGCAGGGCCGCCGAAGTCGAGGTGGCGCTGACCCATGCGCGTGACCTGCTGCACCGGTACGGGCTGGATGATGTCGCCGTGTGCGCGGGCTGTCCCGGCCCGATGGTGCAGGCCGGGGACGTGGGGCATGACCTGCCCGTGGGGCAGGATGGGCTGGGTGCGCTGCATCTGGTGCGGGCGGTGCGGGCCTGTCCGGCGGACAGCGTGAGCATATGCTGTTCCGGCCCGCTGACCACGCTGGCCCTGGCCCTGGTGCAGGCGCCCGACATGGCTTCGCACCTGCATGGGGTGATTGTGAATGGCGGCGCGTTTTTCGTGCATGGCGATGCCACCAGCGTGGCCGAACGCAATATCGCGGCCGACCCGGAAGCCGCGGCTGTGGTGCTGGCGGCGGGCGTGCCGGTGACCCTTGTGCCGCTGGACTGCGCCGCGCGCCTGACGGCGGATGCGGTGTGGATGGAACAGCTTGAGCCGATGGGCCGCGTCCCGGCTTCCGTCGCGGGCAGGGTGCATGCCGAACTGGTGGCCGCGCGTAACGGCGGCGCGCGTGGCAGTGGGGTGGATATTTCTCTGCGTGCGGCAGCCCCGCTGCTGGCGCTGCTTGGCCCCGGTCTTTTCAGCGGCCATCTGGCGCATGTCGATGTGGAATGTCGTGGCGAATTTACCCGTGGCATGACCGTCGCGCACCGCATGGGGCCGCCGGGCGTGCAGCCCAACGCGCTGGTGCTGGAACGCATGTCGGTCGAGGCCGTGCGTGGCGTGCTGCGTGACCTGCTGCTGGGCGTGCGTGAATAACCGGTCCGGGCCATCGGAATCGCACAAAAATACAACGATCTGGTGCAAACTTGGGCCACGGGCGATCATGACGGTTGCAGAACCGCCGTTCCGTCCAGTATTGGTCCCCGCATTCCGGTGCGTCCGCGGGCGCGAATGTTGAGAACAGTGAAGCGTGTGGCGGCGCGGAGGTCTTCTGTATGGATCGGTCTGCAACATCCCCTTCGGCCCTGACGGGGGTGGCAAGGGGCAACGGTGATGCCGTATTCGCCACCATCGTGCGTTGCGCCGCCGTCCTGATCCTGCTGGGGCTTGGGGGCATGGTGGCCGTCATGGCGTGGGGCGCGCGGGGCGCGTTCGCGACATTTGGCCCGGCCTTCATCGTGGACAAGGCCTGGAATCCCGTAACGCAGCATTTTGGCGCCGCCGCCCCCGTGTTCGGCACGCTGGTCACGGCCCTGCTGGCCATTGTGCTGGCGGTGCCGCTGGCCTTTGGCATCGCGGTCTGGCTGACCGAAATCGCGTCGGCGCGCATTGCGGGCGTCATCGGCACGCTCATCCAGCTTCTGGCGGCGGTGCCGTCCATCATCTTCGGCATGTGGGGCTTCGCGGTGCTGGTGCCGTTCATGGCGCATTATGTGGAACCGTTCGCCAGCCATACGCTGGGGCGCGTGCCCGGCATCGGCCCGCTGTTCCGTGGCGCGCCCTATGGCACCGGCTTCCTGACGGGGGGCATGATCCTGGCGGTCATGATCACGCCGTTCATCTCCGCCGTGATGCGTGACGTGTTCCTGTCCATGCCCGCCGTGCTGAAGGAAAGCGCCTACGGGCTGGGCATGACACGGTGGGAGGTGGTGCGCCGCATCATCCTGCCATGTTCACGCACGTCCGTGGTCGGCGGGATCATGCTGGGGCTGGGCCGCGCGCTGGGGGAGACGATGGCGATCACGTTCGTCATCGGTAATGCCAACCATATCGGCTGGTCGCTGTTTTCCCCCGGCAACACCATCGCATCGCTGATCGCGCTGGAATTTCCCGAAAGCGCGATGGGCAGCCTGAAATTTTCGTCCCTCATGGCCGCGGGCTTCCTGCTCATGCTGATTTCACTTGGAACACTGGTCTGTTCGCGGCTGCTGCTGCGCACCAGGGCGGCGGGCCGATAAATGGCGGGCCGGGATAACGTGACGCAGGCCACCACCGCGCCCTGCGCATCCGCGCGGTGGCAGGGCAACGGCCTGTCCGACATGCGCAGGCGCATGGTCGACCGGGTGGCGACGGGGCTGTGCTGGGCTGCCACGGTCCTTGTGCTGCTCATGCTGTTTTCCATCCTGTTCGTGCTGGTGCGCAACGGGGTGGGAGGGCTGCGCTGGATCACCTTCGTGCACGTGACCCTGCCGCCGGGGCAGGGGGGCGGCCTTGCCAACGCCATTGTCGGCAGCCTGATCCAGACCGGTCTGGCCGTGCTGATCGGGGCGCCGGTGGGGCTGCTGGTCGGGATCTACCTTGCGGAATTCACGGCCACCGACAACCGGTTCATCAACATGGTCCGGTTCATATCCGACCTTTTGCTGTCCGCGCCGTCCATTCTGGTGGGGCTGTTCATCTATATGATCGTGGTGGTGCCGACGGGGCATTTTTCCGGTCTGGCGGGCGCGTTGGCGCTGTCCATGCTGGTGGTGCCGGTCGTGGTGCGCACCACGGAAGACATGCTGCGCCTCGTGCCGCTGTCCATGCGTGAGGCGGCAATCGCGCTGGGCGCGCCACGGTGGCGGGTCATCCTGTTTGTCTGCCTGCGTGCCGCGCGCGACGGGGTGGCGACGGGCATCCTGCTGGCGCTGGCCCGCGTATCGGGTGAGACGGCGCCCCTGCTGTTCACCTCGCTTGGCAACATGAACTGGTCGGTATCCCCCGCGGCCCCCATGGCCAGCCTGCCGGTGACCATCTACCAGTATGCCGGCGCTGCGTACGAGGACTGGACCGCGCTGGCATGGACCGGGGCGCTGCTGATTACGGCGGGTATCCTCATGATCAACATAACCGTGCGGCTGGGGCTGGGACGTAACAGGAAATGAATATGACAGTGGCGGAAAAACAGCCGGTGCCAGCCGCGATTTCGGTGCGTAACCTTGATTTCTATTACGGCGCGAACCACGCGCTGAAGAATATCTCGATCGATTTCCCGCAGGGACAGGTGACGGGCATGATCGGCCCGTCCGGGTGTGGCAAGTCCACGCTGCTGCGCGTGCTCAATCGCATGTATGACCTCTATCCCGGGCAGCGCGCGACGGGGGAAGTCATTTTCGATGGCTGCAACATCCTTGGCCCGAAGGTGAACCTGAACGTGCTGCGCGCGCGGGTGGGCATGGTGTTCCAGAAGCCCACGCCGTTCCCCATGTCGATCTATGACAACATCGCCTTTGGCGTGCGCCTGCATGAACGCCTTGACCGCGCGGCCATGGATGCCCGGGTGGAGGATGTGCTCAGGCGCGTCGCCCTGTGGCCGGAAGTGCGCGACAGGCTGCACGATTCGGCGTCCGCGCTGTCGGGCGGGCAGCAGCAGCGCCTGTGCATCGCGCGCACCATCGCCACCCGGCCCGAAGTGGTGCTGCTTGATGAACCGACCAGCGCGCTTGATCCCGTGTCCACCGCCCGGATCGAGGAACTGCTGGATGAACTGAAAACCGATTTCACCATCGCCATCGTGACCCACAACCTGCAGCAGGCCGCGCGCTGTGCCGATCAGGTGGCTTTTTTCTATATGGGGGAGGTGGTGGAAGTGGACAGCGCCGACCGCATGTTCACCGCGCCGCGCGAAAAACGCACGCAGGACTACATCACGGGCCGTTTCGGTTAGGCCTGCATACCTTACATTTTGTAGCAAGGTTTGCACACACTGAACACATGGGGTGTTGTAGCGTTACGTTTACAGGCCTTGCATGACCGGCCTGAGCCATGCAGGGTAGCAAATACGTTATAACAGGAGTAGACTTGGTTCCCATGATGAAGAAAATGATTCTGGCCGCCACGATCGTTGGCGGTATGGCTGCAGGTTTCTCCGGTCAGGCCGTTGCGGCGCACCATGCGCCTCCCCCGCCGCCGGGCGGTTGCGGTGGCCCGGGTGGCCCCGGCGGGTTCGGCATGCCGTTCCTTGGCAATGTGCAGCTGACCTCCGCGCAGCACAAGAAACTGAAGGCCATCCTGCAGGACAGCCATCCCGATTTCCGTGCCGACATGGATAAGGAGCACAAGCTCCACCAGCAGATCCAGGACCTGCTGGCCACGCCGGGCAAGGTTGATGAATCCCAGATCGTTGGCCTGCAGCAGCAGATTGCCCAGATCCACCAGCTGCATGAGGCGGCCCGCCTGCAGACCGCGATCCGCATCCATGACATCCTGACCACGGACCAGCTGAACCAGATCCGTGAGACGCAGGACAAGGTCGCCAGCCTGCATGAGCAGCTGCGCGCGCTGACGGCGCCCCCGGCACCGGAAGATGCCAAGAAGTAAGATCTCCCGCCCGCCCATGGCGGGCTGAGGGTCAAGGCGG
>NZ_CADP01000001.1:0-7507 GCF_000285295.1 Komagataeibacter europaeus LMG 18890 | reverse complement strand
TCGGGCAGCCGTTTTTTTATGCGCGGCCCCGTAATGCTTGACATTACGGGGGGCAGGGGATAAATCCGGCCAACAATCAGGCACGTCACTTCGCGAGGGTTCGCGCAGTGGCGCGTCCTCTTTTGGGGAAATACTTTGTTCGAGACCCTGTCAGGCAAGCTTTCCGGTGTGTTCGATGGCCTCGCCAAACGCGGGGCATTGTCGGAAGCGGATGTTACGGAAGCCATGCGCGAAGTGCGTCTGGCCATGCTGGACGCCGACGTGGCGCTGCCTGTCGTCAAGGATTTCGTCAACAAGGTCCGTGAACGCGCCGTGGGGCACGAGGTGCTGGACAGCATCTCCCCCGGTCAGGCCGTCGCCAAGATCGTCAATGACGCGCTGATCGACGCGCTGGGCGGCGCGGGCGCGGTTCCGCTGAACCTGAACGCCGCCCCGCCGGTACCGATCCTGATGGTCGGCCTGCAGGGTTCGGGCAAGACCACGACATCGGGCAAGATCGCGCGTCGTCTGGCGCAGCGTGAGCGCAAGAAGGTGCTGCTCGCCAGCCTTGATACCCAGCGCCCGGCGGCCCAGCTGCAGCTGGCGCAGCTGGCTGAACGCGCGGGCGTGGCGTCGCTGCCGATCATCGCGGGGCAGACCCCGGTCCAGATCGCGCAGCGCGCGATGGATACCGGCAGGCGGGAAGGGTATGACATCGTCATCCTCGATACGGCCGGCCGCCTGTCGATTGACGAGGCGCTGATGGAGGAGGTCCGGGCGATCCGGGCCGAAACCAGCCCTGCCGAAACCCTGCTGGTGGTCGATGCCATGACCGGGCAGGACGCGGTCAACACCGCCAAGGCCTTTAACGAGGCCGTGGGTGTGACCGGCGTTGTCATGACCCGCATGGATGGTGACGCCCGCGGTGGCGCCGCCCTGTCCATGCGCGCCATTACCGGCGCGCCGATCAAGCTGACCGGTTCGGGCGAGAAGCTGGACGCGCTGGAGGAATTCCACCCCGAGCGTGTCGCGGGCCGTATCCTTGGTCTGGGCGATATTGCCGGACTGGTGGAAAAGGCCGCCGATACCCTGGATCATGAGGAAAGCGAGAAGCTTGCCCTTAAGATGATGCAGGGCAAGTTCGATCTTGATGACTACGCGGCCCAGATCCGCCAGATCAACAAGATGGGTTCCATTTCCGGTATCCTCGGCATGCTGCCCGGCATGGGCAAGCTGAAGGATGCGCTGGGGGACAAGGAGCTTGATACCTCCGTCCTCAAGCGCCATCAGGCCATCATTTCATCCATGACCCGCAAGGAGCGGCGCACGCCCTCCATCATCAAGGCGTCACGCAAGAAGCGCATTGCCGCCGGGTCAGGCACGACCGTGCAGGAGATCAACCGTCTGCTCAAGCAGTACGACGCGATGGCCTCCATGATGAAGCGGTTCAGCAAACTGGGGGTAAAGGGCCTGATGCGTCAGGGCCTGTCCGCCCTCATGCCCAATGGGGGACGCCCCCCCGGTGGCGGCGGGCGTCCGCCTTTCGGCTGATCCCATAACGTCGTTTCCGTTTTTCTTTTGTCTTTTTTCTGTCTGGAGAAGTCTTAAATGAGCCTCAAGATCCGTCTCGCCCGCGCCGGTGCGAAGAAGCGTCCCTACTACCACATCGTCGTGGCTGACAGCCGTTCCCCGCGTGATGGCCGCTTCATCGAGCGCGTTGGTTCCTACAACCCGATGCTGCCGTCCGACCACGCCGACCGCGTGCGTCTGGTTGCCGAGCGCATCACCCACTGGCTGTCCAACGGCGCGCTGCCGACCGACCGCGTGGCCCGCTTCCTGGGCAACGCAGGCCTGGCGCCGAAGCCGACCTGGAACGAGCAGCCGAAGAAGTCCGCGCCCAAGAAGCGTGCGCAGGAACGTGCCGCCGCCGCTGCTGAAGCAGCCGCAGCGTAAGACTGCTGGCGCGATAGACAGGCAGGAAAGGCAGGCAGTCATCCCATGAACCGCGATCATGTCCTGATGGGTGTGGTGGGTCGTCCGCATGGCGTGCGGGGGCTTGTGCATGTGCACAGCTATACCGCCGTGGCGGAAGACCTGGCCACCTATGCCGGGCTGGTCGATGACCTTGGCCGCCCGTGGCGGCTGTCATGGCATGGCAATGGCGTGGCCCGGCTGCATGATGCGGCGGGCAACGCCATCGACAGCCGCGAAGCCGCCCAGCAGATGGTCAACCGCAAGCTGTACGTGCCGCGCGCCAGCCTGCCCGAACCCGATGAGGACGAATTCTATTTCGCCGATCTGGTCGGGCTGGAAGCGCGCGAACACGGCACGGACCGCGTGGTTGGCCGTGTGGCTGCGGTCCATGACTATGGCGCGGGCACCAGCCTTGAAATTGACGGTGCGGATGGAAGAAACATCCTGCTGCCATTCACCGAAGCCTGCGTGCCGGTGGTGAATGTCGGCGCGGGATGGGTCGCCATCTGCCAGCCTGATGAGATCGAGGTTCCCGTCGAATGCTTTCCCGGCACGGCGGGGCAGGGGGATGGGCCATGACGTGGCAGGCAACGGCGCTGACGCTGTTTCCCGACATGTTTCCCGGCATGCTGGGCCATTCGCTGGCCGGGCGGGCGCTGGAACGGGGCATCTGGTCCGTGGATGCGCGCGACATGCGTGAATACGGGCTGGGGCGGCACCGGGTCGTGGATGATACGCCGTTTGGCGGCGGGGCCGGCATGGTCATGCGCCCCGATGTCGTGGCGAGCGCCATAGCCGATATTGACCTGGCGGGACGTCCGCTGGTCTATCCCACGCCACGTGGACGGCGTCTGATGCAGGCGGATATCCGCCGGTATGCGGCGGGTCCGGGTGTCGTGGTGCTGTGTGGGCGGTACGAAGGGGTGGATGAGCGCGTGCTCGAAGCCTCGGGTGCTGAACAGGTCTCGATAGGGGATTATGTCCTGTCGGGCGGGGAAGTGGCGGCGACCGTGCTGCTGGATGCCTGCGTGCGGCTGCTGCCGGGCGTGATGGGATCGGGCGAAAGTGCGGTCGAGGAAAGCTTTTCCGACGGTCTGCTTGAATATCCGCTTTATACCAAGCCGGCACAATGGGACGGGCGCGACGTGCCCGAAGTCCTGCTGTCCGGTCATCATGCCGCGATCGCGAAATGGCGACGCGCGGCATCCGAGACGGTGACGCAGGCGCGTCGGCCGGACCTGTGGGCTGCCTACCGGGCGGGCACGGGTCAAGACATTTCCCGGACCGCAGGCCCCCGTGCCGATGCGGACCGGCTGAACTGAACATGTAATCCTATCGAACGAGGACCGGATCATGAACATCATCCAGAAGTACGAGGCGGAAGAGATCGCCCGCCTGACCGCCAAGCGCGCCGTGCCGGAATTCGCCCCGGGCGACACCGTGCGCGTCGGCGTGGAAGTGGTCGAAGGCACCCGCAAGCGCGTGCAGAACTACGAAGGCGTTGTGATCGCCCGCTCCAACAAGGGCTTGAACAGCAACTTCACCGTGCGCAAGATTTCCAACGGTGAAGGCGTGGAGCGTGTGTTCCCGCTGTATTCCCCCACCATTGCGGACATCACGGTTGTCCGTCGCGGTGTGGTCCGTCGCGCGAAGCTGTATTACCTGCGTGGCCGTCGCGGCAAGTCCGCCCGTATTGCCGAGCGCAAGCGTGAAGTCGCGGCACCCGCCGCCACCACTGCCGCCGAGTAATATGCCGACCCTTCGCCCGTTTCCCACCGTCATGGTGGAAACGGGCGAACCGTTTTCATGCAAGATTTTGTGGCTGCCTGTTGCGTGCGTATCCTGCGCGTGATGGCGGCCTGTTTCCGTCCGGGAGAGGAATATCAAGATGGCCCCGCGCACATTGTTCGACAAGATATGGGACAGCCATGTGGTCGAAACCCTCCCGGACAGTACGGCCATCCTCTACATCGACCGGCACCTTGTGCATGAGGTCACAAGCCCGCAGGCGTTCGAGGGGCTGCGCCTGAGCGGCCGCCGCCTGCGCCATCCCGATGCGACGATCGCGGTGGTGGACCATAACGTGCCCACATCAGACCGCACCCTGCCGATCGAGGAAGCTGACAGCCGCAACCAGATCGAGACGCTGGAACGCAACGTCCGGGAATTCGGCGTGACGTATTTCCCGCTGCTGTCCGCGCGCCAGGGCATCGTGCATGTGGTCGGGCCGGAGCAGGGGATTTCCCTGCCGGGCATGACCATCGTGTGCGGTGACAGCCATACGTCCACCCACGGCGCGCTGGGCGCGCTGGCATTCGGTATCGGCACATCCGAGGTCGAGCACGTGATGGCGACCCAGACCATCCTCCAGAAACCCGCGAAGAACATGAAGGTCGTGGTCGAGGGGCAGGTTGGCCCCGGCGTTACGGCCAAGGACATCATGCTGGCGATCATCGGCCATATCGGCACGGCGGGCGGCACGGGCCATGTGATCGAATTCGCGGGGTCCGCCATCCGTGAACTCGACATGGCGGGTCGCATGACGGTGTGCAACATGTCGATCGAGGCCGGTGCCCGTGCCGGGCTGGTGGCCCCGGACGAGACCACGTTCGAATACGTGCGCGGCCGTCCCTTTGCGCCCAAGGGCAAGGCGTTTGACGAAGCCGTCGCCTACTGGAAAACGCTGGCGTCCGACGAAGGCGCGCATTACGACCGCGTGGTGGAACTGCGCGCGGAAGACATCACGCCCGTGCTGACATGGGGTACCAGCCCCGAAACCGTCATTCCCGTAACCGGCAACGTGCCGGACCCCGCTGCCGAAGCGGACCCGTCGCGGCGCAGGCAGATGCAGCGCATGCTGGACTACATGGGGCTGGAAGCCGGGCAGAAGATTGCGGGCACGCCGGTTGATGTCGTGTTCATAGGCTCCTGCACCAACAGCCGGATCGAGGACCTGCGCGCCGCAGCCAGCGTTGCGGCAGGCCGCAAGGTTGCCCCCGGCGTGCGGGCGATGATCGTGCCCGGATCGGGTATCGTGAAGGCGCAGGCAGAGGAGGAAGGGCTGGACAAGGTCTTCCTGGAGGCTGGGTTCGAATGGCGTGAGGCCGGGTGTTCCATGTGCCTTGGCATGAACCCCGACCGGCTGACGCCGGGGCAGCGCTGTGCCTCCACCTCCAATCGTAATTTCGAGGGCAGGCAGGGCCCTGGCGGTCGCACGCACCTGCTGTCCCCCGCCATGGCTGCCGCCGCCGCCGTGACCGGAACCCTGACTGATGTGCGGGAGCTGATCTGACAATGGATAAATTCACCGTCCTCACGGCCATCGCCGCCCCCCTGCCGGAAGAAAACATCGATACCGACAAGATCATCCCGGCGCGGTTCCTCAAGACCACCAAGCGTTCCGGCCTTGGCGTGCATGCGTTCGACGGGATGCGCTACCGGCCCGATGGATCGGAAAACCCCGATTTCGTGCTGAATCAGGAGCCGTATCGCAAGGCCGAGATCCTGATCACCTATGACAACCTTGGCTGCGGGTCGTCGCGTGAACATGCGCCGTGGGCGTTGCTGGATTTCGGCATCCGCTGCGTGATCGCGCCGTCATTCGCCGATATTTTCAACAACAACTGCTTCAAGAATGGCATCCTGCCCATCGTGCTGCCGCGTGAAGTCTGCACGCAGCTGATGGATGACGCCCGTCAGGGGGCGAATTCCCGCCTCACGGTTGATCTGGCGCGGCAGGTCATCATCCGCCCCGATGGCAGGGAAGTGCCGTTTGACGTTGACCCGCTGCGCAAGCAGCTGCTGCTGGAAGGCCTGGATGACATTGGCCAGACGCTGCAGCATGAAAAGGCGATCACGACCTTTGAGGAACGTCGCGCGCAGGCGCAGCCGTGGATTCCGCGCATCGTCCTTGACTGAGGGCGCGCACCGCGCACCAGCCAATCATTCATAAACAGATTATCCGGATGGGAGACGTCATGTCCGCACCCAAGAAGCTTCTGATCCTGCCTGGCGATGGCATTGGCCCCGAAATCATGCGGGAGGCCCGGCGCATCATGGACTGGATGGCGCAGGCGCGTGGCATCCGTTTTGATATCAGCGAGGATCTGGTGGGGGGCGCGTCGCTGGCGGTGCATGGCCAGCCGATCACGCAGCAGGTGATTGACGCGGCGCGGGCGGCAGATGCGGTGCTGTTCGGTTCGGTGGGGGACCCGAAATGGGCATCGGCCGGATTTGACCGCCGGCCTGAAATCGCGATCCTGAAGCTGCGTCAGGAACTGGGGCTGTTCGCCAACCTGCGTCCGGCCAAGGTGTTCGATTCGCTGGTCGATGCCAGCACGCTCAAGCCCGATGTCATCCGTGGCCTGGACATCATGATCGTGCGCGAGACGGTGGGGGGCATCTATTTCGGTACCCCGCGCGGGATCGAGACCCTGCCCGACGGGTCACGTCGTGGCATCAACACCGAAGTCTATACCACGGCGGAAATCGAGCGCGTGGCCCGCGTCGCCTTCGACCTGGCCCGCAAGCGTGACAACCGCGTGTGCTCGGTCGAGAAATGCAACGTGATGGAAAGCGGCCTGCTGTGGAAAGAGGTCGTGACCGCATTGCATGACCGGGAATACAAGGACGTGGAATTGAGCCACATGCTGGCCGATAACTGCGCCATGCAGATGGTACGCAACCCGCGGCAGTTTGATGTGATCGTGACGGGCAACCTGTTTGGTGACCTGCTGTCCGACCTTGCCTCCATGCTGACCGGCAGCCTGGGCATGCTGCCTTCGGCCACGCTGGGCGCAAAGGGCGAGGATGGCCGCACGCCCGCGCTGTATGAACCGATCCATGGCAGCGCGCCGGATATCGCGGGTCAGGGCAAGGCCAACCCGCTGGCGCAGATCCTCTCCTTCGCCATGCTGTTGCGTTATTCCTTCGATATGCAGGAAGACGCCGCGATGATTGAAAAGGCGGTTTCCAACGTACTGGACAGGGGCCTGCGCACGCCGGACATCATGAGTGCGGGCAGGACAGAAGTGAATACGGCAGGAATGGGGGAGGCCGTGGTGGCCGAACTGGACCGGCTGAACAAGGCGGCCTGATTATTGCGTCGATATGAAACGGGTCGGCATGATCTTCATGTCGGCCCGTTTTTGATTCTGGCGCTGTTAATGTCCCGCAAAACAGACAGAAGTTTTTGGGGTCTGTTGGGAATTGTGCTTTTTCAAAGTCACCAAATGTGATTCAAAATCCGTATGGATCGCTTCGTACTGACAGACGCCCAATGGGCGAAAATGGAACCGCTGTGCCTTGGCAAGAAAACGGATCGGGGGCGCAGCGGGCAGGACAACCGTCTTTTTATCGAGGCGGTCTTATGGATTGCCCGGACCGGCAGCCCATGGCGGGACCTTCCGACGTATTTCGGGCATTGGAACTCGGTCTATTCCCGTTACAGCGACTGGATGAAAGCCGGTGTTTTCAAACGGCTTTTTGAAGCGGTCTCTGACGAGGCCGACATGGAATATGCGATGATCGACGGCACGGTGGTCCGGGTTCACCG
>NZ_CADP01000002.1:104986-230507 GCF_000285295.1 Komagataeibacter europaeus LMG 18890 | reverse complement strand
CTGTCACCGCCATTGTAGCACGTGTGTAGCCCAGGACATAAGGGCCATGAGGACTTGACGTCATCCCCACCTTCCTCCGGCTTGTCACCGGCAGTTCCTTTAGAGTGCCCACCCAGACGTGATGGCAACTAAAGGCGAGGGTTGCGCTCGTTGCGGGACTTAACCCAACATCTCACGACACGAGCTGACGACAGCCATGCAGCACCTGTGCTGGAGGTCTCTTGCGAGAAATGCCCATCTCTGGACACGGCCTCCGCATGTCAAGCCCTGGTAAGGTTCTGCGCGTTGCTTCGAATTAAACCACATGCTCCACCGCTTGTGCGGGCCCCCGTCAATTCCTTTGAGTTTCAACCTTGCGGCCGTACTCCCCAGGCGGTGTGCTTATCGCGTTAACTACGACACTGAATGACAAAGTCACCCAACATCCAGCACACATCGTTTACAGCGTGGACTACCAGGGTATCTAATCCTGTTTGCTCCCCACGCTTTCGCGCCTCAGCGTCAGTCATGAGCCAGGTTGCCGCCTTCGCCACCGGTGTTCTTCCCAATATCTACGAATTTCACCTCTACACTGGGAATTCCACAACCCTCTCTCACACTCTAGTCGCCACGTATCAAATGCAGCCCCCAGGTTAAGCCCAGGAATTTCACATCTGACTGTGTCAACCGCCTACGCGCCCTTTACGCCCAGTCATTCCGAGCAACGCTTGCCCCCTTCGTATTACCGCGGCTGCTGGCACGAAGTTAGCCGGGGCTTCTTCTGCGGGTACCGTCATCATCGTCCCCGCTGAAAGTGCTTTACAATCCGAAAACCTTCTTCACACACGCGGCATTGCTGGATCAGGCTTGCGCCCATTGTCCAATATTCCCCACTGCTGCCTCCCGTAGGAGTCTGGGCCGTGTCTCAGTCCCAGTGTGGCTGATCATCCTCTCAGACCAGCTATCGATCATCGCCTTGGTAGGCCTTTACCCCACCAACTAGCTAATCGAACGCAGGTTCCTCCACAGGCGACTTGCGCCTTTGACCCTCAGGTGTCATGCGGTATTAGCTTCAGTTTCCCAAAGTTATCCCCCACCCATGGACAGATCCCTACGCGTTACTCACCCGTCCGCCACTAACCCCGAAAGGTTCGTGCGACTTGCATGTGTTAAGCATGCCGCCAGCGTTCGCTCTGAGCCAGGATCAAACTCTCAGGTTCATCCCACCACAGGCCATAAGCCCACAGCAAAACAAACAGAGCCGATCAAGGCTTCTTAACCATAAAACAGGATAAACCCGCATACAGCTTCAAAACACTCAACGCATATTCCTAAAAAGATACGCCAAGCTACCTAGACCAGTCTCACCCAGTCCAGACCGCCAGTCATCATCCCTAAAGACAACAACCGCGCCGCCAGCATATCCCTTCCAGATACTCTCTCTATTCTCTTGTCAAAGATCAAAGCCCAACAGGGCCGAGTAACCTAGCAAATCTACCGGAGAAGCTCAAGAAGTTTCCTCAGCGCCGCCGGTGATTGGGGATATAAGACCCACTCCACATACCGTCAATCATAAAAATGAAAAAAAACAGAAACTTTCAGAACCAAACCCCGAAAACCCTTGGAAAACCAATGAATTCCAGCCTCATGCAAACGGGCGCCAATTTATCAGGCATACAGAATCGGTCTCTCCCCTGCTCTGCTGGCATAAATCCTATCCATTTTAAGATGGACGCATACCGACGGATTTTGAGACATACCCACTGAATTATTACAACATATTGCCGCAAGCAGGTTCCCATGCCGAAATCACCGACCAAGCCCACCCTTCTCCATAAGGTCAACGATCATGTCGCGGTGCGCATGACGATCATATTCGGGAGCATCTGGTGCGTTTATGCGTTTCTGGTCTTTTCCCTTATTCCGCTGGCAGCACCCGCATGGCAGAACACGCTGCTCTATATAAGTAACTGCATCCAGCTGGTTGCGCTGCCCGCCCTTATGGTGGGCAATGCGGTGCTGAGCCGGGGCACCGACCAGCGTGCGGCGGAAGATCACGCCGCCCTGATGGAAATCCTGAATGATGTCCGTTCCGAAGTGTCGGAACTGAAAATGGTGACAAACGATCTGGCCCGCAAAACGAATGCCGCCACCAGCCAGCGACCATCGGAAGTCGTGTCGTTTTCCAATGAAGCTGTTATCAATGTGACGGAAAACGAAGCGCATGAAGCGGTTGCTCCCGCCAAGGGGTAAGGCAACCAGTTACATTTTTATGGAAACACCATGTCCCCTGACCTGAACCGCCCCGAAATCGTCGCGGAACTGACCGCAATGTCCGATCGCTATGAAAAGGCGCTGGGTGACAACGACATCCCGGAACTGGATGCCCTGTTTTACCATGGCCCTGAAACGGTGCGGTATGGGGTCGGGGAAACACTGTATGGCTTTGATGAAATCGCGGCATTTCGCCGCCAGCGCGCGGGTGGTTCCCCGCCACGGGATGTGCTGCGCCGGCATGTTACGGCCATCGGCAAGGATACCGGCACGGTTGACCTGGAATTCCGTCGCCATGGCGGCGAACGTATTGGTCGACAGAGCCAGACATGGATCCGCACCCCCAACGGGTGGAAGATCATCGCGGCCCATGTCTCCCTAATGGCCGATATTTCCTGATCAGGCGTCGGCGCCCAACGTATCGGCATTCTGTAATCGCGACAGGGCATCGACAAAACCGGTGGCGAAGGATGCCGGGCCAGACGCATCCCGGGCCGCGATTTCCGCCGCCCGCGCATACAACGCGTGAACGGCTGCCACCGCCACCAGCCTGTCCGATTCCATGGAAAGGGTTGCCAGGACTGCTGCAACCAGTCCACCCAATGCGCATCCCGCCCCTGTCACACGCGTCAACAACCGGTGACCGCCGGGCACGATGATATGTTGGCCATCGGGACCCAGGATATGATCTTCCGGTCCGCTGATGGCCACGATCATCTTCTTGCTGCAGGCAAGTTCCTGCCCCATTGGCACTGCCTGCGCGATCGAAGCCGTGGTTTCCACGCCCCGTGCCGTCGCGGCACCACCGGCAAGCGCCATGATCTCACTGGCATTCCCCCGCACCACGGCAGGGCCCCTGGCTGCCAGGGTGCGAATGATGGCGTCGTATTCCCCCACGCCCGCACCCATGGCTACCGGATCCAGCACCCATGGCACATGGGCGGCATTTGCGGCATCCACGGCGGTCAGCATGTCGTGTGCCGTACAGTCGATCAGCCCCGCCGCATTGACCCACATTGCCCCGGCCCGTCCGCCGAAACCGGCCGGCCAGCCCGGCGCCGCCCCGATGGCGGGCGCCGCCCCCACCGCCAGCAGCACATTGGCGCTTAGGGTGGCCGCAACATAATTGGTCAGCCCATAGATAAACGGGGACTGCACCCGGATCCGGCGCAGGACAGGGCGGCAGCCCGGATGGTCATGATCCATCGACAGGGTTACGGCGTCCATCAGGGGTCACTCCTTTCGCGCATATCCGGACAACGGGCCACCTGACACCGACAGGGGTTGCCTTTTGGTTGTAATCGACTGAAAAACAAAGAACGCATCCGGTCAACCATGCCGGGGACCGCCTGACATTCCATATATGATTTACCAGCCGCCATACCGTAGCAGGAACATACCGTGCGACCAGCTTTCCTTTATGCCCCTGTCATTCTTGCCGCAGGACTACTGGCTACCCATTCCGCACGGGCTGCGGATGTGCTGGGACAACCGACCGCCAAACTCTGTTTCACCCTGCACGATGCCGCCCTCGCGGGCGGGTATTCATGGGGCAAGGGACGCCTGTTCTTCGGTAACCATTCCTATCCGGTCAAGATTACCGGCGGTGGGGCCGTGGGAATCGGCTACAGCAAGCTGAAGGGCGAAGGGACGGTGTACAATCTGGCCCGACTATCAGACATCAATGGCACCTACTGGTCCGTGCGGGCGGAAGCGACCATGGCCCGCGGCCGCAATGTCGCGGTGCTGGACAACAATCATGGCGTGGACATCAAGACGACCATGCGCACCAGCGGCGCGCACCTTGCCGCTGCCGTGATGCGACTGACACTGCGTGTGGATCCGGGCCGGGAACGGGTTGATACCCTTCCGACCACCTGTTCCTTTCCCATCCATTAAAAGGCAGCCTGAAAAGCCTGCCTTTGACGTTTCCGGCAGGTCTTTTTCCGAAAAGTCTTCTGGTGCCACCATTTTCCAAAAAGGCGGCACCAGAAGACTCTGTTATCATTTATCAACGCGTTATTTTTTTAAGACCCCGACAAAAGCAGGGCCGGTTTCCCCCTAGATTGTGCTGATCATGATCTCGACCAGATTGGGACGACCGGACGCCATCGCGGCCTCTATGGCCGGGGCAATGTCGCCCGCACGGGTAATCAGGCGCGATTCCAGGCCATAGGATGTCGCCATGGCCTGATAATCGACCGGCGGATCGCACAGATCCATCGCCAGGAAGTTTCCCTCCCGCGCGGAAACATAATGCGTCTGCCCGCGCATGAAGCCCTTCAGCACGTTATATTCACGGTTATTCATGACCACGAAAGTCACCGGCAGCCGTTCATGCGCGGCCGTCCACAGGGCCTGTGGCGAATACAGGGCCGCCCCGTCACCCACCAGGCAGACGACAGGCTCACGTCCAAGCCCCAGCGATGCCCCGACTGCCGCGGGCATGCCCCAGCCCAATGCACCACCCCGCAGGAAGGAGTACTGCGCGGCCCAGTCACTATCGAGAAACATGCGTGTGTAGGAGGATGTTGCAATCGCTTCATCCACAATCGCGACACGCGGGCCAATGGCACGCACGGCTTCATGGGCGGCAACGCAGGGGGCGATGACCGGATCATCCCGATGTCGGGCTACCAGCGTTTCCGCCTCCGCGCGCCTGCTGGTCCGGGCGGCGGTGACATGTGCGCGGGCCGCATTGAATTCGGCCCGGCGGGGCTGTGTCGCCTGCTGCAGCAGCGGGATAAGCACATCAAGCGACGCGCGGATATTGCCCACCAGCGAAAGCGGGGTCTGGAACGTGCGGCCAAGGTCACGCACATCGGCGGAAACCTGATAGACCGCGCATCCCGGCGGCACGGGCGAGCCTTCGGAATACAGGATGGTAATCAGCGATTTGCCGCCCAGTGCGAAGATCGCATCATAATCCGCCAGCCTGCGGGCAATGTCGGTTGCACGCGTGGGCATGTTGCCCGCCCATAACGGGCAGGACGTCGCAAACGGGATACGCGATGGCCATGACGCGCCATAAACCGGCGCGCCAAGGATTCCGGCCACTTCGGCCACCTGCGCTGCCGCATCCGCGCCATGCACCTCATCGCCCGCAATGATTGCAAGCCTGCCCGGCGTGATGCCAGCCAGCGCACGCGCCAGTTCCGGCAGGCCACCGGCTATGGAGTCGCGGTTGATGACGGATGGGGAACCGACATCGACATCGCTGGGTTCCTCCATCACATCCATGGGCAGGGACAGGAAAACCGGCCCGGATGGGGCCGCCATCGAATCGTTGAAGGCACGTCGCACCAATACCGGCAACTGGTCCGCATGCAGGACTTCCTGCGCCCATTTGACTGCAGGCGTTGCGATACTGACCAGATCACCAAACAGCAGCGGGTCGGAAATCGTATGCCGCGAGTCCTGCTGCCCCGCCGTCACCACCAGTGGCGTCTGCGATACGCTGGCGTTCAGCAGGTTGCCCATGCCATGCCCCAGCCCCCCTGCCGTATGCAGGTTGAGGAAGCCGGGACGCCCGGCCGCCTGCGCATAACCATCCGCCATGGCCACCACGCTCGCTTCCTGCAGGGCGAGAACGTATTTCAGGTCCGGACGGCGCTGGAGCGCATCGATCAGGGGCAGTTCCGTTGTGCCGGGGTTGCCGAAAATATAGCGAACCCCTTCACTTTCCAGAATTTCCAGCAGGATGTCGGCACCCCGCCGTCCCCCTGCCCGCCGTGCTGCGACCTCAAGCGGTGTAATGGCCATACTGTCCTCTGCGTGCATTGACGGTCTGGCCATCGCACCACGTTTCCGGGATCGGGTCCACCATGGGACGATCAGGCCGGATGCCATTTTTATCTTGATAATGATAATTATTATCATTATTAACCATGACACCCGTGGGTCGCCCGACAGATTCCCAACCGTCGATTTCCCAACTTGTCCACGGAACCTTACGGCATCGCCCGCAATCCGGGTGATGCCGTTTTTTTATCCGGCGGGCACATGGCCCCGCAGGACGATATTTTTTTACGCCCGGCAGGCGATAATCTTACACTTTCAATTGACCCACGTACCGGACGTGAAGATGATGCAATAACACCCAGCCATGAAAGTGAGCCCCTTGCCCGCTGACGGTCCTGCCACCCTGTCCGCCCCCACAACCGTTCATGACGGGACCAGTGAATGGGTGACGCCCGTGCCTGCCCTGATCGACGCCCTGCAGCACAGTGGCATCCTCACGGCGCACCATGTGGCGGCGGCCCGGTTCTGGGCCACGGATTACCGGATTGGCGTGATGGGACAGGAAGACCCGCATCTGGACCGGACATCACTTGGCCTGTCCGTACGGCCGCTGAACAGACGCATGGGGTCAATCAACCGTTACAGGTATATTCACGACATCATCGGCAACCGCTACGAGCGGATCCTGATCGCCACCATGATCAACAACCAGCCGCTGGATGAAATAGCCAGCCATGTCCAGTACGACCCCCGGCATATGGGCAGCGTGCTGGCGCTTCTGCTGGATTTCCTGACCCGGCATTATGACGCCATGCCCGGCCACCTGTGGCGTGGCTGATCCACTGCACCGGCAACGGGTGGTCTGCAGATAAAAAAAGCGCCCCGGAAAAGCCGGGGCGCCGTTTCAGGCCCTGTCAGCGATAGGCTTCGGCAAAGGCCGCCGCCGCGCCCAGCAGGCCGGGTTGTGGATAAGTAATCAGCTTGACGGGCATTTCCGCCATCATGCCTTCAAACCGGCCCTTGGCCACGAACCGTTCGGCAAAGCCGGAACGGGGCAGGTGCTGGGCCAGACGCAGGCCAAGGCCGCCGGCAATCACAACGGCGCTGCCACCCTGCGCCAGCGCAAGGTCGCCCGCGACCGTGCCAAGGCTGAGGCAGAAACGCTCCAGCGCCGCAGCGGCCACCGGATCGGATCCCTCCAGCGCCATGGTCCACAGCGCCTTGTCATCACGCGCCTTGACCGACAGTTCCCCCATTTCGGCAATCGCCTCATACAGGTTGAGCAGCCCCGGCCCGGACACCACGCGTTCCACCGACACGCGCCGGTAACGACGGCGCAGCACGGTCAGGATCCGGTCCTCAAGCTGGTCCAGAGGGGAGAAGTCGATATGCCCGCCCTCGGTCTCGCACACGAAATAGCCGTTCTTGCGCCGCACGATATAGGCGGATCCCAGACCCGTGCCCGGCCCCACCACGGTAATGACGCCCTGTTCGGGCAATGGCTGATCGGGACCGCAGATATGCTGCAGGCTGTCTTCACCCACCTGCGCCACTGCGTGGGCCACGGCGCCGAAATCATTGACCAGGATAAGTTCATCCACCCCCAGCTTGACCGGCAGCCACGCGGGCTGGATGACCCACGGGTTATTGGTCAGCTTGAGGATATCCCCCTTGATCGGGCAGGCCACCGCGATCCCCGCCGCCCTGGGCAGGGGACGGTCAACCACGCGGGCAAAGGCTTCCCATGCCAGTTGCAGGCTGGCGTGATCGGCACATTTCAGGGTTGTGGCTTCCCCCAGCGTGACAACCCGCCCCTGGTCAACCTGGGCAATGGCGAAGCGCGCATGCGTGCCACCAATATCAACTGCTACGATCTCTTTCATGTCCGGTCGCGCTCCGTGGCCATACGGCAGCTCCTTGCCCCGCTATTACAATAAAAACAGTCTGCGATTGTGCCATTTCTCACGCATTTTATGCAACAGAACAGGCAATTCAGGCGCCGCAGACCGATCGGTTAACACATCTGTCCAGAAAACAAGACCAGCTATCGTGTAATTTCATTGATAAATGTCACGAAATGGCCACAATCGTTCCGGTCAGCATTAAAACATATTATATAAACCCGCCCCCGGCATGAAATCAGTCCATCTGGTCTGCCTTGATGGCCGAAAGGATCCGCCGCTTGAACGGCCACGGCATCAGCGTATCCACCAGCCGCAGCACGGAAAACACGAAGGGAAAGACCAGGTGGGGCCGGTTGCGGTCCACGGCGCGGGCGATCTTGCGCGCGGCGGCGGGCGCGGTCTGCAGAAAGGGCTTCGCCCCCACCACGCGGCGGCTCATGGGGGTATCCACAAACCCCGGCGAGACCAGCGTCACCCCGATCCCCAGCGGGGCAAGCGCCATCTGCTGCGCATCGGCAAAGCGTTTCAGCCCGGCCTTGGACCCGGAATAGGCCGCGGCGAATGGCAGGGCGTGGAAGGCGGCGACCGAACTGATCAGCACGATATGCCCCCGCCCGCGCGTGGCCATGCGTTCGGCCGCCGCCGCCGCCATGGCCGATGGCGTGGCATAGTTGACCAGCCCCAGATGCAGCACATCCTCCGCCCGCTCCACCACGTCACTCCCGCGCCGCATATCCCCAAGCCCGGCGGCAAGGATGGCGATATCGATCGGATGGCTGTCATCATCCTGACGCAGGGCTTCAATCGCAGCCGCGCCATCAGACAGGTCAAGGATGCGCGTCTGCACCCTGACGCCAAGGCTGCGGGCCCGTACGGCCACATTTTCCAGCCGTTCGGCGTTGCGTCCCCACAGGACAAGCGGTCGCCCACGGGCGGCGTACAGCCACGCCAGTTCTGCCCCGATCCCGCTGGATGCCCCCGTAATCAGCACATATGCACCTTCATCCATGCGTGAACCGGACCTAACCGTCATTGTCTATCTTCCTTTTGAGGGTCCTTCTGTGCCATCAGCACAACAACAGGACGGACCACCGAATCATTTCTTTCAACCCCTGCCTGCATAGCCTGCCCCGTTCCATGACGGAATGAAGGTCGATGCGGGTCATGTTCAGGATGCAACGAACCGGTCATGAACGAAACCGATCGTCTTACTATCATTCCCGTTTCCGGCTTTCGTCAGATGACCACCTTTATCCAGCTGCCCCGCCGCCTGTACGCCGGGCTGCCGGGTTATGTTCCCCCCCTGGACCTGACCCAGCGTGACCTGCTGACCCCGCGCAAGAATTCCTTTTTCCGTCTGGGACGCGCGCAGTATTTCCTGGCCATGCGGGGCAACCGGGCGGTGGGGCGCATATCCGCGCAGATCGATCCGGTTTCCATGGAACATTACGGGGAACCGGTCGGTTTCTTCGGGGCGCTGGACGCCATTGATGATCTGGAGGTGGTGTCGGCCCTGCTGGACGCGGCGGGCACATGGCTGCGCCAGTATGGCATGAAGCGCATGCGTGGTCCGCAGACGCTGGACAGCAATGGTGAGTTCGGGATGATGCTGGAAGGCCACCACGCCATGCCCATGGTGGCCATGCCATGGCACCCGCAATGGCTGCCGGGCATGATGGATGCCTGTGGCGCCACCAAGGTACGCGATCTTGTCGCCTACCAGATGCGGACCGGCCCCGATGCGGAGGAAGCCCACCTGGTCCCCGCCAGCCTGCGGCTGGGTGAAGGGCGGCTGGGCAATGTCACCACCCGTGGCCTGCGCATGGACCGGATCGATGAGGATGGGGAGATCCTGCGCACGCTGTATAACGACGCGTGGCGCAACAACTGGGGATCGATCCGGCTGGCGCGCGAGGACATGCAGTCCATGATCGTCGAAATGAAGCCCATCCTGCGGCCGGAGCATTTCGTGCTGATCGAACAGGCGGGCAAGCCGGTCTGCGTGGCGCTGGTGGTGCCCAATGTGTTCGACATTTCCGCCGACCTCAATGGCGATCCGTCACCGCTGGGGTGGCTGAAACTGGGCAAGCGGCTGCTGCGGCACGAATTCCATTCCGCCCGCGTCATCCTGCTGGGTGTCAGTTCCGCGCTGGACGGCACGGCGCTGGGGGCGATCATGCCCGCCCTGGCCATTACCGAACTCATGAAACGCGGCCGCAGCCTGCCCTACCGCACGATCGAACTGGGCTGGGTTCTGGAAAACAACCTGCCCATGCGCCGCCTGATCGAACGCATCACGCCCGAACCGTGCAAACGCTACCGGGTTTACGACCTGTCGCTGGAAGACTGAGGGACAGCCCTCAGCCCCCGTCCGCCACGTGGCTCCAGCCACGGCGGGCAAACACCATCGCGTGGCCTGCCGCGTCCACGACCTGCACGCCATTGCCCGCGACAACCTGCCCGATACGCGTGACAGCCACCCCCGCACGCGCGGCGTGGCGCAACAGTTGCGCCTCATGCATGGATGGTACGGCAAGCAGCAGTTCGTAGTCGTCCCCGCCACTGAGGCAGGTCGGCAGCCACTGCGAGCCAAGGGCGCGCACGGCAGGGGACAATGGCACCTGATCCGCGTGGATCACGATCCCCACCCCGCTTTCACGCGCCATGTGCCCCATATCCTGCACCAGCCCGTCGGATACATCCATCCCGGCGGATGCGACATTCCCCAGTTCCAACCCCAGCCGGGGACGGGGCAACTGGTAACGGTCCGCCAGGAAGCCATCAGGATCGGCGACCTGCCCGCGCCGGGCCAGCAGGCCCATCGCGCCATCACCAATCGTGCCCGTGACCCATATGCCGTCGCCAACGCATGCGGTGCCACGCCGCAATGCCCGCCCCGGCGCGACATGCCCCAGCACGGTCAGGGACAGCACGAGCGGCCCGGACGTGGAAGTCGTGTCCCCCCCCAGCAGCGTAATGCCGAACTGGCGCTGGTCATGAACAAGGCCCGATGCAAAGCCTGCAAACCACGCCTCATCCCGCTCGGGCGGCATGGATACCGTCATGAGATAGCCCAGCGGGGTCGCATCCATGGCGGCAAGGTCGGACAGGTTGCAGCGCAGCAGCTTGCGGCCAACGTTACCGGATGGGTCATCGGGCAGGAAATGCACGCCTTCGACCATCGCGTCAGCCGCGATGACCAGTTCACGCCCGGCGGGCGGCATGAACACCGCCGCATCATCGCGCAGGTCAAGCGCCCCGTCCCCCGCAAGCGGCCGGAAAATACGGGCGATGAAGCCGAATTCCGCTGGCAGGCCATTATCCGACAGCGTGTCCTGTCCCATGGCCGTCATGCCTTTCTTCCAGGTTCAGGCGGGTTTGCTGTCGGTGGTGGCATCAGCCACGGGGGCATCATCTGCTACCGCAACCGTTTCATCGGCCGCATCCGTCACGGGTGCCGCCGGTTCACTGATCCGCCGCGACAGGGCATCGAGCACGCCGTTGAGCATGCGCGGTTCCTCCCCCGCCAGGAAACCATGGGCGATATCCATGTATTCATTGATGATGACACGGGCGGGAATGGGATCCGCTCCCGTCATTTCACCGCCCGCGGCGTGCATGATCGCCCGCAGCACCGGATCCAGCCGGGCCAGCGGCCAGGACGCGGGCAGGATGTCGTGCAGCAGGGCGTCAATGCGGTCCTGCCGGGCCATGGCGCCACGCACCACGATGCCGAACAGCCGTGCATCGGCATCGGGCACGTGCCCTTCGGCATAATCGCACTGATCGGATGCGGACGTGCCCAGCCGGTGGCGCATGAACTGGTTTATGACGCGTTCCGGGCTTTCGTTTCCCTGTTCGATCTGGAACAGGGCCTGCACCGCCGCGACACGCGATGCGGTGCGGGAACGGACCTTGTGCTGCCGGTCACCGTCTGTCTGTGTCATGGCGCGTTACTCCTGCTGTGGCATTGCTGCGAATTCTGCGTTTCATCGCCTCTTTGCGTGGCGGGGTCCAGTTCAATCTTTGTCCCCGGGGCCGGACGGGGGCAGGTCTTCGCCAGCATCGCCTGAAACGGAGGCTGAAATCGTTTCCAGAATATCAGCGAAATCCTTGGTTTCACGAAAATCCCAGTGCACGCTGGCGAAACGGATATAGGCCACGGAATCAATTTCACGCAGCGTTTCCATAATCAGCCGGCCGATATCGCGTGAAGGGATATCCGTCTCCCCCGTGGCTTCCAGATGCCGGACCAGCCCATTGACGATCCGTTCGATCCTGTCCGCCTCGACGGGACGCTTGCGCAATGCGATACGGACCGAACGCGCCATCTTGTCACGCTCGAAGGGCACGCGGCGACCATCGGCCTTGACCACCACAAGGTCGCGCAACTGCACGCGTTCGATGGTGGTGAAACGTTGCCCGCACGACCCGCATATGCGCCTGCGCCGGATGGCCGCGCCATCTTCATGCGGGCGGCTGTCCTTCACCTGCGTGTCATCATTTCCACAAAAAGGGCAACGCATGCAAAACCGTTTCCTGACTACGCGATACAACAGAACACGCCACGCGCGCGCGGCATGACAGGCTAGGCGCCGACATCGGCCAGTACGTCCAGCACCGCCGCGCCATAGCGGGCCAGCTTGGACCCACCCACCCCACGGATCATGCCCAATTCATCCAATGTGGCCGGACGTTCAAGGGCAATATCATGCAGCACGGCATCATGAAAAATGACATAGGGCGGGATTTCCTGTTCCCGTGCCTCACCCAGCCGCCACTGCCGCAGCGCCTCGTAGCGTGCAGCGGCTTCCGGCGTCAGATCGGCCATCTGGGGACGCTGCCCGCCACCTGACACGCGTCCTGCCGCCTTGAGATCCTCGGTCGCGTCCTCGCGCAGCATGATCTGCTCCTCGCCACGCAATATGGGACGGGCGCGCCCTTCCTCAAGGGCAAGGGCATTATATTCCCCCGTCACCTTTATCGCGCCCCGTGCGATCAACTGGCGGATCACGCCACGCCAGAAGGGTTCGGGGCGGTCCCTGCCAATCCCGAAGACGCTCAGCTTTTCATGCCCGTGCCGGGACGCCATGTCCGACGCCTTGCCGCGCAGCACGCCCGCCACATGCACCGCGCCAAAACGCTGCCCGGTGCGATAGATGGCCGACAGGACCTTCTGCGCCGCCACGGTGCCGTCAAACGTCGCGACGGGATTGCGGCAGTTGTCGCAATGGCCGCAGGCGGCGGGCAGTTCCTCGCCAAAACATGACAGCAGCGCCTGCGTGCGGCAGCCCGTGGTTTCGGTCAGCGCGATCATCGCTTCCAGCCGGGCGCTCATGATCCGTTTCTGGGCATCGGAGGCGTTGGACTGCTCCAGCCAGTACCGGGCACGGGCCATGTCGTCACCGCCGTACAGCAGGACGGTCTCGGCCTGTTCGCCATCGCGGCCCGCGCGACCGATCTGCTGGTAATACCCTTCGGGTGAGGACGGCATGTCCAGATGCACCACGGCACGCACATCCGGCCGGTCAATGCCCATGCCAAAGGCAATGGTGGCGACGATCACCACCGGTTCGCCCGAACGGAACCGCATGAGGGCGGCGCGCTTTTCCACTGGCGACAGGCCGGCATGGAACGGTAGCGCCACATATCCCTTGCCCGCAAGCGAACGGGCAATCCGTTCGGTCTTGCTGCGGCTGCCGCAATAGACGATGGACGCCGCCCCGCGATGGCGGTCCAGTATGCCGGTCAGCTGGCGCAGTTCCGATGTCTTGGGCTTTACTGCAATATCAAGGTTGGGCCGGTGGAAACTGGCCTTCAGCACCGTGGCGTCCGGCATGGCCAGCGCGTCAAGGATGTCGGTGCGCGTGCGCGCGTCCGCCGTAGCCGTCAGGGCAATGCGGGGGACATTGGGGAAATGCTGCGGCAGGGCCGCGAGTTCGCGGTATTCGGGCCGGAATTCATGTCCCCATGCGGAAATGCAGTGCGCTTCGTCAATCGCGATGATCGACAGCGTCAGCCGCCCCAGCCGTTCCAGCATACCGGGGGAAAGCAGCCGTTCGGGCGAGACGTAAAGGATATCCAGCCGCCCGGCCATAAGGTCCGAACGGACGCGGGCGGCGTCATCGGCTTCCTGTTCGGAATGCAGCGCACCCGCGTTCACCCCCAGCTGGCGCAGGGCCGCGACCTGATCGTCCATCAGTGCGATCAGGGGGGAAATGACAAGGCCGGTGCCGGGCCGCGCAAGGGCGGGCACCTGATAGCATACGCTCTTGCCGCCACCGGTCGGCATGAGCACCAGGCAGTCCCGGCCCGCCATGACCTCATCCACGGCCTGCTGCTGCAGCCCGCGGAAATCAGGAAAGCCGAAGATCTCGGCCAGCACATCACGCGGGTTGCGTGATGTGCCGTCACCAGCCGTCATATCATCAAAGGGGAAGCCGTTATTCAGCGTCCACCAACCTCGATTTCGACACGGCGGGACGCCAGGGCGCCGTCTTCGTTGTTCACCGGGCCGCGCGGCTGCTGGCTGATACGGCTGGCATCCACGCCATCAACCGCCAGCTGGCGGGCCACGATCTTGGCGCGGTCGATCGCCAGCAGTTCATCAGCCGACAGGTCATGGCTGGCAGCGGCGTAGCCTTCGACACGTACCTTGCCATGGGTCGAGGCCGCGCGCTGGGCCGCCTGCGTAATCACCGTCTGGGCCGGCGTATCAAGCTGGGTGGAGTTCTTGGTAAAGAACACGACATATTTACCCGGATGGCCACCAGCACATCCTGTCAGCAGACCGAGACCAAGAAGAAGGGACAGGCGACGCATGATGGATTTACTCCTGATTCAGGGATTCAAGACGGATCGCTATCAGCCTTCTGGTATGCCCGATCCGGTTTTCCGCTACTTCGTGCCCTGTGGGACTAGCCGCGTCAATCCTTTCAACCGGCATGGCCACCCCATCATGAATGGGCACTGACCACTTTCCCGCCAGAAACATGCCATACCTTATCCAGATTTTCGACACCTGTCAGGCGATGCGCGATCAGGATGACAGTGCGGCCATGCGTCACCTCATTCAGGGTCTGGAGGAACTCCTGCTCGGTGCGTGCATCCAGCCCCGTGGCCGGTTCATCCAGTATCAGGATAGGCGCGCGTGACAGCAGCACACGCGCCAGCGCCAGCCGCCTGCCCTGCCCGCCTGACAGACTGGCCCCGCCTTCACCCAGCCAGCTATCCAGCCCGTCGGGCAGTTCACGCACGACATCCGCAACCCGGGCCTGTTCCAGCGCGGTCCACAGGTCGGCTTCACTTGCATCGGGGCGGCCAAGCAGCAGATTGGCGCGAATCGTATCGGCAAACAGGTGCGTGGCCTGCGACAGCCATGCGATCCGTCCCCGCAGGTCATCATCACGGATGGTGGCGATATCGCGTCCACCCAGCGTGATGCACCCGGCCTGCGGCGCCACCGCCTTGAGCAGCAGCGCCGCCAGGGTGGACTTGCCCGCACCCGACGGCCCCAGCACCGCAATGCGCTGGCCTGCCGGGATGTTCAGGTTCAGGTCATCAAGCACCGGGGCACGGTCGGCACTCCAGCGGAAGGACACATGCTGGAAGCTGATGTCGGTGCCCGCTGGCGCGGGTTCGGTGCCTTCGGGGGGGGCATGTTCGGGCATTTCGCTTACGGCCACGACACGGGCCGCAGCACGGGTAATGCTGCCCGCCAGCGCGCCCGCGCGGGTCAGGCCGCCCACGGTTTCAAAAGCCGCGACCGTCAGGAACAGCACTGCCGCCGCAGGCAGCGGGGCAATGCGTGGCAGCCCCAGGCCAAGGGCCGCGGCCAGCACCGCCACTACCGCCGCCTGCCCGCACAGATAGGACGCGGCGCCGGCCATGGCCAGCATCCGCGCCTGTTTCATCTGCGCGCGATACAGGGCGTCATCACGGTCACGGACATGCGCCAGCATGCGCCCCTCCGCCCCGAAGGTCGCGATTTCACGCAGCCCCCCGACCATGTCCAGCACGCCGATACGCAGCTGCGCGCTGGCATGGTTGACCAGACCACCCTCGCGCCGCCCCATAATGGCGGCGATCAGGGGCAGGACAAAGGCACCGCAGGCAAACAGCCCCGCCACGACAACCGCGAGCACGGTGCTGACCATGTTGATGGCGATGAACAGGAACGGCAGCACTAGGCATGCGCCAAGCAGCGGAATGATGATGCGCAGGTACAGCCCGTCCAGCGTCTCGACATCAGATACCAGCCGCGACAGCAGGTCACCCGCGCGACGGAAGCCAAGACCCGCCGCCGCGCCACGCGCCAGGTTGCGGAAGAACCAGACCCGCACGTCCGCCAGTGCGCGGAACATGGCGTCATGCGTGACCAGACGTTCGGTATAGCGCAGGATGACCCGGGCACCGCCAAAGATGCGCAGCGCCCCGGTCGTCACCACGATCACGCCCAGCGTCATGGCGGCCACCCGCATGCCCGCCTCGCGCATCAGCACAAGGCCAATCAGCACCGCCAGCAGGGACAACAGCGCCCCCGCCGTCAGCAGCGGGGCGCGACGCTGCCATATATGCAGGATCTGCAGCACCGGCCCCATCACGCCTTCACGCCGTGCCTGCCGTGCGAATTCCCGGTTTTCCGAGGATTTCACGATGCATTCTCCCCACTGGTGACAATCCGGCCATGATCAAGGACCACCTTCCGCCCCCCGAACCCTTCCGCCGCCGCGGAATGGCTGGCGAGGATAACCGTGCGATTGGCCGCAAGCGCACGCAGGCTGCTGAACACGTCGGCTTCCGTCTGCGGGTCGAGATGGGATGTCGGTTCATCCAGCAAAAGCAGCGGCGCATCCTTGAGGAAGGCGCGCGCAATCGCCACGCGCTGCGCCTGTCCGCCCGACAGGCCGAACCCGCCTTCACCAATCAGGGTCTCAAGCCCGTGCGGCAGGCTGGCAATGAACACATCCGCCGCCGCCGCCCGGATGGCGGCCTGCAACTGCACGTCCGTCGCGTCGGGGCGGGCGAACAGGATGTTTTCGCGTAGCGTGCCCGCGAACAGGACCGGCTTCTGCCCGATCCATGATGTCATGGCCACCAGTGCCTCGGGCACGATGGTGGCCATGTCGGTACCATTGATGGCAATACGTCCGCTTTCGGGCTGGATGAAGCCCAGCAGCATTTCGATGATGGTGGACTTGCCCGACCCCGACGGGCCCCACAGCACCACCGTCTGCCCGGCAGGTGCGGTGAACGAGACATCATCGAGTGTCGCGCCACGGGCGGGATCCCATGTGAAGCCCACATGTTCGAACGCGACACTGACGCCCTGCCCCGTTTGACAGACCGCCTGCCCCGCCGCCCGCACCGCCGTGGCGTCCGGCAGGATCCGCATGGCCGCCGCCGCGCCCGATGCATGGGCGCGGTCCTGGTACGCCAGCGCAAGGCTGCGGAAGGGGGCGAAGAATTCCGGCACCAGCAGCACGACAAACAGCCCGCGCGCAACATGGGCCGCCATGATCGCAGCGGGCACGCCCTGGTCATGCAGCGCCATGAGCTGCGCGCCATTGCGCAGCGCCACCAGCACAAGGGCCACGACCATGGCGCAATCGATGGAAGCCGAGGACAGGAACGCAACCCGCAGCACCTTCATGGTGCGCACCCGCAGTTCTTCCGCGGCTGCGGCAAGGCGGCGGGTTTCATCCTCCGTCCGGCCCGACAGGACAATGGTGGCGATCCCGCGCACGCGGTCAAGGAAGCGGGCCTGCAGACGGGTCATGGCCAGGAACTGATTGCGTGAGGCAACCGCCGCCACGATCCCGAACAGCGCCTGCCCGAACGGCACGGCAAGGCCGCATATCGCCATGATCAGCGCAGAGCCGGGCTGGATGCATGCGGCAAGGACACCGATGACAAGCGGGGCCGCGATCCACAGCACGGAGGCGGGCAGCCAGCGGGCGAAGAAACCGTCCAGCGCCTCGATCCGGTCAACGGCCAGCGCCGTCAGTTCCCCCGTATGGTGGCGGCGCAGCAGCCCCGGCCCGCCACGCAGGATGGCGTCCAGCACCCCGCCACGCAGGCGTGCCCGCGCCTTCATGCCCGCACGGGCGGCAAGGATGTCCGACCCCATCTGCAGGACAGCGCGCACGATGGCCAGCACCACCAGCCCCGCCAGCGGCCACATCACCGCCGGTTCCCCACCGGGCACCAGCACGCTTGCCAGCACGCTGGCAATGCACCAGACCTGCCCCACCGCGGTCGCAGCCAGGGCCAGTCCCAGCAACACAACCGGCATGGCCTGTCGGCGCCCAAGACGCGACTGTGCCTTCGTCCACGCCTTCATCACTGTCTTGTCATCGTTCATGACCGCTCCCTATACCGAAGGACACGACACAGGGACAGCCATCATCCACGGCTGAAAACCGTCTACACCATAACTCTGCCATGCATTTTTGCATGGATTCAGCCTGCCGTTTCATCCTGTTCGGGCTGCTTTAGTGGAAAAACAAGGACATAACGTGTCCCGTTTTCCTCAAACATCTGCAGTTCGCCGCCCAGCTGCCGGGCAAAGCCACGGATCAGCTGCATGCCGATCCCGCTGCGCCCTTCTTCCGTCCCGGGCTGGTTCCGCACCGCCGCCATGCCCACGCCGTTATCGGCGATCCACAGGCACGCCCGGTCACCGGATAGCGCGCGCAGGCCAACTTCCAGCGTGCCATGCTGCCGATCGGGAAAAGCGTATTTTATCGTGTTGCTGACCGCTTCCGTCACGATCAGGGCAAGGGGCACCGCCTGGTCAGGCACCATCAGCAGGTCATCGACGCGGATATCCAGCGTGATGCGGCTTTCATCGGATTCACCGATGGCATGCATGATCTGGCCACACAGTTCACGCACGAAGCTCTGCATGTTCAGGCTGTACAGTTCACCATCGGCATAAAGATAGCGGTGAAGGGTGGCCAGCGCGCGCACACGGTCACGCGCCTGCGCGAATTCCTCACGCGCGGCGGGCAGGCGGATGCGCCCTGCCTGCAGGTTCAGCAGCGACGCCACGATCTGCAGGTTGTTCTTGACGCGATGGTGCATTTCCTTGAGCAGCAGTTCCTGCCGGGCCTGCGCGCGTTCCAGCCGCCTTTCATGCCGCGCCAGCTTGCGGGTGGCCTTGCTGAAGGCATGGGCAAGCTGCCTGACCTCCAGCGGCATGGCCCAGTTGGAGCGCACGTCATACATCCCCCCCAGCTGCCACTGGTTGACCGACGTGGTCAGCTGGCGCAACGGCGTGATCACCAGCACGTCGGCGCTCTTGGATGCGCCCAGCAGCCCCATCAGCAGCAGCAGTCCGCTGCTGACCAGCGATATGGCGAACATCACCACCGCATGCCGTTCGCCCGCGTTGCGCCGCGTCATGCTGAGGACATGCACGCCATCCTGCACCCGGCCGATCGAAAACGACCCATCGGGCAGGGTGATATGGGCATGCTCCTCCCCCATTGCCAGCGTGCCGCGCGCCCACTGCATGATGCGTTCGGGCGGATGGGGGGACCAGTTGCAATCCGAACACAGGGGGGCAGATGCCCGGGCGTGGCTGTCCACCAGCCATATTTCCACCGGGCCGTTCTGCTGCACCAGGTCCAGGCGCGGGTCACTGGCCTGCAGTATGGCGCTGCGCCATGACAGCGGCATGATGGCCGTCAGGTAGCCCGGGCGGGCGGGCCTGCCGGCATCGTCATAAATGGTGGTGGATACCGTAATGCGGAAATAACCGGGCACATGGGTCACCGGATCGTTCAGGGCCACGATCCCGACATCACCCTGGAAACGGGGCATGGCGTCCATGGTCAGCGGGGCCGACCCGCCCTGCTGCCCGACAGCGGTCAGGATGTTGCCCCGGTCATCCGCCAGCGCGATCTGGCTGTAATGCCGTCCGGTCAGCGACTGGACCAGTTCGAGCATATGGCGCAGGCCCGCATCATCCAGCCGCATGCGTGAGACGGCCTGCAGCAGGGAACTGAGATGTTCGGATTCGTGGCGCAGTTCAAGATCGATGCGCGATACCGTCAGGTCGGTACGGTCGCCGGGCGCTTCAAGCGTGGAACGGTAACTATGCCATGCCTGTACGGCCCCGATCAAGGCAATGGGCATGGCGGCCAGCAGAATGATCGCCATCATCCGGCCACGCACGGCATCGAATACACGGCCCACATGACTGAACAGGCTCCGATGACGGACCTGCCTGCCGTGGCCGGAAGATGGGAATACGGACATGCGTTATTTTGTCCGTTTCCGGTCTTCCTCAATCAGACGCAGGAGTTCCTCGGGAACGGGCTCTTTCGTCACATCATCAAACAACTGATGCAATCCGCGCTTCAGCCATAGCTCGAACGCATCATCCGATCTGTTTATGGACTTCTTTCCTGGTTGCCTGGGAGGACACTTGT
Source organism: Komagataeibacter europaeus LMG 18890 (assembly GCF_000285295.1). Taxonomy (GTDB): domain Bacteria; phylum Pseudomonadota; class Alphaproteobacteria; order Acetobacterales; family Acetobacteraceae; genus Komagataeibacter; species Komagataeibacter europaeus. Next base: position 210,172 of record NZ_CADP01000002.1, on the reverse strand, counting down.
CCTTCAGAGCCATCGCATTATCCCGAAGTAAATTCCCACTTCACACAATCCCTGTCTATGTCAGGGCTGCATCTTACCCTGCAGATTCCAAGATACTGATGAAGACATTACTGTCAGTGCCATATTCGTGCCGCAATTCAAAGTGGGAATCCACTCATCAGACCGCTGCCGCGGGACGTGCCTGCACCCGCGTGCGCAGGCGCTGCACCGCACCGCGCAGTTCGACCGTGGAAATGTCGCGTTCTTCACCATAGAGCCATGTGGCCAGCTGGCGACGGGCGCGGAAGACACGGCTCTTGGCGGTACCGACGGCGCAGCCGGTTGCCGCGGCCAGTTCATCATAGCTCATGCCCTGCATCACCACCAGCACCAGCGCCTCGCGCTGATCGGTGGGCAGGCGGTTCATGGCTTCGGCCAGTTCCTTGACCATCAGGCGTTCATCATGCGCGCCGCTGCCAGCCATGGCGGACGCGGGCACGTCCTCGATATTCCCGGTTTCGCGTTTCTTGCGCAGGTCCGAGATGAAACGGTTGCGCAGGATACGGTGCATCCACGCGGAAAAATTGGTACCCGGCGTGAAGCTGTGCTGGGCGGCCAGCGCATTGCACACGGCATCCTGCACCAGATCATCCGCCGCCGCACGGTTGCGTGTCAGTGACAGGGCCTGAACGCGCAGACGGGGCAGGATTGCAATCATCTCGTCATGAAAGCTGTTGGTCATGTTCTTCTCCCCTGTATTGTCGTTCATGCAGGTGCAATGAACGGGAAGGGCAAAAGGTTACATCCACCCACATAACGAAAACGCGAGCAGGTGACCGATGGTTCCCTCAGCCATCATCGGGGCGGGCGTTCATGTACTCCATGATCTGCGCACGCGCGCGGGAGACGCGGGCCTTGATGGTGCCGACCGTGACCCCGCAGACATGCGCCGCCTCCGCATAGGTCATTTCCTGCACGCCAACCAGCACCAGCGCCTCACGCAGGCGGGGGGACAGCCGCCAGATCGCGCCATCGAGGTCACGCAGCACATCCGCCTCCCCTTCCCCCGTGCCGCTTTCGGGCTGGTCGGGGCGGTGGGCATAGTCGGACATGACATCACGTTCGCGCTGGCCATGGCGGCGCTGCTCATAAAAAAGGTTGCGCGCGATCGTGTACAGCCATGCCTTCATGCTGGTGCCCGGCGCGAACTGGTCCAGGGCCGCCAGCGCGCGCAGCACGGTTTCCTGGACAAGATCGTCCGCCTGCGCGGGCTGCCCGGTCAGAAAACGGGCAAAACCACGTAATTGCGGCAGAAGGGACAGGATCTCCCCACGCAAGTGCGTGACCGCCGACGGATCGAGTGGTATTCTGGATTCCAGTTTGTTTACTCTTCAACTCTTGCAGCACAGCCTAACGCTGTCATGATCCGGAGTGTAACAGTTTATCTGGGGAGATGAATGCCTCATGCCGCTATCACGGCGTCAAGACCTGCTTCGCGCCCTGCCCTATGCCCGGCGTTACGCCCGGGCGTTATGTGGCAGCCAGTCGAGTAGCGACCTGCTGGTCGCCGAAAGCCTGCGCGAACTCATGGCGGTGGATGACCCATCCCTGCCTCCAAGGCTGCGCCTTTACCAGTGGATATCCCGCCACCATGCCGAACATGGGGGCACCGGGGACACCGCTGGCGGCATGCCGCCGCTGGGGCGCAAGCTGCTGCTGCTGACCTCGCTTGAGGAACTGTCGGTCAATGACGCCGCCCGTGTCCTGTCACTGCCCCCCGAGCAGGCCGCCACCATACTGGAGGACGCACACGCCCGCCTGCGTTCATGCGCGCAGACCAGCGTGCTGATCATCGAGGACGAACCGATCATCGCGATGGATATCGAGGAACTGGTGCGCCAGTGCGGCCATACCATCGCAGGTGTCGCCAGCAGCGAGGCGGAGGCCATAAAGCTGGCGCGTGAGACCCGCCCCGGCCTGATCCTGGCCGATATCAACCTCGGTGACGGCGGCGACGGGATGAAGGCGGTCTCGAGCATCCTGCAGCACCAGGACATTCCCATCATTTTCGTGACCGCCTACCCCGAACGCCTGCTGACGGGCGACACGATCGAACCGGCATTCGTCATTACCAAGCCCTTTGAACCGCTTACGCTGGCGGTCTCCACCTATCAGGCGGTTTCGGGTGGCGTATCCCTGAACTGACACTGCCGCATGCCAGTCCCGCGCCTGCGCCATCCCCCCTGCATGACCCGGCGTGTATGGTGCGTGTCCCGGCTGCGCAGCCGGATGGGGCTGATCCGCCATGCGACAGCTTATCAGAGAGGGCAGTAATGAAACGGCTGGTCATCGTATCCAATCGCGTTCCCGTTCCCAAGGAGGGGCTGCGCCCCGGCGGCCTCGCGGTTGTGCTGAAGGACCTGCTGGCGCGCAAGGGGGGCATGTGGTTCGGCTGGAACGGCACCTGCCATCCCGATGCCGCGCACCTGCCACCCGAGATACAGCAGGCGGAAGGGGTGGAATACGCCACCATCGGCCTGACGCCAGCCGAACATCGCAACTACTACACCGGCTTTTCCAATTCCACGCTATGGCCGCTCATGCATTCGCTGCCCGAGCATATCCATTTCGAGCGGCGGGAACTGGCCACTTACTGGTCGGTGAACGAACGGTTCTGTGAAAACCTGCTGCCACTGCTGCGTGCGGAAGATGTCATCTGGATCCATGACTATCATCTGCTGCCACTGCCTGCCCTGCTGCGCCGCCATGGCGTGCGCCAGCCCATCGGCTTTTTCCTCCATACCCCCTTTCCCGCGCCCGACATGCTGGCCACGGCCCCCGATGGCGGTACGTTCCTGCGCGACCTGATGAAGGCGGACCTGCTGGGGTTCCAGACAGCGGACGACACGGCCAATTTCATCTTCGCCGCCACCCGCAAGGCCGGGGCCATTGCGGAAGATGACAGCACCCTGACATTCGAGGGACGCCGCGTGCATGTCGGCACCTTCCCCGTGGAAATCGATCCCCAGACCTTTGCCCAGACCGCCGTTACCGCCGCCGGGTCGGCGGACCTGCGCCGCCTGTCGGGTTCGCTGGCGGGACGCAAGCTGATCTTTGGCGTGGACCGCATGGACCCGACCAAGGGTCTGGACCACCGGCTGGCTGGCTACGAACGCCTGCTGGAAACCTACCCCAGGCGGGAACGGCAGGTGACGTTCCTGCAGATCGCGGCCGAAAGCCGGACGGACGTGCCATCCTACCAGGTGCTGCGCAACAAGCTGGAACACCAGATCGGCAAGCTGAACGCACATAAGGGACAGGCCGACTGGACCCCGCTGCGCTTCCTGACACGCGGCAGCCCGCGCCCCACCGTGGCCGGGTACATGCGGCTGGCGGATATCGGCTACATCACCCCGCTGCGCGATGGCATGAATCTTGTGGCCAAGGAATTCATCGCAGCCCAGGATCCTGAAAATCCCGGCGTGCTGATCCTCTCCCGCCTTGCCGGGGCGGCAAAGCAGCTTGAGGCCGCCCTGCTGGTCAACCCGCTGGATCATGACGGCATGGCCGATGCGCTGGAACGCGCGCTGGCCATGTCGCCCGAGGAACGGCGCGAACGCTGGCAGGCATGCTGGAACAGCATTGCCAACCGTACGGCCCTTGGCTGGGGGCTGTCGTTCCTGAACATCCTTGAAAACGCGAAGCGGCGTTAAGCCCCACACCAGCCTTGCGCACGGGGTGGTTGAGAATACATAAGTGGGCATGGCCTCACCTCCCCTTCTTCTCCTTCAGGATATCACCCTGACCCTTGGCGGCGCGCCGCTGCTCAATGGCGCGGGCTTCGGCGTTGGCCCTGGCGAGCGCGTCTGCCTTGTCGGGCGCAATGGCTGTGGCAAGTCCACCCTGCTGCGCATCGCGGCGGGTGAGATACAGGCCGATGACGGCACCGTTTTTGTCCAGCCCGGCACCACCGTGCGCTACCTGCCGCAGGAACCCGACCTGTCGGGCTTTGACACCACGCTGGATTACGTCCGCGCGGGCATGGGGCCGGGCGACCCGGAATACCGCGCCGAACTGCTGCTGACCGAACTGGGGCTGAACGGCACGGAAGACCCGGCCACCCTGTCGGGCGGGGAAGCGCGGCGCTGCGCGCTGGCCCGCGCCCTTGCGCCCGAACCCGACCTGCTTTTGCTGGACGAACCCACCAACCACCTGGACATGCCCACCATTGAATGGCTGGAACGTGAACTGCTGTCGCTGTCATCGGCCATGGTCATCATAAGCCATGACCGCAGGCTGCTGGAAACGCTGTCGCGTTCGGTCGTGTGGCTGGACCGGGGTGTCACCCGCAGGCTGGATCAGGGCTTCGCCCGGTTCGAGACATGGCGCGAGGAAGTGCTGGAGCAGGAAGATCGCGACAGCCACAAGCTGGACCGCCAGATCGCGCGTGAGGAAGACTGGATGCGTTACGGCGTGACCGCGCGGCGCAAGCGCAATGTCCGCCGCGTGGCTGAACTGGCCGAACTGCGCAATACCCGTCGCACCGCCATAAGGCAGCCCGGCGGCCTGAAGATGGAAGCCCGCGAAAGCGACCTGTCGGGCAAGCTGGTTGCGGTGGCAGAAGATATGTCACGCGCCTATGACCCTGCCCACCCGGTGGTCAGCCATCTGGACCTGCGTGTCCTGCGCGGGGACCGGCTGGGGATCGTGGGGGCCAATGGCGCGGGCAAGAGCACCCTGCTGCGCCTGCTGACGGGACTGGACAGGCCGGATTCCGGCACCATCAATATCGGCAGCGCGCTCAATGTCGTCACACTGGACCAGCAGCGCCGCTCGCTTGATCCCGACACCACGCTGGCGGATACGCTGACGGGCGGCGGCGGGGACATGGTGCAGGTTGGCAATGAGAAACGCCATGTCATCGGCTACATGAAGGACTTCCTGTTCCGCCCCGAACAGGCGCGTACCCCGGTGGGCGTGCTGTCGGGGGGGGAGCGCGGGCGGCTCATGCTGGCCTGCGCGCTGGCGCGGCCGTCCAACCTGCTGGTGCTGGACGAGCCGACCAACGACCTTGACCTTGAAACGCTCGACCTGCTGCAGGACATGCTGGCCAGCTATTCCGGCACGGTGCTGCTGGTCAGCCATGACCGTGACTTCCTCGACCGGGTCGCCTCCTCCATCCTGATGGCGGAAGGCGGCGGAAAGTGGGTGGAATATGCCGGTGGCTACAGCGACATGCTGGCCCAGCGGCAGGACGCCACACTGGCCGCCCGCCCCCGGCAGGACCGCGCGGAAACCACACCGGCCAGAACCGATGTGACCCCGTCCTCCTCCCCCCGGCAGCCCGCGCGCAAGATGTCGTACAAGGACAAGCACGCGCTGGAACAGCTACCCAAGCAGATGGCGGCGCTGGAGACGGAAATCGAGCGCCTGCGCGCCATCCTGTCCGACGGGGGCCTGTATGCGCGCGACCCCGCCACCTTTACGGCCGCCACCACGGCGCTGGAAAAGGCAGAGGCCGACCTGACGGCGGCGGAAGAACGGTGGCTGGAACTCGAAATGCTGCGCGAGACGCTTCAGTCTTCCTGAACGGGGGGGATGATCAGGCCGGACGCCTCCATCCGTGCGCGGGTGGCGGCGATCCCCTGTGTCACCGCCAGCGCCGCCGCCAGCGCCCGGCGGCCCGCCACGGCGTCCACCAGCACTTTCGCGCCATCAAGGCACGAAGCGGCAAAGGCGGCATGTTCCGCCGCCAGCGTATCATGGTCGCGCCACGTTACGGATTCGCGCCGGAACCCGCCCGATCCGGGCAGCGGCAGGCCGCGCGTGCGCCCGATCATGGTCAGTTCACGCTTCATGAAATCAGCCGACAGGTAGCCTTCCTGTGAAAAGACGCGCATCCGCCGCTCGGTCTTGAGGGAAATTCGGCTGGCCGCGATGGTGGCGACACAGCCATTTTCAAACCGCACGCGGGCGTTGGCGATGTCCTCGAACGGTGAACTGACCGCCGCCCCCAGCGCATCGACGCTTTCGATCGGGCTGTCCACGATGGACAGCACCAGATCAAGGTCATGGATCATGAGGTCAAGGATCACCGAGACATCCGTCCCGCGCGGCTTGTAGGGCGCAAGGCGCGTGGCCTCGATATAGAGGGGACGGGAAATACGGTCGGTAATGGCCTGATGTTCGGCGGAATAGCGCAGCAGGTGCCCGACCTGCAGCACGACCCCGTGCATCTGCGCCAGATGCGCCAGTTCATCGGCCTGCGCCAGTGTGGCCGCCATGGGCTTTTCCACCAGCACATGCTTCCCCGCCGCCAGCGCGCGCCGGGTCAGGTCGAAATGGTGTTCCGCGGGTGCTGCGACAATAATCGCATCCGAACAGGCCAGCAGATCGGGATATGACAGGACGGGCACGCCCCCGGCTTCCGCCGCGACCTTGCGCGCGCGCGCGGCATCGGGGTCATGGATGCCGGTCAGGATTTCCCGCGCGGCGGCCTGCACCTTTAGCGCATGGAAGCGGCCGAAGTGGCCCGCCCCCACGATCCCGACACGTAACAACCGCATTCCCGCCTGCGTCATGTCCTGCCCTTCCTGCCTGTTTCGTGTCCGTACCTGTTCCCGGATTAGCAGGCCGCCACGCAGGCGCACACCCCCGCTGGCCGCACGGGCGGCATGACGGGGCGGGAAAATTGCGGCAAAACGGCAACGGCGGCGGCCCTGCCGGCGTATCAGCGGTTGCATCATCGGGCAGGGACCGGCATGTTCCCGCCACTGATTTTTCGCACACGCGATACACTGACCATGCCGGACAGGGAACCGGCCAGCCGGGCGTAGGGAGCTCTCCATCAAGTCATGATGTATTACAGTCGGCTCAGAATGGCTTCGGTCATTGGCGTATGTCTGATCGGGCTGGCGCTGTGCCTGCCCAATGTCATCCGCCAGCCCGTGGCGTCCCTGCCATGGCGGCAGATCCATCTGGGCCTTGACCTGCGGGGCGGGTCATACCTGCTGCTGCAGGTTGATATGAACAGCGTGACAGCCGACAGGCTGCGCGGGCTGCAGGATGAAACACGCCAGACCCTACTGAAGAATTCGCTGGGTTACCGCAACCTGACCACCACCGCGCATGGCGTGACATTCACGCCCCGCACGCCGGAAGAAGCGCAGCCCGACCTGAAGGCGCTGCGCGCCATGCCGATGAACGTGCCGGGCGAATTCAGGGTGGAACAGGCCGAAGGCGGCCAGATCGCCATCACCCTGTCGGCCGAGGCCGCGCGCCAGCGCGCCTATGACGCCGTGACCCAGTCGATCGAGATCGTGCGCCGCCGTATCGACGCGACCGGCGCCATCGACCCCGAAATCACCCGCCAGGGCGATGACCGGATCATTGTCGAACTGCCCGGCATCAGTGACCCCGAACGGGTCAAGAACCTGTTGGGCACCACGGCCAAGATGACGTTCCATCTGGTTGCCGATTCCGCCATCGGGTCCGCCGTGCCGCCACCGGGCGTGGAAATGCTGCCCATGACCGACGGGCAGACCAAGCTGCCGGTCTTTTCCCATGTTGATGTGGATGGCGCGGACCTGACCAACGCCAGCGCCTCGATCGACCAGCAGAGCGGCGAATGGGCGGTGAACTTCACCTTCGATTCGACCGGGGCGCAGGAATTTGGCGACGTGACGCGGACCAATGTGGGCAAGCGCTTCGCCATCGTGCTGGATAACAAGGTGATCGAGGCCCCGGTCATCCGCACCGCCATTACCGGCGGCAGCGGGCAGATCACCGGCGGGTTCAGCGCACAGCAGGCCACCGACATGGCGCTGCTGCTGCGCGCGGGCGCGCTGCCCGCACCGCTGAACGTGATCGAGCAGCGTTCCATCGGCCCGTCGCTGGGTGCTGATTCGATCCGCGCGGGCGGCTACAGCCTTGCTGCCGGTTTCGTGCTGGTGATCGCGTTCATGGCGCTGTTCTATGGCCGGTTCGGCTGGTACGCGAACATTGCGCTGCTGGCCAACCTGGTGCTGATGACCGCCATCCTGTCGCTGTTCGAGGCGACGCTGACCCTGCCGGGCATGGCGGGCATGCTGCTGACCCTGGGCATGGCGGTGGATGCGAACATCCTGATCAACGAACGCATCCGCGAGGAAGTGGCCCGTGGCCGCAGCGCGCTGCAGGCCATGCAGGCGGGTTTCGAACGCGCGACCGGCACGATCGTGGACAGTAACGCCACGGCGCTGCTGGCGCATGTCATGCTGTTTGTTTTCGGGACCGGGCCGGTACGCGGCTTCGCGCTGACGATTACGATCGGCATCGTGACCACCCTTTTCACCACCCTTCTCCTATCCAGGATGCTGATGGTGCGCTGGTATGCCCGCACACGTCCCAGCACCCTGCCGGTCTGAGGCGCGCCGAATGATGTTTGATCGTCCCCTTCTCCGGTTCGTGCCGCGTGGCACGAAAATCAACTTCATGCGCGGCCGCTTCATCGGGCTTGCGACATCGGCCGTGCTGTCCATTGCCTCGCTGATCCTGTTCTTCCATCCCGGCCTGACGCTGGGGCTGGATTTCCGTGGTGGTATCGTGGTGGAAGCCCGCACGCAGGGACCGGCGGATTTCAACGCAATCCGCGCCGCCCTTGCCGCCCAGCACGTGACGGCTGCGGGCGTGCAGTCCTTTGGCGGCCCGGATGACGTGCTGATCCGCCTTGATACGCCACCCGAAAGCGAACCCGACCATGAGGCCCGCACGCAGGCCATGGTCGATTCCGTGCGTCATGCCATCGGCACCCTGCCCGGCGCGCAGGTGCTGCGGGCCGATGCGGTGGGTGCGTCGGTATCGAAGGAACTGTTCCGCAACGGCATGCTGGCGCTCGGCATCAGCCTGCTGATGATCCTGGCCTATATCTGGTTCCGTTTTGAATGGGAGTTCGCGGTCAGCGCGGTGGTGACGCTGGTGCTGGACCTGACCAAGGCCATCGGTTTCCTGGTCATCACGCATTTCGAATTCGATCTGGTGATGGTGGCGGCCATCCTGACCATCCTTGGCTATTCCACCAATGACAAGGTGGTGGTCTATGACCGCGTACGTGAAAACCTGCGCAAATACCGCACCATGCCGCTGGCAGAACTGATTGACCTGTCGATCAACGAAACACTCAGCCGTACGCTGGGCACGTCATCGACGGTGTTTCTTGCTGCACTCCCGCTGGCGCTGTTCGGTGGGGCCAGCCTGTCGGGGTTTGCGTGGGTGATGCTGTTCGGGATCGTGGTGGGCACGTCATCGTCCATCTTCATTGCCGCACCGCTGCTGCTGCTGCTGGGGGAAAAGCGCCTGCGTCGTGACGCACGCCCCCCCGTGCGCAACTGAAACCCGGCGCTGGCCACGCGCGAAACGGATATGCGCGGGATCTGCCCGCAGCATAAAGACGTTCCTGGTAAGGCTTTTTTTCAAAAAGCTTCACACGACGCCGCCTTCCTGAAAAAAGGCGGCACCCAAAAACTTTTATATATTCATACTTTTACTTGTGGGCAGGTGTGGCCGGTTGCGGCGGCACCTGCCCTTTTGCATCAGGACTGGCTGGACCATTCGGCAGGCAACTGCGCGGCGTCCTGCCACCAAGCGTGGACGGATCGGGCTGGTTGGTGCAGGCCACCATCAGTTCCACTGCCTGTTGCCCATTACGGCGCGCCTTGCGCGATGGCTTGGTCAGGGCGGCGAGGATCATGCTCTTGCCGTATTTGAGCGAGGTCGCCATGTCATACACCTGCTGCCCCGACAGGCCGCCATCCTGCAGGCGACTGACCATGCCCCCTTCGGCCATGAAATAGGACGTGATCAGCAGGTAATCCTGTGCCGGGGCCGACAGGCGGGACATGTCCGCCCTGCCTGACGAATGACAGCCCGCCAGCAGCGCCACTGCCGACAGGGCCAGCAGCCGCCCGCGCATATATCGTGTCATATCAATCATAAGCCAGCCACCTTCACCATACCGGGGGATATTGGGCAGTCCCGTCCCCCGGCACAAGTGCGGTCAGGGATGCGCCAAAAAAAACTGGCACCCATCGGGGTGCCCGTCCTGCGTTCCGGCAGTCTGATATGTGGGATCAGGCCTTGGGCGCGGTCGCAGCCGATTTCTGGGCTGCTTCCGTCTTCAGCACATCAAGGATGTCCTGCAGCAGCACTTCGTTGCGCGGCGGCGCGGGCGGCGTCGCGGGCTTTTCGGCTTCTTTCTTCACCGTCAGACGGTTAATGGCCTTCACCACCCAGAAAATCACGAAACCGATGATGATGAACTGGATCACCGCATTCAGGAACAGGCCGATATTGATCGTGACCGCGCCAGCCTTCTGCGCATCGGCCAGCGTCGCCATGTGCGGGCCACGCAGGGTGATGAACAGGTTGGTAAAGTCGATACCGCCGATCAGCAGGCCCAGTACCGGCGTGAACACGTCCTTCACCAGGCTGTTCACGATGGCCGTGAACGCAGCACCCACGATCACACCGACCGCAAGGTCAACCACATTGCCGCGCATGAGGAACGCGCGGAATTCTCCCAGCCAACCGGGTACATGAAGATCCTTGACGTGCAGTTCGGGCACGTGATCCGGCAGTTTCGCCATGAATGCCAATCCTTGTTTAATGGAATACGCCCTAGCTCTAGCAACATCCCGACATCATGACGACCATATATTATCATGTGGCCCTTCCATTCCCCGGCATGATGCAACCGGGTAACACCATGGCGCGAAGACGGAAGGGCGGCCTTTTCTTGCCATCGGGTGTTGATCTTGGCGGCACTTGTCGTCTATACGCCTGCCGATACAACGCCCCCGGTCGGCATCGGTGGGCCCAGCGCGAAAGTGTTTGAAATGAAATCCGGCATCCACCCCGACTACCATGAAATCAATGTCATCATGACCGATGGCACCGAGTACACGACCCGTTCGTGCTACGGCAAGGCTGGCGATACGCTGCGCCTGGACATCGATCCGAAGTCCCACCCGGCATGGACCGGCGTGCAGCGCATGATGGACACCGGGGGCCAGGTCGCCAAGTTCAACAAGAAGTTCGGCGCACTGGGCCAGCGCAAGAAGGGCTGATCCCTCCTTCCTCTCGATCAGGTCTGAAGTCCGTGGCAATGCCCGGTCCCTTGAACAGGGGGCCGGGCATTCCCATGTCTGGAGTGCGCCGGATGCCCATAGCGGGTCCATGCGCATCACCCAAAATCGCGGTCAGCTCAACCGAGGGACCGCATGACACCAGACCTTGCTTCATGGAGGTTTCACATGGCTTACGATTTCGCGCCGCTATTTCGCAGCGCCATAGGATTTGACCGCCTGGCCCAGCTTGTCGACACGGCGGCACAGAACCCGGTCGGTTCGTCCTATCCCCCCTACAACATCGAAAAACTGTCCGACGCGCAATATACACTGACGATGGCGGTCGCGGGATTTGGTCCCGATGACATCGAACTGACGGTACAGGACAATACCCTGATCGTGTCAGGTCGTGTCAGCGATGGCACGCAGGACAGGGAAATGCTCTATCGCGGCATCGCCACGCGCGCCTTCGAACGCCGTTTCGTGCTGGCTGACCATGTCGTGGTGGAAAAGGCGGACCTGACCAACGGCCTGCTGCGCATCGCGGTGCGCCATATCGTGCCCGAGGCGCTGAAGCCACGCCGTATCCCCATTTCATCAGGCCAGACCATGGCGGGCGATACCGCCCCACGGGCCGAGCCCCCCCAACCCGCCACCGATGCCATGGCCGGCACGATCGCGGCAGGCGCCGCCGCCCCTGCTCCACAGCCCGCAAGCCGTGCCGCATAAGTGGGCGATCACAGTCTGTTTGCCGCAGGGGCAGGCCACGGGTCTGCCCCTGTTTTTATTGATGGGAAACATCCGGGACGGGTGGATTGAAGTCTTGACCTTTGCCGCCTGCAACCGTCATATCACTTCCACGAGTGTTTTCTGTTTCTGGCGCGCCAGCAGGTACGCACGGCTTCCACCTTTTCAGGGGCCGTTTCAAACACCCTTTCAGGTGCCTGCGTGTGGCGCCACACGCTGTAGGACCTGAGAATGACTGCCCTGCCCTTAATGCCCAAGGCGACCGCCGTGTGGCTTATTGAAAAGACGGCGCTGACCTTTACCCAGATTGCCGCGTATTGTGGAATGCATCCCCTTGAAGTCCAGGCCATCGCGGACGGGGAAGTGGCACAGGGAATCCGGGGCTATGACCCGATCGCCCACCACCAGTTGACCCAGGCGGAAATTACACGTTGCGAAAAAGACCCCGAGGAACGCCTCAAGGGACTGCCGCCCGCCAACCCGATCAACCGCCGGTCCAAGGGCGCGCGCTACACCCCGGTGGCCAAGCGTAACGACCGTCCGGACGCGATTGCCTTCATCCTGCGCAATTTCCCGCAACTGTCGGAACAGCAGACCAGCAAGCTGCTGGGCACCACCAAGGACACCATCGAGAAGGTGCGCACCAAGCAGCACTGGAACAGCGCCAACATCAAGCCGCGCGACCCGGTCACGCTGGGCCTGTGCAGCCAGACGGACCTGAACGCCATGGTCGCCGCCGCCAATGAACGCCTGGCGCGCGAAGGCCAGGCCGTGCCGCCGCCGCTGGAACTGGATGACGACAACGAACACGGCATCTGACCAACACCCCGCCGCCCGGACCGCCCGGGCGGCGGGAATGTTGTCAGCCCAGCCGGGCCAGGCGCTCGATCTCTTCCTTCACACGAAGTTTCTCAAGCTTGAGCCGCCGCAGGGCACCCTCATCGGGCATGGGCCTGCGGTCTTCATCGAAAATGCGGGCGTCAAGCCGCGCATGACGGGTTTTGAGGCTGTTGATACGTGCTTCGTACGACATGGAACCCTCCAGCGTCTTTACTGCAACCCGATCAGGCTAGACCAGACGATGCTGCAATTTCCATGCTAAAATTGCAGCCCCTGGGGATCATGTCCGGCATTTCGCCTTTTGCGGCGGATATGCTTAGGATACGACATGCCCACTTAACAGATGAGCCGCCATGCTGACAGATCGGGATACCCTGCTTCGCAAGCTGCACGAACTGCGCAGCGAACATCGTGACCTTGATACGGTCATAAGCCGCATGGCCCAGCAGGTAACGGACCAGTTGCAGCTGCAACGGCTGAAAAAGCGCAAGCTGCTGCTGAAGGATGAGATCACATGGTTGGAAAGCCGCATGATCCCCGACAGTATCGCCTGATTCCCTGACGAAAGTATTGCAATCGTGAGCCTTTCCCCCCTTCCGTCCCCCGGCACGAAATCCCCGCGCGTGGGGCTGATCATGGGCAGCCAGTCCGACTGGGAAACCATGCGTCACGCCACCGCCGTGCTGGAAGCGCTGGATATCGCGCATGAGGTGCGCATCGTCTCCGCCCACCGCACGCCCGACCGCCTGGCGGAATACGCAAAATCGGCGCAGGGACGTGGCCTGTCGGTGATCATCGCGGGCGCCGGGGGGGCCGCGCACCTGCCGGGCATGTGTGCCGCGTGGACGGCGCTTCCTGTGCTGGGGGTGCCGGTCGAATCGCATGCGCTGAAGGGCATGGACAGCCTGCTTTCGATCGTGCAGATGCCCGGCGGCATTCCCGTGGGCACGCTGGCCATTGGCAAGGCCGGGGCGACCAACGCGGCGCTGCTGGCGGCCTCCATCCTTGCGCTGTCCGACCCTGACCTTGGTGGGCGGCTGGCCGCATGGCGGGCGAAACAGACGGCGGCCGTGGCGCAGGAACCCGTGCGATGACGCCGCTTGCCCCCGGTTCGGTCCTGGGCATTGTCGGCGGCGGACAGCTTGGCCGCATGTCCGCCATTGCCGCCGCCCGCCTTGGCTACCGCGCCCATATCCTGACGACGGAAGCCGACGGCCCGGCCGCACAGGTTGCGCATGCCATTACCCTTGGCCGGTATGATGATCATGACGCCCTGCGCCGCTTTGCCGATGCGGTGGATGTCATCACCTTTGAATTCGAGAATATCAGCGCCGACGGTCTGGACCTGCTGTCCAGCATCCGCCCGGTGCACCCTGCCGGTCGCATCCTGCGCATAAGCCAGGACCGTATAGCCGAAAAGACCTTCATGGCGGAAAACGACATTCCGGTGGCGCCATGGCGGGGCGTGCATGACCGCGCCGATCTGGACCGGGCGGCAGAAGCGCTGGGCTATCCCTTCATCCTCAAGACCACGCGCCTTGGTTATGATGGCAAGGGCCAGGCCCGCATCCACGATGCATCGGAACTGGATGCGGCATTCGACAGCCTGCGTCCCCACCCGCTGGTGGCCGAGGGCATGGTGCGCTTCGCCTGTGAGGTCAGCGTGATGGTCGCGCGTAACGCACGCGGCGATACCGTGACCTTTGACGTAACCGAAAACCGCCATCGCAACGGCATTCTGGACATAAGCCTGGCCCCGGCCCGAATCGCACCCGACCTTGCGGCGCAGGCGCGCGACCTTGCCCGCCGCATTGCCACGGCGCTGGACCTGACCGGCCTGCTGGGGGTCGAGATGTTCGTGGACCGGGACGGCAGCCTGCGCGTGAACGAAATCGCGCCCCGCCCCCATAATTCGGGCCACTGGACCATGAATGCCTGCCCCGTGGACCAGTTCGAGATGCATGTGCGTGCCGTGACCGGCCTGCCACTGCCCCCCGCCGGCCGCCACAGCGACGCGGTCATGAAAAACCTGATCGGCCCCGCTGACATGGCCCTGTGGCCTGAAATCATGACTGCCCCGGGCCTGCTGGCGCATCATTACGGCAAGGCGGAAGCCCGCCCGGGGCGCAAGATGGGACATGTCAACGTGCTGTTTCCCAAGGGTGCGCTACCCGGTGAATTCGGGGTGGAAGCCGCCCTCGGCCCACTGGCGGACCGCAAGGGCGCTGCGTAACTAGATCAGCAGTCCCGCCGCGCGGAAACTGTGGGTCCGGCCATTGCCCACGATGATGTGGTCATGCACCGTGACCTGCATGGGCTTGCCGATCTGGGCGATGCGCAGGGTCATTTCGATATCGGCGGACGAGGGTTCCGGCTGGCCCGCGGGGTGGTTATGCGCCAGCACCAGCCGCCTGGCCCCCAGTTTCAGCGCGCGGCGCATGATTTCGCGCGGGTAGACCGGGGAATGGTTGACCGTGCCGGTGCCCATCAGTTCATCGGCCAGCAGGTGGAAGTCTTCATCAAGAAACAGCACGCGGAACTGTTCGATCACTTCATGGCCCCTGCAGGCCTGCAGGTAGGCTTCCAGCCCCGCCTGTCCCGCCAGAATGTCCGTGCGCCGCACGCGGGCACGGTACAGGCGCAGCGCCGCCTCCGTCACGACCGCCAGCAGGGGCGGCAGGACGGTTTCACGTCCCGCCACTTCATCCAGCGCCCCCACATGCGCCGACAGCGCCATCCCCGCTGAACCAAAACGGGCCAGGAAGCTGGCGGCCAGACGGTCCGGTGCGGGATGGGAGGAATCAAGCGTGCGGATCAGGCGCTGCAGGAAGGCATGGTCATCCGCCCGGCTGATACCGCCCCCAAGGGGAAGTGCGACCGGTTCGGGCGATGTGTGATCGTGCAAACGGTGTTTTCCCAACAATTGCAGGACAAAAGCCGTCCCGATGGTGCATTATGCGCTCAGAACAAGGAGGTTATGAACCTGCATGCCGTTTCATGAAAACCATACCGTACTTTTTGACCTGGACGGAACCATCGTCCGTTCCCGCGATGGCATTGTGGAATCCATTTACGCCGTACTGCGCGACCTTGGTCATGAACCCGACATGTCGATCGACCTGACATGGGTGGTCGGTCCCCCGCTGGAGGAACTGATCGCCCATATCCTCGCGCATTATGGCGATGACCGGGTGCAGGAAGCGATGGCGCTTTACCGCAAGCACTACGAATCGGAAGGCATGCACAAAAGCCCGGTTTTCGACCACATGCGCAACGTGATCGAGACCCTGTCCGCGGAAGGGGTGCGGCTGTTTGTTGCGACATCCAAGCCACGCCATCTTGCGCGCAAGATCCTGCACCTGCGCAATCTCGTGCAGTATTTCGATGGCCTGTCGGGCGCGCGCGCCGATGACAGCGGCGCGGAAAAACCCGAACTGATCGCCGCCGTGCTGCGTGAACACGACATCCGGCGCGAGGACGCGCTGATGATCGGCGACCGGCGTTTTGACATAAGCGGCGCACATGCCAACCACGTTCGCGCGCTGGGCGTATTGTGGGGATACGGCACGCGGGAGGAACTGACGCAGGCCGGTGCCGATGCGCTGGTCAGCCAGCCGTCCGAACTGCTGGACGCGATCCGCCAGCAGTTTGCCGCGGCCGAAGCCCACCCGCACGGCTGATACGCCCTATCGCGCGATCATCGCCCGCAGGCTTGCATCCGTCCCGCAGCCGCGCACCACGCAGTCATGCACGATCAGGCCCAGCAGGCGGGCGTGGGTTTCCAGCATGCGGCCAAAACGCAGGTCGGCATCCTGCCCGTCCGCTGGCGGCGTGCGCTGGCCGATATCCCTGACCGCAACCAGGGAGACGGCATGCAGTTCCAGCGCGCGCGCCAGCACGGTCCGGCACATATCGGCAGGCGGGGCGGGGGCGACAGCTTCATCGGCCAGCACATGCCGCGCGGAATCAAGATAGAACAGCCGCCACGCGTCGGGATCGCGCGCGGGCAGCCGGTCGCAGTATGCCAGCACCGCCGCCATGTCCGCGAAAATCACCTGACCCCGCAGGTCGGGATGCGCCAGACGCCGGGCCACCTGTACGGGACACCCAAGCACCGCCACCCCGCGCGGCCCAAGCCCCGCCGCGCGCAGGGCGGCGGGACCGGCGTCCAGCACGGCCTCAAGATCGCCGAAATGGGCCAGAAGTGCCTTGGCCTGCGGCTTGGTATCGCGCCGGGGCACGGCTGCGAACAGCAGGACCTCCAGCAATTCGTAATCAGCCAGCGAATGCGCGCCTGCCGTGCGGATACGCCTGCGCATGCGTGCCCGGTGGCCACCCGGCCCCGTTCCCCTGAGCGTATTCATGCCATCGCTTCCCCCACCGCATTTCCCCTCGCCATGATTGATAGCATTGGTTACCCGGCGACGGGATTGCTATAGAAGATAATGTCATGGACAGCCTTATCCCCACCGGCCCCGCGCCGGATTACCTGAACCGCCTCAATCCCGAACAGCGGGCCGCGATCGAGACGACGGATGGCCCACTGCTGGTCCTTGCCGGCGCCGGCACCGGAAAGACGCGGGTGCTGACCACGCGGTTCGCGCATATCCTACTGTCGGGCCGCGCACGGCCCAACCAGATCCTGGCCGTGACCTTTACCAACAAGGCCGCGCGTGAAATGCGCGAACGTGTCAGCGCCCTGCTGGGCGAACCGGCGGAAGGGCTGTGGCTGGGCACGTTCCATGCGCTGTGCGCGCGCATGCTGCGCCGCCATGCGGAATATGTCGGGCTGACCAGCAGCTTCACCATCCTTGACACCGATGACCAGCTGCGCCTGCTCAAGCAGGTGCTTGAACCCTACCGCATCGATACCAAGCGCTGGCCGCCACAGGCGATCATGGGCGTAATCCAGCGGTGGAAGGATCGCGGGCTGGTGCCAGACGCCATCACGGCGGCCGAGGACACGGATTTCGCCAATGGGCGCTGCGCCGAGATCTATACCGATTACCAGCAGCGCCTGAAGCAGCTCAACGCCTGCGACTTTGGCGACCTCATGCTGCACATGACGGAAATCCTGCGCAAACATCCCGATGTGCTGGCGCAGTATCACCGTTTCTTCCGCTACATCCTGGTGGACGAATATCAGGACACCAACACCATCCAGTACCTGTGGCTGCGGCTGCTGGCCCATCGGGACAACCAGCCGTCCAACATCTGCTGCGTCGGCGATGATGACCAGTCGATCTATTCCTGGCGCGGGGCGGAAGTGGAAAACATCCTGCGCTTCGAACGTGATTTCCCCGGCGCGAAGGTCGTGCGGCTGGAACGCAATTACCGTTCCACCCGGCAGATCCTTGGGGCGGCGTCGGGCCTGATCGCGCATAACGAGGAACGTCTGGGCAAGACCCTGCATCCCGGCCGCGAGGATGCGGAAGGCGAGAAGGTGCGCGTGATTTCCGTGCAGGATTCGGATGATGAAGCCCGCATGGTCGGCACCGAGATCGAACGCCTGCGCGCCGATGGCCACCCGATGGCGGAAATCGCCATCCTTGTCCGCGCCGGTTTCCAGACCCGCGCGTTTGAAGAACGGCTGATTACCCTCGGCCTGCCCTACCGCGTGGTGGGCGGCCTGCGTTTTTACGAACGTGCCGAAATCCGCGATGCCATCGCCTACATGCGCGTGGTCAACCAGCCGTCGGACGACCTTGCGTTTGAACGCATCATCAACGTGCCCCGCCGGGGCGTGGGCACCACGGGGCTGCAGAAAATGCACATGCATGCCCGCGAACGCCAGATCCCGCTGACCGCGGCCGTGCTGGAAATGCTGGGCGCGGGCGACATCAAGGGCCGGGCGAAGGAACAGCTTGCCGCCCTCATGCGCACGCTGGGCGCCACGCGCGACATGCTGGGGCGCGAGGGACATGTCGTCGCCATCGATCACCTGCTGGAGGACAGCGGGTATATCGACATGTGGAAGGCCGACAAATCCCCCGATGCGCCGGGACGGCTGGAAAACCTGAAGGAACTGGTACGCTCGCTGGCGGATTACGAAAACCTTGGCGGTTTCCTGGAACATGTCGCCCTCGTCATGGATACCGAGGATAAATCGGGCGCGGACAGCATGAGCATCATGACGCTCCATGGCGCCAAGGGGCTGGAATTCGACACCGTGTTCCTGCCGGGATGGGAGGAAGGCGTGTTCCCCTCCCAGCGCACGCTGGATGAAGGCGGCCTGAAAGG
This sequence comes from Komagataeibacter europaeus LMG 18890, assembly GCF_000285295.1. Classification (GTDB taxonomy): domain Bacteria; phylum Pseudomonadota; class Alphaproteobacteria; order Acetobacterales; family Acetobacteraceae; genus Komagataeibacter; species Komagataeibacter europaeus. Next base: position 191,264 of record NZ_CADP01000002.1, on the reverse strand, counting down.
GCTGGAGGAAGAACGCCGCCTGGCCTATGTCGGCATTACGCGGGCGCGCAGGCTGGCCATGATCAGCCACGCCGCCAACCGCCGCATATACGGCAACTGGCAGTCCGCCATTCCCAGCCGCTTTGTCGAGGAACTGCCCGCCGAACATATCGAGACGCGCGGCGATACGGCCAACAGCAGGCGCAGCTTCCTCGGCCGCCCCGCCGTGTTCGGCAGCACGCCCTTCCCGCTGGTGGCGTCCCGGCGCGTGCATGACGTAACCCCGTCCACCACCGCCACGTCGGGCATGAAGGTGGGGGTGCGTGTGTTCCACCAGAAATTCGGCTACGGCACGATTACCTCGGTCGAGGGAAACCGGCTGGAAGTCGCGTTTGAAAAAGCAGGCCCCAAGCGGGTGATCGATACATTTGTTGAGCAGGTATAGATGAGCCTTTCCCCCCGGCGTCACGCCACAGAACTGGAAACCATATCGGTCACGGTCCCGCCTGATGCGGTCGAAGCCTATGAATCCGCCCTGTCCACCGTCTGCGCCACCATCGGCATTTTCGAAGTCGATGACAGCCAGACCCTGTGGCGCGTGGAAGGCGTCAAGGATACCGGCAGCGGGGAGGACGAACTGCGCGCCGCCCTGATCCTGGCTGCCCTGACCAGTGGCGTGGATGCGGAACTGGAACGCAGCCACACGGAATCCGAAGGCTGGCTGGCCCGCACCTATGAATCCTTTCCCGAACAGCTTGCGGGCAGGCGCTTCGCCATCCGGGGCACGCACCTTGAACGCACCACCCGCCCCCAGCGCATCACCATCACGCTGGATGCGGGCGTCGCCTTCGGGTCGGGGGAACATGGTTCGACCCGTGGCTGCCTGCGCGCGCTGGAAATGGTCGCCTATCGCAGACCCCGGCGCATCCTCGACCTTGGCTGCGGGTCGGGCATCCTGGCCATGGCGGCCGCATCCCTGCTGCACAAACGCGTGCTGGCGACCGATATCGACCCGTGGTCGGTACGCGTGACGCGGCGCAACGCGGCCATGAACGGGCTGTCCAACCTGGTGGACTGTCACCTGGGCAATGGCTGGTCCACGCCTGCCATCCGCCACCATGCGCCCTATGACCTTGTATTCGCCAACATCCTCGCCCGTCCGCTATGCAGCATGGCGGCCGACCTTGCGCGCAACCTGCTGCCCGGTGGCACGGCCATCCTCGCGGGGCTGCTGAATACACAGGTACGCATGGTGCTGGCAGCACACCGCCGCCACGGGCTGGTGCTGGAACGCCACCTGCGTGAAGGGGACTGGGGCACGCTTATCCTGCGCAAGCCCAATGGCTGATACCGCGTCCCTGCTGATCCGTGACGCGACGGATGCGGACATTCCCGCCATTGTCGAAATCGTCAATCATGCCATCCGCAACAGCACATCCATGTGGGAAACCCACGAAACCACCATCGCCGCCCGGCTGGAGTGGCTTCATTCCAGCCAGGCCAGCGGATTTCCCGTGCTGGTGGCCGAAACCCCCGATGGCCACGTGGCGGGCTACAGCAGCTGGAAGACGTTCCGGCCCTTTTCCGGCTACAGGCACACGGTCGAGCATTCGCTGTACATCGCCCCGGCCTACAAGCGCCGTGGCATTGGCAGCGCCCTGCTGCAGGCCCTGTGTGACCGGGCGAAGACGGAGGGGGTGCATGTCATGATCGCGGGCATTACCTCCACCAACATCGCGTCGCGCAAGCTGCATGAACGCTTCGGCTTTCAGCATGGTGGCCTGCTGCCCGAATGTGGCACGAAATACGGGCGGTGGATGGACCTTTTGTTCCTGTACCGCATCATGTCCGTTTCCTGATCCCCTACGCCGAAGGATATGCCCATGCCTACCGCCCCGACCCGCCCCGACGCGCTGCGCGCCGTGCTGAAACAGATGGGCGTTGACGGATTTATCCTGCCTCGTGGGGATGAACACCTGGGGGAATACGTCGCCCCCTGCGCCGAACGCCTGGCGTGGCTGACCGGGTTTACCGGCAGCGCGGGGCTGGCAGCGGTGCTGCCTGACATCGCCGCCGTCTTTTCCGATGGCCGCTACATCACCCAGATGGACCAGCAGGTGGACGGACAGGCATGGGAGCGGCTGCATATCCGTGATGTCCCCCCCGCCACATGGCTGGCGCGGCATGGGGCCACCTGCCGGATCGGTTACGACCCGCGCCTGATCAGCGAAAGCGCGCTGCGCCCGTTCAGTGACGCGGGGCTGGAACTTGTCGCCCTGCCCGCCAACCCGGTTGACCGGATCTGGGCCGATCGTCCCGCCGCCCCCTGCACGCCGTGTGTCCCGCAGCCCGAGGAATGGGCCGGACAGTCCAGTCAGGACAAGCGCGCGGCCATTGCGGAGGGCTTGCGCGATGCAGGCGATGCTGCGCTGGTGCTGAGCGACCCGGCATCAATCGCATGGCTGCTGAACATCCGTGGCCGTGACGTGCCTTACACGCCGCTCAGCCTGTCCTTCGCCATCGTGCATGAGACCGGGCGCGTCACGTTGCTGATCGACCCGGCCAAGGTTGCCGACACAACGCGGCAATGGCTGGGGGACGATATCACGATCGCGCCGCCCGCCGCGCTGGAGAAAAACCTGCGCGCCCTGTCCGGCGCGCGCGTGCAGGTGGACCCGGCCAGCAACGCCGTATGGTTCATCCAGACGCTGGAGGACGCGGGGGCCACGGTCATCCGCAGGGGCGACCCCTGCCAGTTGCCCAAGGCGATCAAGAACCGGACGGAACAGGAAGGCAGCCGCCGCGCCCACCTGCTGGACGGGATCGCCATCTGCCGTTTCCTGCACTGGCTGGATGAAAACGCAACAGACACGACGGAACTGGCAGCGGCGGAGCAGCTTGACCGCTTCCGCGCCGCCAGCCCCGATTACCGGGAGGAAAGCTTCCCCGCCATTTCCGGTTCCGGCCCCAACGGTGCGATCATCCATTACCGCGTAACGCCCGGGACCGACCGCAGGCTACAGCCGAACGAGGTCTATCTGATCGACAGTGGCGGACAGTACCCCTTTGGCACCACCGACATCACCCGCACGGTCTGGACCGGACCGGACGCGCCGGGGGCGGATGTGCGTGACGCCTTCACCCGCGTGCTGCGCGGGCATATCGCGCTGGCCCGTGCGCACTTCCCGCGTGGCGTGACCGGCCACGCGCTCGATGCCCTTGCCCGCCATGCGTTGTGGGAAGGGGGACTGGACTATGACCATGGCACCGGCCACGGCATTGGCAGCTACCTGTCGGTGCATGAGGGGCCGGCGACCATTTCCCCTGTTTTTCGTCCTGTAAAACTGCATGCGGGCATGATCCTGTCGAATGAACCGGGCTATTACCGCCCCGGCGCATTCGGCATCCGTCTGGAAAACCTGCATCTGGTCCAGCCATCCCCCACGGCGGAGGCGGGGCGTGATTTTCTGGAATTCGAGGTCCTGACCCTGGCCCCGTTCGACCGGCGGCTGATTGACGTGGCCAGCCTGCAGGAAAATGAAATTGCCTGGCTGGATGCCTATCATGCACGCGTTTTTGAAAGGGTCGCCCCACATCTGGGAAGTCAGGAACGCACATGGCTTGGCGTTGCATGCGCACCGCTGAACGCCGGATAATGTGACTGCAAAACCACGGTCATCGCCCGGTGGCCCGATTGTCACACGGGGCTGGGGGGCCTAGGACTTTTAACCAGTTCCGACGGGGCACCCGGCAACGAACCGGGTCCGCCAAGCCGGTGCGCATGCTGAAACGCTTTTCAGTAGCAAGCACAAAGGGAGACGTTCGAGAATGTCTACAGAAAAAACAATTCCCGCCACCCTGATTCCGGGTGACGGAATCGGGCCTGAAATCGTCCAGTCCGTGACCGAGATCCTTGATGCGGTTGGCGCCCCTTTCAAATGGGAAAAGGCACTTGGCGGTGTCGCGGCACTTGACGCCACCGGCAGCCCGCTGCCCAAGGAAACGATCGAAAGCATCCGCCGCACCGGCCTTGCGCTGAAAGGCCCGCTGACGACCCCCGTCGGTGGTGGCTTCAAGTCCATCAACGTGACACTGCGTCAGGAGTTCGGCCTGTTCGCGAATGTCCGTCCGACCAAGACAATCGTGCCCGGTGGCCGTTTCGAGAACATCAACCTCGTCATCTTCCGCGAAAACCTCGAAGGGTATTACGCGGCGATGGAAAACTACATTCCATACGGTGATGACCCGCACGCCATCGCCACCAGCGCGGGTTACACCACGCGCAGGGAATGCAACCGCATCGTCCGCTATGCCTTTGAATACGCGGTCAAGAACAACCGCAAGCGCGTCACCCTGGTACACAAGGCCAACATCCTGAAGCTGCTGACGGGCCTGTTCCTTGAAGAAGGCCGCAAGGTCGCCAAGGAATATGAAGGCCGCGTGGAAGTGAACGAGCGGATTGTCGACGCCTGCGCCATGCAGCTTGTGACCGATCCGTGGCAGTATGACTGCATCGTCACCACCAACCTGTTTGGTGACATCCTGTCCGATCTGACCGCCGGTCTGGTTGGCGGGCTTGGTCTGGCGCCGGGTGCGAACATTGGCGAAAAGGCCGCCGTGTTCGAAGCCGTCCATGGTTCGGCACCGGATATCGCGGGCCAGAACAAGGCCAACCCGACCTCGCTGCTGCTGGCTGCCAACATGATGCTGGCGCATGTGGGCCGTCAGGATCTGGCCACCCGCATCGACAAGGCCATCGAAAAGGTCATCACCTCGGGCGCCGTGCGCACGGGCGACCTGGGTGGCAAGGCCACCACGACCGAACTGACCGCCGCCCTGAAGCAGGCGCTGGTCTGATACGGTTTTTCCCTGCTGCAGCCAGCCTGTCGCGGGATACGAAAAAGGGCCGTGGCGTTACATGCGCCACGGCCCTTTTTGTTTTCAAATAGTTCCCCTGATCCGCTCAGCTACCGCGATAGGTCGAAAACCCGTAGGGCGAGACCAGAAGCGGCACGTGGTAATGTCCCCCCTTCTCCCCCTTTGCCACCTGCGCCATGCCAAAGGCGATGGGCACGACATCAAGGAATGGCGGGTCCGACAGCGCGACATCCCGGTTGCGGAAATAGTCCGCCACACTGAATTCCAGCCGGTAGGCACCGGCCTGCATGTCCCCGGTCTGCTGGCCCAGGTCCGGGCAACGGCCATCCGCATTGGTCACGCCGCGGAACAGGCAATCCTGCCCCGCCCACAGGCTGATCGCCATGCCAGAAGCGGGCTTGCCTGAAACAAGGTCGAGGACGTGGGTGGAAAGGGTGCTCATGGTTCCTGCTCCAGCCGCGCCAGCACATCCGCCAGACGCAACGCGGCAATCTTGTTGATTTCACGCAGGGCGGCCTGCTGTTCCGCTTCGGGCGTGTTGTCCAGCCGCGTGCGCATCCCGTTCAGGATACCTTCCTTGTCCGACCGACGCACACAGATGATGAACGGGATGCCGAATTTGGCGGCATAGGCGTCATTCAGGGTGCGGAAGGTCGTGAACTCCTCCGGCGTCAGGCGGTCCAGCCCGGCGGAAGCCTGTTCGGACGCGGAAGCAGAGGTCAGCGTCGGGTCCACGCCCATGCGCTGCGCCAGTTCGGGATGGGCGCGGATCAGCGCCATCTTTTCCGCCTGCGTCGCCCGGTCCAGTTCATGGCGCATGGCCGCCAGCATGGCGTCCATGTCCGCAAAGGGGCCATGGACGCGGGCGCGCTGGGCAATCCATGGGGAATGTTCGTATATCGGCCCGAACAGTTCCACAAACCTGACAGCGGAAGCGCCATTGACGCGGTCCATCACGCTTTTCATGCCGGGTGCGTTTCCAGCCAGTGCCGGGCGATATCCAGCCGGGTCGCGACCCAGACCTTTTCCCGCGTGGCAATGTAATCAAGGAAACGCGCCACGGCCCGCGCACGCCCCGGACGGCCCGCCACACGGCAGTGCAGGCCCACCGACATCATGCGGGGCCTGTCCGCCCCCTCCTCATACAGTTCGTCAAAGGTATCGCGCAGGTAGGTGAAGAACTGCTCACCTTCGGTAAAGCCATTGATCGCCACGAAACGCATGTCGTTGACATCCAGCGTATAGGGTACGATCAACTGCGCACGACCATGGCTGCGATCATAATACGGCAGGTCATCGGCATAGGAATACGCGTCATAGACAAAGCCGCCTTCTTCCGCGATCAGCCGGGCGGTATTGGGACTGGTGCGCCCCTGATACCACCCCAGCGGCCGCGATCCGGTCAGCTTCGTATGCAGCGCGATGCATTCCTGGATATGCGCGCGCTCCACCGCTTCGGGCACGTGCTGGTAATCAATCCAGCGCAGCCCGTGGGATGCGATTTCCCAGCCCGCTTCCTTCATCGCCGCGACGGCTGCGGGGTTGCGTGCCATGGCGGCCGCCACGCCAAATACCGTAAGCGGCTGCTTACGCTGGGTAAAAATGCGATGCAGCCGCCAGAACCCGGCGCGCGACCCGTATTCATACAGGCTTTCCATCGCGATCGCGCGCGCGCCGGTAATCGACTGCGCCCCGATCATTTCCGACAGGAAGGCTTCCGACCCGCGATCACCATGCAGGACCGAATTCTCGGCCCCCTCCTCGTAATTAATGACGAACTGCACCGCGATCCGCGCCCCGCCCGGCCATTTCGCATCCGGCGGGTTACCGCCATAGCCGACCAGATCACGGGGATAGACACCTGTTCCAGACATTACGCCGTATCCCCGTTCTTATGCGTCATAGGCCGCAAGGGCGGCATCAACGCCACGGCCCGCGGCAAAGCCGTGGCCTTCATGGCGCAGGACGGTTTCCAGCGCGCCGATGGTCAGCAGCACCTTGTGCTTTTCGGCGTTGTAGCCCATCGCCCCGATGCGCCAGATCCTGCCCTGCAGCGGACCGAAGGCGGAACCGATCTCGATCTCGAAATCCTCGCGCATGCGGGCGCGCACCTTTTCGCCATCCACGCCCTTGGGAATGTACACGCCGGTCACGTTGGTCATGCGGTATTCGTCGCCACCAAACAGTTCCAGCCCGATGGCGCGCAGCCCGGCACAGACCGCGCGCGATGCACGGGCATGGCGGGCGAAGCGGGCCTGCAATCCTTCCTCCAGCACCACGCGGGCGGCTTCGCGTGCGCCATACAGCATGGTTGTCGCCTCGGTATGGTGGTTCAGGCGCTTTTCGGACCAGTAATCCATGACCATGGCCAGATCGAAATAGTTGGACGGAATGCGCGCCCGCGTGCCATCGCGCGTGTCGCTGCCACGGATTCCGGCCTCGACATGGCGGCGGGCGAAGATGTGTTCCGCCGCGCGGTCGGAAATGGTGATGGGGGCTGAACCCGGCGGGCCGCCCATGCATTTCTGCAGCCCGCCACTGACCACGTCCACGCCCCAGCGGTCGGTCGCGACCTCCATCCCGCCCAGCGTCGCGGTGGTGTCAACATAGGACAGCACGTCATACTTGCGGCACAGCGCGCCCACCCCGTCCAGCGGCTGGGCAATGGTGGTGGACGTATCACCATGGATGCACGCCAGCACATGCGGGCGGTGGGTGGTGATCGCGTCCTCGATCTGCTCCAGCGTGGCGACTTCGCCCCACGGAATGTCCAGCGTCACGATTTCGGCGCCAATGCGCTGCGCGATTTCGGACAGCAGCAGCCCGAACCGGCCCGCGCGCACGATCAGCAGCTTCATCCCCGGTTCAACCAGCGAGACCAGCGATGCCTCGATCCCCGCGCGCGCCGTGCCATCAACCAGAAAGGTCCAGCGATTGTTGGTCATGAACACCTGACGGTACAGATCCATCGTCTGGTTCATGTATTCGGTCATTTCCGGGTCGAACTGCCCCAGCATGTCGGCCGCCATGGCCCGCAGCACGCGCGGGTGTGCATTGACCGGTCCCGGCCCCATCAGCAACCGGGCGGGAGGATTGATCTGGCCGAAAAAGGTCTGGGTCATCCGAAGTGTCTTTCAAAAAGTCCGATAAAGGTAATCATCGCGCGCAGGGCGGCATCCGTATCGGCATCTGTTACGGATTCCGCCGGGTTGTGGCTGATCCCGCCCGCGCACCGGATGAACAGCATGGAAACCGGGGCCAGATGCGCCATGATCATGGCGTCATGTCCCGCCCCGCTGACCAGCACGGGGGCCGGGGCATGGGTCACGTCGCGCACCGCCTGTTCCATAAGATCCGTCAGCACCGGATCACACGGCGTGGCGTCAAGATCCTGCTGCAACGCCACATCCATTTCCAGCCCGCGCCGGGCCGCGACATCACGGGCCATGTCCAGGATTTCACGCGCCGCACGGTCGCGGGTGGCATTTGTCCCCGCACGGACATCAATGGTGAACACCACATCGCCCGGCACGACATTGGCCGCACCCGGCATGACATCCAGAGACCCGACGGTCGCCACCAGTCCGTCCGTGCCAGCGCGGCCCACGCGTTCGGCGGCAAGGATGATTTCCGCAGCCCCCGCCAGCGCATCGCGCCGCAGCTTCATGGCCACGGTGCCCGCATGGCCCGCCATGCCGCGCAATGTCACGCGGTAACGGTGCTGGGCCGCAATGGCGCTGACCACGCCAAGGGCGCGGCCTTCGGCTTCCAGCGCCGGTCCCTGTTCGATATGCGCCTCGACATAGGCCACGATCGGATCGCCCTTGCGCGACGCGGTATGCATGCGTCCCACATCCAGCCCGAAACCTTCCAGCGCGCTGGCCAGCGTCGCGGTCTCGGCCCAGTCACGCATGGCCGGATCCGGTGTTTCCAGCACGCCCGCCACGGCATGGGAGGTCAGCATACCGGATGGAAAGCGCGATCCTTCCTCATCACCAAACCCCACGACTTCCAGTGCGAAGGGAAAGCGTTTTCCCGATCGGGCGAAATGGGCCACGGTTTCAATGCCAAGGACTACCCCCAGCATCCCGTCAAAGAACCCGCCATCACGCACGCTGTCGATATGCGATCCCAGCAGCACCACCGGAGCATCAGGCGCAAGCCCTTCGTACCGGCCAATCAGGTTGCCCGCCGCGTCCATGCGCGTGGTCATGCCCGCATCAGACATCCATTGCGCCAGCCGCTCACAGGCGGCGCGGTAGGACGGGCCGAGATAGGGGCGGAACAGCCCGCCTTCCATTTCCGAATACGGTGCGCGGCCCAGTTCAATACAGCGCGCGACCGCACGCGCGCCAGATGGGTGATCCATGTTGCCTGCCTGCGCTACCATGCCGCGACGCACCCGTCGCTGCGCGGATCGGTCGCCCCTTCCAGCAGGCCGGAAGCATGGCGCACCAGCGCACCCGCATGACCCATCTTGGAAGAAAACGGCGCGACGCGTTCCATCTGGTGACCCGCAGCCTGCATCCGGGCAATCACTTCGGGATCAAAGCGGTCTTCGTATTTCAGGCTGACACTGCTTTCGCCCCATGTCCGCCCCAGCAGCCAGCGCGGCGCGGTCACCGCTTCCTGCAGTTCCATGCCGTAGCGCGCGTAACGGGTGAAGATGGCGGCCTGTGTCTGTGGCTGCCCCTCGCCCCCCATGGTGCCATAGACCATGGTGCGCCCGTCATCGAAACGGGCACCGGCGGGGTTGGGCGTGTGGAACGGCTTGCGACCGGGGCGCAGGCCATTCCACCCCTGCGGGTCAAGGCCGAAGCTGGTGCCACGGTTCTGCCAGACCACGCCGGTGCGCGGCAGCACGATGCCCGATCCGTATTCGAAATACAGGCTCTGGATCATGCTGACGGCCAGACCGTCGGAATCAACCACGCCCAGCCAGACCGTATCGCCCGCCTGTGACGGCCACGGCCATGGGGCCGCCCGGTTGGGATCGATGCTGGCGGCCATGCGATCCAGCGCCTTGCGGTCATCAAGAATGTCCTGCGCCTGAACCGTCATGTAGGCGGGATCGCCCACATGGGTGTCGCGATAACGGAAGGCCTGTTTTGTCGCCTCGACCAGCCCGTGCAGGTAATCGAAATCATCCGCCTTCGCCGCCTTCAGCCGGTCGAACAGCGCAAGGATCAGCAGGGACGCCACGCCCTGCGTCGGGGGGGCCATGTTATATAGGTCCGCCCCGTTGATGCGGGCATGCAGGGCTGGCTGATGGGTGGCCCTGTGCGCCTGCAGGTCCGCAAGGGCCAGCGGGCTGCCAAGGTCATGCAGGTCGGCAGCCAGTTCACGCGCGACATTGCCGCGATAAAAGCTCGACAGGCCTTCATCCGCCAGTTGCCGCAATGTATTGGCAAGGCGCGGATTGTGCAGGATGTCGCCGGGCTGCGGCAGTTTGCCGCCGGGCATGAACAGTTCCGCGAAACCGGGGACATCTTTCAGTTCATCGGCTTTTTCAGCCGTAATTCCGGCTGCGCTGTCGGTAACGGGCGCGCCCTGCTCGGCATAGAACATCGCGTCACGCAATACGCGGCCCAGTGGCAGGGCGGGCGCCATTGCGTGGCTCCATGACAGCGCAAGATCCCATCCCGAGATGGTACCCGCCACGGTATTGGCCGCCAGCGGGCCGCGCCACGGAATCGTATCCAGCCCCGCCGCATGGTAGAAACCGGCATCGGCCTTCTGCGCCGCCGCCCCACAGGCATCGATGGTTTCCACCCGTCCATCAGGCCACATGGTCAGCCAGAACGCATCACCACCGATACCGGTCATGTGCGGATAGACCACGGCCAGCGCGGCTGCCGTCGCGACTGCGGCCTCCAGCGCGGTGCCACCGGCCTTGAGCACGTCAAGACCGGCCTGACTGGCCAGATGGTGGGGGGATGTGACCATCCCCCGGCATGAACGCGGCGTATTCAGCATCAGCTGTCCTTCCGTGCGTATCCCGCATCAAGCGGGCGACAGGCGGCAAGTCCCGCGCGCTGCAGTTCGGCTGCCACGGCAAACAGCTTCGCCTCCCCGCCCGGCGCGCCAATAAGCTGGATGCCCAGCGGCAGGCCGTCCACCGACAGCGGGGCCGCCAGCACCGGCAGGCCCGCAAGGCTGATCGGTTGCGTGAAAATGCCAAGATTGGCACGGGCGGAAACTGTCCGGCCGTCCACCACGATGGAAGGCTGGTCGATACGCGGTGCAACGCCCACCGTGGTGGGGGCGACCAGCACATCCGCATGGGCAAGGGCGGCATGCACATGTTCACGGAACCAGCGACGGAAACGCTGCGCCTGCACGAATGTTGCGGCTGGCAGCATGGCCCCGGCCATAAGCCGCCCGCGTGTCGCGGGATCATACTGCATGGACCGCCGCCGCAGGCGCGCAAGGTGCAGGTTGCCCCCCTCCGCCGCACTGATCAGGAAGGCGGATGCCCGCGCACGCGCGACTTCCGGCAGTTCGATCACCTGGTCCCGGCCCAGATGCGCCATGACGGCGTCAATACCTGTCGTCAGTTCCGTGCTGATATTATTTGCAAACCAGCCACCAAGGCGGGCCACGCGCACATCACCCACATCGGGTTCGCCCACCGGCGCGCCACCGGCCATGATGGTGTAGACGGCCCGCAGGTCCTCCACCGTGTCCGCCATGGGACCAACCACATCCAGACTGGCCACGAACGGATAGACACCGCCCAGCGGCATCTGCCCATAGGTCGGCTTCAGCCCCCATACCCCGCACAGCGAGGACGGGATGCGGATGGACCCGTTGGTGTCCGACCCCAGCGTGAATGGCAGCAGGCCAGCCGCCACCGACGCCGCCGACCCGCCCGATGACCCACCGGCCAGACGCGCGGTATCATGCGGGTTGCGGGTCGTGCCGGTATGGGCGTTTTCAGTGGAAAAACCGTAGGCGAATTCATCCATGTTCAGGGTCGCGACCGGCACGGCGCCCGCGGCCCGCAGGCGTTCGACGACAACCGCGTCACGCGTGGCGGGCAGGTTGTCGCGCAGCACGATGGACCCTGCCGTGGTGACTTCGCCCCGGACGTCAAACAGGTCCTTCACCCCGAAAGGCACGCCCGCCAGCGGGCCGGGATCGCGGCCCGCGGCAATGGTTTTGTCCACTTCCTCGGCCTGCGCCACGGCGGCGGGACCAAGGATGCGGGTGACACTGTTGAAGCGGGTGTCACGGGCTTCGATATCCGCAATCACGTCCGTCACGACCGATACGGCGCTGCGACGGCCCGCGCGCACATCCGCCGCAATGGCAAGGGCTGCCCCCGCCTTGTGCCCATGAACGGTCATGGCACGTACTCGTAGGCAGGTTCACAGTCATCCGGCAGCGCAAAGCTGCCGACCAGATCAGCATAACCGTGCAGCAGGGCTGTATTCGCCACCACGTCGGGCATGCAGGCGGCCGGTATGGACAGGCCGATAATCCGCGCCATGTCGGCCACGGGGGGAACCTTGCGGTCATCATGCCCCCCCGCGCCGGAAAGACCCGGCGACGGGGGGGAAAGGCGTGCTGCGCTGCTCATCTACTCAACTCTCTCCCGGATGGATCAATCTACCCGGGGCGCATCATGCAACAGGAGGATCGAGACTGACCAGTTCCGGCACGTCATAGGCCAGCAGACTTTCAAGGTGTTGCCTGCCATCAGCCACATACAGGTCACGCCCCAGCCCGCGGGCCAGGCGTTCCACGCCAAAGCGCATGCCGCTGATCGACGCCCCCGACAGTCCCATGCTGGGCGTTGCCGAAAACGTGAAATTGTGGATGTTCGCCAGCATGGGCGCCAGCGCGTCATCCGCCCGGCGCGGCAGGAACTGGTAGTTTTCACCCAGATAGGGATAGCTTTCCAGCACGGCGCTTTCCGCCCCCGCAGGCGCGGTATAGCGATCGCCCCACAGGGCGACGGAAGATGCAAAGGATTTCGTTTCCGGCCGGCGTGACAGGTCGGTCGTGAACCCGGTGCCGATGATCACGAAATCGAAGCGCATTTCACCCGTGGGCGAATCGACCACGATCTCGTCCCCATCCATGCGCGCGCCCGTCCACGGGCATCCGGTGCGGAAGGAGAAGTTTTCATGGCGGCGGCAGCGCCAGAACGTATCCTGCGGCGGCGGCTGGTTGAGTTCGAATATCCGGCGCATGAAACCCCAGCGCAGGTCATCGGACAGGGCGGGGTAGTAGGCGAGGAAGCCGGTATTCTCCATCCACCGGTAGGGGTTGATGGAAGGGATTTCCTTGCGCCGCAGGCACAGCGTGACACTGCCCGCGCCTTCTTCCAGCGCCGTGGCCGCGTTGTCGAACGCGGATGCCCCGGCCCCCAGCACGCCAATGCGCTTGCCCTTCAGCGCCGCGAAGTCGATGTCTTCCGACGTATGGGCATACCGCGCGCGCGGCAGGCCATCACGGATGAAGTCGGGCACATGCCACGAACCGCAGCCTTCAATCCCGGTGGCCAGCACCAGCTTGCGGGCATAATGCACATGGGTGGAGCCGTCGGGGCGGCGGAAGGTCAGGCGCAGCAGGCCGTCTTCCCATGTAACACCCTGGAAATCATGGTCATTGGCAACCGGCAGCTTCAGGATGTCGCGGTACCAGTCCAGATAGTCCTGCCACTGCCCGCGCGGGATCTTGTCCAGCTTTTCCCATGCCTCGGCCCCATGCTGGGCTTCATACCATGAACGCGGCGTAAGCGAGGGCACGCCAAGGTCGGGGCCGGTCACGTATTTGGGCGTGCGCAGCGTGATCATGCGCGCGAATGTCACCCACGGGCCTTCGCCGCCCTTCGCCGCACGATCGAAAATCCGGACATTGGTGATGTTGTTGCGCTTGAGCGCAAAGGCCGTGGCAAGACCACCCTGCCCCGCCCCGATAATGGCCACGTCCAGCACGCGCTGGCCGTCACGTTCCATGGGGGGAACCCATTCCTTGCGGGGATAGCGGATGATTTCCAGATCCCGGCGCACCGCCGCATCCAGTGCTGCAAGCCCGCTGTCCATCCGGGCATTCGGCGGCGTTGTGGTGTCCATCTGCGGGTTCCCATCATGTTTTACTGTTTGTCGATGCAGCCCGCATGGCGTCCCCCGACGCCATGCGGATAGTCCCCAACCGCACCATGATGGGTAAATCTAATCAGCCCGCTACCTGTTTCGTCTAGTATAATGATCTGACCGTTCCGTTGCCCAAAACGCAACACGGGGTCAGACCACCCGTTCGTCGCTGACCCCCTGCACGCGACGCAGTTCCAGGCGCAGTTCCTCGATCACCGTTTCCAGCAGGGGCGGCAGCCAGCGGGATTCGCGCACATAGGCCCCCAGGTCCGTCACCGCGCGCGTGTCACGCAGCGGCACATGGCGCAGGCTGTCCTGTCCCGGCTGCACGCCCACCGCCAGCGGTGACTGGAACGCCAGCCCCGCCCCCGCCTGCACCATGCGGTTGGTCAGTTCGATCGATCCGGTCTGCAGCACCACGTTCAGCCTGTCCTGCCACGGACGCAGCATGGGTTCCATGACACGGTACAGCGACAGCGTGCGCGTGGGCAGGATCAGGCGATAGGCGGTGCATTCCTCCACCGTGACAGTGCGCAGATGCGCCAGCGGATGATCCGCACGCACCACGGCCCCCACCGGGAAATGCCCGACCGCCACGCGCCGCAGTTCGGGATACAGCGCCAGCGAAAACGCAATGCCCAGATCCACCCGCCCGTCCTGCAGGGCTGATACGATGGTCTTGGGCGCGCCGACCTCCACATGCAGTTCCACGGACGGATAGGCGGAAATGATGCGTTCCAGCAGGGCGGGCAGCAACTGCCCCGCGATCCCTTCCACCGCCATGATGCGCAGCCGCCCGTCATGCCGGCCGGACAGGGCGTTGATCTGTTCTTCCGTCCGGGCGGCATCCTGCATCACGGTCACGATATGACGGGCCATGATCGTGCCCACTTCCGTCAGCACCATGCCATCGGGCAGGCGGTCGAACAGGGGGGCGCCGATTTCGGCTTCCATCTGCGCAAGCTGGCGGGTCAGGGCGGATGGCGTGACATTCAGCCTGCGCGCGGCCTCGCGGATCGACCGGCATTCCCGCACGGCATTGAAATAGGAAATGCCCCGCGCATGCAGCCGCATCATGCGGGGGGTACGGGAAAGCGGATCATTCATGGGCTGGTGTCATCCCCGTTTGCATGACCGCCTGCCTGCGCCGGATGCAGGAAGCGGGTGACGATTTCCGCTGCGACCAGTGCGGCAATGACGGCAGGCCGCTTGTCGCGTATGTCACGCCCCCCGATCGGGCAGACCATGGCGGCAATCCGGTCCTCGGGCAGGCCGATCCGACGGAAGCCCGCCTCGAACCGGCGGCGTTTCGTGTGCGAGCCTATCAGCCCGACATAGCGAAAATCACCCCGTTCGAGGAGGGATGCAACAATAAGGCTGTCCAGCGCGTGGCTCTGTGTCAGCACCAGCGCACCGGAACCCGGCGGGGCGTGGGCCACAAGCGGTTCCCATGCACCATCATCATGCACCGTAACACCCGGGGGAACGGAGGGGCCGAATTCATGCGGCCGCGAATCGCACCATGCCAGCCGCAGCGGCAGCGGGGCCAGCACATGCGCCAGCGCGCGGCCCACATGCCCCGCGCCAAACAGCAGCAGCAGCGGCTGCGTGCGGCGCAGGTGTTCAAGCCGTGCCATGATGCCATCCAGACCCGGCGGATCCGGCACATCAAGGGTCAACTGGACCTCGCCACCGCAGCACTGCCCCGAACTGCCGCCAAGGCTTATGCGCTGCACCAGCATCCGCCACCCCGCATCCAGCAGCCTGCGCGCCTGATGGATCGCGTTCCATTCCAGATCGCCGCCACCGATCGTGCCGGAGTGTTCGGTGGGCGTGACCAGCATGAAGGTCCCGGCCTCACGCGGGGTAGACCCGCGTGCTTCCGATACACTGATCCGGGCGACCGGCTGGCCTGACAGCCGCCAGCGCACCAGATCCGCGCGCATTTCCATGCTCATGGCACTCAGGCGGGCGGGTTGCCGTGCCGCATGCGTTCGGCCACGCGCAGGATCATTTCCGGCGTGGCGGGCGCGTCCAGACGGGGACATGTGCGATAGCCATCCAGGCTGGCCAGCGCATCGGACACCGCCTGCAGCACCGACACACCATGGACGAAGGGCGGTTCCCCCACCGCCTTGGAACGGAAGATGGTGTATTCGCGATTGGGCGCGTTTTCCAGCAGTTCGACATTGAATACCCACGGGCGGTCGGAACAGGCCGGGATCTTGTACGTGCTGGGCGCATGCGTGCGCAGGCGGCCCGCCTTGTCCCAGACCAGTTCCTCACACGTCAGCCACCCGGCGCCCTGCACGAATCCCCCTTCGATCTGGCCGATATCCAGCGCGGGGTTCAGGGACTGCCCCGCGTCATGCAGGATATCCACGCGGTCGATCTTCATCTCACCCGTCAGCAGGTCGATCACGACCTCCGAACAGGCCGCGCCATAGGCGAAGTAATAGAACGGACGGCCCTGCCCGGTATCGCCATTCCATGAAATCTTCGGCGTCTTGTAAAACCCGTTGGCGGACATGGACACGCGCGCGAAATAGGCCTGCCGCGTCAGGTGCGCAAACGCGATGACCCTGTGCCCCACATGCACGCCATCGGGGGCGAAGCGGACTTCGTCCTCGCCCACGTTCCAGTGGGCGGCCGCGAATTCCACCAGCCTGCGCTTGATGCGGCGCACCGCGTCCAGAACAGCCATGCCATTAAGGTCCGCGCCCGAGGACGCCGCCGTGGCCGACGTATTGGGTACCTTGCCGGTCGTGGTGGCGGTAATGCGTACCTGATCCGTGCCCAGGCCCAATTCACGCATGGCGACCTGCACCATCTTGGTATGCAGGCCCTGCCCCATTTCCGTGCCGCCATGGTTCACCTGCACCGACCCGTCGGTATAGACATGAACCAGCGCACCGGCCTGGTTGTAATGGGTGGCGGTAAAGGAAATGCCGAATTTGACCGGCGTGATCGCGATGCCGCGCCGCAGGTAGGGGCTGTCGACATTGAACGCGCGGCAGGCCTGGCGCCGTTTTACGTAATGGCAGCGCCGCGCCAGTTCGGGCAGCAGTTCGGCGGTGATCGAGTCCTCGACCACCATGTTGTAGGGCGTGACGTTGCGATCATGCGTGCCATAGACGTTGCGCTGGCGGACCTCCAGCGGGTCAAGCCCGGTGGCAAAGGCGATTTCCTCGATCACGCGTTCCGCCGCGACAACGCCCTGCGGGCCGCCAAAACCGCGATAGGCGGTGTTGGACTGCGTATTGGTGCGCAGTGGCTCGGAACGCAGGCGCACGTCGGGATAGAAATAGGCATTATCGGCATGGAACAGTGCGCGGTCGATCACGGGGCCGGACAGGTCGGCCGACCACCCGCACCGCGCCGCCAGCACCATGTCCACGGCAACGATCTGGCCCTCGTCGGTAAAGCCGACATCGTAATCAATGACGAAATCATGCCGCTTGCCGGTCATGGTCATGTCGTCATCACGGTCCAGCCGCATCTTGGCCGCACGCCCGGTCCGGTCGGCCACTAGGGCGGCAAGGCAGGCACAGGCGTTGGCCTGCGTTTCCTTGCCGCCAAAGCCACCGCCCATGCGCCGGACCTCGACCGTGACCAGGTTGGCGGGACGGTCCAGCACATGGGCGACCATATGCTGGGTTTCGGTCGGGTGCTGGGTGGACGAGGTGACATGCATCTCCCCCTCTTCACCCGGGCGGGCCAGCGCGACCTGCCCTTCAAGGTAGAAATGTTCCTGCCCGCCCACGATCACGCGGCCCGACAGCCTGCGGGGCGCGTGCCCAAGTCCCGCCTCCACGTCGCCGCGCTTCATTTCCATTGGCCGCCAGACCAGCGGGCTACCGGCGGCACGGGCCTCGGCCACGTTCAGGATGGCGGGCAGGTCCTCATATTCCACCTTCGCCAGACGTACGGCGCGACGCGCCGCACCACGGGTGGTGGCGGCAACCACGAACATCGGCTGGCCATAGAACGAGACTTCGGTGGTTGCCAGCAGCGGTTCGTCCCCCTTGCCCACGGGGCTGATCTGGTTGTCACCGGGAATGTCGGCGGCGGTATAGACGCCCACCACGCCATCCACCTGCCGCACGGCCTCAAGGTCCATGGACAGGATCCGGGCATGGGCGCGGGTGCTCAGTCCCGGAACCAGATGCAGCGTGCCGCGCGGTTCGGGCAGGTCATCAATATAGGCGGCGCTGCCCTGGACATGCATGGCGGCACTTTCATGCCGCAGGCTGCCTGATGCCCCACCGGGCACAATGCCGTCGCCCGCCGTGGGGGATGCATTGGCAAAGCCGTTTCCATCAGCCATGGGCGTGTCCTCCCGCATTGGCGCAGGCCGCGCGCACGCTGATATCGGCGCGTGCGCTTTCCGGCCCGCAATCGGCGTAAAGCCGGGTCAGCAGATTGGCCGCAACCGTGCGGCGGTACCAGTCGCTGGCCCGCATGTCGGTAATGGGGGCGAAATCATCCATGATGGCCTGACGCGCCGCCGCCAGCGTGGTTTCATCCCACATATGACCTTCAAGTGCCGCCTCCGTCCGGGTGGCACGGCGTGGGGTGGCCGCCATGCCGCCAAAGGCCACGCGGGCGCTGGCAATGGCGCCATCCGGCGCAAACGTCAGGGAAAATGCCCCCAGAATGGCGGAAATATCCTGATCGAACCGCTTGGAAACTTTCCAGGCACGCACAACCGTCTCCGCGCCGGGACGGGGAATGCTTACACCTTCCACAAACTCACCGGGCGCACGGTCCTGCCTGCCATAATCGATGAAGAAATCTTCCAGCGCGATGACACGCCGCGCGTCGCCACGGCGCAGGTGCAGTTTCGCCCCCGCAGCGATCAGCACCGGCGGTCCGTCGCCAATGGGTGATCCATTGGCGATATTGCCGCATACCGTGCCGCTGTTGCGCACCTGCACCGAGCCGATGCGGCGGATGATCTCCGTATCCGGCTGCGGCAGGATGTCGGCCAGTGCCGCGCGGGCCTCCTGCCATGTTACCGCAGCGCCGAGATACACCCCATCCCCATCACATTCGATCCGGCGCAGGTCAGGCACCTGCCCGATGGCGACAACGTGCGGCAGGTTCCGCATCCCCTTGGTCACCCACAGGCCCACATCGGTCGCCCCGGCCACGATCCGTGCATCGGGATCCGCCATCATGGCCTGCGCCAGTGCGTCAGCACTTGCCGGAATGGTCAGGCGGCCCGCTGGTCCATCGCATTCGACCGTGGCCCCATCGCACAGGGCGCGCAGCCGGTCGGCGATTTCTCCAGCCATGGCGTCAAAATGGTCCGGTCCCGCCTGCATGGCCTGCCGCATGGCACGCACGATCGGCGCATATCCGGTGCAGCGGCACAGGTTGCCGGCCAGCATGTCGTCAATCGCGTGTTCATCCTGCGCCAGCCCGTCGGCCTTGCGCCCGGCCACCATGGACATGACAAAACCGGGCGTGCAGAAACCGCATTGCGAGCCATGCTGGTCCACCATGGCCTGCTGCACCGGGTGCAGGCTGCCATCGGGCGCGCGCATGTCCTCGATGGTCAGGACCTGCGCACCGTCCAGCATGGACACGAACTGGATGCACGCATTGACCGCGCGCCAGACCAGACGGTCCCCTTCCAGCCGCACCACCAGCACGGTGCAGGCCCCGCAATCGCCTTCGTTGCAGCCTTCCTTGGTGCCGGTCAGGCCGCGATCTTCCCGTAGCCAGTCCAGCAGCGTACGCGTTGGCGCGACATCGGCCAACGTATGGCATTCGTTTCCGACATAGAAACGGATACCGTGTCTGATCCCCGTCAAATCTGTTCCCTCTATCATGGCCACGGACTGCCTCACCCCCCTCAAGGCAGACAGCCGGAACAGCCTTTCATTCTGATCTATGTAATATATGGAACCCGGTCCGGCCTTGTCACCCCGGCAAAGGACAGGAGACGGCCTGAAAAACCCGTCCTTGGGATATCCGGCAAATTATTCAGGAAGTTTCTGGTGGTGCTTTTTCAGAAAGCTTCCTGAAACGCCGCCTTTTTCAGACAAGGCGACACCCAAAAATTTTTGTTGTTTTTTATCAACATGCTCCAGGGCCACGATCCTGTATTTCGCCGTCATGCATGGACAGGTGCGCCGCCCTGCGCATCCGTTCCGACAGTCCGGGGCTGAAGGCCGGACATGGCACGTAGGCCCCATATCCCACGCCTTCGCACGGCATGTCGTCCTGCCACACCGTCACCCCGCCGCGAATGACCCGCACCGCCCTGCCACCCAGCGTGATCCCGGCATACAGGCCGGATGTGCACGTTTCCAGCGCATCGGGATCCCACAGTACGATATCGGCATCGGCCCCCGGCATGATCGCGCCCTTGCGGGGGTAGATGTTGAAGGCGCGGGCCGCCGCCTGCGATGTGACGGCCACGAATTCCTCCGCCGTCAGGATACCCGCGCGCACGCCGTGCTGCCAGACCACGCGCATGCGCTGCGCAAGCCCATCAGTCACCCCGTTTCCAGCAGCACCGGACGGGCGGAAGCCACTGGCCACCATGCCGATATTGCCTGATGCCAGCCCACCCCATAACGCCCGCCGGTGCGTGCCGTCACGAAAGGGTGGCAGGGTGACGCAGGGATCCGATGCAGCATCGCCCTCGGGATCATAGACCGCTTCATCCACCACCAGATGGGGGGCCAGCACATGACCCTCCACCCGCTGCCCGCGCAGGCGTGCATGCGCCAGGATGTCCGTGGCGCCAATGGTGGATACCGGCCCCACATGCACCGGCCCCCCGGCCAGTCCTGCCAGCATGATGGCGCGGCCCACCGCTTCGTCCTCGACCTGCGGCGGGGCGGACAGCAGGCAGGCCTCGTTGCCGGTAATGCCTGCATGATCCAGTTCCGCCCGCAGGTAGGCCACGGCCTGCGCATTCTGGGCCTCGATCATGCACAGGGCGCCATAATCGGCGGCATGGCGGGTCAGTTGCAGGATATCGCGATCAGACAGTCCATCCGCCATGGACAGGCGGAAGGCATTCACCCCCCTGTCCGCAACCAGTTCATCCATGTGCCGCAGCACGGATGCACTGGCATCGGGCAGCGCCATATGCAGCCCGACATCGACATGGGCATGGCGTGCGGCNNNCCGCCAGTCCCGCCATGCCGCATCCAGTCCGCTACCGTCGGGACGCATGGTGTCGAGTATGGTGGTGGTGCCACCGGACAGCGCCGCCACCGTGCGGGCGAAACCGGCGTCATCCGCGCCAATGCCAACCTGCGGGTCCACCCCGCCGGGCATGACCAGCAGCCCCCCCGCATCCACCACCGTGCAGCCGGTCGGCCTGTCCAGGTCGGGGCCAACGGCCAGGATCTCGCCCTCGCCACCGCACAGCACGTCAACCCGGAATGACGCCTGCGCCGTCACCACCGTCCCGCCACGGATCAGCAGCAGGTCGCGCGTGTGTCCATGCCGTGTGCCCATGCTGCGTTATGTCCTGCCCATACCTGAAGAGACCGCCTGAAAAGCCCGTCCTTGCGGCATCGTGCAAATTACAAAAAGTTTTGCCGCGTCGCCTTTTTTCAGAAAGGCAACACTCCCCTGAAGCTTTTTGGAAAAAAGCTTCACCAAAAATTTTATTGTTTCCAGCCCCATACGGGTCAGTGGTCGCGGATCCGGACCGTCATGTCCAGCTCATTGCCCAGGCGTTCCAGCCTGCGCCGCACGCTTTCGCCCTGCACCACGTCACGCCCGGGCGCGAAATGCAGGGACAGGACACGATCCTCACATTCCAGCCGCGTGCCATCCAGCAGCGCCTCGGTCCCGCCACTGACGGTATAGGCCAGCCGCAACGCCTGCCCCAGCGCCACGGCGCGGCCAAACTGCACCTGATCCAGCAACTGCCGCGATGGCTGCAGGTACGCCACCGACAGATCGGCCCCGTACCGCACCGCAAGCGTCAACGACAGGAAGGCCCGCGCCTGATGGGTAAAGCCCACGCCCTGCATGCGCAGGATACGCAGGTAGGTCTGTTCCGCCCGGTATTCGGGGTGATCATGCGCGCCCACATCCGACAGCCAGCACGCAACCCCGCGCAGGCGGGTCGCCACCTGCCCTTCATCGGGGAAAAGGGGCGCGGTCCATTCCGCCAGCCGTTCCGGCAGGGTCACGCTGCGGCCCAGCATGCAGCACATTTCCCGCGCCACGGCATCCTGCGGGTCGTTATCGGCAACACTTGCGGCAACATTGCGCATGTACCACCCTTCGCGCAGGCCATCGACACAGAACACCAGCCCCGTTGAACGCGTGCGCCGCATGAGCCTGCGCAGCACGGTTGCGGCATAGGGCGCATCCTCCAGCCGCTTGCGCGGCACGCCCGGCAGGCGCTCAAGCGAACGCTTGCCCGCGCCGATGATCCAGTCCGCCATTTCCCGCCCCGTATCGGGGGCCAGGCGATAAAGATGGACGATATTCAGCGGATAGGCCGTGCGCGCGATCTGCATGCGCGCCAGTGCACGGAACGCGCCGCCCACCAGGTACAGGTCCTGGTCCTGCACATCATCCAGCCAGCCGACGCGGGCCAGATCCTCATCCACCAGCGCGCGCGCGCGGGCAAGGTCGCCATCGGCACGGTCGTTGAGCCGGATCACACCCAGCGGCAGGGTGCAGGCATTGAGCTTGCGCCCGTTTTCCAGCCGGATCAGTTCCAGCGACCCGCCACCGATATCGGCCACCAGACCATTGGCATCGGGTATGCCGCACAGCACGCCGGTGGCGGAATAATCGGCTTCCTCCTCTCCGCTCAGGATACGGATCGGCACGCCGGGCAGGCGTGATTTCAGCCCCGCCACGAATTCCGGCCCATTGCTGGCGTCCCGCACGGCGGCGGTGGCCAGCACCTCGAAGGGACTGGCCTCCATCCCGCGCGCAATGGCGTTGAAACGGGCCATGACCTCCATCGCCAGCGGCACGGCTTCTTCATTCAGGCGCCCCGTCGCGTTCAGGCCCCGGCCCAGCCGCAGGACCACCTTTTCATTGAAAATGGGGGCCGGATTGCGTGAAATCCCGTCAAACACCACAAGCCGGACAGAATTCGATCCCAGATCTATGACCGCCGAACGGCGAAACCCGCCCACACCCGTCACATCCGGCCCCATACGTCGTCCGCCCATACTGCCATGACCGCGTCCATACCGTAATCCTCAGTCCTCAATAGTCTGTTCCGCATGCCATGGCTGTGACGCGCTGACCCGGATCGGGGCTTCCCCCGCCGTGGCGCCGCGCCCCGCATGAACCGGATGTTCCATGAAATATTCATGCGACGAAAATGGCCTGCGCCCCGGCTCCAGACGCCGCCATACACCATTGCGCTGTAGAATCCATGACTGCAGGTTGTCCTTGAGGTCGATCA
The DNA here is from genome assembly GCF_000285295.1 of Komagataeibacter europaeus LMG 18890. GTDB lineage: Bacteria > Pseudomonadota > Alphaproteobacteria > Acetobacterales > Acetobacteraceae > Komagataeibacter > Komagataeibacter europaeus. The sequence continues at coordinate 167,894 of NZ_CADP01000002.1, read as the reverse complement.
TCATGATCTGGTCCAGCACGCGGGCATGCACCTGCGGGTCCAGCATGGGGACCATGCTTTCCACCCGCCAGTCCATGTTGCGCTGCATCCAGTCCGCCGATGAGATATACAGCTTCGCCTGCCTGCTGGGCAGCCGGTGCCCATCGCCAAAGGCATAGATGCGCGCGTGTTCCAGGAACCGCCCCACAATCGACTTGACCCGGATGTTTTCCGACAGCCCCGGCACGCCGGGCCGCAGGCAGCAGATGCCGCGCACCACGGCCATGACCTTTACCCCCGCGCACGACGCGGCATACAACCGGTCGATCAGGTCGGGATCCACCAGGGAGTTCATCTTGAGCCAGATCTGCCCCGGACGCCCTGCCTGCACATGGGCGATTTCGCCCGCGATCAGGTCTTCCAGCGTGCGGCGGATGGTCACGGGCGAAAACGCGATCGCCTCCATCCGCGCGGGCACGGCATAGCCGGTCATGTAATTGAACAGCCGCGCCGAATCCCGCGCCAGTTCCGGATTGCAGGTAAAGAACGACAGGTCGGTATAGATCCGCGCCGTGATCGGGTGGTAGTTGCCGGTGCCGAAATGGGCGTAGGACCGCAGCGCGCCGCCCTCCCGCCGTACGACAAGGCTGAGCTTGGCATGTGTCTTGAGGTCTGAAAAACCGAAGACCACCTGCACGCCCGCCGCTTCCAGCGCGCGGGCGAGGCGGATGTTGGCCTCCTCGTCAAAACGGGCGCGCAGTTCCACCATGGCGGTCACGGCCTTGCCGGCCTCCGCCGCCTCGATCAGGGCCTTGACGATGGGGCTGTCGCGCGACGTGCGGTACAGCGTCTGCTTGATCGCCACCACGGCGGGGTCAATGGCCGCCTGCCGCAGGAACTGCACCACCACGTCAAAGCTTTCGAACGGATGGTGGACGATCATGTCGCGCGCGCGGATCGCGGCGAAGCAGTCACCGCCGCAGTCAACGATCCGTTCGGGAAAGCGTGGGGTATAGGGCGGAAACAGCAGGTCCGGCCGGTCATCGACAATCAGCTGCTTGAGATCCACCACCCCGATCAGCCCGGACTGCACGAATACCTCGTCAGGGGGCGGGGCCAGCCCTTCCGCCATTGACCGGGCCAGGTCCTCGGGCATGCGGGATTCGATATCGAGGTGGATCACCACGCCACGCCTGCGGCGCTTGAGCGCGCTTTCATACGAACGGACCAGATCCTCGGCCTCGTCCTCGAATTCCACGTCCGTGTCGCGCACCACGCGCATCACCCCCCAGTCCCCCGCCACAAGGCCGGGGAAAAGGCGGTCGATGCACATGACAATCAGGCGTTCAAGCAGGATGAAGCGCGTCACCCCCGGCGGCGACAGGGCGACGGGCAGCCGGATGAAGCGTTCGATCCGCGCGGGCAGCAGGATCAGCGCCTCCATCACGAACTGCCCGGTTTCGGCATTCATCAGCCGCAGGGCCTGCGCAATGCCCATGTTGGGGATGAAGGGCAGCGGATGGGCCGGGTCGATCGCCAGCGGCGTCAGGACGGGAAAGACCCGTTCCATGAAACAGGTTTCCAGCCAGGCCTGTTCTTCTTCCGTAAAGGAGATTTCGTCGCATACGACAATGCCCGCCCCCTCCAGCTCGCGCTGCAGGTCGCGCCAGATGCGCTGCTGTTCCTGCAGCAGGCGGCCGGTGCGTTCGCGCACGGCGGAAAGCTGCTGTTGTGGCGTCAGCCCGTCGGGCGAGGTCTTGACCAGCCCCTCGCGCACCTGTCCCACCAGCCCCGCCACGCGCACGGAATAGAATTCATCAAGGTTGCTGGCGCTGATCGACAGGAAACGCACGCGTTCAAGCAGCGGGTTGCGGGGATTGTCGGCTTCATCCACCACGCGCTGGTTGAAATCGAGCCATGACAGTTCACGGTTGATGAAGCGCTTGGGCGATGTCGCGTCGGGCATGGGTTCCACCGGCGCGCGCACCGCCACCTGTCGCCCGGTCGCAGCCGTCCTGCGGCTGCGTGCGCGGGCACGGGGCTTGGGGGCTGTGCCGTCGGGGGCTTTACGGGGCGTTCTGGCCAATGGATTCGATCTCCCGTTCGGGGGTGATATTCCTTGTTGCGTACGACCCTAGGCCAGTGACACGCCACTTGGCCAGAGCAGGCGGCCCGTTCAGGCGCCAGGTTCCATGTCCGTGGTCGCCATGGTGTCCCCCATCAGCATGTCGGCCAGCACGCGCGTGGCCAGTGCGCGGGTCACGGGGCGGCCGGACGCAAGGGCGGCATGGTCCAGCCGGTCCACGGCTTCCTGCATGGCCACGGCCGTGCGCGGCAGGTGGCGCAGCAGCCATTCCACGACCGGCTGCGATACGACAATCTGGCGTTCCGCCAGCAGGCGCAGCAGCAGCACGCGCAAAAGCCCATCGCCGGGCTGGCGTATGGCCACCGCCATGGTCGCCCGCAGCCGGCTTGCCAGGTCGGGCAGCGCCACGGGCCAGCGCGCCGGTGACGTGCGCCCGCCCAGCAGCAGCGCGATCCTCTGTTCACGCGCGGTGTTCAGCAGGTGCAGCAGCGCACGTTCATCCGCGCATTCGTCGGCCCGGTCCACCGCCATGGCCATGACCGGCACCCCGGTGGCGCGGGCCGCGAACAGCGCCGTGACATGGGCATGCGACAGGCTGCCGCCATGCAGCAGCACCGCATCATGCATGCGGGCCCATATTTCCAGCATATGGGTCTTGCCCGTTCCCGCCGCCCCCCACAGCGCCAGCCTGCGCTCGGGCCACGGGGTGGGGCCAAGCAGCCAGCTGCGTGCGGCGGCGTTGGAAGCGGAAAAGACAAAATCCCCCGCGGCGAAACGTGGCGTGTGGGCAAACGGCAACACCAGTTGCCCGATCATGCCCGCAACCGCGTTTTCATCCGTTTTCAGCTTCGTGCGCTCAACCACCGCTTTGTGCGTTGCCCCGCCTTGACGTAAGAAGGCCGGAAGTCCCTCTGACCCCGGTCCCGCATGGCGGTTTTCATACCCCGCGTGCGGGAGTCCGGGAAAGTGATAGTTTGATTACGGAAAAAAAGGCCCCCGCATGACATCCGCCCCCTGCCCGCCCAACGCGTCTTCCCCCACCACGTCCGGCGCCACCTACCGGGATGCCGGGGTGGACATCGAAGCCGGTGACGCGCTTGTCGAAGTCATCAAGCCCGCGGCCCGCGCCACGGACCGCCCCGGCACCATGGGCGGCCTGGGCGGTTTCGGGGCGCTGTTTGACCTGAAGGCGGCCGGTTTTTCCGACCCCATCCTTGTTTCCTGCACCGATGGCGTGGGCACCAAGCTCATGATCGCCATCGAAAGCGGACTGCATGAGACGGTGGGCATCGACCTTGTCGCCATGTGCGTCAACGACCTGGTGGTGCAGGGGGCGACACCACTGTTTTTCCTGGATTATTTCGCCACTGGCAAACTGTCCGTCGAGGACGCGGCCAAGGTCGTGCGCGGCATCGCCAGGGGCTGCGCCGATTCCGGCTGCGCGCTGGTAGGCGGGGAAACGGCGGAAATGCCGGGCATGTACGCGCCCGGCCATTATGACCTTGCCGGGTTTTCGGTCGGGGCGGCGGAACGCACGGCGCTGCTGCCCGGTGACATCCGCCCCGGTGATACGCTGATCGCCCTGCCATCGGCAGGGGTGCATTCCAATGGCTTTTCTCTGGTGCGCAATATCGTCGCGCGCAGCGGGCTGGGATGGGACGCGCCGTGCCCGTTTGCCGATGGGCAGACGCTGGGTGAAGCGCTGATGACGCCCACCACCCTGTATGTCCACCCCGTGCTGGACCTGCATCACGCGGGGCTGCTGGTGGGTGCGGCCCACATTACGGGTGGCGGCCTGCCGGGCAACCTGCCACGCGTGCTGCCGAAGGGCGTGCGGGCGGTGGTCGATGGCACGGCATGGCCGATCCCGCCGGTGTTCCCGTGGCTGGCCAGCACCGGCGATGTCACGACCGAGGAAATGCTGCGCGTCTTCAACTGCGGCGTGGGCATGGTGCTGGTGGTGCGTGACAGTGATGCCGCCATGGCGCGGCTGGATGCGCGTGGACAGCAGGCCTTTGTCATCGGCACGATTGTTGCGGGTGAAAGCCCCGACAGCCCAGCCACGCTGAGCTTTGACGAACTGCCTGAACTGCGCGACTGAACCGACCCGTGATCCACAAGACACCCATCGCCATCCTGATCAGCGGGCGCGGCAGCAACATGCGCGCGCTGATCGAATCGTGTGCCCGCCCCGATTATCCCGCCCGCATCGCCCTGGTGCTGAGCAACAACCCCGATGCGCCGGGGCTGGCTGTCGCCCGGGCGGCGGGGCTTGCGACACAGGCCATCGACCACCGTGACTACCGCCGGGACCGTGCAGCGCATGAACGCGCGCTGGACACCGCCCTGCGCGCGGCGGGCGTGGAATATGTCTGCCTTGCGGGCTACATGCGCCTGCTGACGCCGTTCCTGACCACGGCATGGGCCGGGCGGATGCTGAACATCCATCCCAGCCTTCTACCGGCCTATCCCGGCCTGCATACGCATGAACGGGCACTGGAAAGTGGCGCGCGCATCCATGGCTGCACCGTCCACTGGGTGACGGAGGGCATGGATGAAGGCCCCATCATCGGTCAGGCCGCCGTGCCCATACTGGCCGATGACACGCCCGATGTGCTGGGCGCGCGGGTACTGCAGCAGGAACACCGCCTGTATCCCGCCGCCCTGCACCGCGTTCTGGTGCCCGACGCAGCACCCGCCGCCACTGCATCAGACTGCCTGCTGTCGGTCTGATCAATGATGAAATAAGAACCGCGGTTTTCGGGTGTCGCCTTTTTTCAAGACGGCGGCGTTCTTTGAAGCTTCCTGAAAAAGGCTTCACCAGAAACTTTTCATGATCCGCGCGATCCCCGGAGGCTGTATTTTCCAAATGCCCCCGGACATGAAAAAAGCCGACCCGAAGGCCGGCTTTTCCATTGGCGGGGACAAAAAACCCCGCCACCATGATCCATGCGGATCAGGGCAGGATTTCCGTGCCGGCGAAGAAAAAGGCAATCTCGTTCTTCGCGTTTTCAAGGCTGTCGGAACCGTGGACGGAGTTTGCTTCGATGCTTTCGGCAAACTGCGCGCGGATGGTGTGGGCTTCGGCCTTCTTCGGGTCGGTCGCACCCATCACTTCACGGTTCTTCAGGACAGCGTTCTCACCTTCGAGAACCTGCACCACGACCGGACCGGAGATCATGAAGGACACCAGGTCGTTGTAGAACGGGCGTTCCTTGTGCACTTCATAGAACGCGCCAGCGGTCGCCTTCGTCAGCTGGATGCGCTTCTGGGCGACGATGCGCAGGCCATTGCCTTCGAACACGGCATTGATCTTGCCGGTCAGGTTACGGCGGGTCGCATCGGGCTTGATGATCGAGAGGGTACGTTCGACTGCCATGGGACAGCTCCTTTCAAACGGGTTCTGAAATATACGAGGCGGCATTGGACATAAGCCGACATCACCTTACAAGCGCCATCTAGAGCATATCGCCGCAGACTGGTAGGTACAACCCGCACGAAACCAGCCATGCACCCCATATTGCCGGAGTTTTCCGCCCGTGAGCCTGCTCGTCATATCCGACCTGACCCTGCGCATCGCAGGCCGCACCCTGCTTGATGGCGCCAGCCTGAGCATTGATCCGGGCCGCAAGGTCGGCCTGGTCGGTCGTAACGGGGCGGGCAAATCGACCCTTCTGGCCGCGATCGCGGGGGATATCGCGCCCGATGGCGGTACGATCCACATATCAGCGCGCGCGCGCATGGCGCGGATCAAGCAGGAAGCGCCCACGGGCTATGGTTCGCTGCTGGATACGGTGCTGGCGGGCGATACCGAACGGACGGACCTGCTGCGCGAATCCGAAACCACGACCGACCCCACCCGCATTGCCGACATCCATGAACGCCTGCTGGCAATCGACGCCCACAGCGCGCCGGCGCGGGCTGCGGCCATCCTGTCCGGGCTGGGGTTCGATGCGCAGGCGCAGACCCGCCCGGTCTCGGACTTTTCAGGCGGGTGGCGCATGCGCGTGGCGCTGGCCACCGCTCTGTTCCTCAACCCCGACCTGCTTTTGCTGGATGAGCCGACCAACCACCTGGACCTTGAGGCCACGATCTGGCTGGAAAACTGGCTGGCGCGTTTTTCGGGCGCGGCGCTGATCGTCAGCCATGACCGCGGACTGCTGGACCGCGCGGTGGACGCCATCGCCCATCTGGACCACGGCAAGCTGACGCTGACGCCGGGCGGGTATGAGGAATTCGTGCGCATCCGCACCGAACAGGCCCTGCAGCAGGCCCGCATGGCCGAACGCATCAATGCCAAGCGCGCGCACATGCAGTCCTTCGTGGACCGTTTCCGCGCCAAGGCCACCAAAGCCAAGCAGGCGCAGGCCCGCATCAAGGCACTGGAAAAACTGCCACAGATCGACAGCGTGGTGGAAGATACGCCCAGCCACTTCTCCTTTCCCGAACCCTCCCCCCTGCCGCCGCCCATGCTGACGATGGAGCGTGTTTCAGCCGGTTACGGCGATCACACCATTCTGTCCAACCTGTCGCTGCGCATCGACATGGAAGACCGGATCGCCCTGCTGGGCGCCAACGGCAACGGCAAATCCACCTTCGCCAAGCTGGTGGCGGGACGGCTGAAACCCCAGTCAGGCACGATCCAGCACAGCCCGAAGCTGAAGGTCGGCTATTTCGCCCAGCACCAGGCCGAGGAACTGCGTCCGAACGAAACCCCGGTGGACCACATGGCCCGCGCCCTGCCCGACGCCACGCCGCCCGCCGTGCGCGCGCAGCTGGCCCGTTTCGGGCTGGATGCGGAACGCGCGGAAACACCCACGCGCGACCTGTCGGGAGGGGAGAAAGCCCGCCTGCTGCTCGCGCTGGCGACGCGCGATGCGCCGCACCTGCTGATTCTGGATGAACCGACCAACCACCTTGACCTTGACGCACGTGACGCGCTGATCCGGGCACTGGCGGAATTCGAGGGCGCGGTCCTGCTGATCAGCCATGACCCGCATCTGGTTGAACTAGTGGCCGACCGCCTGTGGCTGGTGGGCGATGGCACGGTCCGCCCGTTCGAGGGCGACATGGCCGAATACCGCACATGGCTGACCGAACGGGCGCGCGCGGTCTCGAACAACGATCCTGCCCGTCCCGCCGCGGCCCCCAGGCGCGATGACCGCCGCGAACGCGCCGAAGCCCGCAAGGCCACGGCCCCGCTGCGCAAGCGCATCCGCGACGCGGAACAGCTTATGGCCCGGCTGGCGGCCGAGCGCGCGAAGCTGGAAGCCCGTCTGGCGGATCCCAAATTGTATGAAAGCGGCAAGGCGGATGAAGTCACCGCACTGAACACCCGGCTGGCCGCCATCGGGCACGAACATGACAGCGCGGAAGAGGACTGGCTGGAAGCCGAAACGGAACTGGAAGCTGCCAGCACGGAGTAGACATTGCCCAGAAGTTCTTGATGAAGCTTTTTTAAAAAAGGCGGCACCCGAAAACTTTTATTGTTTTATATCAATCTGTTATCCTGTTCTAAACCGGGTCAGGCGCGTGCCGTTCCCCACGTTGGGCCAGCAGTCCGGTCAGGAAAATCACCAGCCCCATGGCCGATAGCCCCGCCCCGGCCCATCCCACGTCCTGCGCGCCGTAGCCCGCGGCAATCACCGCCCCGCCCAGCCAGGCGCCAGAGGCATTGGCCACGTTGACGGCGGAATGGTTCAGCGCCGCCACCAGTCCCTGCGCATCCGCCGCCACATCCATAAGCCGTGTCTGCAACGCGGGCAGCAGGGCAATGATGCCCCCCATCAGGCTGGTCACGATCAGCACCAGAACCATGTTTCCCGCGCATACGGAAAACAGGCACAACATGACGGTACTGGCCACCAGCGTCACCACCACCGCCAGCGCGGGGCTGATATCCACCAGCCGGGCACCGGCCATGTTTCCCGCCACCATGCCCACGCCCCACAATGACTGCGCCAGCGGCACGATCCAGGCCGGCACACCAGTCACCGTAAGCAGCACCTCCGACAGGTAGGTGCCGACACAGAACATGCCGCCAAAACCGACCGCCCCCGTCGCCAGCGTGAACCATACCTGTGGCCGCCGCAGCGCACCCAGTTCACGCAACAGTGAACCCTGCGGATCAGGCATCATGGCGGGCACCGTGCGCGCGATCATGACAAGCGCCAGCAGTTCCATGGCCGCGATGAAGGCATAAACCGCTCGCCAGCCCAGCATCTGCCCCGCCCAGGTCACCAGCGGCACCCCCATGACATGGGCGACCGTCAATCCCACGAACACGCCGGCCACCGCCCGTCCCCTTCGCGCGGGATCGGCCATGCCCGCGGCCACAAGTGCCGCCACGCCATAAAAGGCCCCATGCGGCAACCCGGTCAGGAAACGTATGACCAGCAGCGTCCCGTAACCCGGCGACAGCGCTGATGCCGCATTGCCCACGACAAACATGGCCTGCAGCGCCAGCAGCAACCGGTAGCGTGACAGCCGCGCGCCAATCAGCGTGGCCAGTGGGGCACCGATCACCACACCCACCGCATAGGCACTGATGACATGTCCCGCCACCGGTACCGACACACCAAGCGAACGGGCGACACCGGGCAGCATCGCCATCAATGCGAACTCCCCCGTGCCTATGGCAAAGGTAGCGACAGCCAATGCCCATCCTGTCCGCCCGGGCCGCACGGGCGGGGCCGGATGTGATGAAGAAATATCTGGAGTACTCACATGTCCGCCCTTTTCCGACAGCAGATATTGGCTTACGCCTTAAACGGTCACGAAGGGAACGCTCCCGCTGGATCCCACGCCCTGGCCTGCCGCCAGTTAGTGGAATTTTAGGCCAACGCAATCCATACCCCCTTCCCGGACGTTATCCCGGCTGCGGCTGTGCTGGCGTTCACGTTCCACGCAGCCCCTTTCATGACCACCATACGGACATATAGATGACAGCCTCTTCCCCGCTGGATCCCACGCCTGACGCACCTGCTTCCCGACCTGCCCCGAAAAAAGACGAAACACCCGATCCCCGTGCCCAGCAGCTGGCGCGCATCTACGCCCTGCTGCGGCTGACACTGGTCATCACCATCGTGGTCATGCTGATCTGGGTGGTGGGCGACGTACTGATGGTCATTTTCGCGGCAACCCTTGTCGCCGTGATCCTGCATAACCTTGCCGGACTTGTGGAACGCCACACGCGCATGCCCTACTGGCTGTCGCTTACGGCGGTGGTCGTGGTCATCATCAGCGCGCTGACCGGACTGATCTGGAGCAGCGGGCCCGAAATATCGGAACAGGCCGTAAAACTGCGCACCGCACTGAGCGAGCAGGCGCATAACCTGCGTGACAGCATGGGCCATTCCTCCACCGGGCGCATGATCCTCGACAACCTGCCCACGACGCTGGGGGGAAATGAGCAGTCAGCCAGCAGCAGCGGATTCGGTTCGCTGGCAGGGTCCATGACCGGTTTCGTCTCCTCCGCGTTCGGGGCTGCGGGCACGCTGGCGGTCATTCTGATCGCGGGACTGTATTTCGCCATCTCGCCCGAACTGTATGTCAACGGCATGCTGCGGCTGATCCCGCATGAATACCGTCGCACATCGCGCGAACTGCTGCTGACGGCAGGACGCACCCTGTGGGCATGGACGGCGGGACAGGCGCTGGACATGACCGTGGTGGGGCTGCTGTCCTTCATCGGGCTGTGGTGCATTGGCGTGCCGCTGGCGCTGGCGCTGGGGGTCGTGGCGGGCATGGCCAACTTCATCCCCTATATCGGCGCATTCGTCGGCGCGGTGCCCGCCGTGCTGATCGGCCTGTCACAGGGCACGCGCGAAGGGGTCATGGTGCTGGGCCTGTATGCCGCCATCCAGTTCTTTGAGGGCAATGTCATGGCCCCGCTGATCCAGCGCCACGCGGTGAAGATGCCGCCGGGCCTGACCATCCTGTCCCAGACGATCTTTGGCACCATTCTGGGCATTCCGGGGCTTATCCTGGCGTCACCGCTGACGGCGGCCCTGCTGGCGACCGCCGACCGCGCCACCCCGAAGCTGAAGGACGACGAGCGGGTCTGAACGCCCCCCTCACAACAATGGATTGATAATGAATCACCATTTCCGGGTGCCCCTTTTCAGGAAAACAAGGGGGCACCCGGAAAACTCTGGCAGCGGCGGAACAGCTGGACCCGGATGTATGAATGCAAGGACCAGCCTCCTGATTTTTCTTGACCCGGAACGGACGACCCGTTTCAGAAACGGGACATCGCTGCACTTATGACCAGCGACATTCCGCCCCGGACGACTGGCATTGCGCGTGAGGCGTCCAGTTTGACCGTTTCAGCAGAGTCCGATGGATGACGGTATTTTCTATAATTATATTATTGATTCAATGAAGTGTTATTTTAATAAATCATAAATAGTTATTTATCTGTATATTATTTTGATTTATATAAAATACATAAATCATGATAAACTGAATTAATAATTCAGATGCGCCAATATAGTATTATTATATTTCTGATATATTATTAACATTTTGCGCTTCCCCGATGGTCAGGGTTTCATACGCATGATTAATCATCATACCACCTGTAACGGGGATCGCGAGGAGCGCAGACGACCATAAAGAAGTAGATAATTGCCCCGGCTATCCATATTACCGCAAGGGCCAGAGCCGCCATGACGAAATAGTACGCCACAAACAGTGGCCAGAGCAGAACATGCAGAAACGTATGGAACGTTATGTATTGAATACCATGGAATCCAAAGATGAATACCTGAAACATGACCCCCACCAGCAGGTAGAGCAGGACTATCTTGTAGGTGGAAGGCGTCTCTGTCACGTTCCGATTCCTGCGTACGAATGTTTCCATATGGACAAGGCATACCTGCCCTAACACATTATAATACCACCCTGTCTATATTATTTATGAAAAAGAGCAGGCAGACATCTGCCGCAAGGGCTGCATGCCCTGTTCCGACCATGCCCCCGATCATATCCGGGGCTGTAGCCAGCCAGACCACACCCCGGTGCATTGCACCCGCCCGTATCGATGCGCCCCGGACAAACGAAGCCGGGTCGGGGCGCGGTTATCCTTATCCGGCCAGCAGGGTATTCACATCCACATGCGCCATGCCCGCGCGGGTGGCGGCCAGCATGCCCTCGCGGCTGTCCTCGAATACAAGGCATGACGCAGGCGGCAGAGCCAGCCTGCCCGCCGCCAGCAGGAACATGTCCGGCGCGGGCTTGGGATTGTCCACGTCATCTATGGTAATGATGGCGTCAAACAGCCGTTCCAGCCCAAGGTGGCGCAGGCAGGCGGTCACGATCTGCCGTGACCCGTTGGACGCCACCGCCATGGGCAGGCGACCGTGGTACTGGCGGGCGATGTCCGCCACCACGGTAATTTCACGCAGCACATGCAGCCTGCGCAGCATGCTGTCGCGCGCCTGTGAAATGATGCCGTGGCGATTCACGCTGCGGCCCAGCCTGGCCTCGACAATATCCAGCACCATGTGTTCGGACATGCCGCCATGGCCGTGGAACCATTCGGGCGGCACGCTCTGCTCTATGGCGTCCTCAAGGGCCGCGATCCAGCCCTCGCGGTATAACGGCAGGCTGTCGACCAGCGTGCCGTCACAGTCAAAGATCAGGCCAGCCGTATCCGCGCGCACCGGGCTCATGGAAAGGCGGACCGGGGATAGTCGTACTGGTTGACCAGGTCACGCAGGGCGTTGAAGTCCCTGTCCTTGAAATGGTGGAAGCGGATGACCGCGCCGGGCTTTTCCTCCACAAACACGGTGTTGTTCCAGTCAGCGGCGCTGATACCGGTCCACAGCGTGATGCGGTAGGGGGCCGCCGGCTCACCGGCAGGCTGCTGGCCCTTGTGCTCGACCTGCATTTCCAGCACCGCATCCCCGCTGGATGGCGGGGTCTGCCCCAGCGGGCCCCAGCCCGCGGTATGGGCCTGCAGCCAGTCATTGAGCGTATGGACCTGTGCCGCCGTCAGCGTGCGTTCCCTGCGCATCGGCCCGACGGCAATGGTGCCCGTTTCCATGGTGGGAAAGCTGAGGGGCCGGAAATTGGGCAGGGCGATAAGCCACAGCCCCGCCGCCGTACCGATCGTGATAACCAGGAACCCGATCAGCAGGGCTGTCTCGCGTCTCATTTGCGTATGATCTCCTTATGCACGCACGGCCGCGACGACCCGGCCCACGTCATGATCCGACAGTTCCGCATGCAGCGGCAGCGCCATGATCCGGCGCGACAGGTCTTCCGCCACAGGCAGCGCCGCGCCATCATGGGCGGCGACATAGGCAGGCTGCTGGTGCAGCGGAAGCGGATAATAGATGGCCGACGCCACGCCATGGCTTTTCAGCTTGTGCTGCAGGGCGGCGCGGTCTTCCTGCCCCTTCGTCAGCACGGAATAGATCGCCCACGAACCATGGCTGTGCGCCACGCGCGCGGGCGGGATCACGCGGCCCGCGATGCCCGCGTCATACGCATCGGCAATGGCGCGCCTGCGTTCGAGTTCCATGTCGAACACATCCAGCTTGGCCAGCAGGATCGCGGCCTGGATGGTGTCCAGCCGCGCGTTCATGCCGGTGCGCAGCACCTCGTAGCGGGTCTTGCCTTCGCCATGCGTGCGCAGCGAGCGGTAGAGTTCGGCCCGCTCGGGGTCATCGGTCAGGATGCCACCCGCATCGCCATAGGCGCCCAGCGGCTTGGAAGGGAAAAAGGACAGGGTGGTCGCCACCGCTTCGCGCCCCAGCCTGCGGCCCGACAGCGTCGCACCGAATGCCTGCGCACAGTCGGCCATGAGGAACAGCTTCTCCTCCGCCGCGATCGCACGCAGTTCGGGCCACGGGGCGGGCTGGCCAAACAGGTCCACGCCGATCACCGCGCGCGGGCGCAGCTTTCCTGCCTTGCGGACATCGGCAATGCGTCTGCGCAGGCTGGCGGGATCGATCTGGAAGGTGGCGGGGTCCACATCCACGAAAACCGGGGTTGCCCCCAGCACCAGCGGCACCTCCGCCGTGGCGGTATAGGTGAAGGCGGGCAGGAACACGGCGTCACCCGCACCGATTCCCTCGGCCATCAGGACGATCTGGATGGCATCCGTGCCGGATGAGACGCCAACACACTGCGCAGCCCCGCTATAGCTGGCCAGCCGCCCTTCCAGTTCGGTGACTTCCGGCCCCATGACAAAGCGGCAGTGTTTCATGACCGCATCGACACGCTGCCGGATTTCGTTGGAAATCAGGCTCTGCTGCTGGGGCAGGTTCAGAAAACCTATGGGTGCTTCCGCCGGAGCGTTCATGATGCATTCCTTTCCACATCGATCTGCCCCGCTGTGTCCGGAGTGGCCACACCATGCGGGTTATGGGCAAATTCGGGGACAAGCCTGCGGACAAGGTCCAGCGCGCGCGCGCCATCACCATCCCGGCATGCCAATGTAAGTGCATCCATGATATTGGCCACCTGCGCAAGGTCCACCGTACGCGGCGTTGCCATCCGCAGGCCGGGACAGTCGGTGGGTTGCAGGATTTCCTGCTTGTAAAACAGGTCCTCGGCCAGCTTTTCCCCCGGCCTCAGCCCGGTAAAGCGGATCTGCACGTCCCGGTCGGGCCGCAACCCGGCCAGCACGATCATCTGGCGCGCCAGATCGACAATGCGCACCGGCGTCCCCATGTCCAGCACGAACACCCCCCCGCTACGCAGCAGCACCGCCATGCCGTCCGCCTGTTGCCCCGTGCCCCGGGCACTGGCCTGCAGCACGAGGCCGACCGCTTCCGACACGGTCATGAAATACCGCGTCATGCGCGGGTCGGTCACCGTAAGCGGGCCACCACATTCCAGCTGGTGACGGAACAGGGGAATGACCGACCCCGTCGATCCCATGACATTGCCAAACCGCACGGTCACGCATTGCATGGCGTGCCCGTCGTCGCGGTTTCGGGCTTTAACATCCAGCGCCTGGCAGTACATTTCCGCAATGCGCTTGGACGCCCCCATCACACTGGCGGGGTTGACCGCCTTGTCGGTCGAAACCAGAACCATGGCCCTGACCCCGTGCCGGGCGGCGGTATCGGCCACGATGCGGGTGCCGGTCACGTTGGTCAGCAGTCCCTCGCACGGGTTTTCCTCCACCATGGGCACGTGCTTCAGCGCCGCGGCATGGAACACCAGTTCGGGGCGGAAACGGGCGAATACACGCTCCATCCTGCCTGCATCGCGTATATCGGCCAGAACAAGGTGGCGCGTAATGTCAGGGGCCTTTTCCGCCAGGTCGATATCCACCTGCCATAACGGGAATTCGCCAATATCCACCAAAACCAGCTGGTCAGGGGCGTAGTCCGCGATCTGGCGGGCCAGTTCGCTGCCGATTGACCCGCCTGCCCCCGTAATCAGCACGCGCCTGCCGCGCAGCATATCGGCAATGCCCTGCCCGTCAGGCGCCACAGCCGGACGGTTGAGCAGGTCCGGCAGCCTGACCGGGTGCAGCGGCGCCACGCCCCCCCCGGCAATACCGGACAGATCGGGCATGCAGCGTACCTGCGTGCCGGTTTCCTGCGCCATCCGCAAAACGGCAGACAGGCGTTCGCCACGAAAGCGGGGATCGGCCACCACCAGCAGCAGTTCATCTTCCGCCCTGAAAGCCGACAGGATACAGGGCAGATCCGCCACCTGCCCCAGCACCGGCACGCCACGCAGCCTGCGGCCGGGGCGGCGCTGGCGGCCTTCGACCACCATGCCCACGACCAGCCCGCCCATATCCGGCATCAGGCTGAGAAAACGGCTGGCGTCCTCCCCGTCCCCCAGCAGGATCACGCGCCGTCGCCCGCCCCTGTCCCGACCATCCCGACAGGACCGCCAGAACTGGTAGCCCGCGCGTGCGCCCGCCATGATAACAAAGGCCACCATGGCGTACGCCGCGCCGAACGCCGCCGCGCGCATCACACCCGACAGGCCGAGCACGCCCGTGACCATCATGCCCGCCAGCACGCACGCGCCCGCCAGCCGCCAGAAATCGGACCGGCCCGCAAAACGCCAGTGCTGCTGGAATACCCGGAACGGCCAGCCCGCAACCCCGATGGCGGCCATGCCCAGCGCGGGCAGGCCCCACCATGGCCATGGGACATCACGACAGGCGCTCAATCCCGTCGCCACGATTGCGGCAAGGCCGCCCATGACCGTATCAAGGGCGCTGTTTACGGCCAGTGTCCGTATCTTGCGCAGACACTCCGCCATGCCACCGCTGTCTGAGGATTGCGTAACCATTACCCTCCCCCTATAGCCGAGCAGATGCAGGGCAAGAAGGAGAGATCATGCGCCCCTTCCAGCTTTCATGACCATGTCCCACCCATTTCATGCGGAAACCGCCTTTTTCGCGCTGTTCCTGCTGGCGGCGGCCCTGATGTCCGCCGTGCTGTCGCGACGGGTGATTGCGATGCGCGTGCTGGATTACCCGACCGGGCGCAGCGCCCATGACATGCCGGTGCCAAAGGGCGGCGGACTTGCGATTTTGATCGTATTCGTGGTGGGCGTGCCGCTGGGACAGATGATCTGCCACCGCCACGCGGACATGACGGACGTGACGCTGCTGCTGGCCACGGTGGGACTGGGACTGTTTTCATGGCGCGATGACATGCAGCCCATGCCGCCCCTGTGGAAACTGGGGGCGCAGATTGCAGCCGCCCTGCTGGTGGCGTGGGGCGACATGGCTGGCGGGACGGTGCATGCGCTGACAACAGGCGGCCTGGGGCTGCGGGTCGTGTGGCTGGTGGCCCTGTGCAACTGTCTCAATTTCATGGACGGGCTGAACGGACTTGCCAGCGGGTGCACGCTGATCGCGGGCGTGATCGCGGCGGGGCTGTTCATGCTGGCGGGCGGCGGGGTGGAAACATGGGGCAGCGCCCTGATTCTGGCGGCCGCCTGTGCCGGGTTCCTGCCCTTCAACTTTCCCCATGCGCGGCTGTTCATGGGGGATGTGGGAAGCCAGTGCTGCGGGCTGGTGCTGGGGGCGCTGGGCCTGCGCATGGCGGGCATGCCGCAACTGGTCCATGGGGCGTGGCTCATGCCGCTCATGCTGTCGGGGCTGCTGGTGGATGTCATCGCAACCCTGCTGCGGCGGATGTACCATCGCCGTCCCGTCATGCGCGCGCACCGGGAACATTTCTATCAGATGGCCCATCGCAGCGGCATGCAGGCGGCCGATATTACGGTCGTGACATGGGCCAGCACCGTATGCGGCGGCATGGGGGCCGTGGTCATGGGCATGGGATGGGTCAGGCCCGGTCCGGTCGTGCTGGCGGTCAGTTTAATCCAGCTTGTCTGGATTACCGCCGTCATACGCCGGGTGGGACGTGCGCCCGGCCTGTCATGGTAGCCAAAAAAACAGGGGGAGCAGCCTGCCGGCCATTCCCCCTGTTTCCTTTGTCCTGACAGCGGATCTTATTTGCGCAGGGTAATCTTCATGCCCTGTGCCGCGGCGGCCAGGCGACCACCGGAACTGGACGTATCAAGGCGGATACGGACACCTGCGGGGTTGTTGAGCAGCACGGCGCCCACGCCGGTACCGGCCGTGACATCCCCGTTGACGGCGGCATAGCTGCCTTCAAAATCCTTGACCTTGGTGAGGTTATAGACCTCCCCCTGGCCACTGATGTTGGCATAGCCTACGGCCGCCAGCGAACCGCCCTCGATCTTGAAACGGTAGGTGTGGTTCTGGAACACCAGCTTGCCCGTGCCCCATGTGTGGCCAACCCCGATATCAAGCGACTTGAACTTCATCGTGACATGCCCCGACGGCGTGCCAAGCGATGATTCCGCGGCCCGGGCCAGTGTCGGCGCCGCCGCAAGCGGCGCCATGATCATGGCAAGGGCAACCAGACGTCGTGAGATGCGCATGGAATTGAAACCTTCTGTCCGTTCGAGCATGAAGTGAACCCTCATGTAACTCAGCCAGCGCGGTGTTGTTCCTCGGTCCGGCGGGTGCGCGTGGTCTTGCGCACGGGTGCCGCCTTTTCCTGCGTTGCCGCTTCATTCACGATGCTGCACAGGTCGCGCAGGTAGGCCTTGCCCTTGATCGTGTGCTTGATCAGCACGGAACGGCGGTCCATCGGGTCAGGCGCACGGCGGGCCAGGTCCAGCGCCTTCAGCCGGTCCAGCGCGCGGGTGATGGCGGGCTTGGACACGTTCAGTTCAGCCGCAAGACCACGCACGGTATGCGAACCGTCGCCGCGCAGGTAGCAGGTCAGGAACACGGCCAGCTGCCGTGCCGACAGGTCGGGCCCGTCACGGCGGACCATCGCGACAATGGTGTCGCGCAGCGAATTGATCATCTGATCCGTGTTAGCGTCTGATGACTTGCTCATCGGTGAAAATCCTCTGTCAGAAATCAGCCTGCACACCGGCGCGCATGGATGCGGAATCGGGTGGACTGGAATGGTGCGTTCTCGTTCTGCCTATATAATTGGCATTTACGGCATATATAAGTCGCACCAACCAAATTAGTTCGCATCCGGCATTGTTTCTTTAGTGATGCATTCTGTCCTCGATATTAAATATTTTTAATATTCCTTCGTAAACCGCTCTTAAACCAAGACTTTCTCCGCCTTCTGGCCGTCCGGGCCGCGACGAATCATTCCATCCATACGTATCGATATGAACCCAGCGCACATCAGTTTTGACAAAATTCTCTAGAAAAAGCGCTGCCGTGATCGCTCCACCCATGGGTTTGGATGAAATATTGTTCATATCTGCCACCGGACTGCGCAGCCATTTCCGGTAACCCGGCCATAGCGGCAACTGCCACAGCGGGTCCCCGCAGGCCAGGCCGGACGCCACCAGCACGGCCCCCGTCGCGTCATGGTTGGTGAACAGGGCCGGCACATCCGGCCCCAGCGCCACGCGGGCCGCCCCGGTCAGGGTCGCGGCATCCACCAGCAGGTCGGGCTGGCGTTCGCACGCCGCGTGCAGCAGGTCACACAGGACCAGCCTGCCTTCGGCGTCGGTATTGCCGATTTCCACCGTCAGCCCGGCGCGGGTCTTCACCACGTCCGATGGCCGCATGGCATGACCCGATACGCTGTTTTCCACGCAGCCCAGGCGCAGTTCCAGCCTGACTGGCAGGTCGCGCAGCATGACCAGGCGCGCAAGGGCCAGCATGATGGCGGCCCCGCCCATGTCCTTTTTCATCCGCAGCATGGAGGAGGGCGGCTTGAGGTCATACCCGCCCGTATCGAAACACACGCCCTTGCCCACCAGCGACACCAGTGGCGCCGTCTCAGTGGCGGTGCTGCCCTGCCAGCGGGCCTCGACCACGCAGGGCGCGCGGTCCGACCCCACGCCGACATGCAGCACGGTCGGGAATTCCTGCGCCAGCCGCGCCCCGCGAATGACCGATACATCCGCCCCCAGCTGGGCAAGCGCCATCTCGGCCGCCTTGGCCAGGTCATCCGGCCCCATGAGGTTGGGCGGCGTATTGATCAGCGACCGGGCAAGGTTGATGCAGCGCGCCATGCTGGCCGCCGCCTGCCCCGCCGCATCCACCACCAGCCGCGCAGGCGGGGCAGCGGGGGCCGTGTCGCGGCCAAAAGCGGGCATGCGATAGGCGCCAAGGCAGAAACCCAGTGCGATGTCGCCCGCCTGCACATCCGCAGGCGCGCTGACCCGCCATGATCCGGCGGGAAGCGAGTCGGGCAACGCCCCGAACACGAACGGGTCGGCGCCATCCGCCTGTTCCGCAATGCCCAGCAGGGCTGTCGCGATCGTGCCATCCGCGCCGGGCAGCAGCAGCACCTGGCCATAACGGGCGGCAAAACCGGCCTGACGGGCAAAGCGGGCCGCCACTTCGCCCACCACCGCATCCAGTTCCCCCAGCGCGGAGGGACGGATGGCATGCACCATACCCGCGGCCCCATCCCGCATATCGGCCGCCGCGACCAGACAGTCCTGCATTTCCAACGCGTTCATTGCACGTCCCTTCCCTGCATATGTTCCTATTTCCAGCAGGGTGCGTCCCCCGTCCGGGCAACGCAACACCCCATCGCGACCGGCATGTGGTTTTGCTTGCATTTGCCGCCACTTGGCCGGAGCATGCATTCATGACGGGTGTACCCAAGGGCACTGGTGGCCCCTATCGCGCAGCGGCCGGACATGGTTCCGGCCCCCATTCCGATACGCTGGTCCGGGCGGTGCTCGGCCCGACGAATACCGGAAAGACCCATCTGGCCATAGAAAGGCTGCTTTCGCATTCCAGCGGCATCATCGGTTTTCCCCTGCGGCTGCTGGCGCGCGAAAACTATGACCGCATGGTGGCGCAGAAGGGCGCGCATGCCGTCGCCCTGATCACGGGCGAGGAAAAGATCATCCCGCCAAAGGCACGCTGGTTTTCATGCACGGTGGAAGCCATGCCGCTGGACCGCCGCGTGGAATTCGTGGCGGTGGATGAAATCCAGCTCTGTGCCGATCCCGATCGCGGCCACATCTTTACCGACCGGCTGCTGCATGCGCGTGGCCTGGCGGAAACCATGTTTTTGGGTGCGGATACCATACGCAACCTGATCCGCCGCCTTGTGCCGGGCATCGAGATCGAACATCGCCCGCGTCTGTCGCAACTGACGCATGCGGGGGCGTGCAAGCTGACGCGCCTGCCGCCGCGTTCGGCCATTGTCGCCTTTTCCGCGGGCGAGGTTTACGCCATTGCCGAACTGCTGCGCCGCAGGCGGGGGGGATGCGCCATTGTCATGGGGCAGCTTTCGCCCCGCACCCGCAATGCGCAGGTGGCGCTGTATCAGGAAAAGGAGGTCGACTATCTGGTCGCGACCGATGCGATCGGCATGGGCCTGAACATGGACGTAAATCATGTGGCCTTTGCCAGCCTGTCCAAATTCGACGGCACGCGCATCCGGCCGCTTGCGGCGGGGGAAATCGCGCAGGTGGCGGGCCGCGCCGGACGCGGGCTGCGTGATGGCACGTTCGGCACCACCGGGACCTGCCCGCCCCTGTCCGAGGAACTGGCCGAAGCGGTGGAGGAACACCGTTTCGACCCGCTGACCCGTCTGGCGTGGCGGAACAGCGACCTGGATTTTTCATCGCCTGACCGGCTGCTGTCCAGCCTCAACCGTCCCTCCCCCCGCGTCGAACTGATCGCGGGGCATGAGGCAAGCGACGTGCTCGCCCTGTCCGCGCTGGCGGGGAATAGCGAAATCCGTCCACTGGTCCATTCCCGCGCCGCCACGCGCCTGTTGTGGGAAAGCTGCCAGATACCCGATTTCCGCAAGCTGGGCGATGACAGCCATATCCGCCTGTGCGGACGGATCTTTACCCACCTGATCCACGATGGCCGCATCCCGTCGGCATGGATGGACAGCCAGATTACCCATTTTTTCCAGACGGCGGGCACCATAGACTCGCTCATGCAGCGTCTGGCGGGCATTCGCGTATGCAGTTACATCGCCGCCCGCCCCGGCTGGATCGCCAATGCCGAACACTGGCAGGCCCGCACGCGGGAGGCGGAGGACAGGCTGTCCGATGTCCTGCATGAACAACTGACCGCGCGTTTCGTGGACCGTCGCGCCACCACCCTTATCCGCAGGCTGGATGAAGGCGGGCATGACAACCTGCTTTCAGCCGTGACGGCGCAGGGCAATGTCGTGGTGGAAGGTCATGAGGTCGGCCGCATTGCCGGGCTGGACCTGATCGCGGGCGAACATACCGATGCGGAGGACGGGCGCCTGCTCATGCGCGCGGCGCGGCGGGCGGTACGCAGCGAAATCCCGCGCCGTGTCGCGGCCCTGGTGCAAGATGATGACCGGCAGTTCACCTTTTCCGCCGATGGGGCGCATATCCTGTGGCAGGACATGCCCATTGCGCGGATGCTGCCGGGCAGTGACCTGCTATCGCCACGCCCGCAGGTGCTGGACAACCCGCTGCTGGACAATGCCCAGCGCGAACGAATCCGCAATCGCCTTCAGACATGGCTGGGACAGGTCGTGCGCGAGCATCTTGCGCCGCTCTTTGCCGTTCAGGCTGCGGTGGCCGGCACGCCGGACCTGCGCGGCATCATCCATCGCCTTATGGAAGGCGCCGGGGTGGCTCCGCTGCATCGTGGCGAACGCCCCGGGCACGACATGATCCAGCGACTGAGGCGGCTGGGCGTGCGGGTCGGGCACTACAGCCTGTTCATGCCGACGATCCTGAAGGAACGCCCCATGCAGTTACGGGCCTGGCTGGTGGCGATCAGCCTGAACATGCCCTGCCCGCCCCTGCCCGCCATGGGACGCGTTACCCTGCCGCCGGATGCACTGCCGCCCGCCTTCATGGACCGGATGGGCTGGCTGGATGCCGGGCCGGTGCGGATCAGGCTGGATATCGCGGAAAAATTTGTCGTCGAACTGGCGCGCATGACACGTCGGGCCCCCATACCGCTGCCACCCCACCTGGCGTCCCGCCTGGGGATACGACGCGAAATGCTACCTGCGGTGATGAAAGGGCTGAACATGCGCGTGTACCATCCGCGCCCCATGGCGGCCAACCGCTACGGCCCACCCGCCCCGGTCATGATCCGCTTCGCGTCCGAGCATGAAAATGCCAGCCGGGAAAAAACCGTGCGGACGGCATCCGCCCGCAATGGCAGGCGACCGGCAGCACCCCGGCGCCCGCAACGGACCGACAGCCCCTTCGCCGCCCTGGCGACCCTGTTCAATCGTCCCTGACCGCCATGACACAGACCCCTGATCCCATCATGACCCAGCGGCTGGACCTATGGCTGCTGCATGCCCGTTTTGGTCGCAGCCGCGGCATCTGCGCAAAGATCGCATCTGGCGGCCATGTCCGCATCAATCGCCAGCGCGTGACGAAGGCGCATGCACAGGTGCATGTGGGCGATATCCTGACCCTGCCATCCCCGGACCGGCAGACCGTGATTGTCATACGTGTCGTGGCCTGTACCGAGCGGCGGCAATCCGCCCCACTTGCACAACTTCTGTATGAAATTGTTCCGGAAACTGTCTGAATATTGTGGCCAACAGGCCAATACAGACCATGATTATGCATTAGCCGCCGTCTTGGGCTTGCCACGGCCGGAAAACACTCTCATATCTTCCGCCATTCCTGATGAGGTCGTGCGCCATGCGGCACCTCATCCCTTTTAATGGCCGGGCCTATTGCCGCAGGCCGAACAAATAATGATCGGAGATAGGCGATGACCTATGTGGTCACCGAAAACTGCATTCGCTGCAAATTCACAGATTGTGTCGAAGTCTGTCCGGTTGACTGCTTCTACGCCGGCGAAAACTTTCTGGTAATCAACCCGGATGAATGCATCGACTGCGGTGTGTGCGAACCAGAATGCCCGGCCGAGGCCATCTTCCCCGATAGCGACGACCGCGCGACCCCGTGGGCCGAACTGAACGCCAAATACGCCGCCGTGTGGCCCAACATCACGCGCAAGATCGACGCCCCGGCCGATGCCGAGGAATGGAGAGACAAGCCCAACAAGAAAGAGCTGCTTTCCCCCGAACCCCAGAAAGGCTGATCCCGCCTTTCCCATCGGGTTGCACCATAAAAAAAGACCGGCACGATTTCTCGTGCCGGTCTTTTTTTATGCCGTCTGGTCCGGGGGCAGTTGCCTGCCCCCGCACCCTGACATGACACCGCTTAGCGCGACATCATGTTGATGGCCGTGTCATGCATGATGAACATCGTGCCGGCCACAAGGACCAGGACCGAAAGCACCGTGAAGACAAATGCCATGACGTTCCAGCGCTGTTCGGACGAACCGTTCATGTGCAGGAAGTAAATGAGGTGAACAACAATCTGCACCACCGCCAGCAGGGCAATCGCCCCGCCGGTGCCGGCCGGCGACATCGCATGCGACATCACCAGACCGAAGGATGCAACCGTCAGGATAACGGCAAGTACGAACCCGGTAAGGTAAGACCCTACACTCCCGTGGCTCTCTCCCGAGGAAGAAATATGGTCTGCCATCAGATCACACTCATCAGATAGACAAAGGTGAAGACACAGATCCAGACGATATCCAGAAAGTGCCAGAACAGGCTGAGGCAGGTCAGCTTGCCGATCATGCGTTCGTTCAGCTCGGTCTTGCCAGCCGTCTGGAACAGCAGGACAGCCATCCACAGCAGGCCGCAGGTGACATGCAGACCATGCGTGCCAACCAGCGTGAAGAAGGCGGACAGGAACGCGCTGCGATCCGGGCCATTGCCTTCGGCAATCATGTGAGAGAACTCACGGATTTCCATGAACAGGAAGCCCAGCCCCAGCAGGAAGGTCACCCCGAGCCAGGTCCGCATGGTGCTGACCTTGTTCTCGTGGGCGGCAATCATGCCGAAACCGTAGGTGATGGAGCTGAACAGCAGGATTGCCGTTTCAATGCCAACACCCGAAAGTTCGAACACTTCGTGGCCGGTCGGACCGCCGGCAAACTGGTCACGCAACACCGCGAACACTGCAAACAGTGTACCGAAGATGATGCAGTCCGTCATCAGATACAGCCAGAACCCGAACACCACGGGAGATTCGTGGTGTTCATCATGGGCATGGGCTGCATCAGCAGTCATGTTTTGCGCCATTATTCCGCTGCCTGTGCTGCCATAAGGTTATGGGTGTGCTCCTGCTCAATGCGAACCACCTCGGACACCGGCACATAGTAATCGACGTCGTTGTCGGACGAACGGGCGATCACCGTAGCGATGACACCGATCAGACCAACAGCCGCCAGCCACCAGATGTACCAGATCGCACCGAAGCCAAGCACGAAGCTGAAGGCACCGATCAGGAAACCGCATGCCGTGTTCTTCGGCATATGGATCGGCTGATAGTTGCCACCGGCCTGACGCGTGTCGATACCGGCTTCCTTGTCATGGGCAAAGGCGTCCAGTTCGTGGACTTCCGGCAGGATGGCGAAGTTGTAGAACGGCGGCGGCGAAGACGTGGACCATTCCAGCGTACGTGCGTTCCAGGGATCGCCCGTCAGGTCACGGTTTTCGGCCAGGTTGCGATCACGGATCGAGACATACAGCTGGGTCAGCTGGCACACGATACCCAGTGCGATCAGAACCGCACCAACTTCAGCAATCAGCAGCCAGGGATGCCATTCGGGGTTGTCGTAGTGGTTCATACGACGGGTCATGCCTTCGAAACCGAGGACATAAAGCGGCATGAACGCAACATAGAAACCAATGAACCAGCACCAGAACGCGCGCTTGCCCCAGGCTTCGTTCAGCTTGAAGCCGAAAGCCTTCGGGAACCAGAAGTTCATGGCAGCGACGTAACCGAAATACACACCACCGATAATCACGTTATGGAAGTGGGCGATAACGAACAGGCTGTTGTGGAGAACGAAGTCAGACGCCGGGATTGCCAGCATGACACCGGTCATACCACCGATGGAGAAGGTGATCATGAAGCCGATCACCCAGTACATGGTCGCGTGGAATTCGATACGCCCCTTGTACATCGTGAATAGCCAGTTGAAGATTTTCACCCCGGTCGGAACCGCGATGACCATCGTCATGACACCGAAGAACGCGTTGACGTTCGGGCCGGCACCCATGGTGAAGAAGTGGTGAACCCAAACCACAAGCGACAGGACCATGATGGAAGCGGTCGCGTAGACCATGGTCTTGTAGCCGAACAGCGGCTTGCGGGAGAAGGTCTGCGTGATTTCGGAGAAAGCACCGAAGGCAGGCAGGACAAGGATGTACACTTCCGGATGGCCCCAGCCCCAGATCACGCTCAGATAGAGCATCTGGTTGCCGCCGCCGTCATTGGTGAAGAAGTGCATGCCCAGGTAACGGTCCAGACCCAGCAGGCCCATGGCCACGGTCAGGATCGGGAAGGCAACCATGATCAGCACGGTCGTGCAGAAGATGGTCCAGGTGAACACCGGCATACGCATGTAGGTCATGCCCGGCGCACGCATCTTCACGATGGTCGCGAAGAAGTTCACACCCGTCAGCAGCGTGCCGACACCGGACAGCTGCACCGCCCAGATGTAGTAGTCGACACCGACACCGGGGCTGAACTGCTGTTCGGACAGAGGCGGGTAAGCCAGCCAGCCGCACTGCGAGAACTCACCGATGAACAGCGAGACGTTGACCAGCAGGAAGCTGATGGTCGTCATCCAGAAGCTCAGCGTGTTCACGAACGGGAAGGCCACGTCACGCGCACCGATCTGCAGCGGCACCACGATGTTCATCAGACCCTGCATGAACGCCATGGCCATGAAGAAGATCATGATCGTGCCGTGTGCGGAGAAGATCTGGTCATAATGGTGCGGCGGCAGGTAGCCGGGGTTACCGGCATAGGCCAGCGCAAGCTGGGAACGCATCATGATCGCGTCCGCGAAACCACGGAACAGCGCCACGAGCGCGACAACGATATACATGACACCAATGCGCTTGTGGTCGACCGAGGTCAGCCATTCACGCCACAGGTAGCCCCATTTACCGTAATAGGTGATGAGACCGACAACGGCCAGGCC
This sequence comes from Komagataeibacter europaeus LMG 18890, assembly GCF_000285295.1. GTDB lineage: Bacteria > Pseudomonadota > Alphaproteobacteria > Acetobacterales > Acetobacteraceae > Komagataeibacter > Komagataeibacter europaeus. Next base: position 142,326 of record NZ_CADP01000002.1, on the reverse strand, counting down.
AGCAATGGCCACACCGATGAACGTCCCAACAAGGATCGGCACATCATAAGGAATGGCCGACAAAGTTAATTTGCCTAACATCTGTCCTATTCCTTCATGTTCATGTCGGACATCGCGGACTGCTGCACATGCAGCATCTTGCCGGTGCTCTTATCCATGACCATGCCGTTGTTGTACTTGGCAACGATGTCATCAAAGAGACCCGCATCGACATGCGAGAAGTATTCAACCGGGTTGGCCTCGCTCGGCGCGGCCAGCTTCGGATAGCTTGCGCTGTCCAGCTGTTCGGAAGAAGCCTTCACCTTCTCGACCCACGCGCTGTACTGGTCCGCAGGCATTGCCAGCGCACGGAAACGCATGTCGGAGAAGCCACGGCCGCTGAAGTTGGAGGATTCACCCTGGAAGTCACCAGCTTCGTTCGCGATCAGGTGCAGCTGTGTCTGCATCCCGGCCATGGCGTAGATCATCGTACCGAGCTGCGGGATGAAGAAAGAGTTCATCACGGAGTCAGAGGTGATCCGGAAATCAACCGGCGTGTTAACCGGCATGGCCATCTGGTTGACGGTCGCGATCCCTTCATCCTGATAGATAAAGAGCCACTTCCAGTCCAGTGCCACAACATCGACATGAATAGGCTTGACGTTGGCTTCAGCCTCAAGCGGCTTGTACGGGTCAAGCGAATGACATGTCTGATAGGTCAGCACCGCCAGGAACAGGATGATCAGGCTGGGAACGGCCCAGATAACCACCTCGATCTTGTTGGAATGCGACCATTTCGGCAGGTATTCCGCCGCAGTGTTGGACTGACGGTACTGCCATGCAAACAGCAGCGTCAGGATACATACCGGTATCACGACCAGCAGCATCGCGTAGGTCGAGGTCAGGATCAGGCTTTTTTCCTGAGCACCGATCACGCCTTTGGGGTCGAGCGTATCCCACGAACAGCCTGCTAGCAGCGCTGCCGAAGATAGGCTCATCAGCTTCGTTAATCTTGGCAAGATTTTTTTCTTCATCTCACGCCTCGTTGGTTTCGACATCACCCTGTTTTGCTCACATCCTCGCTTCATCCACGGGCTTAGACAACAACGGCCACGTTATACGCTTGGCAGGAAAAATGCATCCGACTTTCCCCTGGCACCCAGCGACATCGCGCCTACGTCGACTTCCGAAATCGACACACGGCCTTTTTCGGTTTGCATCCGTCATGAGTTAGTTGCCGACCGGCTGACCATGATCTTGATCAATACGGCCCGCCAGACCTTACGTAATTATTACTGTCAGGGCAGATCGGACCATAAATCGCGACGCCGTCCTGTGTGCTGAAGCGCATGTTCTGTGCCGCATACCCTTTCATATAGTTTTTCTATTCAAGGGTTATCCGACCTGAATGGCCTCAGAGGCAAGCCTTCACATAATATTTCAATAGATTTCATTGCTAAAAATTTATCTAGGAAAATCCTTTTTTTACAATGAGTTGTCCGAGTGTCATGAACCTCACACTCATGTCATCTTATATTTTCTATATATGAATAAGTCTTATCTTTTTTACCGGTGCGCATGGATGGCAACCCTTTCCATGCAAAAATGGCCGCCACTTGCGTGGCGACCCCTCCATATTCTCATACCAGACCGTAGCGGTACAGATTCCGCAGGACTCCTGCATCCTCAGTCGTTGCTGTTGTTGCGCACGCCCATGAACTGCAGCAGGAACTGGAACAGGTTGATGAAGTTCAGATAAAGGTTCAGCGCATCATAGACCGAACGCTTGGCTGCCTGGTCCGGCCCCTCGGCATAGGCAAACTGCTGGTAGTTCGCCTTGATCTGCTGTGTATCGAACATGGTCAGCCCGACAAACAGCAGCACGCCCACTGCGCTGTAGACAAAATACAGACCCGGGCTGTGCAGGAACATGTTCACCACGCCCGCGATGATCAGGCCGAACAGCCCCATCATAAGGAAAGAGCCGAAGCGGCTGAGGTCGGTACGAGTCGTGTAACCCCAGATCGACATGGTGCAGAAGGTCGCGGCGGTAATGAAGAATACCCGCGTGACCGACACCCCGGTGAACACCAGAAAGATATTGGACATGCTGGCGCCCATCACGCCACAGAACAGCCAGAACAGGGTCTGCACCGCCTGAGTGGACAGCCGGTACACGCCAAACGACATGACCAGCACAAAGCCCAGCGGGGCAATCATGGCCAGCATGGACAACGCCGTCGGTTTCAGCGCCATGCCCATCGGGGTTGGCACATGCTGGTAAAACAGGGCCTGCAGGCTGGTATTTGCGATCAGATAGGCAACCAGCCCGGTCAGGACCAGTCCGGATGCCATCCAGTTATAGACTCGCAGCATATAGGCACGCAGGCCCATATCGACAGAACCTGCGACACTATCAGCGGCGGGGCGGATGAAACTCCGCGAATCAGGGCCAAAAGCCATTGTGTTTCCTTCCTCCACGTCCTTGACTGACGTGCCTCTCCCAGCATGTTGGAACATGTTAGAACACGTTCAAGATCGGGAGCGTGTCCAATACATTACAATACGGCAAACATGCCGCGGGTACATCACCCTATATATACTGTACACCGCCCATCACGGCATATGCCTTTTTCCCTTGTCCACAGGTATTCGTCATGCGTCTTTTCGTTGGTCTTGAACTCCCGCTTCCGCTGCTTCACGCGATAGGCGAATTACGTGGCGGCCTGCCGGATGTTACGTGGCAATCGCCTGAATCCTACCACCTCACGCTGCATTTCATCGGGGAGGTCACCCATCCCCACCTGCACGAGGAAATCCATCACGTCCTGTCCGCCATCCGCGCCACACCGCCTGTACTGCAACCGGCGGGCACGGGGCTGTTCACATCGGCCCGTCCGAACGGGTCGGACACATTATGGATTGGCTGCGCACCCGACGATGCCCTGACCACACTGCGCGAGAAGGTGCGCAAGGGCCTGAACCGCGCGATTCCGGCGGGAGCCGAGCGGAACAGCCGCCATTTCACCCCGCATGTCACTGTCGGCCGGATGGAACATCCCGACCAGGAACGTCGGCAACGCTGGCTTGCGACCACCGTTCCCGCGGCGGAGGCCCGGACGATGGGGCATTTCACCCTGTTCCGGTCCATACGCCATGCAGACGGGCCGTTTTACGAGCCGCTGGAACATTATCCGTTACAGTTCTGATTCTCTGCTCCACCCACCCGACATGGACGCAAACAGGAGTCTTCCGCGGCCCGGCATCTATTCCATTTGTGAATAATAAAAATATTTTTCTTATCAATCATTGTGAACCGCCTGCATGTTCGCAGTAGACACATCTTGTCATTCTTCCTGAAATATCAACAGATTTTATGAAAATCTGCGGAATTCCGAACTATCCGTTTCATTGCTTATGCGACAGCATGTTCACTTTTTAGTGAGGGTGAACACTAAAATGTCAGGAGACGAGCGTGCTAGCCTCAGTATGTTCGGATGAAACGGACCACCTGCTTTGTCTTTCCTGCCTGAAGCCGGTTTCCTGTCTGGCCGGAAAAGAAGCGCTAGCGCGTTTTTTTGCCGGATACATTCAGAAAGCTGCTCCGGGCAGAAAGTTGCAGCGGCGGCATCCTGAATTCGAAACCGTTAGTTTTCTGAGGACATCACATATGATTTCTGCCGTTTTCGGAAAAAGACGTTCTCTGAGCAGAACGCTTACAGCCGGAACGATATGTGCGGCTCTCATCTCCGGGTATGCCACCATGGCATCCGCAGATGACGGGCAGGGCGCCACGGGGGAAGCGATCATCCATGCCGATGATCACCCCGGTAACTGGATGACCTATGGCCGCACCTATTCTGAACAGCGCTACAGCCCGCTGGATCAGATCAACCGTTCCAATGTCGGTAACCTGAAGCTGGCCTGGTATCTGGACCTTGATACCAACCGTGGCCAGGAAGGCACGCCCCTGGTTATTGATGGCGTCATGTACGCCACCACCAACTGGAGCATGATGAAAGCCGTCGACGCCGCAACCGGCAAGCTGCTGTGGTCCTATGACCCGCGCGTGCCCGGCAACATTGCCGACAAGGGCTGCTGTGACACGGTCAACCGTGGCGCGGCATACTGGAATGGCAAGGTCTATTTCGGCACGTTCGACGGTCGCCTGATCGCGCTGGACGCCAAGACCGGCAAGCTGGTCTGGAGCGTCAACACCATGCCGCCCGAAGCGGAACTGGGCAAGCAGCGTTCCTATACGGTTGACGGCGCGCCCCGTATCGCCAAGGGCCGCGTGATCATCGGTAACGGTGGTTCCGAATTCGGTGCCCGTGGCTTCGTCACGGCGTTCGATGCGGAAACCGGCAAGGTCGACTGGCGCTTCTTCACGGTTCCGAACCCCAAGAACGAACCGGACCACACTGCATCCGACAGCGTGCTGATGAACAAGGCCTACCAGACCTGGAGCCCGACCGGCGCCTGGACCCGCCAGGGTGGCGGCGGCACGGTATGGGATTCCATCGTGTATGACCCCGTGGCCGACCTGGTCTACCTGGGCGTTGGCAACGGTTCGCCGTGGAACTACAAGTACCGTTCCGAAGGCAAGGGCGACAACCTGTTCCTGGGCAGCATCGTCGCACTGAAGCCGGAAACCGGCGAATACGTCTGGCATTTCCAGGAAACGCCGATGGACCAGTGGGACTTCACCTCGGTCCAGCAGATCATGACGCTTGACCTGCCGATCAATGGTGAAACCCGCCACGTCATCGTCCATGCGCCGAAGAACGGCTTCTTCTACATCATCGATGCGAAGACCGGTGAGTTCATCTCGGGCAAGAACTACGTCTATGTGAACTGGGCCAGCGGCCTTGATCCCAAGACCGGCCGTCCGATCTACAACCCCGATGCGCTCTACACCCTTACGGGCAAGGAATGGTACGGCATTCCGGGTGACCTTGGCGGCCATAACTTCGCGGCCATGGCGTTCAGCCCCAAGACCGGGCTGGTCTATATTCCGGCGCAGCAGGTTCCGTTCCTGTACACCAATCAGGTCGGTGGCTTCACGCCGCACCCCGACAGCTGGAACCTGGGTCTGGACATGAACAAGGTCGGTATTCCCGACTCGCCTGAAGCCAAGCAGGCCTTCGTGAAGGACCTGAAGGGCTGGATCGTGGCCTGGGATCCGCAGAAGCAGGCTGAAGCATGGCGCGTGGACCACAAGGGGCCGTGGAACGGCGGTATCCTGGCAACTGGCGGCGACCTGCTGTTCCAGGGCTTGGCGAACGGCGAATTCCATGCCTATGACGCGACGAACGGTTCCGACCTGTTCCACTTCGCGGCGGACAGCGGCATCATCGCACCGCCTGTGACCTACCTTGCCAATGGCAAGCAGTATGTTGCGGTTGAAGTGGGCTGGGGCGGCATCTATCCGTTCTTCCTTGGTGGCCTGGCCCGTACCAGCGGCTGGACCGTCAACCACTCGCGCATCATTGCCTTCTCGCTCGATGGCAAGTCCGGCCCGCTGCCCAAGCAGAATGACCAGGGCTTCCTGCCCGTCAAGCCGCCGGCACAGTTCGACAGCAAGCGTACCGATAACGGTTACTTCCAGTTCCAGACCTATTGCGCCGCCTGTCATGGCGATAACGCAGAAGGTGCCGGTGTGCTGCCTGACCTGCGCTGGTCCGGGTCCATCCGTCATGAGGACGCGTTCTACAATGTTGTCGGCCGCGGCGCGCTTACCGCCTACGGTATGGATCGCTTCGACGGTAACATGAACCCGACCGAGATTGAGGACATCCGCCAGTTCCTGATCAAGCGTGCGAACGAGACCTATCAGAGGGAAGTTGATGCCCGGAAGAACGCTGACGGTATCCCCGAGCAGCTGCCGTAATCTCCCGGTTTTGACAATTTTTCGCATCAACGCGACGCATGATGGTGAACATAATGATCAACAGACTTAAGGTGACATTCAGCGCGGCAGCGTTTAGTCTGCTGGCAGGGACGGCATTGGCACAGACGCCAGATGCTGACTCCGCGCTGGTCCAGAAGGGGGCATATGTCGCGCGACTGGGTGACTGCGTAGCATGTCATACCGCTCTCCATGGACAGTCGTACGCAGGCGGGCTTGAAATCAAGAGCCCGATCGGTACGATCTACTCCACGAACATCACACCGGACCCGACCTACGGTATCGGTCGCTACACCTTCGCCGAATTCGACGAAGCCGTGCGCCATGGTATCCGCAAGGACGGTTCCACGCTGTATCCGGCCATGCCGTATCCCTCCTTCTCGCGCATGACGAAGGAAGACATGCAGGCGCTGTATGCGTACTTCATGCATGGGGTGAAGCCGGTCGCGCAGCCGGACAAGCAGCCGGACATCTCCTGGCCCTTGTCCATGCGCTGGCCGCTGGGCATCTGGCGCATGATGTTCTCGCCTTCGCCGAAGGACTTCACGCCGGCGCCAGGCACGGATCCTGAAATCGCACGTGGCGATTATCTGGTTACCGGCCCCGGGCATTGCGGTGCGTGTCATACCCCGCGTGGCTTCGCCATTCAGGAAAAGGCGCTGGACGCTGCCGGTGGTCCTGACTTCCTGTCCGGTGGCGCACCGATCGACAACTGGGTCGCGCCGAGCCTGCGCAACGATCCTGTCGTTGGTCTGGGCCGCTGGTCCGAGGATGACATCTACACCTTCCTGAAGTCCGGCCGTATCGACCACTCCGCCGTGTTCGGTGGCATGGGCGATGTAGTGGCATGGAGCACCCAGTACTTCACCGATGACGACCTGCACGCCATCGCGAAGTACCTGAAGAGCCTGCCGCCGGTGCCGCCGTCACAGGGCAACTACACCTACGATCCGTCCACCGCGAACATGCTGGCTTCGGGTAATACCGCCAGCGTTCCGGGTGCTGATACGTATGTGAAGGAATGCGCCATCTGTCACCGTAACGACGGTGGTGGCGTGGCCCGCATGTTCCCGCCGCTGGCTGGCAACCCGGTTGTCGTGACCGAGAACCCGACCTCGCTGGTGAACGTGATTGCGCATGGTGGCGTGCTGCCGCCGAGCAACTGGGCACCGTCCGCAGTGGCAATGCCGGGTTACAGCAAGTCGCTGTCCGCCCAGCAGATTGCTGATGTGGTCAACTTCATCCGCACCAGCTGGGGCAACAAGGCGCCCGGCACCGTTACGGCTGCGGATGTTACCAAGCTGCGCGACACGGGCGCCCCGGTTTCCAGCTCTGGCTGGAACAGCGTGAGCAGCGGCTGGTCGGTCTTCCTGCCGCAGCCTTACGGCTCGGGCTGGACGTTTGCCCCGCAGACGCACACCGGTCAGGACGCCGCACAGTAAGGCGGATGGGTGGTTCCCCACTGGAACCACCTTCTCCTGATACAGTTACTGAAAACCGCCATGGGTTCCGCCCATGGCGGTTTTCTTATGTACGGCGTTCCCCCACACTGGGGCGGGCAGCCAACAGGGGGAAATGCCATCATGCAACGCATCGTGGTCCTGACCGGGGCGGGCATAAGCCAGGAATCGGGATTGCAGACCTTCCGGGGTGCGGACGGCCTGTGGAACCATGAACGGATTGAGGACATCTGCACGCCGCAGGGCTTCCAGCGCGATCCCCTGCGGGTTGACCGTTTCTACAACGGCCTGCGGGCCCGGTTACCCACTGTCCATCCCAACGCCGCCCATCTGGCGCTGGCGGAACTGGAACGCGCGGGACGGGAGGGACGCTGGGACGGACAGGTCACCATCGTCACCCAGAATATCGATGACCTGCATGAACGCGCCGGTAGCCGCAACGTCATCCACATGCATGGTGAACTGCTGCGCCTGCGCTGCACCGCCTGCCGCGCGACCCCGGCATGGCGCACGGACTGTTTTCCCGATACGCCGTGTCCTGCCTGTGGTCAGCCGACATTACGGCCCGATATCGTCTGGTTTGGGGAAATACCCTACCATATGGAGGCCATTTCCCGGCATCTGGCGGCATGTGACCTGTTTGTTGCCATAGGCACATCCGGCGTGGTCTATCCTGCCGCCGGTTTTGTGGACAGCGTGGCCGGACATGCGGATACGATGCTGTTCAACCTGGAAATCCCATCCGGTCCCTCCGCCTTTGACCAGGCCATTGCGGGTCCCGCGACACGCACCGTACCCGCATGGACACGTGACCTGCTGGAAGCGTAAATGGGCCATGGCCGAAACACTGGAAGACCTTCTGGACGCCATCCGCACGTGCCAGACCTGTGCCGTCCACCTGCCGCTTGGGCCGCGTCCGGTGCTGCATGTCTCGCGCACGGCGCGGCTACTGATCGCAAGCCAGGCGCCCGGCACGCGCGTACATGAGACCGGGCAGTCCTTCAATGATGCATCAGGCGACAGGCTGCGTGGCTGGATGGGAATCGACCGGGCGACATTCTATGATTCCAGCCGCGTCGCACTGGTTCCCATGGGGCTGTGTTATCCCGGCAGGCTGCCAAAGGGTGGTGACTGTCCACCCCGGCCCGAATGCGCACAGCAATGGCGCGCGCGCATCATGGCGCAGATGCCCGATATCAGGCTGACACTTGTGGTCGGGTCCTATGCGCAGTTGCATATTCTGGGCAAGGGCCGCGTCAGTGACCGCAGCCTTGATTTCCGGCGTTACCTGCCCCGGTATTTCCCCCTGCCCCACCCGTCATGGCGCACGGGGGCGTGGGAACGGCGCACGCCCCGGTTTGGCGCCGATGTGCTGCCTGCGCTACGGGCCTGCGTGCGGGCCATACTGGCGGGTGACGACCTGCCGGACATCCCGCCGTTATCCCCGGCCTTCAGCCAGCCATGAGCAGGACAGCGCGCGCGCTGGACAGGATGACGCCCTGTATGCCGGTAATCAGGATCTGCACGCCAATCGACAGCAGGATCAGGGCGGCAAGGCGCGAGACAATGCGCGTGCCGGTCGTGCCCAGCAGGCACAGAAGCTGATCGGCATAGGTATAGGCCGCCCATACGATCGCAGCCACCAGCATGGCCGCCAGTGACAGCACGCCATAGAATATGATGTGGTGCCCGCCCGGCGGTCCTTCCGACCCCAGCGCAATGGCGACCGCAATCGTGCCCGGACCAACGGTGAAGGGCATGGTCAGGGGAAAGAATGCCTGTCCCATCATGTTGCTGCTGGCCTGCGCGTTACTGCCCTGACTGGCCTGGGCCTGCTTGCGGGCTTCTTCCGTTTCAGGGGCCTGCAGCAGGGACCAGGCCCGCACCGCCACAACCAGCCCGCCTGCGATACGCAGGGCATCGATGGTGATGCCAAAAAATGAAAGAACCAGCCCCCCGATCCAGATCGAGGCCAGCATGAGCATCGCGGAATAGAACGCCACCTGCCGTGCCAGCGCCATGCAGGTACGCCGGTCATGTCCTGCCGTGACCTGCGCGAAAATCAGCGCGGCCCCCAGCGGATTGACAATGGAAAACAGCGCCGGAAACGCCATGAGGAAGGCACCGGACAGGCTGGGCAACCCCACCACGGTGGAAAAATGGGTCAGCAGTAATCCCGCATGGCTGGTCATGATCGCCCCTTCCTGCCACGCGGTCCCTGCATGCGCTTATTCCCCTGCGTGGGATGGGACATGGAATGACGGGCGCATCAGGCTGCGGACCATGGTCAGGTCCTCCGCCGCGGCGCACAGGTAGCCGGGATGGGTCGGATGCCCCTCTTCCGTCAGGGGCCATGGTGTCAGCCCCAGTTCATTATAGACCGGCAGCAGGCTGATCCCGACATGCCAGAAAACCGGCTGACACCCTTCCTGCAGCGCAAGGTCACGCAACCACCATATGGCGGATGTACAATCATCCGCCTTCCCCGCCGGGTCACCCAGCCCGACCAGATACGGTCCCAGTCGTACAAATGGCAGAAGCGCGCGCCTGCGCGCGCCCGGTATCAGCCACACCGGCACCGGGGTCATCTGTCCCAGTCCATCCAGCGAATGATCAAAGCTGTGATACAGGGCCTTCGTCTGCGCATTCCATGGCATGACGTGAACACGACCCGGCCGTACCAGCCGCACGATCATGATCAGCGCCAGCATGACCGCAAGCCCCAGCGTCCACTGCGCAATGCCGGGACGCGTGGCGAACAGCATGATTTCCCACCAGCTGCCACCTGCGGAATCATGCGGTCCCGCCATGACCAGAATCACGATGGAACTGATCAGCAGCACCAGCGACACGATGGTGTTGGAAGAAAGCGGCTCGCTCATGATCCGGGCATGGCGGTAATACGACCCGCGAAATGGCGCGATCAGCATGCAGACCAGCATGAGCAGTCCCGGCACCGCCATGGGCGATCCCCGCAGCAACGTCAGCCCGCACGCCCCCGCCAGCAGCACCATCGTGGCCTTCCACGCCAGGGTCACACGCTGCGACAGACCGATGCCAAGACCGATCAGCACCACCCCGATCAGTGACAGCAGGTAATCCCCCACCGTCGCGAACAGGGGCTGCATGCGGCCAGCATTCAGCCAGTTTTCCGGGTCCAGCAGGGTCAGCGCCAGCAAAAGCCAGCCACACAGTGAAACCGCGCCGGTTGCCACCGCCACGGAAAAATCGGCCTCGCTTTCACGTATGACCTGACTGGGACGACCCATGCGCGGTCCCCGCACCGGGCTGCGCGCGCCAACCTTGCGCGACAGCGCGGCATCCCCGCGCAGGAACAGTTCATGGGCTGCAAACATGATGCCCGCCACGAACAGCGGCACGATATAATAGAACAGGCGGAAGATCAGGATGGCCGTCACGATGCGGGTCGCGGGCACGTACGGCCCCAGCGCGAACATCATCGCGCCATCAAATACACCAAGCCCACCGGGCACGCTGGCCACAAGGCCCGCCGTGTAGGACGCGATATAAATGGCAAGGAACGTGCCGTAATCCAGACCGGGTGCGTCAGGCAGGAAGGTATAGGCAATGGCCGCCGTGGCCGCGACCTCCAGCGTCGCGACAACCGTCTGCATGATCGCCATGCCCGAGGAGGGAAAGGTGATCTGCCATCGCCACAGCCGGATTTCGTTCACATACCGGCCCATGACGACATAGGCGACGACCCCGCCCCACAGCACGATTCCCACCAACCGCATGAGGAAGCCGGGCAGCATATGGCCCACGAAGGGCACCGTGCCGGGTTCCAGCACCAGCACGCTGCCGATCAGCACCGCCGCCCCCAGCAGGTAGGTGGCCGAACAGAAGGCAATGATCTGCGCGATCTGGAACGGCTTCAGCCCCCAGTTGCCATACAGCCTGAAACGGACCGCCGCACCGGAAATGGCGGAAAAACCAAGGTTGTGCGACAGCACGTAGGAACAGAACGCGGCGAACGCCGTGCGCCTGAACCCAAGCGGGCAGCCCACCTGCCGCACCGCAAGCCAGTCGTAGAAGGACAGGACAAGATAGGACAGCAGCGTAAAACCCGCCCCGGCCCATAATGTGCCCACCGGGATGGCGGCCAGCGCATGGCTGATGTCGCGCCAGTGCAGGTGGCGCACCTCGCGCTGCACCACGACCACGGCGCCGACCAGCAGCAGCAGGCCTAGCACATGCGGCAGGTGCCGCAGCAACGAGTGTTTTGGCGGTGGCGGCACGCTTCCCCCGGCCGCATTGTCATCCCCGACCTGCTGTGGGGGGGGATCGTGCAACGAACGGTCGGACATGGGCTGGCCCTTAGGCCACGACCCCTTCGCCACGGGTCAGCGCCGCCTCGATCAGGGCCACGGTTTCCGCGATCCCGTACAGCGCCACGAAAATCCCGAAACGCGGGCCTTCCTTCTGCCCCAGCAGCACTTCATACAGGCAGCCGAACCACGCCCGCAGCGGCTCGAAACCATGGGTCTTGCCGATCTCGAACACAAGGTTCTGGCAGGTATCGGGGGAGACATCCTCCCCCTCCAGCCCGCGCAGGGCTTCGGCCAGGGCAGCCAGCGCCGTGCGTTCATGCGCGTCGGGGGCACGGTAGTGCTTCGTCGGGCGGACAAAATCAGCGTAATAGACGATGGCATGATCCACCAGCCGCGCCAGCATGGGGCAGCTTTCGGGGGTGGCCTTCGCATCATAACGCTGGATGAACTTCCACAGCACGTCCGGCGTCTCGGCATTGGCGACAGAGGCGAGGTTGAGCAGCATGCCAAACGTGACCGGGCTGCCTGCATCCGCCGGGATTTCCCCCTTGTGAATGAACCATGCCGGGTTGGTCAGCAGGGCGGGATCTTCCACCGCCAGCGTTTTCGCCTTGGCCACATGGGCCAGATATTCGTCCGTCGCCTTGGGGATCACGTCAAAGAACAGGCGCTTGGCGCGCTGCGGCGCATTGAACATGTACTGCCCAAGACTTTCCGCCGGGGCGTAGCGCAGCCATTCCTCGACCGAGATGCCATTGCCCCTGGACTTGGAAATCTTCTGGCCGTTCTGGTCAAGGAACAGCTCATACGTCAGGCCCGCAGGCGGCTGGCCACCCAGGATACGGCAGATCTTGCCCGACAGGCGCACGCTGTCGATCAGGTCCTTGCCCGACATTTCGTAATCGACACCCAGCGCATACCAGCGCATGGCCCAGTCGGCCTTCCACTGCATCTTGGCATGGCCGCCGGTGACCGGGGTCTCGAACGTCTCGCCGTCCTCATCGGTCCAGCGCACCGTGCCCGCCACGGGGTCGATGGCGTCCATCTTCACCTGCATGACCTGACCGGTGCGCGGGTGGATGGGCAGCACGGGGGAATAGGTCGCGCGGCGTTCCTCCCCCAGTGTCGGGGCGATCACGGCCACAATCTTGTCATGCACCTCCAGCACGCGCTTCAGGGCCGCATCAAAGCGACCGCCTTCGTAATACTGCGTGGAGGATGCGAATTCGTATTCAAACCCGAACCCGTCGAGGAAGGAGCGCAGGCGGGCATTGTTGTGGGCGGCAAAGGATTCATGCGTGCCAAAGGGATCGGGCACGCGCGAAAGCGGCTTGCCTATATACTGGCGCAGCATGTCCTGATTGGGAACGTTGTCCGGCACCTTGCGCAGGGCGTCCATGTCATCGGAAAACGCCAGTAGCCGCGTGGGCAGGCCGGTCAGCTTCGTGAACGCCTGACGCACCCATGATGTGCGCGCGACCTCGCCAAACGTGCCGATATGGGGCAGCCCCGACGGGCCATAGCCGGTTTCCAGCAGGACAGGCCGTTCAGTCGTGACATCACGCGCGCCAACATGCGTGGACAGTTTGGCGGCCTCCTCAAACGGCCAGGATTTGGGAAGGGGCGAGATAAGGGGACGATGCTGTTCTGACATGGACCGGCAAGCTATGGACAGGAGGGGCGCGGGTCAATCTATCCTATTCCACACCCGGGGGTACAGCAATAATAATGACATGACACACGACGGGCGACATTCGTCCGCTCGTACCCTATATCATTTACCGACATGCCAGACACCCCGCCCCTGCCGGACAGTGCGCCGGCGCTCATTCCCCGGCACGGCGCATGGTCGGTCCTGACCCCGGACGGGGAAATCCTGTCCATGTCGGCCGACGACATACGGCGCGAACTGCCCCAGTGGCCGGCCCCCATGGTCATCCATGCGCCCGCGACCGCGCGCAGGCTGGACCTGCCGCCGCCGCCACGCCCCAGCCCGTGGCTGGACCTGCTGGAACTGTTCGCCTTCGCCCTGCCCGCCCACAGCGCGCCGCCCACCGCACGCGGGTTGGGAACGGCACTTGGCATTGCCGAAGCCAGGCTGGACGCGCCGGAAGCCGACCTGCTGCCCGATCTGGTGTTTGAACTGCTGCGCCGGATCGCAGCCAGCCGCAACACGCCCGAAGGGAGCATAAAGGCCACGCTGGCCTGGGGCATGCGCCGCGCCGGATGGGCATGGGGGCCATCGGTCTGCGCTGCACTGGGGCTGTCCCCCGCCGGCGGGTTGCCCGCAGGCATGATCCAGCCCAACGAGGCGCTGAAGGTCTGGACGCGCCTGCCCAAATGGGAAGAAACCGCCCCCCGCCCCGCACCCGCCGCGCATCCGGTCACGGGGGAGGAAGCACGCGCCAACCTGCGCGCCATCCTTGGCGAAGGGGCGGAGCATCGCCCGGCACAGGAAGCCTTCAGCCACGTTGCCGCACGCGCCTTCGCCCCGCGCACGACGCAGGGCGACCCGCACATGGTTCTGGCGGAAGCGGGAACGGGAACAGGCAAGACCCTTGGCTACGTCGCCCCCGCCAGCATCTGGGCGCAGCGCAATGGCGGGGCCGTATGGGTCAGCACCTATACCCGCCACCTGCAGCGCCAGATCGAATCGGAACTGGCCCGCGTCTATCCCGACCCGGACATCCGGCGCAGCCATGTGGTGGTGCGCAAGGGACGGGAGAACTACCTGTGCCTGCTGAACATGGAAGAAAGCGTGAATATCGCGCTGTCGCGTGGGCAGGCGGGAAATGCGTCCTTCATCGGTCTGGCGCTTGTGGCGCTGTGGGCGGCGCATACGCGTGATGGCGACCTGTTTGGCGGTGACCTGCCGGGGTGGTTTGCGGACCTGTTCGGGCGCGGCCTGCTGACCAGCATCGCTGACCGGCGCGGCGAATGCATTCACGGCGCGTGCCCGCATTACCAGCAGTGCATGGTCGAACACTCCATCCGTCGCGCCCGCACGGCGGACCTGGTGATCGCCAACCATGCGCTGGTCATGTCACAGGCGGCATGGCACGCCATGGATGGCGCGGACACCAATAACGAGGACAACACCCCCACCCGCTACATCATGGATGAGGGACATCATATCGCCGATGCCGCCGACAGCGCCTTCGCCCTGGAACTGTCGGGGCTGGAGGCGGCAGAACTGCGGCGGTGGCTGCTGGGGGCCGAGGGCGCACGGTCACGCGCACGCGGCCTGCGGCGCAGGCTGGAAGACCTGCTGGTGCATATTCCCCGTATCGAGACACCGCTGGATACGGCGCTGATGGCTGCCCGCGCCCTGCCCGCGCCGGGATGGTCCGCCCGCCTTGCCGCGCTCGACCCCGGCAACAGGACGGCAGCCCCTGCCGATACCCCAGTGGAAGCGGGTGAGCCCGCCCTGTCCAACCCGTCCGAAGTCCTGTTGCACGAATTGCGCCAGCAGGTGCTGGCCCGCACCCATGGCAGCCCCGAGGGGGGCGGTCGCCGCAGCGACAGCGAATGCGACCTGCACCCCATGCCCGAATCCCTGCATGCGGCGGCACAGGGGCTGGAGCGTGCGCTGCGACGGCTGGCCGAACCGCTGCGCACCCTGATCGCGCGGCTGGATGAAGCGCTGGAAACCGAAGCCGACTGGCTGGACACCCCCATGCGCGAACGGATTGCCGCCGCCATCCGCTCGATCCGCAGGCGGGCGCTGTCACGCGTGGATGGCTGGTGCGCCATGCTGGGCACCATGCAGGCGGGCGCGCCGCCGCCAGAAGGCGAGACCCCGCAATATATCGATTATATCCGCATGGACCGGCGCGAGGGCCAGAACCCCGGCGAGCGGGATGTGGGCCTGTACCGCCACTGGCTGGACCCGACCATTCCGTTTGCCAGCGTGCTGGCGGCCCCGGCCCATGGCGTGCTGGTCACATCGGCCACATTGCGTGACGAAACGGGAGAGGACACGGAAAACGATAGCGCCGAGCGCGCATGGGACGCAGCCGAAGCCCGGTCGGGCGCAATCCACCTGCCATCCCCCGCGATCCGGTCGTCATTTCCCAGCCCGTTCGATTACGCGAAACAGAGTCGCGCCTTCATCATCACCGACGTGGCGCATGATGACCCGGCAGCGCTGGCGGGGGCCTACCGCACGCTGTTCATGGCATCGAACGGCGGCGCGCTGGGGCTGTTTACCGCCATATCGCGCCTGCGCGAAGTCTATCGCCGCATCGTAACCCCGCTGGAGGCCGCGGGCCTGCCGCTGTTTGCCCAGCATGTGGACCCGATGGACAATGCAACGCTGGTGGACATCCTGCGCAGTGAGCGCAATGCCTGCCTGCTGGGAACCGATGCGATGCGTGATGGGGTGGACGTGCCGGGCAATGCCCTGCGTCTGGTGGCGTTCGAGCGCGTGCCGTGGCCGCGTCCCGATATCCTGCACCGTGAACGGCGCATTCACCTGTCTGGTGGCGCGCCGGGGCGTTATGACGACAGGATCGCCCGCCTGCGCCTGCGCCAGGCGTTCGGGCGCCTGATCCGCAGCCGACAGGACAGGGGTGTATTTGTCCTGCTGGACAGGCGCACCCCGTCACGCCTTCTGTCCGCCTTCCCCGAAGGGGTGGCGGTCCGCCGCCTTGGCCTGAGTGCCGCAGCGCGGGAGATCACGGCCTTCCTGCAGGCGCAGGATACATCCGTGGACCAGCTTTCCTGATCACTGCTCCCCCATGGGCCGCCCCGCTACGGGGCAGGACGTCAGAGCGCCTTGAGGTTGGTCGCGGCGGCCTTGCCACGTTCCATGGCGATGTCGTAGCTGACCGCCTGATCCTCGTTCAGGCCACGCAGGCCGGCGGCCTGCACCGCGGTGATGTGCACAAACACGTCCTTGCCGCCATCATCAGGCATGATGAAGCCAAAACCCTTGGTTGCGTTGAACCATTTTACTTTTCCGGTAGCCATAGCCAGTCTCTTCTCCAGCGCCATCCTTGCCGGTCCTAATACCGGCAATCCGGGCGCGTGCCTTTACGGCCATGAAAAAAACGGGGCATCCGGAAAACACCCTGCCACTTTCACGTCGTTCGTGCTCCCTAGGGGCAGCATGAAATGACCGCCCGTGTCAAATCATCCTGACATGCCCGCCGCGCACATCCCTGCCATGTGTACAAAAAAAGGGGGAAAGGCCACTGGCCCTTCCCCCTTCTTTTCGTGGCGCCGGTCCCCGCCTGCGCGGGGACCGTGACATGCCCGGCCGGATCAGAAATCCATGCCGCCCATACCACCCATGCCACCTTCCGGCATTGCGGGGGCCTTCTTTTCCGGACGCTCGGCCACCATCGCTTCGGTGGTGATCAGCAGGCCGGCAACCGATGCCGCATCCTGCAGCGCCGTGCGGACAACCTTCATCGGATCGATGATGCCGGCTTCCACCAGGTCCTTGTAGTCGCCGATCTGGGCATCGAAACCAAAGGTGTAGGTGTCGTTTTCCAGAACCTTGCCAGCGATGACCGCACCATCTTCACCCGCGTTGTGGGCGATCTGGCGCAGCGGAGCCTGCAGGGCCTTGCGGATGATGTCCGCACCGACGCGCTGGTCGTCGTTATGGAAGTGCAGGCCACCCAGCTTGGTCGATGCGCGGGCCAGTGCCGTGCCGCCACCGGGGACGATGCCTTCCTCAACCGCCGCACGGGTCGCGTGCAGGGCGTCGTCAACGCGGTCCTTGCGTTCCTTCACCTCGATCTCGGTGGAACCACCGACGCGGATCACGGCAACGCCGCCTGCCAGCTTCGCCAGGCGTTCCTGCAGCTTTTCACGGTCGTAGTCGGAGGTCGTTTCCTCGATCTGCGCGCGGATCTGCGCACAGCGGCCCTTGATGCCGTCCGTGTTGCCGGCGCCTTCGACAATGGTGGTGTTTTCCTTGTCGATGTGCACCTTCTTCGCGGTGCCCAGCATGTCCAGCGTCACGCTTTCCAGCTTGATGCCGAGGTCTTCGCTGATGACCTGGCCACCGGTCAGGATCGCGATGTCTTCCAGCATGGCCTTGCGACGGTCACCGAAGCCCGGCGCCTTGACGGCGGCGATCTTCAGGCCACCACGCAGCTTGTTGACCACCAGGGTCGCCAGCGCTTCGCCATCAACGTCTTCCGCGATGATCAGCAGCGGACGGCCGGACTGCACGACCGCTTCAAGCAGCGGCAGGATCGGCTGCAGCGAGGACAGCTTCTTTTCGTGGATCAGGATGTAGGGGCTGTCCAGATCGACGGTCATCTTTTCCGCATTCGTCACGAAATACGGGGAGATGTAGCCACGATCGAACTGCATGCCCTCGACCACGTCCAGTTCGGTGTGCAGGCCCTTGGCCTCTTCCACCGTGATGACGCCCTCGGAGCCGACCTTCTGCATCGCCTTGGAGATCATCTCGCCGATTTCATGCTCGCCATTGGCGGAAATCGTGCCGACCTGCGCCGTCTCGGCCGGGGTCGTGATCTTCTTCGCGTTCTTCTTCAGCTCTTCAACGACAACGCCAACCGCCTTGTCGATGCCGCGCTTGAGGTCCATCGGGTTCATGCCGGCGGCAACAGCCTTGGCACCTTCACGCACGATGGCCTGCGCCAGCACGGTCGCCGTGGTGGTGCCGTCGCCTGCGATGTCGTTGGTCTTGGATGCGACCTCACGGACCATCTGCGCGCCCATGTTCTCGAACTTGTCAGCCAGTTCGATTTCCTTGGCGACGGAGACACCGTCCTTCGTGATGCGCGGTGCGCCGAAGCTCTTGTCCAGGACAACGTTGCGACCCTTCGGGCCCAGCGTCACCTTTACCGCGTCTGCAAGAATGTCCACGCCACGCAGCATGCGCTGGCGGGCTTCACCGCCGAACTTTACGTCCTTGGCTGCCATTTTCTTCTTCTCCGATATGGAAAGTTCTAAAAGGTTACTCGGTCAGGAAAGCACCGGGTGGGTCAGGCGACCACGCCCATGATGTCGCTTTCCTTCATGATCAGCAGTTCTTCACCGTCGATCGTCACTTCCGTGCCCGACCACTTGCCGAACAGGACGCGGTCACCCGCCTTCACGTCGAGGGGGACGATCTGCCCCTGCTCGTTACGGGCACCTGCGCCCACCGAGATCACCTCGCCTTCCATCGGCTTTTCCTTGGCGGTCTCAGGGATGATGATACCACCTGCTGTTTTTTCCTCGCTCTTGAGGCGACGGACGACCACACGGTCATGCAGGGGACGAAATTTCGTCATGGATCGCTCCAAATCTCTTAAAAGGTAACGCCCTTGAATCAAGCAACGCCACCGGTTGGCGCGCGCGCCAGGCCGCATCGCGTTAGCACTCCCCTCATGAGAGTGCTAAGAACCAGATAGGAAGCCCCCCGACGGGTGTCAAGAAGCGGAACGGGACTGGGCGCGCATAATTCGCACCCCGCAGACAAGAAAGCGGGATATCGAAACTTTATTGTTTAATATCAATGCATTGATTGAAGAAGTGCAGCCCAGTCAAAAGCGGAAGCCCAGCCGTCACCCCAGCGCATGATGAATGCGCGCACCGATTCCCGACCGTCGGTCAGGAGACTGCCGGAACGCTGGCTGCCGCCCCGTTACAGACCGGCGCGACAGGGAAAAAATTCTTATAAACCGTCTCATCACGCGGGTTTCATATTGACGCGGCAGGACACGGCATCATTGTGTGGCGGGCAACGAAGGAACGAATGGAGTAAAGGCCATGGGCGCAGTCATCACCGTTACAGCGGCGGACGGACATACGTTTTCCGCCTACCGGGCTGGTCGGCCGGATGCCGCGCGCTGTGTTGTGGTGGTGCAGGAAATATTCGGGGTTACACCCTATATCCGCGCCGTATGCGATTCCTTTGCGGCACAGGGGTATCAGGCGATCGCCCCCGCCCTGTTTGACCGCGTGAAGCGCGACGCCATCCTGCCCTATGACAACGCCGGCATGCACGAAGGCCTGAAACTGCGCAGCGAGATTGCACAGGCCGACACGCTGAAGGACCTTGTCGCCGCGGCGGAAATGCTCCCGACGGAAAAGAAGGGGATTGTCGGGTTCTGCTGGGGCGGCAAGCTGGCATGGGAAGCGGCGTGCCATACCAAAGCGTTCGCGGCGGCGGTGGCATGGTACGGCGGCGGCATCGCCCAGACCCGTAACCAGATGCCCAACTGCCCCGTGCAACTGCATTTTGGCGCCGAAGACGCGCATATCCCCGCCGATGAGGTGGACGCGATCCGTGCCGCGCATGAGGATATCGAGATTTTCACGTATGAAGGCGCCGATCACGGCTTTGGCTGCACCGACCGCCCTTCCTATAACTAGGCCGCCGCAACCCTGGCGATGCAGCGCACGCTAAGCTTTTTTGAACACTGGCTGTAATCTGCCCGCATAAAAAAACGCCCGTGCCTTCCGGCATGGGCGCTTTTTCAGGTCAAACCCGGTTCAGCACGCGGCCCGCAATGGCTTCCAGCTTTTTCAGCAGGGCCGGGTCGCGCTTGTCCGGTGCGGTGATGATGGCGTGTTCCAGCGCGCGGTCACAACCGGCGTAACAGGGGCCACGCTTCGCACCCAGCTTCGGGATGACCGAACGGACAAGGGCGCGGGCACGGCTGGCGTTTTCCTGCATGACCTTGACCACGGCATCTACCGTCACGCTGTCATGATCGGCATGCCAGCAGTCGTAATCCGTGACCATGGCGACGGTGGCGTAGCAGATCTCGGCTTCACGGGCGAGCTTGGCTTCGGGCATGTTGGTCATGCCCACCACGGAACAGTCCCATGAACGGTACAGGTTGCTTTCTGCGCGGGTGGAAAACTGCGGGCCTTCCATGACCAGGTATGTGCCACCACGGGTCACATCCAGCCCCAGTTCCCGGCACTGGCCTTCCAGCACGTCGCCAATACGCGGGCACAGCGGGTCGGCCATGCCGACATGGGCCACGCAGCCCGTGTCGAAAAAGCTCTTTTCACGCGCGAACGAACGGTCGATGAACTGGTCGATCACCACGAAGTGGCCCGGCGGCAGTTCTTCCTTCAGCGAACCGACAGCCGAAAGCGACACGATATCGGTCACGCCCGAACGTTTCAGCGCGTCGATATTGGCGCGGTAGTTCAGGCGCGAGGGCGGCAGCGGATGGCCCCGGCCATGACGCGGCAGGAACACGCAGCGCACGCCATCAAGCCTGCCGAACAGAAGCTGGTCGGACGGCTTGCCCCACGGGGTTTCGACCGTGCGCCATTCCTTGTCTTCAAGGCCTTCGATATCATACAGGCCGGAACCGCCGATCAGGCCGATCACCGGCTCGATCTGTTCTTCGGTGGCAGGCTTAGTGGACATTGGACCACGTTCTCCGTTTCAGGCAGATGGAAAGAATAAGCAGGATCAGCAGGAACACGGCCGCCCCGACACCCGTACGGTGGCGTTCCACCAGATGCGGGCTGGCAGCCCATGCCAGGAAGGTGGTGACGTCGCGCGCCTGCTGCGCCACGGTTGCGGGCGTCCCGTCGGGATAGGTGATCGCGCCATCGTACAACGGCGGCGGCATGGCGATCTGCCCGTTCGCGGCATAGGGGTTGTAGAACAGGCCCGGCGGCACGACCGTGCCCGGTGGCGGTGTCTGTCCGTACCCGGTCAGGAAGGCATAGATCCGGTCCACGCCGCCGGGATGCACCACCGCCAGCCGCGACTGGTCCGGGGGGACCACGCCATGGTTGGCGGCGGCGGCCGTGTGCGTGTCTGGATAGGGCGACAGCAGGTGGTCATCCATGTTGGCCGGGCGCGTGGTCGGATGGCCACTGGCGTCCACCCCCGCCGGGACGCGGTGCGCGCCGGCTATGGCGTTGATGTCCGCCTCCTTCAGGCCCAGTCCCGCAAGGTCGCCATAGGTGACCGATTTCATGCCATGACAGGCGGAACAGACCTGTGCGTAAACGGTATAGCCGCGCTGGACCGACGCCATGTCGAAATGGCCCAGCGGCCCGGTGAAGCTCCAGTCCTGCCGGGGTGGTTCACGATAGTCATGCGCCTGCGCCATTGCCCCGCCACCGACCATGGATGTCGGGATGACAAGACAGGCCAGCAGCATGCCACGTCGCAACAAATTACGCGCAGATGGCGCATTGCCCTGCTGATGACCCCGTTCATGCATGTCCGCTACGTTCCCGCCGCAATTACGTGTTCCTTTTCGCGTTCCCGCCAAAAGCGTGCCCCCTTCCTAGCGGTTGCGTAACGGGTCTTGCAATCGCCCGTCTTGCAATAAGCGGAACAAACGGGCACCCGTAATACCCATTGCGAATGACCAGAACGGGCAGAACGATACAACCATGACAACATCCCGCACCCCAGTTGCCCACGATGGACTGAAGGACACGGCCCGGGCCTGGTTTGAAAACCTGCGCGACCGGATATGTGACGCCTTCGAAAAGATCGAGGACGACGCCGTGGCACAGGGCAGCCCGACCCTGCCGGGCAAGGATGCGCCCGGCCGCTTCGAACGCACGCCATGGAACCGCACGAATGATGACGGCACGCCCGGCGGCGGCGGGGTGATCAGCCTCATGCGCGGACGCGTATTTGAAAAGGTGGGGGTCAACGTTTCCACCGTCAGCGGGGAATTCAGTCCCGGCTTTCGCGACTCGATTCCCGGCGCGTCGGAAGATCCACGTTTCTTCGCCACGGGCATAAGCCTTGTCGCCCATATGTGCAGCCCGCTGGTACCCGCCGCCCATTTCAACACCCGCATGATCGTCACGACGCAGGGATGGTTTGGCGGCGGCGGCGACATTACGCCCATGTTCCCCGAAAGTGCCGAGGCCATCAGCGACGCCGCCCGTTTCCATGATGGTTTCCGGCTGGCATGCGAAAAGCATGATCCGGAATATTACCCGCGTTTCAAGGAATGGTGCGATCGGTATTTCTACCTGCCCCACCGTGATGAAGCGCGCGGCCTGGGCGGCATTTTCTATGACCGCCTCAATACCGGCGACATTGACGCCGACTTCGCCTTCACGCGCGATGTGGGGCTGGGTTTCCTGGAAACCTATCCCGACATCGTGCGCAGCCGCATGATGGAACCGTGGACCGCCGAACAGCGCAAGGCGCAGCTTGTCCGCCGCGGGCGGTATGTGGAGTTCAACCTGCTGCATGACCGCGGCACCATTTTTGGCCTGAAAACCGGCGGAAATACCGAAGCCATCCTCATGAGTCTTCCCCCGGAAGTCCACTGGCCATAAGAATAGGCCCATGCCTGCCTCACGCCTCCCGTCCCGACCTGTCCCGATCCCCTGCCGCGCCATGCGGATGGACGGGACCGCGCCTGCGCGGGCACGGTCATGATCGGCCGACGGGCCCTTCTGGCCCTGCTGGCTGGTGGGGCGATGGCAGCGCCCATGCGGCGGGGGGCCGCGTCCGAACTCCCGCGTGAGCGCCTGCCCATGCCCGCGGGCATGGCAGGCGGGCCCGGGTTGCTGATGGCGGGAAACCAGAGCGCCATGGCCGACCGGTGGAAGCCGGTCCTGCCCGGCGCGCTGGCGCAGGGGCTGGGTCTGCCCGCCCCCCTGCCGGTGCGTGATACGGTGGGACAGGACGGCGTGACCGGGGCCAACCTGTTCGATTCCCAGTTCGCGTCCGATGGCATGATGGCGCTGGCAGCACCCGGTTCGGCGCTTATCGCTTCCCTGTGTGGCGACCCGCGCGCGCATTTCGACTACAGCCGCTGGGTGCCCCTGCTGCTCAGCACGACGATGCCGGTGGTGATCGGGCGCGCGCAACTGCACCGCGGCCTGGGCAGCTTCATACGTGACCGGCCCGTACGCATTGCCGTATCGACCCTGACGGGCATTGAACTGCCGACCGTACTGGCCATGAGCCTGTTCGGGCTGCGTCCCATTCCCGTCACCGGACTTGCCACGCCACAGGCCGCGGCAGCCGCCCTGCGCGACAACCAGGTCGATACCATACAGATCACCGACCCGCTGGGCACGCCCGAGACCTCCGCACTGGTCAGCAGCCTGGCGCAGGCCGGTTTTCCCGCCCTGTTCACCCTCGGCACGCAGGCGAACCCACTTACCCTGTCCGACCAGCAGGTCATGAGCATGCAAAGCCGCCTGCAGCAGGATGCGCATTCCGCCCTGCATGGCCTGCTTTACGCCGCATGGAAGCCGCTGGCGGCGGCGGCAGGCGTGGATCTGGCCCTTGTGCTGCCCATGCTGACCCAACCCGCGACACTGGCCCGGTGGCGCGCGGCCACGACACAGGCCATACGCGACAGCGCCGTGCATACCATGGCGCAGGATACCGGCCGTATCCTGCTGACCGGCACCGATGCGACCGAGGCATTGCGGCTGGC
The DNA here is from genome assembly GCF_000285295.1 of Komagataeibacter europaeus LMG 18890. GTDB lineage: Bacteria > Pseudomonadota > Alphaproteobacteria > Acetobacterales > Acetobacteraceae > Komagataeibacter > Komagataeibacter europaeus. The sequence goes on along the minus strand of NZ_CADP01000002.1, from coordinate 118,319 downwards.
GGCAGGGGATACGTCCACCATCATGACGCTACGCCGCTGGCTGGCTGCGAACCTGCCGACATGGCGCCTGGGCTGACACCGCCAGCCGTTTCAGACAATCTTTCACAAACCGTTGCCACGCACTGACCGGCGCAACAGCACACGCACCGCGCCCTGATTGGCGGCATGCGGGTGCACGACCGCAAGGATCAGCCGCCCCAGATCGCCACGCCCCAGCCAGAACGGCAGTTCACGGCGCAGGATGCCGCCATTATGGCCGCTGCCCAGCCCGGTTATGATCTCGACACAGCGCACATTGTCCGCATGCGCCTGGATCAGGAAGCCATGCAGGCGGTGAAACGCCGTCTGCGCCACCTGCCCGTGCAGGTCCAGCCTGCGGGCCGGGCGCAGCTTTCCACTGACCAGCCCGCGCCAGCTTGTGTCATCCAGTCCCGGCCTGCGAACGCCGATTTCAAACGCCCCGCCCCTGCCTTTCTGCACGGTCAGGCTGTGGCTGGCGGTGCCATGCACCGCATGCACGCCACCCGCTGTCAGCCGTTGCATGATGGCGGCGCGGCTCATGCCGGGTTTTGCCGGGATGGTGGGGGGAATGGCGGGCGGTTCTGGCGGCAGGGCGACGGGTTTTGCCTGCCGGGCGGTCCGCAATGGCGCGATCCCATGCGCGAAGGCCGCCCACAGGGCCTGTTCCTCCTCGTTCAGTCTGCGCTGCCTCACGGTATGATTCCTTTCTCCGGGCCGCTGTCCGTAGCCATAGAATCATACCCCGCCCGACAGGTCCATGTTTTCAGGCATCGCCCCATGCGCAAAAACCCTGCCGCATGGGCGGCAGGGCCTGCGTTCCCGCACGGACAGGAACCGTGTTACGGCGTTGTATTCCGCAGGGTCTCGCCCTGATAACGCCCGGTCAGCGTATTGAGGAACGCCACGATATCCGCCACGTCCTGATTGGAAATGTCATGGTCGGGCGTCTGGTAACGCGCCATGTCACGCACCGCGTCGTCCAGCGTCTTGATGCTGCCGTCATGGAAATAGGGACCGGTCAGCGCGATATTGCGCAGGTTGGGCACCTTGAAACGTTCCATGTCGGCGGGATCGTGGGTCACTTCAAAGCGTCCCTTGTCCGCATCCGTCAGCTTGCCGCCACGGGCCGAGAAATAATTGCCTTCCAGCCCCAGCGGCTCGAACGCCTGCCCACCCATGGACGAGCCGGTATGGCAGCCTGAACAGCCAACCTGCTTGAACAGCGCATAACCGTGCTTTTCCTGTGTGTTCAGCGCCGCGTCATCCCCCTTGAGATATTGGTCAAAGCGGCTGTCGGGCGTCACCAGCGTCTTTTCATACTCCCCAATGGCGTCGGTGATGGTGTTTTCATCAATCGTGTCGCTGCCATACGCAGCCTGGAAATCCGGGCCGTAGGTCGGGTCTTCACGCAGGCGGGCCGCAACCGATGTCCAGTCATGCGATCCCATCTCGACCGGGTTCATGACCGGGCCGGCCGCCTGCTGCGCCAGCGTGCCCGCGCGGCCGTTCCAGAACTGCCATTTGTTGAACACCGCATCATAGACGGTGGGCACATTGATCGGCCCCTTCTGTCCATGAATGCCGGTGGCGGTGACCAGCCCGTCCACGCCACCATGCTGCAGGCTGTGGCAGCTGGCGCAGTTCAGCGTGCCATCACCGGACAGTTTGCGGTCAAAGAACAGGCGCTGGCCCAGCGCGACCTTATGGCTGTCCACCGGCACGGATTCGGGCACGGGCTGTACCGGTTCGGCGGCAAAGCGGTCGGCAACGCCCGGTGTCGCGTAATGCTGGCGGCGCACCTGCGCAATCCATGCCAGCATGCTTTCACGCTGGGCCGCCGACAGGTGGGCATGCCAGTGCATGAGCAGGTACAACGTGGGCGGCATGCGGTTCTGATTGATGACTTCCTCAATGCGGGCCAGCGGTTCCTGATCGGGCACGCCACCGTTCTGCAGGGCGTTTATGACCGGTTCCACACGGAAATGCCGCAGCCCCTGGTCCCGGTCATGGCTCATCAACGTATTGGCCACGGGCAGGCTGAAATAGAACGGCAGGTCGACCTTGGCCGCGTGGCAGTAGTCACACCGGGCCTCACGTATGACATTCAGTGCGGCCGCCGATGTGGGGTCCACCCCTGCACCCGCTGGCGCAGGTGCGCCCGCATGATCGAAATGAGTCAGGTAGGCGACCGTTCCCCCGTACGCCACGATACCCGCGGCCACCAACCCTGCCACTGCTGTTTTAACCGACATCCATACCCCCTGTCCCTTGCTTGAGTGGGTTTCTGGCCGATTCAGGGATTATCTGTCAAAATAATCGTTTAAATGAAAACCATCAAAGTTTTCGATCATCTGTCCCGGCCGCGCCATCCACCTGCGCCTGCATGGCCTGCCGTACCCTTTGCCGCGCGACATTGACATAGATGGTATCCAGGTCGATTCCGATGCCCTGCCCCCCTTCGCGCACGGCGGCGACCAGCGTGGTGCCCGTCCCCATGAACGGGTCCAGCACCACGGGTGCGGCCTTGCCATGCAGGCGGATGCACATCTGTGGCAGCAGCACGGGAAATGTGCCGGGATGGTGGAATTTCTGCGCCTTGCCCTGCACGGTTTCATACGGGATGAACCATGTGTCGCCCCGGCAGCGCCGGTCCTGCCGGTGGCCCCGGCGCACGATATTGGACTTGTCCATGTAGGGCACGCCGATATCCAGGCGTTTCAGCCCGACATTGCCCGTACGCGTCAGGTGGAACAGATGTTCGTGATTGCGGTTAAGGTAACGGTGGCTGTTGACCGGCTTGAAATGCCCATGCGTTTCCGTTCCCACCGAAATCGACTTGACCCAGGTGATATGGTTCTGCAGCACGAACAGTTCGCGCAGCCGGACCATCAGTTCAAACGGCAGCCATGGCTGTGCCGAGGAACCGGCGACATTGAGGAAGAACGACCCGTCAGGACGCATGACGCGACGCGCCTCACGCGCGACATCAACCATCCAGTCCAGATAGCCGTCTTCCTCCAGCCGGTCGCGGTACGTGCGGTATTTCAGGCCGATATTGTATGGGGGCGAGGTCACGACCACGTCCACGCTGTCGGGTTCCATGCGGCGCATGGCCCGGACGCAGTCGCCGCGCACCAGCAGGTGCGGCCCCTCGGTATAGCGGACAGTCCGCGGCAGGCGGGTCTGGGGTGCGCAAGCCTGCCCCGCGCGGGGTCGCCCTGTCATGATGCTACTACGCTCTTCACTCCGCTCATGCGGATCTAGTGTGTGGGCTTGTGTGTCTTTTTTGCCGGTTCGGCCGCGGCACGGGGCACCAGTACGATCATCTGCCCGGTCGAACGCAGGTTGCCAGCCGCCTGTGCCGCCTCCGGCCCCCATCCCATATACAGGTCGGCACGGTCGGGCCCCTTGATGTCGGTTCCCAGATCCTGCGCGAAATCAAGCCGGTTCCATGTCACGGGATGTCCATCCACCGGCACCTGCGCCTGCACCCATACCGGGCTGCCCAGCGGAATGAAATCCCGGTCCACCGCCATGGAACGGCCCGGCGTCAACGCCACACCCAGCGCGCCCGGCGCACCGGCCTGCGTATCGTCCTGATCCAGTTCACGGAAAAAGACATAATTCGGGTTCTGTTCCATCATGTCCCTCGCCTTGTCCGGATTCGCCTCAAGCCAGCCACGGATGGACGCCATGCTCACGTCATCGGCGCCCAACAGGCCCTGCGCCACCATCACGCGGCCCAGCGGCACGTAAGGCTGCCCATTCAGGCCATCAAAGCCAAGGCGGATCACCTTGTCATTGGGCAGGCGCACCCTGCCCGCGCCCTGCAGTTGCAGGAAGAACAGATCAACCGGATCCGCCAGCCACAGCAGTTCAAGCTTTTTATGCGCAAGTTCGCCCCGGTCAATCTGCGCGCGGCTCCAGTATGGCACGATCTGCCCATCCTGGCTGCGGCCGGTCACGACCTTGCCCTGCGCGTCGCGTTCGCGCACCAGATCGGGCGGGCGGCGATAGACCGGCGTCTGGTAAATGCCACCACGACGCAGGGAACCACGGATTTCGGGTTCATAATACCCGGTGAACAGCGTGCCATCCGCCCGTTTGCCCGCCGGCAGGGCATAGGGCACGAACCATTGTTCAAAAAATGCCTGTGCCGCGGCGCGATCACCTGCGGGCACGCTGCGCGCCGCGTTACAGGCGGCCTGCCAGTCACCAACCTGCCGTCCGGGATAACCGATGTCTGCGCCGCCCAGCGAACTGTCGGCAGGCAGGCTGCCGACCTGATGGCAGTCCTGCAGGAAAACCGGCAGGGCATCTTCCAGCGCATCATCCTTCCATCCCGGCAGGGCATTGAAGGAAACGGGCCGGGCATGGCTTGATTTATGATGTCCCCGTGGGGCCTGGGGCGCCCCGAGATTGGGGGCTTCCCCGATATGACATCCGCATAAGGTGAGAACGGCGCACAACGGCGCCAGACGCTTCATTACTTTCATACACACAGACTGATCACGGATTTATCGAAAAATTATGGCACGGTGACCTAGGCGCTGCGACTGGCCCCCAGACGCCAGCCCGCACCATCGGTGTTGACGCCCAGCAGACGCTCGAACGTCCACAGATCCGAAAATTCCGTCACGGCATCGACACCGGCCACGGGCTGGCCGTTGCTGTCCACGGTCAGGCTGATCTGGTCGGACACGATCCGTACCTCGATCCGGGCCAGCGGGTGCGGGCCGGTCGTCTCGTCAATGTCCGCGCCGATGATGGCGATATCGGTAATATCCCTGATTTCGCTGCGCAGGACTTCGCCTGCCTGCTGGCGGGACTGGATCGCGGCCTCGAAAGCGGAAAACGTCGCGGCCGTCAGGTGCTGGCGCAGCACGTTCAGGTCGCCCGCCGCGTACGCGCCGACAATCTGGCGGAAGGCGGCCTCGGTTCCCCTTGCAAAATCCTGCGGGGTGAAACCGGGCTGGAGCGCGCCGATACGGGCCAGCACGCCACCCACCCGTGTATCGGGTGTGGGAATGTCATAGTTGATGGCTGGCGGCGGCGGTTCGGGCTTCTGTTCCACGACATTCGCGGCCATGGGCGGCGGCGCCATGGGGCGCGGGGCCGGTTCCGCACCAACCCGGCGGCCAAGAATGCTGCGCAGTCGCAGAACAAGGAATACAGCCACCAGCCCCAGAACAATCAGATCCAGCGGAAAATGACCAAAAGAAAAATTCATGCCGCGCGCGTCCATAATGCAGGCGGGTCCCCTGCCCAGATTACCCTGCGCAACAACATAGGCAACGGCCGGAGCCAGCACAATGCGCAAGGACCGTTAAAATTCCGACAGCTGGTATGGCATCGCCCGCAGACCCATGCTACGGCCAGAGAATACGGTATTCATTTCTTTTTTCCGCATATCTTCTGGGGAATACAGACAAGCATGTCCGACACGACTCAGCCGCCCACCCCTGAAAACGGCCAGAGCGCCCCCCCGGCGCTGCCGCTGGCGATCAACCTGCAGTATATCAAGGACCTTTCGTTTGAAGTGCCCGCTGGCGCGGAAATCTTCGCAACCCTGCGCACGAACCCGCAGATTTCGGTCAACATCGACGTGCAGGCCAACCGGCTGGAACAGGAACAGCCGGTGTTCGAGGTGGTCCTGACCGTAAAGGCCGAAGCCAGCGAAGCCCCGCAGCAGGAAGGTGGCCCCGCCGGTCGCCCGGTCTTCATTGCCGAACTGTCTTATGCCGCGATCGCGACCCTGAACAACCCGCCGGCCGAACTGATCGAGCCGATCCTGCTGGTGGAAGTGCCGCGCCTGATCTTCCCGTATGTGCGCAACATCCTCAGTGAAGTCACGCGCGATGGCGGGTTCCCGCCCGTGGTGCTGCAGCCGATCGACTTCGTGGCGCTGTGGCAGGCCAAGCGCAACTCCTTCGACCAGACGCCTGGCCACGCCTGATACCAGAGGCTGTTTCAGGATAAGTCATTGATAGGAAACGTTTCTGGCGCCGCTTTTTTTGAAAAAAGCTTCACCGGAAACGTCCCTGTCACTCTGCGGGACTTTTGAAACGGTCTCTAATGAACGGGCCGGGGGCATATGCTCCCGGCCTTTTTCATTACCGGGTTCAGACACCACCATGGGGCAGGCAGGCCAGCATGGCGTCCTGGTCCGGACGATCGGCCACGCGCAGGCCATGCCAGCGCACACCCGCGCCAAGGACGGCCGCGACCCCATCCGACATGGCGATGGCCTCCACCACAGCCAGCAGGGGCGCAAGCGCGGGCGTCAGGGCCGCGATGAAGGCTTCCGCCGTGCGGGTGGAATAGAACATCACTGCCGCCACCTGCCCTGCCCGCAGGGCCGCGACGGCATCCGGCGGCAGGCATGGTGCAGGCCGCACGGCATAAACGCAGCGCCGCAGCACCCGGTATCCCTGCCCGCGCAGCGCCACGGCCATTTCGTGCCCATAACCCTGCCCCACCGCCAGCAGCAGCCGGGACGCGGACGGCATGACGGCCTGCAACAACATCGTCAGCTCATCCGCCGTGCCGGATGCGGCGGTGACATGGGAAAAACCCGCCGCACGGGCGCGCCGCGCGGTGGCGGCCCCCACAACGTAACAGGGAATATCATGCAGTTGCGGGTCGGTCAGGCTGCCCACGGCCTGCCCACTGGTCAGGACGATGGCGTCGGGACGGAATGCGCCGATGGAAAGCGCGCGCTGCCTGACATGCAGCATGGGGGCGGCAATGGGGTGCAGCCCCCGCGCCGCCACCGCCGCCATGGTGGGGCCAAGCCCCGGCGGCGGGCGGGTCACGATCACCCCCGCGCGCAGGGCGGGGGATGGAGACAGGTTACGGCTGTTCAACAAAAATATCGGCGGGACTGTCGGCGCGCAGGCTACGGCCAAGGTCACGGCCCAGACGCGCGGCATCGGCCGGCGCGCCGCTGATCGAACGCTTGAGCAGGAAGGTCCCGTCTTCACGCGCGACAAGGCCGGTCAGGTGCAGTTCGGGCGCGCCACCGGCCACGACCGGGATCAGGCGGGCATAGCCACCGATCGGCGTACGGCACGAACCATCGAGTTCCGCCAGCAGCGCGCGTTCGGCCGTGGCGACGGCGCGCGCTTCGTAATCCTCGATCGCGGAAAGCAGTTCACGCAACTCGATATCGCTTTCGCGCACCGTGACCCCGACAATGCCCTGCCCCGCCGCAGGCACCATGATGGTGGGATCAAGGATCACATCGGCACGGTCTTCCATACCAAGGCGACGCAGCCCGGCATAGGCCAGCAGCGTTGCATCGCACTGCCGTGCCGCCAGCTTGTCCAGCCGCGTCTGCACATTGCCACGCAGCAGGCCGAATTTCAGGTCGGGACGCACATGCAGCATCTGCGCCTGACGCCGGACGGAGGCACAGCCCACCAGCGCGCCGTGTGGCAGGACCGCATATGGATCGGCAGGATCAGGCTCCCCACAGCCCGGGCCAAGGATCAGGGCGTCACGCGCATCCTCGCGCTTGAGGGTGCAGGCCAGCACCAGCCCCGGCGGCAGCGTGGTTTCAAGATCCTTCAGGCTATGGACGGCGAAATCGATCCGGCCATCCAGCAGCGCATCATGAATTTCCTTGGCGAACAGGCCCTTGCCGCCAATTTCCGCCAGCTTGCGGTTCTGCACCTGATCGCCGGTGGTGCTGATCTGGTGTTCCTGGAACGCGCCCATGTCGCGCAGCACGGGACAGAAACGGGTCAGCAGCGTCAGGAACGCCCGTGTCTGCACCAGCGCCAGCGGGGAAGCGCGCGTCCCGACCTTCAGCGGCAGCTGCCGGCGGTGGGGTTCGGGATGTGTGGCTTCCTTTCGCTGGCGTGCAGCGGCCTCGGCCGCGACTTTCTGTAGCGCGGACGATGGAAACGGGGCTGATGGCTTTGCGGACTCCATATCGCGTGTCTATTACCGCACCGCGATAAAGGAAAGATGACATTCGGCACATCCGGATTGTAAATTACGCCATGCCCCATACCGAACCGACATGCCCCGATCTGCCAACTCCCGTTATGGCCATTGAATCTTCATGCGATGACACGGCCTGCGCGATCGTTACGACAGGGGGCCAGATCCTGGCAGAAGCGACATTATCGCAATCCGGCCATGTGCCATTTGGCGGGGTCGTGCCCGAAATCGCCGCCCGCGCCCATCTTGGCGCGCTGCCCACACTGGTGCGCGACACGCTGCGCGCAGCCGGCATGCAGCCCCATGAACTGGGTGCGATTGCCGCAAGCTGCGGGCCGGGACTGATTGGCGGCCTGATCGTGGGCGCCGACATGGGCAAGGGCATGGCCATCGCGCTGGACCGGCCCTTCATTGCCGTCAACCATATCGAAGCCCACGCCCTGACCGCGCGCCTGCCCGGTGTCGCCGGCAATGGCGCGCCGTTTCCCTACCTGCTGCTGCTGGTATCGGGCGGGCACTGCCAGTGCATCGCGGTGGAAGGGGTCGGCCATTACCGCAGGCTGGGCGGCACGATTGACGACGCGGCGGGCGAAGCCTTCGACAAGGTGGCCAAGATGCTTGGCCTTGGCTGGCCCGGTGGCCCGGCAGTGGAACAGCTTGCGCGTGAGGGCGACCCGCATGCCGTGCCCCTGCCGCGCCCGCTCATGGGGCGGCCGGGATGTGATTTTTCCTTCTCCGGCCTCAAGACCGCCGTGGCGCAGAAACTGCCGACCGAGGTCCGCGCCGCCCTGCCCCGGCAGCAGGCCGCCGATATCGCTGCAAGCTTCCAGCAGGCGGTCAGCGACATCGTGATCGACCGCCTTGGTCACGCGCTGGACATGATGGAACGCCCGACCACGCTGGTCGTGGCGNGGCGGGGTGGCCGCCAATGGCGTCCTGCGCGCACGGCTGCAGGAATTCGCCACGGCGCATGGCCTGCCCTTTGCCGCCCCGCCGCTGCGGCTGTGCACGGACAATGCGGTCATGGTGGCATGGGCCGCGATCGAGACCATGCGCGCACGCGCGGCCTTGGGCCTGCCCATACCCAATGACATCGCCATGCGTCCGCGCCCGCGCTGGCCGCTGTCGGAAATGGCGCAGCGCATGAGGGCGGATGCGGACAGCCTGCCCGCCTGATCGCATGCGCCCCACGCGTCGGGACGGCCCTTGCGGTCAGGAGGCCCATCTGAAAGTAACCTTTTGATAAGAAAAGACAAAAATTTCCGGATGGCATCTTTTTTCAATAAAGGCGGCGTTTCGGGCAGCTTTTTGAAAAAAGCTTCACCAAAAACTTCTTTATGATTTGCAGGCCGTTTTGTTAGCAGGCTGATAAGCAAACAACAAAGATGCCGGATACGGCACATAACCGTCGGGGAACAAACGGATGACCCATACCGCACGGATTGCCGTGATCGGCGCAGGCGCATGGGGGACGGCGCTGGCGCTGCAGGCCGCGCGCGCGGGCGCCGAAGTCAGCCTGTGGGCACGCAATCCCGCCGCCATGTCGGCAGGCCGCGTCATGCCCCGCCTGCCCGGCTACGCCCTGCCATCCAGCATTACCGTAAGTGACGTCATGCCGCGTCAGGCCGACCTGATCCTGCTGGCCTGTCCCATGCAGCACCTGCGCGCCACCGCCCGCACCGTGCCGCCCTGCGCGCCGCTGATCGCGTGCTGCAAGGGGATCGAACAGGCGACCGGCCTCATGCCGCTGCAGGTGCTGGAGGAAATATTTCCCCACAGCGTGCTGGGGGTCCTGTCCGGCCCCAATTTCGCGCATGAAATCGCAGCCGGCCTGCCCGCCGCCGCCGTGCTGGCCAGTGCGGATCGCACGCAGGCCCGCAGGCTGGCGGACCTGCTGACCACGGCCGCCTTCCGGCTGTATGCCAGTGACGACCCGACGGGTGTGCAACTGGGGGGGGCCGCCAAGAACGTGGTGGCCATCGCCGCGGGGGCCACCATGGGGGCGAAGCTGGGGGAAAATGCCCGCGCGGCGCTGATTACCCGCAGCATTGCCGAACTGTCGCGCCTGTCCCACGCGCTGGGCGGGCGGCCCGAAACCCTGTCGGGCCTTGCGGGAATCGGGGACCTGCTGCTGACCTGCACCGGTGCCGCGTCACGCAATTACCGCCTTGGGCTGGCCATTGGGCAGGGCACCCCCGCGCAGCAGGCGGCGGATGCGCTGGAGGGCGTGGCCGAAGGCCGGGCGACCGCCCCGGCACTGCTGCAGCTTGCCCGCCAGCATGGCGCCGGCACGCCGGTCATCGCCACCGTCACCAGCCTGCTGGCGGGCACGATCGACATTGATGACGCCAGCCAGCTGCTGCTGTCACGCCCGGTCGGACATGAATTTGCCTGACCGGACCCTGCGCCACATCCCACATCTGCAAACAGGCGGCTTGACCCCCGGCATGTGACCCGGCAATCCGGTTACTCCGGCGCGCTTATGAAACCGAGCATTCCCATGACCACGATCTATGACTTTGTCCTGCCTGCCCTGAATGGTCCCGACATCGACCTGTCCAAATTGCGGGGCAAGCCTATCCTGATCGCCAATACGGCGTCCAAATGCGGGTTCACGCCGCAGTACGAAGGGTTGCAGAGCCTGTGGACCACATGGCGCAGCCATGACCTGATGGTGATTGGCGTGCCATCAAGTGATTTCGGCAACCAGGAGCCGGGCACGCCCGAACAGATCACCACCTTCTGCCAGCGCAACTACAACGTCACCTTTCCCCTGACCGCCAAGAGTCATGTGAAGGGACCGCAGGCGATCCCGCTGTTCCGGTGGCTGGCGCGTGAGGGCGGGTTCCTGTCGCTGCCGCGCTGGAATTTCTACAAATACCTGATCGGACGCGACGGGCAGCTGGTCAACTGGTTCACCTCCGTCACATCGCCCGAATCGCGGCGCGTGCGCATGGCGGTCGAACGGGCGGTGATGGATCACTGATGCCCCCATCATGCCCGCGCGCGTCATGCTGACACGATGCTGAAGGGTTTCCTGACCGTCAGCGGCTGGACCATGATCAGCCGCGTGCTGGGGCTGGTGCGCGACCAGCTGCTTGCGGCCCTGCTGGGGACGGGGGCGGCGCAGGATGCGTACCAGATCGCCTTCCGCCTGCCCAACATGTTCCGCCGCCTGTTTGGCGAGGGCGCGCTGAACGCCGCCTTCGTGCCACTGTTTTCCGCCCTGCTGGAACGCGAGGGGAAAGACACCGCGCGCCAGTTCGCCAGCGAGACGATGAGCGTCCTGCTGTCATGGCTGCTGCTGCTGACGGTGCTGGGGGAAATCTTCATGCCCGGCGTGCTGCGCCTGATAGCACCCGGGTTCACGCATGGTGACGTGCGGGACACGCTGGCCATATCCCTCAGCCGCATCACATTCCCCTACCTGCTGATGATCTGCGGGGCGGCGCTGGTTTCCGGCGTGCTGAACGGCATGCACCATTTTGGCGTGGCGGCGGCGGCCTATGTCAGCTTCAACGTCATCGGCATTGCCGCCATCCTCATCCTGCCGCCGCTTGCGGGTGATGTCGCTCATGCCGCCGCATGGGGGGTGACCGCGTCGGGCGTGGTGCAGTTCGGCATCCTGCTGTATGCCGCGGGCCGCGCGGGGATGCGCCTGCGCCTGGTCACGCCCTGCCTTACGCCGCGCATCCGCACGCTGCTGGCGCGCATGGGCGTGGGGCTGGTGGGCAGCGGGATCACGCAGATCAACTTCCTGGTCGATACCATCATCGCCACCCTGCTGCCTGCGGGCAGTGTCTCGCTCATGTATTTTGCCGACCGGGTGAACCAGCTGCCGCTGGGCGTGCTGGGGGCGGCGGCGGGCACCACGCTGCTGCCGGTGCTGACACGCCACCTTGCGGCGGATGACCTCGACGGGGCGCACCATATCCAGAACCGGGCCATTTCCTACGCCCTGATCCTGACGCTGCCGGCGGCGGCGGGACTGCTGGTCATTGCGGCGCCCGTCATGATGGCGCTGTTCGGGCATGGGCATTTTTCGGCGCATGACGCGGTGCTGTCGGCGCAGTCGCTGCGGGCCTATGCGCTGGGGCTGCCCGCCTTCGTGCTGGTCAAGGTGCTCTCGCCGGGGTTCTTCGCGCGCGGGGATACGCGCACGCCGGTGCTGGTGGGCATGGGCACGCTGGTGCTGAATTTCATCCTGAACATAAGCTTCATGCACTGGCTGGCCCATATCGGCCCGCCACTGGCCAGCAGCCTTGCGGCGATGGTCAATGCGGGGGTGCTGGCGTTCCTGCTGCTGCGGCGCGGCGCGCTGGTGCCCGACCCGACCCTGATCCGGCAACTGGCGGGCATGACGGGGTGCGCGGTGATGATGGCGATGGGGCTGCTCATGCTGGGCCATACGCCGCTGGGCGATGCCATGCAGGCAGGCGCGGTCATGCGGATCGTGGATGTGGGCGCGATGGTCACGCTGGGCGTGGGCATCTACCTGCTGGCGCTGCAGGTCCTGGGGATTGCGGACATGCGCCAGGCCATGGCCGCGATCAGCCGCCGCCTGCGCCGCAACCGGACGGCATAGGGAACAGGGGCCATGAATCCGCACTGGCGTATCCCCCATCCCGCCGCTAGACACCGGACATGACATTCCCATCCCCCGAGGGTGCCACACCCGCCATGGCGCAGTGGTTTGCGCTGAAAGCCGAACACCCCGACGCCCTGCTGTTCTTCAGGATGGGGGATTTCTACGAACTGTTTTTCAATGATGCGGAAGCAGCGGCGGCGGCGCTGGACATATCGCTGACCGCGCGCGGCACGCATGGGGGCGAACCCATCGCCATGTGCGGGGTGCCGGTGCATGCGGCGCAGGCCTATCTGGCACGGCTGATCCGGCGCGGGTTCCGTGTCTCGGTGGCCGAACAGACCGAACAGCCCCGCAAGGGACGCCCCGCATCCAAGGGGCCGCTGCGGCGCGAGGTCGTGCGCCTGATCACGCCGGGCACCCTGACCGAAGATGAACTGCTGGAGGCGGGACGGCAGAACCTGCTGGCCGCCATCGTCTGCCCCACCGGGCGCGACGCCAACTATCCCGGCCTTGCGTGGATCGACATTTCCACCGGCCTGTTTGAAACCGCCGCTGTTCCCGCGCGTGACCTGAACGACCTGCTGGGCCGTCTGGACCCGGCGGAAATCCTGTGCGCGGATAACGTGGAACTGGGTGATTTCGCGGCCCGGCGCACCACCATCGTCCCGCCCGCCAGCGCGGATGCCGCCCGCCAGCGCATGGCCGAGGCGTTTGGCGTGGCCAGCCTTGACGCCTTTGGCACCTTCAGCGACGCGCAAGTCATGGCGGCTGCGGCGG
>NZ_CADP01000002.1:0-104975 GCF_000285295.1 Komagataeibacter europaeus LMG 18890 | reverse complement strand
TCCGCCGCAGCCAGGCGGGCCTGCTGCCACGCCTGTCGCACCCCCGCCCCAGCGACAGCAGCGACATCCTTGGCCTTGACCCCGCCACCCGCGCCAGCCTCGACCTGCTGCGCACGCGTGATGGCGAGACCGAACATACCCTGTTCGCCGCCGTATCACGCACCGTCACCGCCGCCGGCAGCCGCATGCTGGCGGACTGGATCGCAGCCCCCCTGACCGACCCCGAGCGCATCGCCCGCAGGCAGGCCGGATGGGTATGGCTGCTGGACAAGCCTGGGATACGCGATGACCTGCGCGCCAGCCTGCGCGCCGCCCCGGACATGGCGCGCGCGCTGGGCCGGCTGTCACTGGGACGCGGGCAGCCACGCGACGCCGTGGCCATCCGCCTTGCCCTGGGTGTGGCGCGCGAAATCGGGACCATCCTGAACCGGCACGAAAACCTGCCTCCCATCATGGAACAGGCGGTGCGCCACCTTGACCGCGCGCATGACCTGCAGGACCTGCTGGGCCGCGCGCTGAGCGAAAATCCGCCCGCGCGCATGGATGATGGCGGCATCATCGCCAGCGGCTATGATGCGGAACTCGATACCCAGCGCGAACTGCGTGACGGCAGCAGGCGGGTGATTGCGGCCCTGCAGCAGGAATACGCCACCGAATTCGGCATTGCCAACCTCAAGATCCGCCACCATGCCCAGCTTGGCTACGTGATCGAGGTGCCCGCCGCAGCCGGTGCGCGCCTGCGTGGGCGCGAGGACCTGATCATGCGGCAGGGCACCGCCAGCGCCAGCCGCTTTTCGACCGAACGGCTGGTTAGCCTTGACCAGCAGATCGCGCAGGCCGCCGAAAACGCGGGCCTGCACGAACGCCACCTGTTTACGCAGGTGGTGGGCAGGATACTGGACGAAGCCGCCCTGCCGGACATGGCGGCCGCCCTGTCGTGCATCGACATCGCGCAATCCTGCGCGGTGCTGGCCGGTGGCGGCACGTGGTGCTGCCCCGCTGTCGGCACGGATACGTCCTTTGTCATCCGCGCGGGCCGCCATCCGGTGGTGGAAGCCGCCCTGCCCAGGAACGCGCGCTTCACCCCCAATGACTGCGACCTTGAACCCGATCACCGCGTCATGCTGCTGACCGGCCCCAACATGGCGGGCAAGTCCACCTTCCTGCGGCAGACGGCGCTGGCGGTCATACTGGCGCAGGCAGGCCTGCCGGTCGCGGCACAATCCATGCGCATCGGCGTGGTGGACCGGCTGTTTTCACGCGTTGGCGCATCCGATGACCTGGCGCGCGGGCGTTCGACCTTCATGGTGGAAATGACCGAGACCGCCGCCATCCTGAACCAGGCCGGTCCGCGGTCGCTGGTGGTGGTGGATGAAATCGGGCGTGGCACCTCCACGCTGGACGGACTGGCCATTGCATGGGCGGTGCTGGAAACCCTGCATTCCACGCTGCGCTGCCGCGCGATATTCGCAACGCATTTCCATGAACTGGCCGAGCTGGCGGACAGCATGCCCCGCCTGTCCCCCCACACCATGAGCGTGCGCGAATGGAAGGGGCAGGTCATTTTCCAGCATGAGGTCGTACCCGGTTCCGCCCGCCGCAGTTGGGGCGTGCATGTCGCGCGCCTGGCGGGCGTGCCCGAACCCGTGGTGCGCCGCGCGGGCCGCCTCCTGTCTATGCTGGAGAAGGAACGCGGCCGGCAGGCCCCGCCCCTGCCGCTGTTTGAACAGGCCGCCGCCGACGTGCCGGACGCCCCGTCCGCCCCCGCCCTGCCGCCCGCCGCGATGGAATTGATCACGGAACTGGACCCCGATGCGTTAAGCCCGCGCACGGCGCTGGAAATGTTATATAAACTCAAAAAACTGCTGAAACCCTGATACGGCTCTGGACCTGAGCCCATCTTGGGCGGCACACTCCATCCCGGATCTTTACCGTCATATACAGGACGCCATCTGACCACGATGTCGAACGCTGCCCCCCCTTCCGCCTCCGCTTCGGTCGAGGCCATGACAAACGCCCTCCATACCGCCCTTTTCCCATCCGGGGATGGCGGTGGCGATGCACGCGCCCTGCCGCGGGAGGACGCCATCGGTCTGGTCCGCCGCCACCTGTCGCGCTACCAGGCCCACGTGCGCGAGGAATTCGAGCATCACCGCCTGGGCGGGGCTGAGGCAGGCAAGCTGCTGGCCGCCTATACCGATGGCATGATCCGCGTGCTGGCCGCTTTCGCCATGCAGCAGACGGATATCGATTCGCAACCCGAGGCGCCCTTCGCCATTGCCGCCACCGGCGGGTACGGACGCGGGCTGCTGGCGCCGTTCAGTGATATCGACCTGCTGTTCCTGATCCCCGATGTGCCGGAGGGACAGGGCGAGGACGTACGCGCCTGCGTGGAATACATCCTGTATTTCCTGTGGGACCTGGGGCTGAAGGTCGGGCATGCGACCCGCACCATCAACGAATGCATTGCCGAGGCGGAAGCCGACACCACCGTGCGGACCACCCTGCTGGACGCCCGCGCCCTGACCGGCAGCGAATCGCTGTTTTCCATGTTCCAGGCCCGCTATATCGTGGCCTGCGTGCGCGCGGGCGCCGACCGCTTCATTACCGACAAGCGCAAGGAACGCGCCGCCCGCCACCACCGTTTTGGCGACAGCCCCTATCTGGTGGAACCCAACATAAAGGAAGGCCGTGGCGGCCTACGTGACCTGCAGACGCTGTACTGGATGTGCCGCTATACCTTTGGCACGCGCCATGTCTCCGACCTGCTGGCGCCGGGCTTCAGTGAACTGGGGCTGCTGACCGAACCCGAAGCCAAGCGCGCGCGGCGGGCGTGGGACTTCCTGTGGCGGGTGCGTTTCCACCTGCATTACGTATCGGGCCGGGCGGAAGAACGCCTGACATTCGACGTGCAGCCGGTCGTGGGTGGCCGCATGGGCTATACCCGCCACGGGCGGCAGGTGGGCGTGGAACGTTTCATGCGCCACTACTTCCTGACCGTGCGCGAGGTCATGCGCCTGACGCTGGTGCTGGACCCCGCCGTGCTGCGGCAGGCGCTTGGCCCCGTGGCCAACGCGCCCGAAGCCGACAGCCAGATGCGTGACGCGGGCTTTACCGTGCTGGATGGCCGCATCCTGCCCCAGCGTGGCACGTCGTTCGAGGATGAACCCATCCAGATGATGCGCCTGCTGGACTGGGCCAAGAAGCGCAAGCTGCCCATCCACCCCATGGCCATGCACCAGCTGATCCGCTGGGAACGCAAGGCCGCCAGCCTGCGCGGCGACCCGGAAACCGCGCGTATCTTCCTCGACCTCATGTGCGGCGACCCGCCCGACCGCCCGCAGCGCGCGTCACGTGGCGAGGTTGCCGAACAGCCCGATGCCTCCCCCAGTTTCCACCTGATGGATGAGGGACGACGCAAGGGAAATGCCTACTGGCTGCATATCCTCAACGAAACCGGGCTTATGGGCCGCCTGCTGCCCGACTGGTCCCGCGTCGTGGGGCAGATGCAGTTCGACACCTATCATGTGTTCACCGTTGACGAGCATATCATCGACGCGCTGCGCATCCTTGGCCGGGTGGAACATGGGCACATGGCCGATGAAATACCCGTCGCCTATGACCTTGCGCGCAACCTGCATTCCCGCCGGGCGCTGTATGTCGCGGTCATGCTGCATGACATCGCCAAGGGGCGTGGCGGCGATCATTCGGAAATCGGCTCGCAGATCGCGCTGTATGTCTGCCCCGAACTGGGCATGGACAGCGAGGAGACGGAGACCGTGTCCTGGCTGGTGCTGCATCACCTGCTGCTCAGCCACACCGCGTTCCAGCGTGACATTGACGACCCCAAGACCATCCTTGACCTGGCGGACATCATCCAGTCGCCTGAACGCCTGCGGCTGCTGCTGCTGCTGACCATCGTGGACATGCGCGCGGTGGGACCACGCGTATGGAACGCGTGGAAGGCCACGCTGCTGAACGAACTGTACATGCGCGTGGCCGAGGTGCTGGAAGGCAGTCTTGCCACCACCGAGCGCGACGTACGCGTCGAACGCGCCAAGGCCGCCACCGCCCAGTGGCTGATGGAAGACGGCATGAACGAGACCGATGTCCAGCACTTCATGGGGCTGGGCTATGGCAGTTACTGGCTATCGTTCGACCATGACACCCATGCCCGCCATGCCCGGCTGATCAGCGAATCGGAACGCATGCATTCGCCGCTTACGGTGGAAACCCAGCCCCTGCCCGCGCGCGGGGTGACGGAAGTCACGATTTACGCCGCCGACCATCCGGGCCTGTTTTCCAAGATCGCGGGGGCCGTGGCCATTGCCGGGGCCTCGATCGTGGATGCGCGCATTCATACCATGACCAATGGCATGGCGCTGGACACATTGTGGATTCAGGATGCGGGTGGCGCGGCGTTCGAGGAACCGCAGCAGCTTGCCCGCCTGTCGCTGCTGGTGGAACAGGCGCTGACGGGCCGCATCAACATCAACCGCGAAATCACCCAGTGCGGCCGCAGGCTGAGTGGCCGCCGCATGCGCGCGATCCACGTGCCGCCGCGCGTGGTGATCGACAACCGCGCATCGAACACCTGCACGGTGGTGGAAATCAACGGCCGCGACCGTCCCGGCCTGCTGCATGACGTGACGGCGGCACTGAGCGAGCAGAAACTGCAGATCGCATCCGCCCATATCACCACCTATGGCGTGCGGGCGGTGGACGTTTTCTACGTCAAGGACCTGTTCGGGCTGAAAATTACCGACAAGGGCCGCCTGGACCGTATCCGCACGACCCTGCTGGCCGGCCTGCAGGAAGCGGAAGCCGCAGCCCAGCGCCAGTCGTCTGAACTGGAATCGATTACGATCTGACAGGTCGCTTCAGTCCATTGATAAAAAAGCCTTTCAATACATAACCCCTACTACCTTTCCTGCCCTGCCGCCCATGTGCGCAGGGCGCAGCACACTTCGGCCATGACCTGTGTCCACGCCTGTTGCGGGGGCAGCAGGCTGGCCTGACGGAATAGGCGCAGGGTTGGATACCACTGGCTGGCAGGCTGCAAAACGGGCAGCGTACCGTCACGCATGCCATTTGCGATTGGTGACGGTCCAGATACCGGCCCGCCTGCCGGTACAGGCAGGTCAAACGCCGCCGACCATCGCCAGTCTCCCCCGAAACGACACGGCAGCCAGACCGGACAGCCCATGGCCCCGGCCAGATGGGCCACCAGCGTATCCACGCTGATGACCAGATCGAGTGTCGCAATCAGGCGCACCGTATCCAGCAGATCCGGGTCATCCGTCAGTTCGTGCCGGACAAAGGCCAGGTCCACCCCATCCATTCCCCCTGGCCGCAGGGAAACGAATTCGATCCCGGCCATTTCGCCTAATGCCGACAGGTCCTGCACTGCCATGGAACGCCGCGCGTCAAAGCGATAGGCGGGGTTACCCGCGTGGCACAGGCCAACCCGCGGTTTCCCTTTCCGCAACGCGGCCTGTCGCCATGGGCCTTCACCCAGATACGGCATGAAGGGCGGCACGCTGTCCGCGCCCAGCAGGTGCGGCAGGCTGAACAGGTCACACTGCGCCACGATATCGCGATTTTTATTTATATCATGAGTGATAATATCTATGGCATAAAATGCATCGCAAGCCAGCGTCCCGGCCAATCGCCGCAGGGTGGCAGGCACTTCCAGCACAACCGGCACCCGCCGCGCCGCAAGCTGCACATAGCGCAGGAAATGAACCACATCCCCCAGCCCCTGTCCCGCCATATGCACCAGCAGCTTTTTACCCGCGCGCAGCACATGTCCATCCCATCGTGGCAGGCGGCTGGCGGCGGGATGCGGGGGCAGGAAGTCCAGCCGGGATTCCCACATCTCCCATCCCTGCCGCAGCCTTCCCTGCGCCAGGCGGGCCACGCCAAGGTTGAACCGCGCCCGGGCCTGCGTATCGCGATCAGGCGGCGGATTCCGCGCCAGCATGGTTTCATAGGCCATGGCGGCCTGCGTTACGCTGCCGCCTTCAAACAGGCCGGTCGCGTGGTTCAGGGCGATACGCACATCATCGGGTCGCAGGCACATCGCAATGGCAAAGGCACTTTCCGCCCCGGCCATGTCCCCCAGCGCCATGCGGGCAAGGCCAAGGTTGCTGCAGGTTTCCGCTGTCGGATCATGCGCCATGGCACGTTCCAGCACAGCCGCCGCCGGGCGCATCCGCCCGCCTGCAAACAGAAGCGCACCCAGCAGCGACAGGGCCACGCCGTCATCGGGCCTATGGACCAGCGCCGCCCGCAACACATCTTCGGCCTGTTCACGCTGGTGATGCGCCAGCAGCATTTCGGCCAGTTCATGATTATGGACGAGGGCAGGCACCCGTCGCGCAACATCGCGCATCTGCTGTATGGCGGCGTCGCGCTGCCCCCGCCGCCACAGGAAACGGGCATGCAGCCTGCGGGCCTGCACGGCATGCGCGGGGGACAGGGTAACCGCCCGCCCGTAGGCCCGTGCCGCGGCCCAGGTATCACCTGTCGCCTCCATGATTTCAGCGCAGGCCAGCAGGACGGGCACGTCATCGGGCTGACACAGGCATGCGGCCCGGATCGCGGCCTGCGCTGCTACAGGGTGCCCCTGCGCCAGCAGCGCGCGGGCCAGCACTTCATGGAACGGCCCATGGGGCGCAAGCCGCAGCGCCTGCCCGGCAAGATTTATGGCCAGGTCCGGCCGCCCCGCCGCCAGCGCCACGCAGGCCAGGCCATGCAGGGCATCGGGATCATCCGCCCGGCATGCCCGCAGGGTCGCGAAACACGCCCGCGCGGCACTGATATTCCCCGTGCGCAGGGCTGCATGGCCACGCGCCAGAATGTCCCGCCTGTCCGTGTCATGCCTGTCCGCGCTGTTCGCGTTCATCTCATCCGGCCTTCCCTTGCATGGCGGGGGACGGTCCCGCACACTCATCCCGTTATCCATACGCGACAGAGCGTTAAGAATTTCGATCAGGAACCCGCATGAACATTCCCTCCGGCATGGCCGGCCAGCAGGCCCATGACACGCTGCGGCAGCGTTTTGCCCGCATGGGGCATATCCGCAATGCACTGGGAATCCTCGGCTGGGACAAGGACACCATGATGCCGACCGGGGCCAGCGACAGCCGCGCCGAGAGCATCGCGACCCTGGCCGTCCTGTCACATGAACTCATGACCGCGCCGGACATGGGCGACCTTCTGGCCCGCGCGCAGGCCCCCGATGACGCCATGGCGCGGGCCAACCTGCATGAAATGCGCCGCCAGCATGCCCATGCCGCCGCCGTGCCGTCGGATCTGGTGGAGGCGATGTCGCGTGCGTCCTCGCGTTGCGAAATGACATGGCGCACCGCACGGCAGAACAGTGATTTCGCCAGCCTGCTGCCGGAACTGGAAACCGTGCTGTCCCTTACCCGCGAAATTGCGGCGGCCAAGGCGCAGGCCCTTGGCCTTTCGCCCTATGACGCGCTGCTGGACCAGTATGACGCGGGTACACGACAGGCGGATATCGACCCGGTCTTTGCCGAACTGGCCAGCGAACTGCCCGACCTGATCCGCACGGCGCTGGCGCATCAGGCCACGCTACCCGCCACCGTGCCCCTTTCCGGCCCGTTCGATGTGCCCGCGCAGGCGCGACTGGGCCACGAGACCATGCGCGCGCTGGGGTTCGACATGCAGCGCGGGCGGCTGGATGTCAGCCTGCATCCCTTCTGCGGCGGGGCGGAGGATGATGTGCGCATCACCACCCGGTATGAGGAGCAGGACTGCATCAACGCGCTGATGGGCATCGTGCATGAAACCGGGCACGCGCTGTATGAACAGGGCCTGCCACGCGAATGGCGCGCCCAGCCCGTGGGGGAGGCGCGCGGCATGAGCCTGCATGAAAGCCAGTCCCTGCTTATGGAAATGCAGGTCGCGCGTTCACAGCCCTTCATGGACTGGATGGCACCGCGCCTGCGCGGTGCGTTCGGGGGGACTGATACCGATCCCGCCTGGCAGGCGAACAACCTGCACCGCCTGGTCACCCGCGTGCGCCCCGGCTTCATCCGCGTGGACGCCGATGAGGTCACGTACCCCGCGCATATCCTTGTGCGTTACGAAATGGAAACCGCGCTGATCGCAGGGAAAATGAAGCTGTCCGACCTGCCGGAAGCCTTCAACGCCCGCATCCATGACCTGCTGGGCCTGAAAGTGCCCGAAGACCGGCTGGGCTGCCTGCAGGATATCCACTGGCCATCGGGCGCATGGGGCTATTTCCCCACCTATACGCTGGGCGCCGTGATCGCGGCGCAACTGCGCGCGGCGGCGGAGCGTGATGACCCCACCATCATGCCCGGCATCGGCAAAGGCGATTTCGCGCCCCTGCTGGCGTGGCTGCGCCCGCGTATCCATGCCCGTGGCAGTGGTGCATCCACCAGCGAGATCGTGCGCGACGCCACGGGGGCGGTGCCCAATACGGGGCCATACCTGCGGCACCTGCGCCAGCGCTACTGTGCGCTGGCCTGAAATATTGATCAAAAGATAACAGAAGTTTCCGGGTGCCACCTTTTTCCAAAAAGGCGGCATTCTCCGAAGCTTTTTGAAAAAAGCTTCGCCAGAAACTTCCCTGGCGGGCCGCCTTTCCAAAACAGTCCTGTACGACAGGGCGGACATGCCGCATGTCCCCCTTGCCAATCGCTGCGGTTCGTGACGAGATAACGCGCGATGTACGCGAAATCTCCATCTGCCATCCGTCGCCTGCGTTCCGCGGGTTTTCTCCTTGCCTGCGGCACCTGCCTGCTGGGCGCGGGTCATGCCGCCCATGCCGCCAAACCCGCGCCGCCGCTCAACCCGCCCGCGGCGCTGGAGGAAGTGGCCTCATCCTCGACCGCCGCATGGGACCGGGTGGTCGTGCTGCCCGACGGGCGGCTGCTGGTGGAACTGCCGCGCTGGGCGGGCAATACCGGGCCGGGGCTGGCGCTGGTGGACGGGGACAATACGCCTCATCCCTATCCCGACAATTCATGGAACGACCCCGCCACGCCTGCGGCAAGCCGGCTGGTCGCCCCGTCCGACATACAGCTCCAGCCCGATGGCACGCTGTGGGTACTCGATAGCGGACAGCCAGACCACGCGGGCAAACCGGTGGACGGCGGCCCCAAGATCGTGAAGATCGACAGCCATACCGGCCAGGTCATGCAGACATGGCCGCTCAATCCCGGCATGCTGCGTGCGGGCAGCTACGCCGCCACCATGCGCATTGCGCGCGGGCATGCCTTCATCGGGGATTCCGGCATCCCGGCCATGATCGTGGTCCGGCTGGACACCAACATCCAGCGCCGCCTCATGGAACACACCCCGGCCCTGACCGCGCACCAGCCCATTACGGTTGACGGCAAGGTGGCGACCAACCCGGCAGGCCACACCGCCATCATCAATATCAGCCAGATGGACATAAGCGCCGATGGGCAGTGGCTGTATTTCGAGCCGCTCTGCGGTCCCGTCTACAAGCTGGATACCGACCTGCTGGTGGACCCCAAGGTCACCCCCATCGAACTGGAGGAAGGCCCCACCCTGTGGTACAAGACGCCACCGCTGGGTGGCATCACGGCCGGGCCGGATGGCACGCTGTATTTCAATGACGTGTCCACCGGCAGCATCTTCCGCCTGATGCCCGACCGGGTTTACCAGAAAATCGTAACCGACCCGCGCCTGCACTGGCCCGGCGGGTCGTTCGCGACCAGGGACGGGCAGCTTTATGTCCCCGCATCCCAGCTTGACCGTACCGCACCGCTGAATGGCGGGCACAACGCCATCCAGTGGCCGGTCCATATCTACCGCATCAATATCGGCAGCCTGCCGCCGCCGAAATTCTGACACACCACGCGCGGAATTGCATCGCGCGTCGCATCCGCCCCCTTCGCGCGGGGGGCGGTTGGGATTATGATGGTGCAATGCGCTATATTTCTACCCGGGGGAACGCCCCCGTCCGCGATTTTTCGTCCGTTCTGCTGGCGGGGCTGGCAGAGGACGGTGGCCTGTACCTGCCCGAAAGCTGGCCTGAACTGTCGGTGGCCCAGTGGCGTGACCTGCGTGGCCTGCCCTATCCGGAACTTGCCGCCCGCATCATCGCCCCCTTTGCCGAAGGGTCGATCACGCATGACGTGCTGCTGAAGCTGTGCCGCGACGCCTACAGCCGATTCGACCACCCGGCCATCGTCCCGCTGACACAGGTGGAAGACGGGCTGTTCGTGCAGGAACTGTTCCACGGGCCGACGCTGGCGTTCAAGGACATGGCCATGCAGCTGCTTGGCCGCCTGTTCGACCATGTGCTGAACGAACGCGACGAGAAGGTCACCATCGTGGGCGCGACCTCGGGCGATACCGGGTCGGCCGCGATCGAGGCATGCCGGGGCCGTGAGCGCCTGAACGTGGTGATCCTGCACCCCGAGGGCCGCACGTCGGAAGTGCAGCGCCGGCAGATGACCACCGTGCTGGAACCCAACGTGACCAACCTTGCGGTGCAGGGGACGTTTGACGACTGCCAGGACCTG
This sequence comes from Komagataeibacter europaeus LMG 18890, assembly GCF_000285295.1. GTDB lineage: Bacteria > Pseudomonadota > Alphaproteobacteria > Acetobacterales > Acetobacteraceae > Komagataeibacter > Komagataeibacter europaeus. The sequence continues at coordinate 94,422 of NZ_CADP01000002.1, read as the reverse complement.
GTCAAGGCGATGTTCGCCGATGGGCCCTTCCGCACCGACATGCACCTATCCGCGGTCAATTCCATCAACTGGGCGCGTATCGCGGCCCAGGTGCCGTATTATGTCTATGCAGCACTTGCGCTGGGCGCGCCGGACCGCGAGGTTTCGTTCGCCGTGCCCACCGGCAATTTCGGCAATGTGCTGGCCGCATGGGTGGCACGCCGCATGGGCCTGCCCATCCGCGCGCTGTGCGTGGGCTCCAACCGCAATGACATCCTCTCGCGCTTCCTGAATGAAAACGACATGAGCATCCACGGCGTGGTGCCCAGCCTGTCACCGTCGATGGATATTCAGGTCTCGTCCAACTTCGAACGCCTTCTGTTCGAACTGCTGGACCGCAACGCCGCCGAATGCGCGCGCATCATGACCGAGTTCCGCAAGACCGGCGTGATGAAGGTCGCAACCCCGGTCTGGGACCGCGCCAATGCGCTGTTCCATGGTATTTCGCTGGATGATGCCGCGACGGAAGCGGAAATCCGCACGCTGAACACCCGCAGCCACTATCTTGCCGACCCGCATACCGCGATCGGCATCGCAGCCGGTCGCGCCTTCCGTGAACCGGGGATTCCCATGGTGGCCATGTCCACCGCCCACCCGGCCAAGTTCCCCGATGCCATGGCGCAGGCGACCGGCATCCGCCCTGCCCTGCCCGCGTCACTGGCCGACCTGTATGACCGGCCCGAGCGGTACAGCGTGGTGCCGGCCGACCTGAACGTGATCGAGGACAGGGTGCGCGCGGCCGTCCTGTCCAACAGCAAAGCGGGCTGATCTCCCTACCCTTTTTCCATCTTACGCAAGCAAGGGGCGGCGTGGGGCCATGATGCGCCACGTCGCCCGCAGGACCAGCATGACCGACCTGATCAATGTGACCCGACTGGATTCCGGCCTGACCATCGTGACCGAACGGATGGACCGGGTGGAGACCGTGTCCCTCGGGGCGTATGTCGCCGCAGGCACCTGCAATGAAACCGCGCCCGAAAACGGGGTATCCCACTTTCTGGAACACATGGCGTTCAAGGGCACCGGCACCCGCACCGCCGTGGGCATTGCCGAGGAAATCGAGAACGTGGGCGGCCATATCAACGCCTACACCGCGCGTGAGCACACGGCGTATTACGTCAAGCTGCTGAAGGAAAACCTGTCGCTGGGCGCGGATATCATCGGTGACATCCTGACCCACAGCACCCTCGCCCCCGATGAACTGGAGCGCGAACGTGGCGTGATCCTGCAGGAAATCGGGCAGGCGAACGACACCCCCGATGACATCGTGTTCGACCATTTCCAGGAAACCGCCTTTCCCGACCAGCCGATGGGTCGTCCCACACTGGGCACCGAAGCGGGCATCCAGACCATGTCGCGCGCAACGCTGGTCAACTACATGGGCACCCATTACCGGGCGGGCAACACCATCATCGCGGCTGCCGGCAACCTGGAACACGCCCGCGTGGTGGACCTGGTGCAGCAGCATTTCGCCGACCTGCCCACCGGCACGGTCCCGCCGCAGCCCGCCGTCAATTACGTGGGCGGCGCGTTTACCCGCGAACGCGAACTGGATCAGGCCCATATCGTGCTGGGCTTTCCGTCCATGCCCTATGGCGACCCAGATTATTACCCGGCCCTGCTGCTGTCCACGCTGCTGGGCGGTGGCATGTCGTCGCGGCTGTTTCAGGAAATCCGTGAAAAGCGGGGGTTGGTCTATTCCGTCTATTCCTTCAACGCGCCCTTCCGTCAGGGTGGCCTGTTCGGCATCTATGCCGGCACGGGGGAGGCACAGGTGGCCGATCTGATGCCGGTCACGCTGGAGGAACTGCGCAAGGTGCGTCACACGGTGACGGACGCCGAACTGGCGCGTGCGCGGGCGCAGCTCAAATCCTCCCTGCTCATGTCACTGGAAAGCACGGGCAGCCGGTGCGAACAGCTGGCCCGGCAGCTACAGGTCTTCGGTCGCCTGATCCCGACGGCGGAGACCGTGCGCCGGATCGACGCCGTGACCATTGCCGACGTGCAGCGTGTCGCAACACGCATCTTCAGCGGCAGGCCGACCCTCGCCTCCCTCGGGCCGGTCAGCCATATTCCTTCCCTCGACAGCATTACCGGGGCGCTGGCAGCATGAGTACCGACCCACTCGACCTGATCTCCACCCTCATCACCCGCGCCCGTACTGCAGGGGCCGATGCGGCGGATGCGATCTACGCCACCCGCGTCGCCCATGGCGCGCAGGTACGCAATGGCCAGACCGAGGACCTCGAACGATCCGAGACCTGCGATCTTGGCCTGCGGGTGTTCGTGGGGCAGCGTTCGGCCATTGTCTCGGCCACGGCGCTGGATCCCGAACGCTTTGACGCGCTGGCCGAACGGGCCGTCGCCATGGCCCGCGTGGTGCCCGAGGACCGCTTTGCCGGACTATGCGCCGAGGCCGCGACCAGCTTTACCGATGCTGCCGGCCTGGACCTGTTCGACCCGACCGAATTACCCACCACCGACCTCGTGGCCCGTGCGCGCGTGGCGGAAGAAGCGGCGCTGGCGGTAACGGGCATCACCAACAGCAACGGGGCATCCGCAAGCTTCGGGCTGTCGGACATCATCCTCATGACCTCGGCCGGGTTTTCGGGGCGGTATGCGCGGACCAGCCATTCCGTCTCCGCCAGCGCGGTTGCGGGCAGCGGCACGAAGATGGAGCGGGATTACGACTACCATTCCGCCGTTCACCTGTCCGACCTTGAGGATGCTGGCCTGATCGGCCACCGTGCGGGGGAACGCACGGTCGCGCGCCTGAACCCGGTGCGTCCGCGCACGGGGCGCATGCCCATCGTGCTGGACCCGCGCGTTTCCACCAGCATGCTCGGCCACCTGTCGGGGGCGATCAATGGCATCGCCATCGCGCGTGGCACTTCCTTCCTCAAGGAAAAGATGGACAGCCGCATCATGCCTGCCGGCATCACCATCATTGACGACCCGCGCCGCGTGCGTGGCCCCGGCGCGCGTCCGTTCGATGGCGAGGGCATGCTGACCGCCACGCGCACGCTGGTGGAAGATGGCGTGCTGAAGACATGGGCGCTCGACTCCCGCACCGCTCGGCAGCTGGGGCTGAAGCCCAATGGCTGCGCCAGCCGGGGCACGTCGGGACCGCCCGCGCCGTCGCTTGGCAACATGTTCATGCAACCGGGCAGCCTTACGCCCGCAGCCCTGATGGCGGACATAAAGGAAGGAATTTACATAACCGAGATGATGGGATCCGCCATCAATGGCATTACCGGCGATTACAGCCGCGGGGCCGCGGGCTTCATGATCCGCGATGGCGTGCTGGCGGAACCGGTGTCGGAACTGACGGTCGCGGGCAACCTGAATGACATGTTTGCCCGGCTGGTACCTGCCAGTGACCTGGTCTTCCGCCAGTCCACCAATGCACCGACCATCCGTATCGATGACATGGTTATTGCGGGTTCATAAGCCAAAGACTGCCTGGAAACAGTTCGTTGATAAAATGGTAAAGGTTTTTGGGTGCCGCTTTTCCAAAAAGGCGGCATTCTTTGCCAAAAACCTTCTTGTGGTTGCAGGATGCTTGCGGGACTGACGTTTCCAGCAGTCTCTTGCCCTTTCCGTGATTTCATGTGTCTGTAAGCCCGTTGCCCCTGTTATGGACGCGCGGGCTTACCTATATCTGTAACAAGTGGCCCGAAATCATGGCGGCCACAGGATAATGATGGTTCCGACACAGGATTGCAGATACCCTGACCCAGATGAAACAGAATTCTTCGCGCCAGATGCCGCGTAAAAGCATCGTCCTTGCTGCCAGCGCGGCCCTGACCATGCTGCCGCTGCTGGCCCATCCCGATGTGGCTGACGCCCGTGCGGGTGGTGGCTTCTCCATGGGTAGCCGTGGGTCACGCACCTACAGCGCGCCCGCGCCATCACAGACCGCCCCGTTTGGCGCGACCCCGTTCCAGCGCACCATGACACCCCGCCCGCAGCCCACGCCCGGCTATGGTGCGCAGGCGCCGTTTGGCGCGGGTGCCATGGCCATGGCGCGGCCCCGCCATCCGTTCATGAATGGCTTCATGGGCGGCCTGATCGGCGCGGGCCTGTTTGGCATGATGTTCGGGCACGGCATGTTCGGTTCCGGCATGGGGGGCAGCGGTTTCCTTGGGCTGCTGATCCAGCTGGCGCTGGTCTTCTTCATCGTCCGCTGGGCCATCCGCCGTTTTGCTGGCAGCCGCGCCAATGGCGGCAATGCCGTACCCTTCGGCATGCAGCGCCCGGCGGCGGGGCCGGTGCCACAGGGTGGTGGCCAGCAGCCGGTGGGCGTCGCCATTACGGCAGCGGATTACCAGGCGTTCCAGCAGGCGCTGATCAATATCCAGACGGCATGGAGCCAGCAGAACGTCGGGGCCATGCAGCACATGGCCACGCCGGAAATGGTGTCCTACTTCAGCAGCCAGCTAAACGATCTGGCCAGCCGTGGCGCACGTAACGTGGTGTCGGATATCCGGTTTGAGCGTGGTGACCTGGTGGAAAGCTGGCGTGAAAACGGCTTTGATTACGCCACCGTCGCCATGCAGTATTCCATGATCGACATCACCACCGACATGACGGGCCGCGTGATCGATGGCGATCCGGCCAACCGCACCACCGTAACCGAACTGTGGACGTTTGTCCGTTCGGCCGGGACGGGTACATGGCTGCTGTCCGCCATCCAGCAGACGCCACGCCGCTGACCTGCGGTTCATGATCTGAAGGCGAAAAGGCCCGCATCACCTGATGCGGGCCTTTTTTATGACGGTCATGACCGGACTGCGGACGCAGGCAAGCAGACTGACGCCCCGTCCATTATGAAACGTCCCGCAAACCATAATGAAGATTCTGGCTACTGCCTTCCTTCAGGAAAGGCGACGTTTGCCAAAGCTTTTTTCAAGAAAGCTTCACCAGAAACTTTCATTTTTATCAGTCTGTTATTTTGAAACGTGCCTTCATATAGGCGCAAGGCTGAGCGCATACAGGATGGCTGCCAGTGCCGAAAGCGTAATCGCCACGGCACGAATGCGCCCCTTGTGCCGACGCGCTGCCTCCTGCGCTTCCATCTGTGGTGTAACCTGCACCGCTGTTGCCTGATCCATCTGCCCGAACTCCCGTATGGATAAAAACTGCCCGATCAGTGGGCGATAAAGGCATGGTCGGCCAGCAGGCCAAGGAACAGGAAAAACAGGTAAGCCAGCGAATAGCGGAACGAGCGGCGTGCCGGGCCATCGCCGGTCAGGCTGACACCATTGGCATCCTGCCTGTCACGCAGCACTCCGATGGCGCAGCAGATGAACCCAGCGCCCAGCACGCTGGCTACAGCCGTATACAGCCAGCCAGCCAGATGCATGAAAGACGGCACCAGCGACACGGCGGTCAGGATGATCGTGTACCACAGGATCTGCCACCGTGTATGCCGTGCCCCGCGCACGACCGGCAGCATAGGGATACCGGCCCGACCGTAATCCTTGCACGCATACAGCGACAGCGACCAGAAATGCGGCGGCGTCCACAGGAAGATGATACCGAACATCACCACCGGCATCACCGCCATCGACCCAGTGGCGGCAGCCCACCCGATCATGGGCGGGAACGCACCCGCCGCCCCACCGATCACGATGTTCTGCGGCGTCGAACGCTTCAGCCACATGGTGTAGATGACGGCATAGAAGAAAATGGAAAACGCAAGGATGCCCGCAGCCAGGGCATTCGTGGCCAGCCACATCAGGATGACGGACGCCACCGACAGGCCGATCCCATAACCCAGCGCCGCATCGGGACTTACGCGCCCGTTGGGAATCGGACGGGTCACCGTACGCTTCATCACCGCGTCGATATCGCGGTCGTACCACATGTTGATCGCACCCGCTGCACCTGAAGCCATGCATATGCATAGGATGCTGACAGCCGCCACCAGCGGGTTGATCGGCCCTGGTGCCATATACAGGCCCGCCGCCCCGGTAAACACCACCAGCGAGATGACACGCGGCTTGAGCAGCACCAGCCAGTCACGGGCTTCCGTACCCACGCGGGCGGCGTCATAGGTAATGGGGGCGGTATCAGCCGCGTCGGGCGTTGTGATGGCGCCACTCATGCTCATGCATCTCCACGCGTGGGGGATGGCGTCTGCCATTCAGGGGTGCGCGCACCCGGTCCCCAGTAATTGGCAGGCAGTGACGTGCCGGGCTCCATGCCAACGCGGACCACGATCCCGGCAAACACCACGACCGACAGGCCCATCAGCACCGCCCCCATGACGCCAGGCAGACCATGGAACGCCATAAGCGACAGCATCGTTCCCCCTACCGTTAGCCCGAAATGGACACGACTTGCACCCACCGGGGCGACATGACCCAGCATCTTGCCAATCCAGTAATAAAAACCGGCGAACAGCGCGAACATGGCGGCATACAGCGTTGCCGCATGCACATTCGCCATGCCGCCGGGCAGCAGCGACATGCCAGATCCCACCAGCAGCAACGCCACGAACCCTGCCCCCCATTCCATGGGAACCGAGGCCTGCACATGCCCCGCCCGGACCGTGCGCGCCCATGCCAGCAGAACCGCCAGCACCGGCAGGACAATCAGCCCAAGCTGGACACTGACCGCAGGGGCCGCCATATGCGCCAGGCCACCATGCAGCAGGTCATGCACCCATACCGAGCCACCGCCGACCGACATCACGACCAGCGCACCCAGTACCACGCGCGGCATCTGCAGCGGCGCGCGGGAAAATGTTTCAATGACCTGTGACACGATCCCGATGGACGGCAGCAGCAGCAGCGCGATTTCAGGACCGGCGAAAACATGCAGCAAGCCGTCAATCTGCCCGGACATGTCTCCACCGGACAGCACGATGCGCGTCAGCCCACCCGCCAGTACCGGCATGACCATGACAGCCATCATGGCCGTCAGGCCCTGCGCCCATACGAATATGGGCATGTCACGCAGGCGCTGATCCATCGGCCCCATGTTCAGGACGGTGGCCACCATATTGATGGCCTGCAGCAGCATGCCAAGGCACCACGCCATCAGCGCCAGCAGCGAGACCTGCGCGGGCACAGCGGGGGACAGCCCCGCCAGGACAGCCACGAAGCTGGCGGCGACCAGTCCCCACCCCACCAGCGCCATGCGCGGGAAAGCCAGCGCGCGGGCACGCAGCAGCAGCGGCACGAACCAGTTGCCGAAGCCGCCAGACAGGGCGGGCAGCACACAGAAGAACACCATCATCATGCCATGGCGGCGACCGATGCGCCCCGCGGCGCCGGCGATATCACCCCCGGCCCATGCGTCGGTCAGCGTCTGGGGCAGCAATCCGGCCTGAAGGCCAACAGCCAGCAGGCCACCGACCATTCCAGCCACGATCGCCATGACGAGGTACAGCATGCCAACCGTCCTGTAGCCACAGGATCCGCCAGCCTCCCGCACCGCATCTGCCCCGAACTGTGTGCCTGTGGGCATACGATGTACTCCCTGCTGCCATGCGCCGGTGTCTGGCATGGCCAATCGTTACCATGATTTCATCATATACCGCGCCTTATACACAAAAACGACCCTGTGGGCCGCTCCTGTGGTCGCGCAATCGTCATTTCAGCCCTGTCACATGGACAGGGCTGGCAACCCCTGCGGGGCTTACGCCACCATGGGACTGGCGCAGCTATCCGCTTCACGCGGCAGCGTGACCAGGGTGAACAGTCCCGCGGGCGGCACCGGCTGCAACGTCGCGCGGCGCAGGTCAGCCGGCGGCAGCAGCGATTCAATGGCGAAATCGGGATGCCATCCCAGTGAATGCGATGCCCGCGCCATGCCGCGTTCAACCGCCAGCCGCACGCCACCCTGCGCCAGGAAGTGGTTGACGAACAGGATATGCCCGCCCGGCCTGACCACGCGCTTGAGTTCCGCCAGCAGCGCACGCGGGTGCGGCACGACGGATGCCACGAACATCGCCACCGCGATATCGAACGTGCCATCGGCGAACTTCGTTGCCTCGGCATCCATTTCCAGCAGGTCGTCCACATTGGACAGGTGCTGCCGCCTTACGCGCAGGCGTGCGCGTTCCAGCATGTCACCGGACAGGTCGATGCCGGTAATATGCTTGTCCTTGCGGTAGTACGGCAGCGCCAGGCCCGTGCCCACGCCCACTTCCAGCACCCGCGAACCCGGCAGGCTATTGACGGCTTCGACCGCGCGCCTGCGCCCGAAGGCCGAAATGCTGCCGAATACGGCGTCATACACGCTGGCCCAGCGACGGTACGCCGCCTTGACCGCAGCCGCGTCCAGCGCGGATTTGGGGGAAGGTATTTCCACGACTTTCTCGGCAGCCTCATCATGCAGAACGTCACTCATCAGGCTGCTCCCATGCCAAGGCCATGGAAGACGGCGCATCCGCCCCGCTTCCGTGCTGCATCCGCCATGATCAAATCCGTCCCGTTCTGCTGCATTACAATTCCACCTGACCTGCCCACGCGCCATCCAGCCCGTGCAACCGCCCGTAATCCCTGCCCGACGCCATGCCACATGGCACGACAGCCACGACCATCGTGCCTGCCACGGACACCGTTTTCCAATTCCTACGCGTCCACGCCGCCCGTGACCAGACGGGACACGATCGCATCCCATATCAGGCCCGCGGTATTGATACCGTCAAAACGGTCGATTTCCTGCAGGCCGGTCGGGGAGGTGACATTGATCTCGGTCAACCATTCACCAATCACGTCGATTCCGACAAAAATAAGTCCCTGTTCGCGCAGCATCGGACCGATCGCATCACAGATTTCCCGGTCACGCGCGGTCAGTTCCGCGCGCACCGGCCTGCCGCCCACATGCATGTTCGAACGCGTCTCCCCTTCCGCCGGGATACGGTCGATCGCACCCACCGGCACGCCGTCAACCAGGATGATGCGCTTGTCCCCCCGGCGCACGGCGGGTTCGTAACGCTGGATCATCAGCGGTTCCCGCGACCGGGCAAAATGCATTTCCAGCAGGGCGTTCAGGTTGGGATCGTCCTCCCGAATGCGGAAAACACCCGCCCCCCCGTTGCCAAACAGCGGCTTGACGATGATGTCACGCCACTTCGCGCGGAATTCCAGGATCGCCTTCACATCCCATGTCACCAGCGTGGGCGGCATGAGGTCGGGGTAATGCGTGACCAGGATCTTTTCCGGCGCATTACGCACGGCGGCGGGGTTGTTGACCACCAGCGCCCGGCCCGGCCCGATGCCGTGGATATGTTCAAGGATATGGGTCGCGGTGATATAGGCCATGTCGAATGGCGGATCCTGGCGCATCAGCACCACGTCCATGTCGGCCAGGTTGATGACCTGTTCCGGCCCGAAGGTCGCATGGTCGCCTGCCCTGCGCCGCACCGTGACCGGACGGGCGCGGGCGGTGACGCGGTCGGTGCGCTGACCGCCCTGTGCAGCAGTCCGGCCCTCGCTCAGGCTCAGGGCCTCGACCTGATAGACAAACAGTTCGTATCCCCGGGCCTGCGCCTCCAGCATCATGGCGAAGGTGGAATCGCCATTGATATCGACACCGCCAAGCGGGTCCATCTGGACAGCAACCTTCAGGGGGCGAGACATGGGCGGGTTTTCTCCACGCGGAACAGGACCGGTTCGTGACGGCCGCCAGGGATCGGGGCCAGCCGGGAACAAACGTCATAATATGCCTTTGCCCCCACGGCCAGCCCCCTTCTTATGACGCGGATGGATAGGAAATGGCGAGGACCTCGATCATTTCCTCGCCACGCGGGGTGACCAGACGGACCTCATCGCCCACGCCCGCGCGCATGAGCGCCCTTGCAACGGGGGAGATAAGACTGACCTGCCCCGCCGCCATGTCGGCCTCGTCCACGCCGAGGATGGTAACGGTCCGTTCTGCATCGCGTTCAGTGGCATAGGTGACCGTCGCGCCAAAAAACACGCGGTCACGCTGCGGCTGGGCCGCCGGGTCGACAATAACGGCGTTATCGATGCGTTTGGTCAGGAACCGGATGCGGCGGTCAATTTCACGCAGGCGGCGCTTGCCGTACTGGTAATCCCCATTTTCCGACCGGTCGCCATTGCCCGCGGCCCACGATACGATTTCCACGATCTTCGGGCGTTCATCGCGCAGCAGGGCATTCAGTTCATCGCGCATGGCGGCGATCCCGCCTGGCGTAATATAGCACGACAGGCCGCCCTTTGCCGGACCGTCCTGTTTCGTGGCCGATTGCGGCCGGGTTTTCAGCATCGTGCCACCGTCATGCGGATATGCCCCTCCATCACCTGTCCGGGGGCCAGCACGCGCACGCCGCTATCGGCAATGGTGCCGCGGTTGAAGCCATCATTCATGTTGCTGACCGGTTCAAGCCCGATATAGGGCAGTCCCGGCGGGGTAAACAGCACGAGGTGGGACAGTTCCGGGCTGCCTTCCACCGTCAGGGCGTATCCCGCCCGTGGCCAGCGCAGGAAGGCGCTGCCCGACCACCCGGCATAGCAGTTGTCGATCGGCGCATGCCCCGCGTCCCGCATGTGGGCGAATGAGCAGTCCCCTTCCGCCGGGATCCGCAGCAGCGGCAGATGGTCCGGCCCGTTGGTCCATACGCTGCTGGCGACAAACCCTATCTTCAGCCCTGAATGGCGGGGGAAATAGGGATGGAACCCCATGCCTACCGGCTGGTCGCGCGTATCGGTGTTTTCCAGCAGGATTCCGATCGACAGCCCCGCTTCATGCAGGTCATAGCGTAGCTGGGCGCGATAGCTGAACGGCCACTGGCCCGCATAGGCGCCAGACGGGGTGTGATCGAGGGCAAGGGTCGCGCTGCTGTCGGACAGGAGCGCGATTCGCCACCGCCGCTGCCACCCGTTGCCATGGATGGCGCAGTTTTCCCCCGCGAAGCTGGGGTCAAGATGATAGTCCACCCCTTCGAAACGGAAATGGTCACCCGCCACGCGGTTGGAAAACGGCACCAGCGGATAACCCGCAACCGCGCGCCCGTGCTGGGCCACCAGATGCGGGTCACTGACCGGACGGAGGAATTCCATACCCGCCCCGTTGTGCCAGAACGCGATACTGCCCCCAAGGTCGGGCAGCAGGCCAAGGCGCATGCCGCCCGCGTTCAGTTCCAGCGTGGGGGACATGCTCCGTTCCCGCTGCCCGGTACAGGGCCGGGGCTGTCCGCCTGTCCTATCGTCCACGCCGCTTTCCCCTTCCCTTCGCCTGATCGGGATCATAGCCACCGCCACCCGGACCCAACGGCACCGGGCCACGGTTGCGCCGGGCTATGGCCTTCGGGCTGGTACCGGGACGACCCGCGCTGGACTGCGGCAGGGGTGGTGGCTCCATACCCAGTTCGAGAGCCTCCAGCCTGCGGATTTCGTCGCGCAGGCGGGCCGCCGTCTCGAATTCCAGTTCGGCCGAAGCCGCACGCATCTTTTTTTCCAGATCGGCAATGGCGGCCTTGTAGTCCTTGCCCACCATTTCCTGCACGCTGCCATCCGCCGTGGGCGTGACGGTGACGTAATCCTGTTCGAATACCGAGGATATGGCCTCGCCAATATGCTTGCGCACCGACTGGGGGGTTATGCCGTGTTCCTCGTTCCACAGGCTCTGCTTTTCGCGCCTGCGGGCGGTTTCCTCGATGGCGTAGGCAAGGCTGTCGGTCATCTTGTCGGCATACAGCAGCACGCGGCCATCCACGTTACGCGCGGCACGACCGATGGTCTGGATCAGCGACGTGCGCGAGCGCAGGAAACCTTCCTTGTCCGCGTCCAGAATGGCGACCAGCGAACATTCGGGGATATCCAGCCCCTCACGCAGCAGGTTGATGCCGATCAGCACGTCAAATGCGCCCAGCCGCAGGTCACGGATGATCTCGATACGTTCAAGCGTATCCACGTCCGAATGCAGGTACCGCACGCGTATGCCTGCTTCATTCATGTATTCGGTCAGGTCCTCGGCCATGCGCTTGGTCAGGGTCGTGACCAGCACGCGCCCGCCATCGGCAATGGTCTGGCGGCATTCGGCCAGCAGGTCATCCACCTGATGCTCGACCGGGCGGACAATGGTGACGGGATCGATCAGGCCGGTCGGGCGGATCACCTGTTCGGCGAACACGCCGTCCACACGCCGCATTTCCCACGGGCCGGGGGTGGCGCTGACGAACACGGTCTGGGGGCGGTAGGAATCCCATTCGGCAAAGGTCAGCGGCCGGTTGTCAAGGCAGGACGGCAGGCGGAAGCCGAATTCCGCCAGCACGGATTTACGCGCATGGTCCCCCCGTTCCATCCCGCCAATCTGCGGCACGGTCACGTGGCTTTCATCCACGATCAGCAGCGCGTCCTCCGGCAGGTATTCAAACAGGGTTGGCGGCGGCTCCCCCGGCGCGCGACCGGACAGATAGCGTGAGTAGTTCTCGATCCCCTTGCACACGCCCGTGGTCTCGATCATCTCGAGGTCGAAGGTGGTGCGCTGCTGCAGGCGTTCGGCTTCCAGCAGCTTGCCCTCTTCGGTGAAGCGGGCAAGCGTCTCGCGCAGTTCCTGCTTGATGCCCGTCATCGCCTGCGTCAGCGTCGGCCGCGGGGTGACGTAATGGCTGTTGGCATAGATGCTGATGGATTCGAGGTCGCCGGTCTTTTCACCCGTCAGCGGGTCGAATTCGATGATCTCGTCAATCTCGTCGCCAAACAGGCTGACGCGCCATGCCCTGTCCTCGTTCTGCACGGGAAAGACATCTATCGTTTCGCCCCGCACACGGAAGGTGCCACGCTGGAAGGCCGCGTCATTGCGGCGGTACTGCAGTTCGACCAGTCCCTTGATCAGCCTGTCGCGATCAATCTCGCCACCGACTTCCAGCTTGACCACCATGCGCGAATAGGTCTCGACCGAGCCGATACCATAGATGCACGACACCGAGGCCACGATGATGACATCATTGCGTTCCAGCAGCGCCTGTGTCGCGGCATGGCGCATGCGGTCGATCTGTTCGTTAATCTGGCTGTCTTTTTCGATATACGTATCCGACCGGGGCACGTAGGCCTCGGGCTGGTAATAATCGTAGTAACTGACAAAATACTCGACCGCGTTATCGGGAAAGAACTGCTTCATTTCCGCATAAAGCTGGGCGGCGAGTGTCTTGTTGGGGGCCAGCACCAGGGTCGGCTTCTGCGTCGCCTCGATGATCTTGGCCATGGTGAAGGTCTTGCCCGACCCGGTAACACCCAGCAGGACCTGATCACGTTCGCCCCCCTCCACGCCGCCGACCAGTTCGGCAATGGCCGTTGGCTGGTCGCCCGCGGGTTCATAGGGGGAATGGACCCTGAATTTATTGGTCTTGGGTTTTGCGGGCTGACGTTCGGGCTGGAACAGGACAGGCATGTCTGCCGGATCGATGTCAGTCGTCTTTTTCTTCTTGCTGCGCGATGCTGTTGCCATGGCTACAGACAGTGGGGACGCAACCGCCCCGACGCAAGAGGCCGGTGCGACCGGGGCGTTCCCATTTCCCTCAGTTCCGTGATCCGAGTGGTGCCGGCACCCGGGCGGTGCGCAGGGCTTCGGCCTGCCTGCGGGCCAATGCGGCCTCATTGAAATCACCTGCCAGTTCCTGGAACAGTTCGTGCCAGTTCACCTTGGCCTTCAGGCGCAGGAACACGCTGCCCAGCCCCACGGCGGACCGGTCCACCAGCACGAATTCACGCGGTGGCTGCACGCCGCCGGTACGCTTCAGGCCATTATAGACGCGTTCGGCCACGGCACGGCCATATTGCGGGTCGTTGTCTTCCTGAATGAACCGTTCCCGGTTATCCAGCAGCGGGCCATAGATGAAACGCGCCCATTCGTTCAGCACACGCACCGTATCAAGCGACAGGTTGGTGAAGCCCCATGCCTCATAGGCATGCATCGCCAGTTCCTCGTCATCCGTCTCGATCGCGCGGTGCAGGTCGATGATGCCCTGCACGAAGCGGGAGGGGAAAATCCGGATCGCGCCGAAATCCAGCAGATTGATGCCGTAGTCGTCACGCACGGTGAAGTTGCCCATGTGCGGGTCGCCATGAATGACGCCATACCGGTACAGCGGCGCATACCACGCGCGGAACAGGGCGCGCGCCATGCGGTTGCGCTCCTCCTGCGTGGGGTTGGTGTCCAGCACTTTCTGGATGCCGCGCCCGTTGACCCATTCCATGGTCAGAAGGCGCGCGGTGCACAGCGCATCCACGGGCCGGGGAATGGTGATGTCCTCGAATTCCGCCAGCATAAGGTGATACAGCCGCATGTTCGCGGCTTCACGCAGGTAGTCCAGCTCCTCGTACAGCCGGTCCTGCAGTTCCTCCAGCACGTCATCCTGGCAGATCGTGCTGTCAAGCCTGTAGAACAGCCCCACCGCCATGCGGAACTGCTTGAGATCGGATTCGACGGTGGATTTCATGTCCGGATACTGCAGCTTGCACGCAACCTCGCGCCCGTCGGGCAGCACGGCGCGATGCACCTGCCCCAGACTTGCGGCAGCCGAGGCTTCCCGGTTGAAGGAGCGGAAGTTACGTTCCCAGTTCGGCCCCAGTTCGGCGGACATGCGGCGGCGGACGAAATTCCAGCCCATTGGCGGCGCATTGGCCTGAAGCTGCGCCAGTTCCTTGGCATATTCCTCAGGCAGGACGCCGGGAATGGTGGACAGAAGCTGCGCGCCCTTCATCAGCGGCCCCTTCAGCCCGCCAAGGACACTCTTCAGATCCTCGGCATGAACGGACTGGTTGGAGCGGAAACCCATCTTGTGCCCGGCGATACGCGCGGCGATGCCGCCGACCGTCCCGGACGTGCGCACCATGCGGCGGAATTCACCAAACAGGCCGGTATTATCGATATTCCGTTCATCCGCCACGTCAGACACGCTCCAGTTCATCAATAAATCCGGCGATCACATCCAGTCCCTTCTGCCAGAAACCGGGGTCCGCCGCGTCCAGCCCGAAGGGGGCCAGCAGTTCACGGTGCCGCTTCGTCCCGCCTGCCTTCAGCATATCGAGGTACTTGTCCTGAAAACCCGGATGACCGGACCGGAACACCCCATATAGCGCGTTTACCAGGCAATCACCAAAGGCATAGGCGTACACATAGAACGGTGAATGGATGAAATGGGGGATGTAGGTCCAGTACACATCGTAATCTGGCGTGAAGTTGAAGGCGGGGCCCAGGCTTTCAACCTGCGTCTGGCGCCAGATTTCGCCAATGCGCGCGGGCAGCAGTTCGCCGCGACGGCGCTCCTCATGCACCAGCATCTCGAAGCGGTAGAAGGCGATCTGCCGCACGACGGTGTTGAGCATGTCCTCCACCTTGGCCGCCAGCATGAGCCTGCGGCGCGCGGGATCGGTCTGGGCATCAAGCAGTGCGCGGAAGGTCAGCATTTCGCCAAACACGCTGGCGGTTTCCGCCAGTGTCAGCGGCGTGCTGGACATAAGGTAGCCCTGCTTTCCCGCCAGCACCTGATGCACGCCATGGCCCAGTTCATGCGCCAGCGTCATCACGTCGCGCGTGCGCCCACGATAATTCAGCAGCAGGTAGGGATGCACCGATGGCACGGTAGGGTGGGCAAACGCGCCCGAGGCCTTGCCCGGCACCGGCGGCGCATCAATCCAGGCATGGTCGAAAAACTGCTTCGCCACCGTGCCCATGCGCGGGTCGAAGCCTTCGTACGCGGCCATGACCTGCTTTGTCGCCTCCGTCCACGGGATCAGCGGTTCATCCTGCGTGGTCAGCGGGGCGTTACGGTCCCAGTATTCCAACTTTTCCAGCCCCAGCCACTTGGCCTTGAGCGCATAATAACGGTGCGACAGGCGGGGATAGGCCTCGGTCACGGCCTGCACCAGCGCATCGACCACGTCATCCTCGACCATGTTGGCGCAGTTGCGCGCCGAAGTCGGGCGCGGGTAATGGCGCAGCCCGTCCACGATGGCCTTGTCCTTGGCCAGCGTGTTCGTGATCAGCGAAAACAGCTTCACGTTGCGGCCCAGTTCATCGCCAATGGCGTGGGCGGCATGTTCGCGCACCGTGCGATCAGGGCTGGACATGGTATCCAGCGCATTGCCCAGCGTCGTGTCCTCGCCCCCCACGCGCACCCGCAGGCTGGCCATCGTCTCGTCAAACAGGCGATTCCACGCGGCGGCCCCCGTGACGGATTTTTCGTGCAGGACGGCCTCGACCTCGTCAGACAGCTGGTAGGGCCGGAACACCCGCAGGTCACGCAGGAAAGGCGCCCAGTGCGCAAGCGCCGGGTCGCTCAACTGCGCGGACAGCCCGTCATCGGAAATGCGGTTGATTTCCAGCGTAAAGAACAGGAGATGCGTGGAAATGGCGGTCAGCCGTTCATTGACCGACTGCGCGAACCGCGCCACGTCGGAATCCGATGTATTGGCCGCGAACAGAAGCTGCGCATACGATCCCGCCCGACCCAGCACTTCGTCAATACGCTGGTATTCGGCAATGGCCTGCGCCAGTTCACCACCCGGCACATTGGCCAGCCGCCCCTGCCACGCGCGCGCGAACGCCTGCGCGTCCTCATCCGCCTGATCAAGGTCGGTCGCAAGCTGCGGCGAATCCGGCCCGTCATACAGGTCCGACAGGTCCCAGCGCGGCAACCCGGCCAGTGCGGATGCGCCGCCTGATGACTGGCCTGCATCCCCATGCACGGGGGAAAGACCGGCTGCACCGGCCCGGGGGGCGGAAAAATACGCTTTGGACATAGATCGAGCACCAACCATCAGATCGGGCGAAGCCTGCGCACATGCGCCTGCGACGCGATTCCCATGTCGTGAATCTAGTGCGTCCCGGCGCGACGCGCGACCCAGCCCGTCGATATTCTGCCCTGAATACAGATGGGGCCGGACATTCCTGCCCGGCCCCACCCTGCACGACAACAGTGAAATCAGCCCTGCATTCAGGCGCCACGCGCCATGGCGGGCGCTTCAAACCCGATCACGCGCGCATATTCCGTAGGCACGACATGCCAGAAACGCGGCAGGGTCTTGTCCCAGTTATGCAGCAGCAGTTCGGCATAGCGGCTGCCGGTTTCGCGGGCATGGGTTTCCACCTGTTCACGCAGCATGGCTTCCCATTTCGGGTCCTGCACCCGGCACCACATGACCGTATCGGGGTTCACCCGTTCGGCAAACGTGCCGCTGGCGTCATAGACAAAGGCCATGCCACCGGTGAAGCCCGCGCCGAAATTGTCACCAATCTCGCCCAGGATCACCACCGTGCCGCCGGTCATGTATTCACAACCATTGGACCCGCAGCCCTCGACCACCGCAGTCGCACCCGAGTTACGCACCGCGAAGCGTTCGCCCGCCTGCCCCGCCGCATACAGCGCGCCAGCAGTCGCGCCATACAGGACGGTATTGCCGACAATCGCGTTTTCATTCGACACGAGGCTGGAAGATGGGGAGGTCCGCACCACGATGGTCGCCCCCGACAGCCCCTTGCCGACATAATCGTTCGCATCGCCCAGCACCTCGAGCTTGAGGCCCTGCACCGCGAACGCGCCCAGCGACTGCCCCGCCGAACCGCGCAGCCGCACCGTCAGGTGCCCCGGCGCTAGCGTGGTCATGCCGAACTGCCGCACGATCAGGGACGAGATGCGCGTGCCGATCGCGCGATGCGTGTTCTGCACGTTGTACTGCAACTGCATCTTCTCGCCATGATCGAACAGCGGGCGCGCATCGGCGATCATCTGCGCATCCAGCGTCTCGGGCACCTCGTTGCGGCCTTCACGCGTGCAATAGCGGCCATAGGGGCCGGGATCGGCCTGCGCCAGCAGCGAGTTGAGGTCAAGGTCATCCAGATAGTCGGCCCCGCGCAGCACCTGATGCAGCAGGTCTGTGCGGCCGATGATCTCGTTCAGTGAGGTGAAGCCCAGCGAGGCAAGGATGTTGCGCACGTCCTCGGCAATGAAGGAGAACAGGTTGATGACCTTCTCCGGCGTGCCCTCGAACTTGCGGCGCAGTTCGTCATCCTGCGTGCACACGCCCACGGGGCAGGTGTTGGAATGGCACTGGCGCACCATGATGCAGCCCATGGCCACCAGACTGGCCGTGCCAATACCGAATTCCTCCGCACCCAGCATGGCGGCGATCACCACGTCACGGCCGGTCTTCAGGCCGCCATCGGTGCGCAGCTTCACCCGGTGGCGCAGGCGATTGAGCATCAGCACCTGATGCGCCTCCGCCAGTCCCAGTTCCCACGGCATGCCCGCATACTTGACCGAGGATTGCGGGCTGGCCCCGGTGCCACCGGAATGACCCGAAATCAGGATAGCATCCGCCTTGGCCTTCGCCACACCGGCCGCAATCGTGCCGATACCCGAACGGGCGACCAGCTTCACGGTCACGGTGGCCTCGGGGTTGATCTGCTTGAGGTCGTAGATCAGCTGGGCCAGATCCTCGATCGAGTAGATGTCGTGATGCGGCGGGGGCGAGATCAGGGTCACGCCCTCCGTCGCATGCCGCAGCTTTGCGATCAGGCCGGTCACCTTGAAGCCGGGCAGCTGCCCGCCCTCACCGGGCTTCGCACCCTGCGCCATCTTGATCTCGATCTCGCGGCAGTCGTTCAGATACTGCGCGGTCACGCCAAAACGGCCTGACGCGATCTGCTTGATGGCGGACGACGCATTGTCGCCATTGGGGCGCGGCTTCGCGCGGGCCGGGTCTTCGCCGCCCTCACCCGAATCGGACTTGGCGCCGATGCGGTTCATGGCGATGGACAGCGTTTCATGCGCCTCGGGGCTGAGCGCGCCCAGCGAGATGCCCGGCGCGATCAGGCGCTTGCGCAGTTCCGTGATGCTTTCGACCGATTCCACGGGAATGGCCGTGCGCCCGCCACGGAAGTCCAGCAGGTCACGCAGGGCGACCGGCGGCAGGCGACGCACCGCATCGGCATAACGCTGATAGACCGAGAAGCTGCCGGTGGAGACCGCCGTCTGCAGCATGTGGATCAGGTTGCCGTCAAACGCATGCACTTCGCCACTGCGGCGCAGCTTGTAGCGGCCGCCAACAGACAGCGTTTCCACCTGCCTGTTCCACGCCTTGTGGTGGAAGCTCAGGACATTGCGCGCGATGCCGGTCAGGCCGATGCCGGAAATGCGCGAGGGCATGCCGGGGAAGAATTCCGCCGTCAGGGCACGCGACAGGCCGATGGCCTCGAAATTATAGCCGCCACGATACGACGCCACGATGGAAATACCCATCTTGGACATGATCTTCAGCAAGCCCTTGTTGACCGCCTTGCGGTATCGCTCCACCGATTCGCTCAGCGTCAGCTTCCCGAACAGGCCACGACGCTGGCGGTCGGCAATGCTTTCCTGCGCCAGGTACGGGTTGACCGTGGTGGCCCCCACCCCGATCGTCACCGCGATCGCATGCACATCCAGCGCACCGGCGGAACGGACATTGAGCGAGGTGAACGTACGCAGCGACTGGCGCACCAGATGCGTATGCACCGCCGCCGTCGCCAGGATCATGGGGATATAGGCGCGATCACCGGACTGGTGTTCATCGGTCAGGAATACGTGGGTGCAGCCCTGACGCACGCGGTCCTCGGCCTCGGCCCGGATCCGGGCGATGGCGGCGCGCAGGCCCGCCTCCCCGTCGGCGGCGGGAAAGGTACAGTCGATGATGCAGGCGTTCCTGCCGCAGAAATCGACCAGCGCCTGGAATTCACCCGTGGTCAGCACCGGGGAAGGAAGCTGGAGCAGGTCGCACTGGCTCTCGTTTTCCTCCAGGATGTTGCCAAGGTTGCCCAGACGGGTCACGAGGCTCATCACCCGCGTTTCACGCAGGCTGTCGATGGGCGGGTTGGTGACCTGGCTGAACGCCTGCCGGAAATAATGCGCAAGCCCGCGATAACGGGTGGACAGCACCGCCAGCGGCGTATCATCCCCCATCGACCCGATGGCTTCGGACGCATTTTCCACCATCGGCTGCAGGATGGTTTCAAGGTCTTCCAGCGTCAGGCCAACGGCCAGCTGCCGGCGGCGCAGCATCCCGGCGTCATACAGCACGGGTTCGCTGCCATCAGGGCGGACAATGCTGGAGATTTCCTGCGTGCGCTTGACCCAGGCGGAAAAATCCTGCCGCCCGGACAGTTCATCAAGCAGTTCCTCGTTGCTGTACAGCTTCGCGGTCTTGAGGTCGAGCGCCAGCGACTGCCCCGGGCCAAGACGGCCACGGCTGACGATCTCGGCCTCGGGCACCTTCACCATGCCGGTCTCGGACCCTACGATCAGCAGGCCGCCTTCGGTAATGGTGTAGCGCAGGGGACGCAGGCCGCTACGGTCAAGGCCCGCGACCATCCACCGCCCGTCGGTGGCGCACAGGGCGGCCGGGCCGTCCCACGGTTCCATCACGGCGTTGCAGTAGGAATACATGTCCTTGTGGCGCTGCGGCATGGCGGAATTGCCGCCAACGCTTGCCGGGATCATGAGGCACCGCGCCATGGGCGCGTCACGACCGGCAAAGGTCAGCAGTTCGAACACGTTGTCAAAGCACGCCGTGTCCGACCCCTGCGCCTGCACCACGGGCTTGAGGTCATCCATGTACGGATCGAGGATGGGATCGGCCAGACGGGTTTCGTGGCTTTTCATCCAGTTGACGTTGCCCGAAATGGTGTTGATCTCACCATTATGGGCCAGCCTGCGGAACGGCTGCGCCAGCTTCCATGTCGGGAAGGTGTTGGTCGAGTACCGCTGGTGATAGATGGCGAAGCGGCTGACGAAACGCGGGTCGAGCAGGTCGGGATAGAATTCCGTCAGGTGTTCGGCCAGGAACATGCCCTTGTAGATCAGCGACCGGCACGACAGCGAACACACATACAGGTCAACCTGATTGGCGATCGCGCTTTTTTCGATCCTGCGGCGGATCACATACAGGTCGCGCTCGAATTCGTCTTCCGTGCTGCCGGGCAGGTTGCGGATCAGGATCTGCTCGATCTCGGGGCGGGTGGCGTTGGCCTTTTCCCCGATGCAGTCGGTGTTGATGGGCACCTGACGCCAGCCATAGATGCTGTAGCCGAAGGCCAGGATCTCGCTTTCAATGATCTGGCGGCAGCGTTCCTGTGCCGCGATATCGGTCTTGGGCAGGAAGATCATGCCCACCGCGATCTGGCTGTCCACACCGCTTTCCGCGCCACCGGCATGGATCGCGTCGGCAAAGAAGTCCTGCGGGATCTCGACATGGATACCCGCGCCGTCGCCGGTCTTGCCATCGGCATCGACCGCGCCACGGTGCCAGACCGCCTTCAGCGCCGCGATGCCGGCTTCCACCACGTCGCGGCGCGGCTTGCCATCAAGGGCCGCGACCATGCCCACGCCACAGGCGTCATGTTCATCGGCGGGGCTGTACAGGCCGGAAATGGCCTGCGCGTTGTCCTGCCATTCCTGAACGAAATCGGTGGACTGGTTTTCAAACTGATCCATCATGCTTACTCCGCCACCTCGGCCTGCGCGGCCGTCATTTCCTCAAGCCATGCGTGCATCCGGGCCGCCGCGTCCCGGCCATCGCGGATGGCCCACACCACCAGGCTGGCCCCGCGCACGATGTCGCCCGCGGCAAACACGCCGGGCAGGCTGGTCATGAACGTCTTGCGATCAACCATGAGCGTGCCCCAGCGCGAGACCTCCAGCTCCGGCTGTCCCCACAGCGTGGGCAGCGGTTCGGGATCGAAGCCCAGCGCCTTGACCACCAGGTCGGCTTCCAGCGTGAACGTGCTGTTTTCCACCGGTTCGACCGACTGGCGGCCGCTGGCGTCGGGCAGGCCCAGCTTCATGCGGCTGGCGCGCACGCCGGTCACGTGACCGTCGCCCTCGAATGCCTGCGGGGCGGCAAGCCAGACGAACTCGACACCCTCTTCCTCGGCGTTCTTCACCTCACGCACGGAGCCGGGCATGTTGGCGCGGTCACGGCGGTACAGGCACTTCACCGACTTCGCACCCTGCCGGATGGCGGTGCGCACGCAGTCCATGGCCGTATCGCCACCGCCGATCACCACGACCGACCTGCCTGCCGCGTTCAGCTCACCATTGTCATATTCCGCGACACTGTCACCCAGCGAGACACGGTTTGACGCCGTCAGGTAATCCAGCGCGCGCACGATACCATTCAGCCCCGCGCCGGGGCCGCCGATATCACGCGACTTGTACACACCCGTTGCGATCAGCACGCCGTCATGACGCGCGCGCAGGGTGGAAAACGCGATGCTGTCCGCGCCATCGGTATCGCCAATGCCCTTGCCCAGATGGAACTGAACGCCGGATTCCACCAGCAGCTTGTGGCGACGCAGCACAATGTCCTTCTCCAGCTTGAAGCCGGGGATGCCATACATCAGCAGGCCGCCAATGCGATCGTAACGGTCATAGACATGGACCTGATAGCCCTGCTCACGCAGTTGCACGGCTGCGGCAAGGCCACCGGGGCCTGCCCCGATGATGGCGACGCTCTCGTCACGCTCGGCCACCGGCTTCACCGGCTTGACCCAGCCATTATCGAAAGCGGTGTCGGTGATGTAGCGTTCGACCGCGCCGATGGTGACGCTTTCGAATCCTTCCTCGATCACGCAGTTGCCTTCACACAGGCGATCCTGCGGGCAGATGCGGCCACAGATTTCGGGGAAGGTGTTGGTGGCGGATGACAGTTCGTATGCCTCCTCCATCCGGCCCGCCGCCGTCATCATCAGCCAGTCGGGGATGTTGTTGCCCAGCGGGCAGTGCACCGAACAGAACGGCACGCCACACTGCGAGCAGCGCGAGGCCTGCGTTTCGGCCTTTACGGGCACGAATTCGGCATAAATCTCGTTAAAGTCCCTGCGGCGCGCCTCGGCAGGCCGTTTGTCCGGCTGCTCCTGCGCCACAGAGACGAATTTCAGCATGCGCTCGGCCATCGGTCTGCCCCTGGTCTGCATAATGGAAGGACGTCCCGGGCGCGCGACAGGCGCCCGAAGCGAGGAACAGACCTACGCAACACCCCGGACGAATAAAAGACAGCATTGCTGACCTTATTCAAAGAAAACACCAGAAATGCCCGAAAAATCCGAAGTCCCGGGCCACCTAGCCCATCACCAGCCCCATGGGGGATGGTGCAATGCCCAGCATGTCGAGCGTACGCGCGCCGGGGGCCACCACATTGTCCACATACAGCAGCCTGACCTGATCGCGCGTCAGCATCTTTCCAGGCAGGTGTTCCAGCACCATCCCCTGAACGGTCGCCAGCCAGCGCGGCACCACGAATAACGGGCGCGGATGCCCGCCCCACCGCGCCGCCCATGCCACGATCTGCCGCATGGTCAGTACCTGCGGGCCGCCGAATTCAAAAATGGCCCCCGCCATGTCCGCACCCGTTGCAATGCGGACCATGCCATCGGCCACGTCGCCCACCCAGACCGGCTGGAAACGGGTCGTGGCGCCAAAGACCGGCATGACCGGCAGGAACCGCGCCATGCGCGCGAACATGGCGGGGAAAGCGCCATCCACCCCGAATATCAGCGAGGGGCGGATGATCACCGCCTCCGGCATCGCGCGGCCGACCATGCATTCGCCCTCCGCCTTGCTGCGGGCATAGGCGGAGGGACTGTCGGCACGTGCGCCGAGCGCCGAGACATGGATCAGGCGCTCGACCCCGGATGCCGCGGCCAGCCTTGCCACGCGCGCGGCCCCTTCGACATGGATGGCCGTGAACGTATCGGCGCCGTGGGGGGCAAGGATTCCCACCAGGTTGATGACAAGGCTGCTGCCCTCGATCGCGGCGACGCATGCCTTTTCATCCGTGATGGACGCGACGACGGACACCACCTGCCCCACATCCCCCAGCATCCGCAGTGTCGCCGCATCCGTGGCCGTGCGCCCGGCAACCCGCACCACATACCCCGCCCGCGCCAGCCGCCCGACCACGGATCGCCCTACGAATCCCGAACCACCAAAAACCGTCGCGACCTTGCGTGTCATAGCCAGCCCCCACCTGTGGCGCATGATTGCGCCGCCCACCGTTTTCCCATTTTACCTGCCGCCCAGACAGTCAATTCTGCCCTGCACGGCCACCCGCCCGGACGGGAAGAAAGAAAAAATGCGCCTGTTTTCAAAAAAATGCATTTACCCTGTTGACCGTACCGCCGGGCCGGACTAAACACCCCTCACACCACCCCGGCGGCCTCCGCTGGGGAGCCTCTGAGCCCAGATGGCGGAATTGGTAGACGCGCAGGTTTCAGGTACCTGTGGCCGCAAGGTCGTGGAAGTTCGAGTCTTCTTCTGGGCACCATCACACAAAAACTGGTAAAACTCCCCTCCGGGGACGGTCAGGGCAGCCCTCTTGGGGACTGCCCCGTTATCTTTTTGTCTGTTTCCCTGCGCAAATTGGTGTAAACCGCCCACGAATACCCATTTTACAGACAGGTCCACACGCGTCGCCCCGACCGGGACGGGATCGTGACATAACGGATGGCTTTCCTTGCGGTTGCGTTCCAGACCTGCCACCGTGAAACCGAATATCGTGACGGAGCATTTTCCATATGGCTGCAAGCCCGGCCCCTGACGCCATCCATTTCCATCGCGGCGACCTGCCGGCCGAGGTCACGTTCACTGGCGCCGTGGCTGTTGATACGGAAACGATGGGCCTGAACCCGCACCGGGACCGGCTGTGCCTCGTGCAGCTTTCGGGCGGGGACGGGCATGCCCATCTGGTTCAGGTGCCCGCAGGCGTCACGGCGGCGGACTGCCCCAACCTGGTGCGCGTGCTGACCGACCCCACGCTGCCCAAGCTCATGCATTTCGCCCGCTTTGACGTGGCGATCCTGCAGCATACCCTTGGCATCACGGTTGCGCCGAACATCTGCACCAAGATCGCCTCCAAGCTGGTGCGGACCTATACCGACCGCCATGGGCTGGCCCATCTGTGTCGTGAACTGCTGGGGGTGGAACTGAGCAAGCAGCAGCAGAGTTCCGACTGGGGCGCGCCCGAACTGACACCGGAACAGCGGGCCTATGCCGCATCCGATGTACTGTACCTGCATGCCCTGTGGGCAAAGCTGGAGGCGCTGCTGCACCGTGAAAACCGTCGCGAACTGGCACAAGCCTGTTACGATTTCCTTCCGACCCGCGCCCGTCTGGATATCCTTGGCTACGTGGATCCGGACATTTTCGCGCATCGCGCAGCCTGATAATGGTTCCGGCGTTTGACCGGAAACCATTTCACGACAATACAGACCTGGCATGAACAGCAGCCTTTCCCCCACCCTCCCCGTCGTTGAAGAAAGCGTGCCGCAGGTACAGGCCCGCATGCTCAATGAAGCCTGCAGCGTGCTGCGTACCGAATCCGCGGGCCTTCAGGCCATGATTACCGCCATGGAAACGTCCGGTCCCGATGGGCAGGAGGGGCTGGGCCCGGCCTTTGTCAAAACGGTCGAGCACATTCTGGCGGACAACATGCGCGTGGTGGTAACGGGCATTGGCAAGTCGGGGCATATCGGGCGCAAGATCCAGGCGACCCTTGCCTCCACCGGCACGCCCGCCATTTTCGTGCATCCGGCCGAAGCCTCGCACGGGGATCTGGGCATGCTGCAGCGCGGGGATGCGGTACTCGCCATTTCCAATTCCGGCGAAACGGCGGAAATGGCCGACCTGATTTCCCATACGCGCCGTTTTGGCATGCTGCTGATCGCCATGACATCGCGCCCGGAATCCACGCTGGCCCGCACGGCCGATATCGTGCTGCCACTGCCCCATGCGCCCGAAGCCTGCCCCAACGGGCTGGCGCCGACCACCAGTTCCACCATGCAGCTTGCGCTGGGGGATGCGCTGGCCATCGTGCTGCTGCAGCGCCGCCGGTTCAGCGCCAGCGATTTCGGCATTTTCCACCCCGGCGGCCGACTGGGCACGCAGTTGCGCCGGGTGCGTGAACTCATGCATACGGGCGAAAGCATGCCGCTGGGCCCCCCCACCATGCCGGTACGGCAGGTCATCATGGAAATGACCCGCAAAGCCTTTGGCTGCATGGGCGTGGTGGATGCGAAAAACCGGCTGGCCGGGCTGATTACCGACCGCGACCTGCGTCTTGCGCTGGAGCAGGACCTGGACAATACCTGTGCCGCCGACATCATGAATGCCAGACCGCAGATCATTGGTCCCGACATGCTGGCGGCAGAGGCGCTACGCATCATGAATGACCGTCCCCGCCCCATTTCCAGCATTTTCGTGCTGGATAATGAAAACCACCCTGTCGGCATCCTTCATCTTCATGACCTGCTGCGTGCTGGCGTTGCATGACCGAACAGCCGGACGACAGGGACGACGGGACCGATCCCAACCACATCCAGCGTGAGGACTACACCCGCAGCGCGGCCGACATCGAACGCCAGCGCAGCATATTCGACCAGTCCACACGGACGCGCCTGCTGCCCAATGCCGCCGACCTGGCGCGGCGGCAGACCATCCTGCGGTCGGCCAAGTGGATGCTGCCGCTTCTGGCGCTCATCCTGCTGGGTTCCATCGCCGCATGGCCCGCGGTGCAGCGCGCGGTCATCATGCATACCGGCACCATGGCGCAGATGAGCCATGTGCGCGTGAAAAGCGGCAGCATGCTCAACCCCACCTATCGCGGGCTGGATGACCATGGCCACCCCTACATGATCACCGCGGACGAGGCGCGCCAGATCTCGTCCGAACGGATTGACCTGAGCAACCCGGCCGCCGACACATTGATGGATAACGGCAACTGGCTGTATGTCACCGCGCATGACGGCGTCTATATCCAGCATGCGCAGATCCTGGACCTGATGCATGATGTCACGCTGTACCGCAATGACGGGACCCTCATGCTCAGCCCCTCGGCCGATATGGACATGCGTCACAACATCGTCGTATCCGATGACTGGATCCATGCCGAGGGCCCCATAGGCCAGATTGACGTACAGGGCGGCATGCTGGACACACGCGGTGGCATCATGCTGTTTCGCGGGCCGGGCCGCATGATCCTCAACGCAGCGGAAAGATCGAACTGATGGCGCGCGCAACATTCCGCCTGCCGCTTGGCGGCGTCCTTGTGGGACTGGTGGCGGCACATCCCGTCATGGCGCAGGGGCTGGACATGTCCCACGGCCAGCAGATCAATGTCACCGCCGCAGGTGGCTTCGACTGGGACCAGAACGCGCAGACCGTCACCGCCTATGACCGCGCGCAGGCCATCCGTGGCGACGTGACCGTGCGGGCGGACAAACTGGTCGCCTTCTACCGCAAGAAGGCCGCGACCACCCCGGAAAAGACCACGTCCCCCGCCACGCCACGGGCCGCGGCATCCGGGCCGCCAGGGGCCGATGCGCCGCTGGCGGCCCATCTGGGCGTTGCCCCCCCGCTGGAAACCCGCCGCCCCCACATAACGGACAATGCCCCGCAGGCGGCGGGCGATACCCCGCCCGCCACGCCATCGCAGGCCACGCCGGCGGCACCGACACCGCCGCCAGCGGCCCCCGTCGGCACCGATCCCGATGTGGACACCAGTCTGGCCACGACATCCGATACCCTGCCGCAGGACATGCCCACGCCCGATGCCCCCGCGCCCGCGGGCGTTCCCGGTGGCCAGCCCGGCACCGCCACGGGAAATGGCGCGGGCAGCGGCGACGGATCGGGCGGGGCCAGCGAGGTCTACCGGCTGGAAGCGGTCGGCCACGTCCATTCCTTCAACACGAATGACCAGGCATGGGGCGACCATGCGGTGTATGACGTGGATCAGGCGATCCTGGTCATGACCGGCCAGCATCTGAAGATGACCACGCCACAGGATATCCTGACCGCGCGCGACGTGCTGGAATATCATTCGCACGAACACATGTCGGTCGCCCGTGGCAACGCCACCATGACCACCAATGACGGACGGCAGATACGCGCCGATGTGCTGGTCGGGTATGACAGGCCAAAGGCACAGCGCAGCAACCCGCGCCACGACTGGGATGCGAGCCACCCCGATGGCAAATCCCGGACGGACGCCACCAGTGTTGACGATCGCCCGTCACCCGGGGCCGGGACGATCGACCATGTCGATGCCTTCGGCCATATCGTGATCCGCACCCGCACGGAGACCATAACCGGGGACCGGGGCGTATATGTGCCCGATACGGGCATTGCCCGTCTGGTTGGCAACGTGCATATCACCCGTGGGGAAAATCAGGTCAGCGGCACGTCGGCCATCGTGAACATGCATACCGATATCGCGACGCTGACCGATAACCCCGGCTCACGTGTCAGCGGCCTGGTCATTCCGAACCAGGCGGGCAAAGGTGACAAGGGATCAGCAAGATGAACACGACATCCCCGGCGGACCAGGCCACCACCGAACAGCCGATCCCCGCAGCCGAAGCGGGGCTGATCGCCAGCGGCATCGGCAAGAGCTACAAGAAACGGCAGGTCGTGCGCGATGTCTCGCTGCAGGTCCAGCGTGGCGAGGCCGTGGCCCTGCTGGGGCCGAACGGCGCGGGCAAGACCACCAGCTTCTACATGATCGTGGGACTGGTGCGGCCCGACATGGGCACGATCACGCTGGATGGCGCGGATATCACCCAGTTGGCCATGTACCGCCGCGCCCGCATGGGCATTGGCTACCTGCCGCAGGAATCAAGCATTTTCCGTGGCCTGAATGTTGAACAGAACATCATGGCGGCGCTGGAGATCGTGGAACCCGACCGGGACCGGCGGCAGACGATGCTTGACGGGCTGCTGGGGGAATTCGGCATTACCCGGCTGCGGCATTCATCCTCCCTCGCCCTGTCGGGCGGGGAGCGGCGGCGGCTGGAAATCGCCCGCGCGCTGGCCAGCCAGCCGCATTATATCCTGCTGGACGAACCGCTGGCCGGTATCGACCCCATTGCGGTGGGCGAGATCCGTGACCTTGTCGCCCACCTGAAGGATCGTGGCATCGGGGTGCTGATTACCGACCACAACGTGCGCGAGACGCTGGAAGTGATCGACCGGGCCTACATCATGCACAGCGGGCAGGTGCTGACCGAGGGACGGCCCGAGGAAATCGTGGCGAACGAAGACGTGCGCCGTGTCTATCTGGGTGAAAAATTCACGCTGTAGGCCCGTACGCGCGCCCCTGTGTGACAGGGTGCATGTGCAAGGGGAAGGCCATGGAAAAACCTGTGGTCTTTTATGCAAGGAAGGCATGGACAGCAACGGTGCAACCATGCCCAAATGTACCCGTTCGGGACCATGTGCCCGACAGGCACAACGCAACCGCCACCAGCACGCAGCCCGCATGGGAGCAGGATCGTCCCCCTTATTTCATGACCATTGACTGAAACGACCGTATTCCGTCTCCCGCATGCGACTGCGTTGTGATCATGTAAGGAGTTACCCCTTATGCACATCAGTGTTGCCGGAAAGCAGATCGACCTGTCCGATGCCCTGAAACACCGGGTAAGCGCCCATCTGGACCGCATTTCGGAAAAGTATTTCGGGCAGGCCATGGAGGCCCGCGTTACCTTCAGCCGCGCACGTTCGTTTTTTACCTGTGACATCAACCTGCACGCCACGCGCGGCCTGACCCTGCGCGGTGAGGGCGAGGCGGCGGATGCCCATTCCGCCTTTGACGATGCAGCCGAACACATTGCCCGGCGCCTGCGCCGCTATCACCGCAAGGCCACGAATCACGGCCATCTCAAGGTCCGCCAGCAGGTACCCGAAATCGGTCGTGGCTATGTGCTGCGTCCCGGCATGGCCGAGCCGCCTGCCGCCGCCGAGGATGACGGCGTGGCCGAGGATGAGGACGCGGCGCTGCCGCCCGCCGGTCCCTATGCCACCATCATTGCCGAACACCCGACCGAGATCCCGGCCCTGAGCGTGAGCGAGGCCGTGATGCGTCTTGACCTGGCGGATAGCCAGATCCAGCTTTTCCGCAACACGAAGACCGATACCATCAACGTGCTGTACCGTCGGCCGGACGGCAATATCGGCTGGCTTGACCCGTCCCTGCGCCAGGCCAGCTGACATGACAGGCCAGTCCGCCGCCCTCGCGCGGACTGGCAGCATCACAAATGCAAATGGCCCTGCCCCGCAAACCGGGACAGGGCCATTGCCTTATCTGGTGTAACGTCGTGCCTAGTGCAGCGGCACCGGCATCATTTCGTGCTGGAGGATGGCGTTTATGGCCGTCTCCCTGTCTTCCGTCACCGCCATGGGCGTGCCATCGGCGGCATGGATGGCAAATCCGGCTTCGCCCTCGACCTCTACCGCGCGGATGTAGGCCACCGATTCCATACCCAGACCGCGCAGTTCCGAGGTGCTGATGACCGGTGCGGCATTTACCACATCATTCTGCAGCAGCACCCGGCCATTCTGTGTTGTGACTCTCATCGCGTTATCTCCTGCATCATGAAGGGACGGTCGTCCCTTCCCATCCGCATCGCAATATGGGCCGTTACATTACGGCGTACGCTGTTATTCCTCGTCAATGACCCTCACGACACGTTGCTTGCGTCCGGCGGGTACGTCCACCACCGGCGCCACACGATCGCGCGACGCCGGGGTTGCGGGCGCGCGACCGATCTCGATCTTGCGCACACGGACTTCCGGCTGCGGGCGGGCCAGTTCGATATGCAGCAGGCCGTTATCCATCCACGCGCCACCGACCTCGATTCCCTCGGCCAGGACGAATGCCTTCTGGAACTGGCGGGCGGCAATGCCACGGTGCAGGAAGATCCGTCCCTGCCCGTAGTCGCTCTGTCGGCCGCGAATGACCAACTGGTTGTCTTCCTGCGTGATATGCAGGTCTTCCATCACGAACCCCGCCACCGCCAGCGTAATGCGCAGGGTCGTGGGGCTGACCTGTTCTATATTATAGGGCGGATACCCGTCCGACGCGTTTTTCGATGCGCGTTCAAGCATCTGCTCCAGATGGTCAAACCCGAGGAACATGGGTGACCCGAAAACTCTACCCGACAAATCGGCCTCCTCTGCTGCGAGCGAGACAAGAAACGAAAAACGGACCCGAAACAGCATCCGCATCCCGTCCCTTCACGATATGGGAGAATAATAGCCATGCGCAAGGGGAGGACACCACGCACGCACCTTGGCATTTTGGCCGCATCCCCTCTGGCATCCCATGTGGGGACACGCTAAATGGCAGTCTATGATTGATCATGATGTCATCGCTCAGGCGACCCCCATGCCGATCCTGGTCGCGCCCCAGGCGGTCCTGCGCCAGAAAACACGCCTTGTCCGCCCCGAGGACATGGGCGAGCTGCGCACCATCATCCCCCGCATGTTCGCGGCCATGTACCAGGCCCCCGGCATCGGCCTGGCCGCCCCGCAGGTCGGGCTTGGCATGCGGTTCGCCATCGTGGACGTGTCCGACAAGGACGAGGCGCGCAACCCGCTGGTGCTGATCAACCCCGAAGTGATCGCCGAGACGGACGACATGGCCGTGCGTGAGGAAGGCTGCCTGTCGCTGCCCAACCAGTATGCCGAGGTCATCCGCCCCGAAGCCGTGCGCGTGCGCTATCAGGACATGGACGGCAAGGTGCAGGAACTGGAAGCCGATGACCTGCTGGCCACCTGCCTGCAGCATGAGATCGACCATCTGGAAGGCATCCTGTTCGTCGATCACCTGTCGGCGCTGAAGCGCAACATGATCATGCGCCGCCTGGCCAAGGAACAGCGCCAGAAACACTGATCGCGCCAGTCGCGATCACACAGCCCGGAACCTGGGGTAAGCCCGGACGGGTTCCGGCCCAGCCTGAACGGATTCCAACGCCATGCGACTGGCCTTCATGGGTACGCCTGACTTCGCGGTGCCCGCCCTGCGCGCCCTGCATCAGGCCGGGCATGACATCGTAACCGTCTACAGCCAGCCCCCCCGCCCCGCAGGACGCGGGAAGAAGCTGCGTCCCTCCCCCGTGCAGGTCGCGGCGGAAGAACTGGGCATTCCCGTCCGCACGCCGCTGTCGCTGCGACGCAATACGGAAGAACACGCCTTTTTCCGTGACCTGAAGCTGGATGCGGCCGTGGTGGCGGCCTACGGGCTGATCCTGCCGGTGGAGATGCTGGACGCCCCCGCGCGTGGCTGCCTGAACATCCATGCCAGCCTGCTGCCGCGCTGGCGCGGCGCGGCCCCTATCCAGGCCGCCATCCTGGCGGGTGACTGCGAAAGTGGCGTCACCATCATGCAGATGGATGCGGGGCTGGATACCGGTGCCATGCTGCTGCGTGATCATGTGGCGCTGACAGCGCACACCACCGCCACCACCCTGCATGACGACCTTGCGGCCATGGGCGGTCGACTGATTGTCGATGTCCTGAACCGTCCTGCCTTTCCCGGCACGCCGCAGCCGGAAACCGGCGTCACCTATGTCCAGCGCCTGAGCCGTGAGGACGGACGCATCGACTGGACCCGTCCCGCTGCCGACATTGACCGGCAGGTGCGTGCCCTGACCCCATGGCCGGGCACCTTCACCACGCTGGGGGAACAGGTCATCAAGATCGGGGCCGTCAGCCTGATGCCCGATACGACACGGGCCACCGCGGGCACGGTGGTGGATGACTGCCTGCTGGTGGCCTGCGGCAACGGGACGACGCTGCGCATCACCCGCCTGCAACGCCCCGGGCGGGGCATGATGGAGGCCGCCGATTTCCTGCGCGGGCAGGCCGTTGCCCCCGGCACGCGCCTTGGGGTGGAGACGCCAGGTGACTGAAACCCCGCCCGCGCGTCCCGGTGATGCCGCCCCGCCATCGGTCTGCCGCTGGGCCGTACTGATGGAATATGACGGGCGCGGCTTTGTCGGCTGGCAGCGCCAGCAGGCAGAGCACCTGACCTCGATACAGGGGCTTCTGGAAGATGCGGCAAAAAACCTGACCGCCGGGCGCGTCGTGCGCAGCATCACCGCAGGCCGCACGGATGCAGGCGTGCATGCCAGCGGGCAGGTCGCGCATCTGGATTTCCCGGCCGATGTCACATTGTCCAGCGCCACGGTGCGGGACGGACTGAATTTCTACATGAAGCCCCACCCGGTCGTCGTGCTTATGGCGCGCCCGGTGCTGCCGCACTGGAATGCGCGTTTTTCGGCGTGTTCACGCGCCTATCGCTACCGTATCCTCAACCGTGCCGCCCGCCCGGCGCTGGAGGAAGGCCATGTCTGGCACGTCCGCGCGCCACTGGATGCGGATGTGATGCACAGCGCGGCCCAGTCGCTGGTGGGACGGCATGATTTTACATCTTTCCGTGCCTCCGCCTGCCAGGCACGCAGCCCGGTGCGCTCGATCGACCGGCTGGCTGTACGACGTGAGGGGGAACATGTCGTGATTGAAGCCGAAGCCCGCTCCTTCCTGCACCATCAGGTGCGCAACATGGCCGGGACGCTGAAACTGGTGGGCGAAGGCCGCTGGGCACCGGAACGGGTCGAACAGGCCTTGGCAGCCCGCGACCGCCGCGCGGGTGGCCCGACCGCACCGCCGGAAGGGCTGTGCCTGACCGGCGTCGGGTATGCAGAAAACCCTTTCAGCCGCTGAGCTGTACCGCCGTCGGGGAATAACCAGTAAACGTTTTTGGTGAAGCTTTTTTCAACAGCTTCCAGGAATGCCGCCTTTCTGAAAAAAGGCTGCATTCAAAAACTGTCATATTTTATCAGTGGGCAGATCCCTGCCCCTGCTGCACCAGCAGGGGATAGAGGAAGTCATGCCACGCACGCTGGTTCGGGGAAAGCACGCCGACCACCGCCGCCAGCAGGCCAAGGCTGCCCAGTATCGCCAGCACCAGCACCACCGCCTGCCCACGACGCAGCAGCAGGCCGATACGCGCCACGTACCATGTCAGCCACAGGCTGTAGCCGAACTCCACCCCGTTCAGGATCATTGCGCCCGTGCCGGATTCCAGCAGCCTGGGCGAAGCCAGCGCCATGAGAAGCGCCACCGCAAGCCCCACGAACAGCGTGACCCAGTCTGTCCACCATGCGGCCGTGATGTAGCGCAGCCACAGTCCTTCACGCTTCCACCGCCGCGCCAGCGCATGGGTCACGATCGCGGGCAGCAGGATCAGGCACAGCGCGAACAGCACCTTCACCCCGCTGAGCGCCTGAGGGGCGGTGCCGATGGTCAGCCCCCCGCCCACCAGCCATAGCGCAAGCCGGGGCGCGAGTGCGGCCAGCACGGAATCGCGCGTGTTGCCAAAATAGGCGATGCCTTCCGCACGGCCCCGCCCCAGCAGCAGCATTCCCTTGAGGATCATGCCAAGACCGGGTGAATTCGGCTGGGGGGATGTGCCGCGATCAGACATTAACGCATTACCTTTTCAAGGAAGCCGGTATAGATCGCCGTCAGCTGCTTCAGGTCCGACAGGCTGACATGCTCGTCCGTCTTGTGCATGCTTGCCCCCACCAGCCCGAATTCCGCCACGGGGCAGTAACGGCTGATAAAGCGGGCATCCGACGTGCCGCCGCCGGTATCCAGCCGGGGCACATGCCCCGTCACCGCCCGCACGCTTGCACGCAGGGCCTCCACCGGCGCGCCGGGTTCGGTCAGGAAGGATTCACCGCTGATGGAAATGCCCACATCCGCCCGTGGGGCATGCCGCGTGGCCACGGTCCGGATCCAGCCCGCAAGGTCGGCGCCGGTATGCAGGTCATTGAAACGGATGTTCAGCCGGGCCTCGGCCCGGGCAGGAATGACATTGGTGGCCGTATTGCCCACGTCAAGGCTGGTGACCTGCAGGCTGGATGCCTCGAACCATTCACTGCCGGCGTCCAGCGGGGCCGCCGTCAGTTCACCCAGAAGCGCCAGCAGGCGGTGAACCGGGTTATCCGCCCGGTGTGGATAGGCCACATGGCCCTGCGTGCCATGCACGACAATATGGGCATTCAGGCTGCCACGGCGGCCGATCTTGATCACCTCACCCATTCCGGCGGGGTTGGTGGGTTCGCCCACAAGGCAGAAATCGGGGATCTGGCCTTCGGCCGCCATCCATTCCAGCACGCGCACCGTGCCGTTGGTGGCGGGGCCTTCCTCATCGCCCGTGATCAGCAGGCTGATCGATCCCTGTGGTCGTGGCGCCTGTTCCAGATACAGCCTGACGGCGGCGACAAAGGCGGCGATGCCCCCCTTCATGTCGCACGCGCCCCGACCGAACAGGACACCGTCATGTATGACCCCGCCAAAGGGATCATGCGCCCATGCACTGTCGTCGCCCACCGGCACGACATCCGTATGCCCCGCGAAACACAGGTGTGGATGCCCCGTGCCAAGGCGGGCGAACAGGTTGGGCGTACGCGCCGCCCCTTCGCCAAACGGCAGCAGGGTTACGCTGAAACCGATCTGTTCCAGCACACGGGCCAACGCGGCAATACCGCAGCCATCATCGGGGGTTACGGAAGGACAGCGGATCAGGTCACGCGCAAGGGCGATGACGCCGCCGGGATCCTGTTCCGTATTCGCCATTCCACCATCCCCCATGATGTTTCTCAGCCGCGCAGCAGGTCGTTGATCGAGGTCTTGGAGCGCGTGCGTTCATCGACGCGCTTGACGATCACCGCGCAGTCCAGCGACGGCAGCGGCTTGCCATCGGTGCTGGTCGCCTGGCGCGGCGGCAGCGTGCCGGGCACGACCACGGAATAGGCCGGAACGCGGCCCATGAAGACCTCGCCCGTCGCGCGGTCGACGATCTTGGTGGAAGCGCCAAGGAACACGCCCATGGACAGCACGCTGCCGCGTTCGACCACGACGCCTTCGGCCACTTCCGAACGCGCACCGATGAAGCAGCCGTCCTCGATGATGACGGGGGCGGCCTGCAGCGGCTCCAGCACGCCGCCGATGCCCACGCCACCACTGATATGGCAGTTCTTGCCGATCTGCGCGCAGCTGCCGATCGTAACCCATGTATCGACCATCGTGCCGCTATCGACATACGCACCGGCATTGACGAAGCTTGGCATCAGCACGACACCCGGCGCGATAAACGCAGAACGGCGCACGATGGAACCCGGGACCGCACGGAAACCCGCGGCGGCAAACGCCGCCTGATCCCAGCCTGCGAATTTCAGCGGCACCTTGTCATAGCTGGGCGCGCCCGCGCCGCCGCCTTCGACAATCCGGTTGTCATTGAGGCGGAAGGACAGCAGGACAGCCTTCTTCAGCCATTCATTGACGACCCAGCCCGCCGGGCCGGGGGTCGCGACGCGCAGCCTGCCGGAATCCAGCGCCAGAAGCGCCGCCTCGACGGCATCACGGTCAGCGCCGGTGGTGGCGGTGGACAGCGTCTCGCGACGCTCCCACAGGGCCTCGATCTGGCTCTGAAGGGATGTATCGGTCATATTTGCAAAATCCTGTCTTGGGCAGGCATCCCCGGCGGGGCATGCCGGGGGCCTTCGGTATTGATTGCCTGCGGACCATGCGGAGGATCATGGGCAATGTCAACGCACTGGCCACGCCCCGCCATGACCCGATCGGGCGCGTTCTATCCGCCGCGGATCAGGGTGCCCGGCCCGGCTTCCGTAAACAGTTCCAGCAGGCAGGAATGCCGCACCCGGCCATCAAGGATGACGGCGGCCTTCGCACCCGCGCGCACGGCCTCCAGGCAGGTTTCGACCTTGGGGATCATGCCGCCGGAAATCATGCCGCTGGCGATGCCACGGCGCGCGTCTTCCGCCGTCAGTTCCGGGATCAGCCTGCCATCACCATCCAGCACGCCGGGCACATCCGTCAGCATGAGCAGACGGCTGGCGTTGACCGCGCCCGCGATGGCGCCTGCGGCGGTATCGGCATTGATATTGTAGGTCTCACCCTGTTCACCCGCGCCGATGGGCGCGATCACCGGGATCAGGCCCGAACCGGACAGCGCATAGATCACGCGCGGGTCAATGCGGGTGGGTTCCCCCACGAAGCCAAGGTCCAGCAGGCGATCGGTCTCGACACCGGCTTCGCGCGCGCGGCGCTGCAGCCTGCGGGCGGAAATCAGGCCGCCATCCAGTCCCGAAATGCCAACCGCCAGCGCACCGGCCCGGTTGATCAGGCCCGCGACCTGCTTGTTCACCTTGCCACCCAGCACCATCTCGATCACGTCGATCATGGCGGCATCGGTCACGCGCAGGCCGTCGATGAAGGTCGATTCAATCTGCAGCCGCTTGAGCATCGCACTGATCTGCGGCCCGCCGCCATGCACCACGACCGGGTTGACCCCGACCTGCTTGAGCAGCGCGATATCATGGCCGAACGCGGTGGACAGCGATGTATCGACCATCGCGCTGCCGCCGTATTTGACGACAACCGTGTCCCCCGCATACCGGCGGAGGTAAGGCAGCGCCCTGGCCAGAACCTCGGCCCGTACCTGTGCTTCCCGGTCGCCCGATTGCGTTCCTGTCATCCGAACGTTCCCTTCGCTCCTGACTGCTGAATACCCATGGCCCGCGGCGGGGCCGGACGTGTGGCCGCCCTAGACCGGATTGGCCAGCCGCGCGAGTTCCGCGCGCAGTTCCGCGATCCCTTCCCCGGTCTCGCTGCTGGTTGCCAGCACATCCGGGAAGGCTGCGGCATGCGTGGCCACGATAGCGGTGACTTCGCGCATCTTGGCTTCCAGCATCGCGGGCTTGGGCACGTCGCACTTGGTCAGCACGACCTGAAATGTTACGGCGGCCCGGTCCAGCAGCTTCATGATTTCCTGGTCGGTCGCCTTGACCTCCACCCGGCTGTCCAGCAGCAGCACGACACGGCGTAGCGTCGGCCTGCCGCGCAGGTAGGAAAACATCATGCCCTGCCAGTCTTCCTTGACCGCCTTGGCGGCCTTGGCAAAACCATAGCCGGGCATGTCCACCAGTGTCAGCCGGTCGGCCAGTTCAAAGAAATTGAGCTGCTTGGTCCGTCCCGGCTCGGACGATGCCCGCGCCAGCGCCCGCCGCCCGGTCAGGGCGTTGATCAGGCTGGACTTGCCAACATTGGACCGCCCGGCAAACGCGATTTCGGGCAGGACGGGATCAGGCAACTGGCCAAGCTGCTGCGCGCCGAACACGAACCTGAATTCACCCGCGAACAGGACGCGACCGATTTCGATGTCGCGTTCCATTTCTTCCGGTGTTGGCGTGGAGGAGGAAAATTCCACCATCTTGATCCCGTCCCTATTTCTTCCCGGCCGGAAGCTTGGGCTTCGCAGGGGCCGCCACAGCGGGCGTAGCCTTGTTCATCCGGCGCTGGATCAGCGTCTGCTGCGCCATGGTCAGCAGGTTGTTCCAGCAATAGTAGATCACCAGCCCGGATGGCTGGCGCGCCATGAAGAACGTGAAGATGATCGGCATGAACTGGAACATCTTCTGCTGCGCCGGGTCCGCCGCCGGGGTGGGGTTCAGGCGCATCTGGGCAAACATGGTCAGCCCGAACGCGATCGGCCACAGGCCAAGCTGGAGCATGGGGGAGATGACCGACGGATTCCACGGGATCAGCCCGAACAGGGTGAACAGGTTGGTCGGGTCAAAGGACGACAGGTCATGGATCCAGCCGAAGAAGGGCGCGTGCCGCATCTCGATCGTGACGTACAGGTCCTTGTACAGGCACCAGAACACCGGGATCTGCAGCAACATGGGCAGGCAGCCGCTGGCCGGGTTGACCTTTTCCTGCTTGTACAGCGCGATCATCTGCTGGTTCAGCGCCATCTGGTCGTCTTTATAGCGCTCACGCAGGGCTTTGATCTTGGGCTGGAGCTGCCGCATCTTGCCCATGGAATGGAACTGCTTGGTCGCCAGCGGGAAGAACAGCGCCTTGACCAGCAGGGTGAACGCCATCAGCGCCAGGCCGAAATTGCCCAGCATGGTGTTCAGCCAGTCCAGCACCGTGAAGATCGGGCGCGTCAGGAACGCAAACCAGCCGAAATCGACCGCTTTCCAGAAATCGGGAATATTCAGGCTGGATTCATATTTTTCCAGCAGCGGCACTTCCTTCGCCCCGGCAAAAACGTGGCTTGCGGTTGTGGCATCGCCCCCGGCGGCAACCACCAGCGGCGCGCGCGCGGTGAAGCCGACATCATAAATACCCTTGTCCCCGCCCGTGGGCTGGTAGGCATAGGTGCCCGCCACGTCGCTGTCCTGCTGCGGAATGACGGCGGACAGCCAGTATTTGTCGGTAATCCCGGCCCATCCGCCCTGACCCGCCTTGGTCCACGCGATGTTGCCCGGCGGCACGGCGCCCTTGCGCAGGGATTTGTAGGAACTCTCATCCAGCTTGTGGTCAATGACGGAAATCGGCCCTTCATGCACCAGGTAGCCGCCCGTCTCAACCGGGGTATAGGCACGTTCCACGCGGGAGAAGGGATACAGCGAAACCGATTCCCCGCCATGGTTGATGACCTTCTGCGTGACCGAGAACATGTAGTTCTGGTCAATCGCGATGCCGATCTGGAACACCTGCCCCTGACCGTTATCCCATGACAGGGTAACGGGCTGCGCCTGCGTCAGGGTATCATGGTCGGCGGTCCAGACGGTATTGGCGTCGGGCACGCTGACATGACCGCCGCTGACATTGGTCCAGCCGACCTCAACCAGGTTGGGTTCCGCCTGCCCGCGCGGTTCCAGCACGCGCACCAGCGGGCTGCCGTCCTTTACCGTCTCGTGGTAATTCTTGAGCACAAGGTCATCAAGGCGCGCGCCACGCAGGTCAAGCGAGCCATGCACGCGGTCGGCATCAATCGCAACGCGCGGGTCGGGCTGGCCCGTATCCGCAGGCGCTGCCGCCGCCGTGGCGTCACCCGCGACGGGCGCCGGTGCGGGCGTGGCGGTATCGGCCTGCTGCTCGACCGTTTTATGGTTCTGCTGTGGCAGGAAATACTCGAACCCAACCAGCACCACGGCAGACAGTGCTGTTGCCACCATAAAACGCTTGATATCCATCAGCGACCCGCCAGACTTTTCGTGTTTTTCATGGAGTCATGCATGTCACAGCCGCAGGCCGTGGCGGGAACGGGATCGTGACCACCCGCGTTCCAGGGGTTGCAGCGCAGGATGCGCCACCCCGCCAGCACACTGCCGCGCATGGCCCCATGGCGGGCAATCGCGTCGCGTGCGTAATGACTGCATGAAGGAGTGAATCGGCAATGCGCGCCCCATATGGGACGGATCACCAGCTGATACGCGCGAATGACCGCGCGCAGCATATGGGCAGGCAGGCTGATGGAAGACGTACTCACGATTCTTCCTTCACTCCCGCCTTGCGCAGGGCCTTGCGGTAATCCCCCATCAGGGCATCAAACCGCCGCCCGCATGTGCCAGCCCGCCCGATGACCACGATATCAACGCCCGCAAGCGCCTGTTCGCGACCAACCAGCCGGACCACTTCACGCAGGCGCCGCCGTGCCCGGTTGCGCACGACGGAATTGCCTACTTTCTTGGTAACGGTAAAACCGTACCGGGCAGCCTGCGTATCGCCGCGTTCAAGCGCCTGCAGCACCAGTCCCGGAACGGGCGCCTTGCGACCCTTGGCCGCAACCCGCAGGAACTCAGCACGTTTTTTAAGGCGCGTGGACTTGTCGGCCACTTTCAGCCGCCCCTTGTATAGAGACATTCATGGTTCCGGGCACACAGGCGCCCGGACCGTACAGACGTCACCTGCCTCAGGCAGAAAGACGCTTGCGACCCTTGGTACGACGATTTGCGACAACCTTGCGGCCACCAACGGTTTCCATACGCGAACGGAAGCCGTGGCGACGCTTGCGGACCAGCTTCGAGGGTTGATACGTGCGCTTCACAACGGCACTCCCAGATTGACAATGACAGACAGGTTACGGAATAAATTCCAACAGGCCCCGTACACTACGGAAACCCTGAGCCGCGCCTTATACTGATGCTTTCGAACAACGTCAATGCTGCTCCCCCCTTGCACCATAACCGGATGATTTTCATGACCAGACCTGCACGCGACTCTGCCGATACGACCGATGACAGGCTGCGGCGACACATCCATGACATCCGTGGCCACCTGTCCCCCGCCATGCTGCGGGCGGATTCGCTGGCGTCGAGCACGGACGAACGTACCCGGGAGGCGGCGCGTGACATCCTGGCGGCGCTGGATGCGGCGACAGAAGAACTCAGCGCGATGCGCCAGCTTCTTGCCGCCCGCAGGCCATAACCGGTCGCGCGCCGGTCAGGGCTTCTGGATCAGCTCGATCTTGTAGCCGTCGGGGTCCTCGACAAAGGCGATGAAGGTGGTGCCGAATTTGACCGGCCCTGGTTCACGCGTGACCTTGCCGCCACCGGCACGGACCTTTTCAACCAGTGCCGTCACGTCGGGCACCCCAAGGGCGAAGTGACCAAATCCCGTGCCGACATCATATCCATCATCCTGACCCCAGTTATAGGTCAGTTCGATTTCCGCCTGCCCCGCCGCATTATCGGCATAACCGATGAAGACAAGGGTGTATTTCCCTTCGGGTACATCCTTGCGCCGCAGTTCGTGCATGCCCAGCAGTTGATAGAAATCGATGCTGGCTTCCAGATTGCGCACGCGCACCATTGTATGCAGGTAGGTTCCCATCGGACATTTCCCCTTCAGTCCATTTTTTCATCTTCGCCGCCAATTCCGGTCAGGAACAGCCCGGCTTCATCCGCCATGGCAATGCAGGTGGCCGGATCGGTCAGCAGCGTGGCACCGGCCTCGATCGCGATTCCACGCAGGCCAGCCGCCACGGCACCCGCAATCGTCCGCGGCCCGATTGTTGGCAGGTCGGCGCGCCGTTCCTGCTCCGGCTTGGCCATCTTGACCAGAACACCACCCGGGCGGTCAGGTTGCCGCAGGCCGCCCACGCGTTCAAGCATGCGGTCGGTCCCTTCCAGGGCCTCCACCGCCAGCACGAGACCGCCCTGCACCACACATCCCTGC
Source organism: Komagataeibacter europaeus LMG 18890 (assembly GCF_000285295.1). Lineage (GTDB taxonomy): Bacteria > Pseudomonadota > Alphaproteobacteria > Acetobacterales > Acetobacteraceae > Komagataeibacter > Komagataeibacter europaeus. The sequence continues at coordinate 52,538 of NZ_CADP01000002.1, read as the reverse complement.
CCGATATCCAGCCGCCCCAGTTCGCGCACCACGCGGCGGCCCAGCATGATGTCGTTCCGTGCCGCCATATCGGGACCGATCGCCCCCATCACGCCCCGGCGCGCCACCGACCCGGACAGGTATTCATGCGCGCCACGGATGGTGAACCCTTCTTCCCCCAGCACGCGCACGATTGCCCCGAGCAGCCCGTCATCGCCCGCAAACAGCGCCTTGCCGATACGCGCAAGAATACGCGCGCCCGTCGCATCAGGACGCAGGTTGACGAGGGAGGGCCGCCTTACGGGACCAATCAGCACAAGGTCATGACAATGGTGTTCATGTAACGCGGACAGGATTTCGCCCGCCGCCGCAAGGCGAATCATGCGATGCGGCCAGTGAGCGATCACCGCGGGTTCGGCAAAACCCTGGAACCCGACAATGAAAACCCGGCCACCCGCCTGTTCCACCGCCCGCGCCACCTGACCGGGCAGCGGGCCGCCACCAGCAAGGATGCCAACGCATGGCCCCTGCCGGTCGGCTGCCGGTTCAGGCGCCATCGCTCTCGATCATGTCCCCGCTCTGGACACGCACAAGCCCGCGATGGCTGGGGGCCGCGATGAAATCAAGGATTTCAACAACCCGCGCATCATCGGCATAGGTCTGGCGCACATGCTCCAGCCGGTCCTGAAACACCGCGCCGGTGGCATGGGCCGCCTTGGGGTACAAGGCGCGGAAGGCCTGGCGCATGCGCCGGACTTCCTCTGGCTGGACGCCATTGCGGCGCAGCCAGATCCAGTGCAGCCCCACCAGTCGCGCGCGATTGCCCAGCACGCTGCCATAGGGGATGACATCCGCTTCCACCCCGCACACACCACCGACCAGCGCCGCATGGCCAATGCGCACGAACTGGTGCAGCGCCGCCGCCCCCATGATCCGGGCATCATCCCCGATCACCACATGGCCACCCATGACCACGTTGTTGACGATAATGACACCCCGCCCCAGCGTGCAGTCATGCGCCACATGGGAATTCGCCATGATCAGGCAGTCCGGCCCGATGCGGGTCAAACCGGTGCCGGTGGCGGTGCCACGGTGAATGGTCACGTTTTCACGGATGATGGTGCGGGCACCAATCATGCACGATGTCGGTTCACCCCTGTATTTCAGGTCCTGCGGCGCCATCCCGACAGAGGTGAAGGGATAACACACCACCCCATCCCCCAGGGTCGTGCGCCCGTCAATCACCACATGTGAAATCAGTTCGACATTATCACCGATTTCGACATCCGGCCCGACCGAACACCATGGCCCGATGCGCACGCCCCTGCCGATCCGCGCACGGCTGGACACAATGGATGACGAATGGATTTCAGGCGCTTTTCCACGCCGTTCATCCATGTCGGTACCGCTAGATGAACTTCCTGCCAGAATAGCCTCCATCCCCGCAAGTAACTATGGCCCAAAGACCCGGAAGCGGACACCGGGCCGCCCGTTGGACAGACCCGCGCCACGACCCGTTTCCCGCGGTGTTACCCCATGATCATGGCGCTGAATGTTGCTTCGGCAACAGACACGCCATCAACCCGTGCGATACCCTTGAATTTCCAGACATTCGCACGGCTGCGTTCTTTTTCGACATGGATGCGCAACTGGTCGCCCGGCCCGACGGGACGACGGAATTTCGCGCCATCGATTGTCATGAAGTAAACCAGCTTGCCTTCGAACGCCGGGCCAAGCGTCAGGACCACCAGCGTCGCGGCCGTCTGGGCCATGGCCTCGATGATCAGGACACCGGGCATGACGGGACGTGCGGGGAAATGCCCCTGAAAATGCGGTTCGTTGACCGTGACATTCTTGATGCCAACCGCCGACTGCCCCAGCACGATATCAACCATGCGATCAATCAGCAGGAACGGATAGCGATGGGGAATCGCTTCCATGATCCGCATGATATCAATTGATTCCAGCGTCGCGGGCGTGCCGTCCGCTGGGAGTGCCTCTACTTCTTTATCCACGTCGTCCAACCACTTGTTCGGCCTGAAAGCCTCCCGCGCCAGACGGAACAGTGGCTTCCTGCCGGTTGAATATGCAATGGCAGCAGGCAATCAGCCCTTGTCGGCCTTTTCCCTGTTTCCATCCTGCGTCGTTTTCCTGGCCATCCGACGCAGAAAGGCCACGTTCCGGAAAAATTCCCGAAAAGGCATGGCCGGACTACCGATCATATCGGCTCCGGATTCCACATCGGACATGACACCACACTGCGCGCCGATCCGGGCCTTGGCACCAATCTTGATATGTCCGATCAGCCCGGCCTGCGCCGCAACCGTCACGAAATCACCAAGTTCGGTCGAACCCGAAATGCCAGCCTGGGAAACTACGATACAGCAGCGCCCCAGCCGCGCATTATGGCCAATCTGCACCAGGTTGTCGAGGCGTGAGCCAGCCCCGATCACCGTATCACGGATGGACCCGCGATCCACGGTGGAATTGGCCCCGATCTCCACCCCGTCTTCCAGAATGACGCGACCAAGCTGCGGTACGCTTTCAAAGCCTTCGGGTGTCACGGCAAAGCCAAACCCGTCCTGACCGATCCGCGCCCCCGGCAGCAGCGTGACACGTTCACCCAGCAGGGCGTGGGAAATGGCGACATGCGCGCCAATACGGCAACGCGCCCCGATTTCCACCCCGTTCCCGATGCTGACATGGGTGCCGATAGCGGAACCCGCGCCAATCCGCACGCCGTCGCCCACCACCGTAAAGGCGCCGATCGCGGCCGTCGGGTCGATTTCGCACCCGGTACCGATCACGGCGGAAGGGTGGATGCCCGGCCGGACCGGTGGCGGCGGATAGAACAGGGACGCAATGCGGGCCCATGCCTGGTACGGCGCCTTTGACACCAGAACGGCGGCATGCGGCGGCACCTTGTCCGCAAAGGCGGGGGCTACGATTACCGCGCCAGCACCCGTTCCTTCCAGCAGGGGAAGATAGCGCCGGTTGTCCAGAAAGCTGACCTGTCCCCGCGTAGCGGACTGCAGCGGCGCGATGCCGCTGAACGGGGTGCTGGTTTCCGCCCCGTCGGCAGCCTTGCGCAGTTCAGCCCCGCTGCATTGCGCAAGCTGTTCCAGCCCGAACGGTCCCTGCGTTACGAAAAACCGTGGATCGCCCGGTACGTTATCCGGCGTCACTGTCATGAAACAGGCCTTAATGCTTGGCCGGCGCGGCGGCAGCGGCTGGACGGTCGGCATCCGCCGTGGTCGGCATGGTGCCGGACTTGGCCAGAACCTCCGGGTCCACATCCGCGGCGGGAATGAATACGGTCGGCAGCACGCCGTTCAGCTGCGTTGCCACCTGCTGCGTAATATCCAGGCTTTCCTGACTCAGGGCCACCTGCTCAAGATGCAGCACAAGGTTCATGCCACGGCTGGCGGCAACCTGCCGGATGATCTGGACCAGTTCGCGTTCGATCTGCCCCAGCGCGACCTGGGCCGCTTCCTGAATGACGCGGTTGCGGTTGCGGAAGTTCTTCTGCGCCGCCAGCACGCGTTCCTGCAGCTTGCGCTCGCTGCTCTGGATCTGGTCGGATGACATGGTCTTGGCCTGACCCTGCAGCTTCTGCTGTTCGTCACGCCAGCCTGCCTGCTCCTTCTGCGCATCGCGGGCCAGGTCGTCACGGCGCGCACCCAGCACGCGTTCGGCCTGCTGCGCGGCGGATGACATGCGCATGACATCCGGCACGCTGATCACGCCGATGACAGGGGCCGGGGGCGGTGCGCTCTTGGGCACGTCCGGCGCCTTGGGCACGGGCGGCTGCGGCAGGATGGGCGGCGTCTGTGACTGTGCCTCCTCGCTGTCGGACTGCGGGGCGGGCAGTTGCACGGGGGGTGGCGCCTCATGCGCGGCGGGATGGGGGGCAGGCTGCGACGCCTTGGGCACGAACCAGCCAGAGTTCCCGCCCGAACCCTGCGCATGCGCGCCCGATACGGCCTGATATCCCCACCCGAGCAGAGCGGTTGCGGCAAGCAGACGAATGCCGGATTTACGCAACATTATCACCTCAGAATTGTTGGCCGAAGCCGAAGCGGAGCAACTGGGTCCTGTCGTTCGTTCCCTTGTGCAGGGGAACGCCCAGATCGATATTCACAAGCCCGAACGGACTCTTCCACGCGATACCCACGCCGGTCGAGACCACGGGCGTAAGCGTATCATCATACACCGGGGTATATTTCGGCCAATCCTTCATGGATGTATAGCGCCGACGGACACGCAGCCCGTCCAGCCCGCCCATATCCACGAAGTACCGTCCCTTGATCCCCATGGCCGATGCGAACGGAATGGGGAAATCCACCTGCGCGGATGCCGTGTACATGAACCGGCCACCCAGGAAGTCCTGCTGCGAATGCATCGGGTTGCCGTCACGCGCGGGGATGGCGTAGCTTCGCGGGCCGACACCACCATCCATGAAGCCGCGCAGCGAGTTACCACCAAGGTAGAAGTTATCGATGATGTCGCTGCGACCACCGCCCCAGTTCATGATGTCACCCGCACCGGCACGGAAGCTGACCGTCCAGTCATGGTTGCCCATGATGCTGTCAAGCGGGATGTAGTAGGCGGCATCCACCTTGCCACGCAGGTAGCGCTCGTTACCGCCGATACCGGCGAAATCGCCACCCACACGTATGACGAAACCTTTATGCGGCTGCTGCCTGCGGTCGCGTGTATCGTATGTCAGTGTGGTGCTGAGCTGTGACAGGAGCGACCAGCCATTCTGGTCCTGCACGTAATATGACGAATCAGACCACGTATCACCAATGTCACGATCGGTCAGCGTATAGCTCCACGATTGCGACAGGTGGTTGTTGTACGAATACCCCATGCGCAGCGTCATGCCGATACGCGCTTCGGAATAGCTCTGGTACGTCATGTAGCGGTTCTGGATACCGAACAGGTCGATGCCCGCCACAAGATTGCGGTTGAGGAAATACGGGTCCGTCAGCGAGATGTCGGCCTGGTCTTCATAATACGCGGCAGTACCCGTGAAGCCTGCGTCAATGCCGGTGCCCAGCAGGTTATGCTGCTTCAACCCGAGATTGCCCAGCACGCCGGCATCGGTCGAGTAACCGCCACCGAGCGAGAATTCACCCGTCGGCTTTTCCACCACGTCGGCCGAGATATTGACCTTGTCCGGCGCGGAACCGGGCGTCTGATCGATCGAGACCGTCTTGAAGAAGCCCAGGTCTTCCAGGATCAGCTTGGAATACTTGCGGTCCAGCGGGGTGTACGGGTCCCCTTCGGCCATGGGCAGCTGGCGCCGGATGACCTTGTCCTCGGTAATGGTGTTGCCGTTGATGTCGATACGCTCGACATACATCCGCGGGCCTTCGCTTATGTCAAACAGCAGGTTGACGGTGCGTTTTTCCGGGTTGCGGGCAATTTCGGGATGGACCATGGCGAAGGGATAGCCCTTGCCCTGCAGCATTTCCTGCATGTCCGTCGCGTTGTGCTGGATGGCGCTGCCATCATACCACTGCCCGTGGAACAGCGAGATGTACTTGCGCATCGACTCAGCGCTGACATGACGCAGGGACGAGCGTACATCCATCTTGTTCAGGCGGTAACGTGGACCTTCTTCCATCGTATAGGTGATGTAGAAGCTCTTGCGGTCAGCCGACAGTTCGCCCGTGGCGTTCTTGATCTGGAAATCGACAAAGCCGTTTTTCAGGTAAAAACGATGCAGCAATTCAGCATCATACTTGATGCGTTCGGGATTGTACTGGTCGCTGGAAGCAAAGAAACGGTACCATGCCGTCTCCTTGGATGATACGACACCCGCCAGGGCCGCGCTGCTGAATGCGTGGTTGCCTACAAACGTGACCTTCTTGATCAGCGTCTTCTGCGCTTCGTTGATGTGGAAGATCACATCAACGCGGTTATGTGCAAGGCGGATGATCTGCGGTGTGACGGTGGCCGCGTACCGCGCCTTTTCCGCATAGACACCCAGGATCTTGGTGCGGTCGGCGGCAATGCCCTGCGGGGAATAGACCGCGCGCGGACGCAGCGAGATGACTTTCGTCAGGTCCTCGTCCTTGGCGGCATGATTGCCTTCGAACACGATACGGTTGACGATCGGGTTTTCGACCACATGCACTTCAAGCACGTTGCCCACGCGCTTGAGCGTTACGTCATGAAACAGTCCGGTGGCGTACAGGGTCTTGAGCGAACGGTCGAGCAGATCCTGATTGAAGCGGTCGCCCGGCTGGACAACCATGTATGACAGGATGGTGCTGGTTTCGATGCGGCTGTTGCCCTTGATGTCCACCGCTTCGATCGGGTCTTCAAGCGGCGGGGCCTTGATCGCCTCCACCTCGGGTTCCTGCTGCACGCCGTCCACTGGCGCCATATCCCCGCCGAATGGCGTGTTCTGTGCTGCTTCTTCCTGTGCATATGCACCGACCGTCCAGAACAGCGGCATAACGCAGACAGACGCAAGCAGCGCTGAACGTTTACTCGACAAAATCGCTATTCCTCACCACTCGGCATGCGGATCAGCCATGCATTAAGACCGGATGGAGGGCCGGCTCCCTTCCTGTCATGTATCAGTCTTCGTGGCGGACCTATCCGATATACGCCACACTGTGCAAGCACTTGTGTCACCCGCTGCACCTTAGCCCTGTCCGGCGCGCGACGCGAGCCATTGGAACAGGCCGAAATGTGACAGATCGTTAAAGGTTGAAAACAGAAATAATCCGGCAATCAGCGCAAAGCCAGCCTGAAAGCTGATTTCCTGCACCCGACGAGACACCGGCCGCCCCAGAATAGCCTCAAATATATAAAACACTAGCCGTCCCCCATCAAGAATCGGCACGGGGAACAGGTTGATCAGCCCGAGGTTGATCGACAGCAGCGCCATGAACGACACCAGGCTGGGCACGCCATACTGCGCCACCTGACCCGACATCTGGGCAATGCGCAGCGGACCGCCAAGGTCCTTGGTGCTGTGCTGTCCCGTAATCATCTGCCACAGCCCGTCCAGCGTCTGGACCGATACGTTCCATGTTTCCCTGATGGCGGAAACAAAGGCCCGCGGCAGGGATTGCGGCTTGCCGACCTCGGCGGCGAAGGACACGCCGATCTGGCCGTGGCGGTTGGCCTTGTCCCCGACCGCACCGATATGGACCGGCAGCACCTGTTCCGCACCATTACGGCGGACCGTCAGCGTGGTCTGGGCATCCGCCTGCCCGCTGACAAAGGACTGCAGGTCGGTCACGTCGCGCACCCTGTGGTCACCCACGCGCACGATTACGTCGCCCTTTTCCACCCCGGCGCTGGCGGCAGCCCCATCGGGCATGACCTGGGCCACCTGATTGAGGATATGCGGCTGCCCCGACATGGCGAACAGGCCGGTAAACAGCACGATGGCCAGCAGGAAGTTGAATACCGGCCCGGCCATGATCACGATGGCCCGCGACAGGACCGGCTTGTCATGGAACGTGCGTCCGGGCTGCCACGCGGCCTTCTGTTCCTCGGTCGCGTCTTCCGGCCCCTCGAATCCATGCGGGCGGACATATCCGCCCAGCGGCACCGGGCACAGCCGCCATTCCGTGCCCACGCTGTCATGCCAGCGCAGGAGGGGACGGCCAAAACCGATCGAAAAAACCTCGACATGCACGCCACGCCAGCGCGCGGCAAGGTAGTGACCAAGTTCGTGAATGAAAACCAGCACCCCCAGCACAAGGGAGAAAGCCAGAATGGTCCGGATCAGATCATGCATGAATGCTACGCTATCTCCCGATGGCCAGAAAGACCATCCAGAATCATGTCAGGCCGCGCGGGCAACCGTACGCTGGCGGGCGACACGGCGGGATTCATTATCCCAGTGCAGCACTTCTTCCAGCGTATCCGCACGCTGCGGCCCGATGGATTGCATCACATCCTCGACGATCCGTGCAATATCAAGAAAGCCGATTTCGCGCTTCAGGAACGCCTCGACCGCGATTTCATTCGCCCCCGACAGGATGGCGGGCATCGCCCCGCCCGCACGCAGGGATTCGCGCGCCAGGCGCAGCGCGGGGAAGCGGACCTCGTCCGGGGCCTCGAAATCAAGGCGCGCCAGTGCGGCCAGATCCAGACGGGGCGAATTGGTGGGCATGCGCGCAGGCCATGCCAGCGTATGGGCAATGGGAATGCGCATGTCGGCCGAGCCAAGCTGCGCCACGATGGAACCATCGGTATACTGCACCATGCCATGCACCACGGACTGCGGATGCACGACAACGCCCAGCTTGTCCTCGGTCACGTTGAACAGGCGCGCCGCCTCGATCAGTTCCAGACCCTTGTTGAACATGGTGGCGGAATCGATGGTGATCTTGGCCCCCATGGTCCATGTCGGGTGCTTCAGCGCCGCCTCCAGCGGGGCCTTTTCCATTTCCTCAAGGCTTGCCCTGCGGAACGGCCCGCCCGAAGCGGTCAGGATGATCTGCTCGACCTGATCGGCCTGCTTGTCGGCCATGGACTGGAATACGGCGTTATGTTCGGAATCGACCGGCAGCAGGGTCGCCCCCGCATCCGCCACGGCCCGGAGCATGACATCACCGGCGCAGACCAGCGCTTCCTTGTTGGCAAGTGCTACGGACCGGCCATTGCGCACGGCGGCCAGCGTGGGTTCCAGCCCCGTGGCGCCGGTGATGGCGGCCATGGTCCAGTCTACCGGCAGGCTTGCCGCCTCGATCACGGCGGCGCGGCCCCCGGCCGTCTCGATGCCGCTGTCGGCCAGCAGGCGTTCCAGTTCCGGCAGCAGGCTTTCATCGGCGATCACGGCGCGCTGCGCACCCAGCGCCCGGGCCTGTTCCGCCAGCTTCGTGACATTACGCCCGCCCACCAGCGCGCCGGTGCGGAACTGGTCAGGCGCCTGCAGCAGCAGGTCCACCGTGGAACAGCCAATGCTGCCCGTGCTGCCCAGAACGGAAACTGTCTTCATTGTAACGTCATTCCCCAAAACTGTTCATGGCCCCGGCCATCGGCTCAGCGCAGACCCACATACCAGAAAGCGGCACCACCCGCCGCCCCCAGTGACAGCAGGGCCGCCATCGGGGCGGCGACCAGCAGCCCATCAAAACGGTCCAGCAGCCCACCGTGCCCGGGCAGGATCGTACCGGAATCCTTGACCCCACGGGCACGCTTGAGCGCGCTTTCCGCAAGATCCCCGGCCTGCGCCGCGATGGCGACAAGGGCGCCGAATACCGCCCCGCGCCACAGCGCGCCCGGCAGCGCGCCGGGCAGCAGGGCCGCAATCAGCATGCCGCCCAGCACGGCGCAGCCCAGGCCACCGATGGAGCCGGACCATGTCTTGGCGGGTGAAATACGCGGCGCAAGCTTCGGGCCACCAAACAGCCGCCCGGTCATGTAGGCCCCGGTGTCACTCAGCGCCACGCATGCGACGAGAAACAGGACAACGCCCGCTCCCGGTTCACTCATGTAGCGCAGCCACAGCAGCGACAGTCCGGCGCAGCCAATGGCCACCTGCCCCGCCCACAGGGCCGGACCCAGCACGATCGCCGCCGCCATGACCAGCAGCGCCCCGCCCCAGTGCCCCGCCAGTGCCGCAATCCCGACGCAGGCCGCCCACGCCATGCACAACTGGCCGCGCCGCGTTTCCAGCCCGAAGCCGAACATGCGCGCCCATTCCATGGCCATGCCCGCCATGGCCCCGACGATCAGCGCGCCATACAGCAGGCCGCCATACCACACGCACAGCGCGACACACGGCACCAGCACGGCGGCGGACAGGACGCGCGCGCGCAGATCTTTCCAGTTCCCTGATTTCCCTGCCGCGGCAGCGGGGGCTGCCCTGCTCCTGTTTTCAGGCTGGTCTTGCACCGAATCGCCTTTCACGCCGTGAATAGATATCCAGCACGGCGTCAAAATGCGTCGCGTCAAAATCCGGCCAGGGAATATCAAGGAAAACCAGTTCGGCATAAGCCGACTGCCATAAAAGAAAATTGGACAGGCGGCATTCCCCGCTTGTCCGCACCACCAGGTCGGGATCCGGCATGCCGGCCGTCAGCAGGGCGCTGGCGAAAACGGTTTCGTCAATCTGCTCGGCCCGCAGTTCACCCCGCGCGACAGCCTGCGCCATGCGGGTCGCCGCCTGCACGATATCCGCCCGCCCGCCATAGGACAGCGCCAGCACCAGCACCAGCCGGGTGTTGCCACGCGTCACCTCTTCGGCGCGACGGGCTTCTTCCTGAATATCGCGGGGAAAACGTGCAAGATCGCCGATAATGCGCAGCCGCACCCCTTCGCGCGACAGTTCGGCCACCTTGTGGCGCAGGTAATAGCGCAGCAGGCTGGTCAGGTCCGCGACCTCCCCCGGTGCGCGCCGCCAGTTTTCGGATGAGAAGGCATACAGCGTCAGCCATCGCACCCCCCGTGCCGTGGCGGCGCGAACGGTGCGCTGCACGGCTTCCGCCCCCGCACGGTGCCCCGCCAGCAGCGGGAGGCCACGCGTGCTGGCCCACCGGCCGTTGCCGTCCATGATGATGGCGACATGTTCCGGCAGGCACGTATGGGCTGTGGCTGGATGATCTGACCCGGACAAGACCTGATCGCCCTCCTCAGTCACACACACGATGGAGCACAGGGGTTACGGCATTCACGCATCAATCAGACCTGCTTGATCTCGCGTTCTTTTTCAACCAGCAGATCATCAATGCGCTTGACGTACTGGTCGGTCAGCTTCTGGATCGCGTCCGACCATGTCTTGACATCGTCTTCGCTGATCTCGCTGGCCTTTTCCAGTTTCTTGGTCTGGTCCATGCCATCACGACGCACGCCGCGCACGGCGATCTTGCCATTTTCCGCATACTTGCCGGCCGCGCGGGCCAGTTCGTTACGGCGCTCTTCCGTCAACTGGGGAATGGGCACGCGCACGGTCTGGCCATCAGCCGCCGGGTTCAGGCCCAGGCCCGCATCGCGGATGCCGCGTTCCACAGCACCCACCAGGGTACGGTCCCATACCTGAACCGTCAGCATGCGCGCTTCCGGCACGGCGATGGATCCAACCTGCGTCAGCGGCACTTCGCCGCCATAGGCTTCCACCCGCACGGGTTCCAGCAATGCCGGATTGGCGCGACCCGAACGCAGCCCCGCAAAGTCACGGCGCAGGCTTTCAATGGCGCCGTCCATACGGCGGGTCAGATCCGCCAGCAAGGTTTTCTGATCGACAGACACTGTGGCCCTCCTTTTTGATTCCTGATCCACCGGGCATGACTACACCCGCGAACGGGCGACAGGGATATCCCGGTTTCAGTCAGCCGCCACGATGGTGGTGAAACGTCCCTCGCCGCGCATGACGCGGGTGAAGGGGTCCTTTCCATGAATATTGAATACCACGATAGGCAGCCGGTTTTCGCGCGCAAGGCTGATCGCCGCCGCATCCATGACATTCAGGTCATTGGCCAGCACGTCACGATAGGTCAGCGTGTCATAGCGCTTTGCATCGGGCACCTTGCGCGGGTCGGCGGAATAGACGCCATCAACCTGCGTGCCCTTGAACAGGGCGTTGCATTCCATTTCCGCCGCACGCAGCGCCGCCCCCGTATCGGTGGTGAAGAACGGGTTGCCGGTCCCCGCCGCGAAGATCACGACGCGGCCCTTTTCCATATGCCGCACGGCGCGGCGACGGATATAGGGTTCCGCAATGGAGGACATGTGAATGGCGGTCATGACCCGCGTCGGCACGCCATGGCGTTCGAGCGAGTTCTGCATGAGCAGCGCGTTGATGACGGTCGCCAGCATGCCGGCGTAATCGCCCTGCGCACGGTCCATGCCGCGGGCCGCCGCGGCCACGCCACGGAAAATATTGCCGCCGCCGATAACCAGGCAGACCTCCACCCCCGTCCGGGCCACGGCCGCCACGTCGGCCGCGATGGCGTCAACCGTGGCGGGATCGACCCCGTATGACCCGCTGCCCATCAGGGCTTCCCCTGATACTTTCAGCAGGACGCGCTTGTATGATGGTGCGGGGGATGTGTCGGACTGGGTCATTGGTCCTCGGCGCAGATCAGGCAGACGGGGCTAGGGACGGGCAGGCCGCCCGACCATGCCCTGTCATATAGAGGGATGCCCCCCCCCACAAGCCGATGATCCCTCTTTTGAGGATTCAGGACGCATCATCCAGGCCGATCGCGCGCAGGCGGGCGCGTTCCTCATCCCATCCCGCGCGTTCCTTCACATTCAGGAAAAGATGGCATTTGCGCCCCAGCAGCCGCGTCAGTTCATGGCGCGCCTTTTCGCCGATCGCGCGAATCCGGCTGCCGCGTTCGCCAATCAGGATGGCCTTGTGCGACCCGCGCGCGACATAGATCGTGACATCGATGCGCACCGACCCGTCGGGCCGTTCGGCAAAGCCCTCGGTCTCGGCCGTTGCGGCATAGGGGACTTCCTCATGCGTCTGCAGGAAGATCTGTTCGCGCACCAGTTCGGCCGCCAGCAGGCGATCCGGCAGGTCGGTCAGGTCGTCTTCGGGATACAGGTATGGTCCCGCCGGCAGGTCGGCCGCCAGGCGGTCCAGCAGGTCGTCCACCCCCTCGCCCGAGCGTGCGCTGACCATGAACACATGCTCGACCGGCAGGATGGCGGACAGTTCCGCCGTCAGCGGCAGCAGCGCGTCACGCCGGACAAGGTCGGTCTTGTTCAGCACCAGCCACAGCCTGCGCTTCTGTTCCGCAAGCCGGGTCGCTATGGCGCGCAGCGCGTCGGTCATGCCCGCGCGCGCATCCACGATCAGCAGCGTGATGTCGGCATCTTCCGATCCCGTCCACGCGGCTGCGACCATGGCGCGGTCCAGCTTGCGGCGCGGCTGGAAGATACCCGGCGTGTCCACCAGCAGGATCTGGGTCCGGTCGCGCATGAGGATGCCCAGCACCCGGAAGCGCGTCGTCTGCGCCTTGGGGCTGACAATCGAAAGCTTGGTGCCCGCCATGCGGTTCAGCAGCGTGGACTTGCCCGCATTGGGCGCGCCCACAATGGCCACGAAGCCACAGCGTGTCGTATTGTCCTGATCCTGCCCGGTCATTTTCCCTGCCCCTTGCGGTCGGTGGAAGAAGCGGCCTGTCCGCCCGCGCCCAGCTGGCGCAGCAGGTCCGATGCGGCATCGCTTTCGGCCGCGCGCTTGCTGCCAGCGATCCCCTGCCCGGTTTTGCCCTGCGCGTCCACCGTAATGACGAAACGCGGCGCGTGCGATGGCCCGTCGGCGGACACCACACGGTACTGCGGCAGCGGCAGCCCGCGCCCCAGCACCCATTCCTGCAATGCGGTCTTGGGATCCTTGGGCGGACGGGCCTGGGCCACGATGGATTCATTCCACATCCGCCGCACGAAGGCGCGGGCGGGGTCCAGCCCGCCATCCAGGTACATGGCCCCCAGTATGGCCTCGACCGCATCGGCCAGCACGTTGGCCATCTGGCGCACGCCGGCGCGGGCCTCGTGCTCGGCCACGTCCAGCGCCGACTGCAGCCCCATGACGTGGGCCACCTGCGCCAGCACCGTGCGGGAGACGAGATGCGCGTGACGGGGGCCAAGCGCGCCCTCCTGCTCATCGGGGAAGCGTTCGAGCAGCCATTCGGCCATGAGCAGGCCAAGCACCCGGTCGCCAATGAATTCCAGCCGTTCGTTGGACCCGGCCCCGCGTCTTGCCACGCTCTGGCGCGTGCGGCGGCCGCCATTGCGCTCATGCGCTGCGGAACGGTGGGTCAATGCGCGCAGCAGCAGGTCGGGCCGGGTGAAATGGTACCCCAGACACGCCTCCAGCCGGGTGATTTCCGCCGCGGGCACGCGTTCGGCCTCCATGGTCAGTGAATCCCCATGAACAGGCGGTTCCAGCGGATCTCGACCGGCCAGTACCAGACCTGCCAGAACGGATGGGCGTTATCGACGGACATGAAGATCCATTTGGCCTGCCCCACCAGGTTTTCCATTGGAACGAAGCCAAGGTCCTGCGGTTCATCCCCCATGAAGCGGCTGTCGGCGCTGTCATCACGATTGTCGCCCATGGCGAAGAAATAACCCGGCGGCACGACGTATTCCGGGGTGTCGTTCTTGCCGCCCTCATCGGTCAGTTTCAGGATGTCATGGGCCACCGGGCCATGGCCGCCGCTGCCGGGCAGGATCTCGCGGTAGCGGTCGCCTTCCATGCGGGTGCGGTGTTCATCTATCGCGGTGTATTCGCCTTCCGGCTCACGCGGGACCTGCTGCCCGTTCAGGAACAGCCTGCCTTCGCGCATCTGCACCGTGTCACCGGGCAGGCCGACGATACGCTTGATGTAGTCGATGGACGTGTCCTTGGTGAAACGGAACACCGCCACGTCGCCCCGGTGCGGGGGGCTGTTGAAGATCCGCCCCTCGAACAGGTTGGGGGAACCGGGCAGCGCGTAACGCGAATAGCCATAGCTGTATTTGGCCACCCACACGTAGTCCCCCACCTGCAGGGTCGGGATCATGGAACCGGACGGGATGTTGAATGGCTCAAACAGCACCGTGCGGACGCTGATGGCCAGGATTCCGGCGATCACGACGGTACGCAGCAGGTCCAGCAGGCCACCGTCCCGACGCGCGGCGTCTGGTCCCGGCTGGGAGGAAATCGTCTTGTTATCGTCCATTGGCATACTTGTTCTTCAATCCGGATCTGGCATCGACCGGACAGGCAGCGCCGGACGAATAACGTGCGGATCAAGCCCGCGCACCCCCCACCTGTCAAGCATTGCCCATGCGGGCAAGGCAGGTGATCAGGATGCGCCCGCTTTTTCCGCCATGATCATGACCTGTGCGAAGGCATAGGGATGTTCATCGGTCATGGTCAGGAAAACCCGCGCCACATACCCGTCGGGCAACAACGCCTCCAGCCGCGCCAGCGCCCCGCCCGCAAGCCGCATGACCGGCTGGCCCGTGGGCAGGTTTTCAACCCCCATGTCACGATGGAACACGCCCTGCGCAAAGCCGGTGCCCAGCGCCTTGGCGCAGGCTTCCTTCGCCGCCCACCGCTTGGCATAGGTTCCCAGCCGCGCGGTTCCCTGCCTGCGCGCGGCGGCGGCCCGTTCGGACGCGGTAAAGACCCGCTGCTCGAACCGTGTTCCATGTCGTGACAGGACGGTTTCGATCCGCCTTGCGTCACACAGGTCGGACCCGATGCCGATCAGCATGGCCTAGCCCCTGGCCCGTTCGACCTGCACCACCCCACGGGCGGCGCGCAGCGCCACCATGATGGCGGTCAGGTGCCGCAGGTCCCGTACCTCGATATCAGCAAGGATTTCCATGAATTCAAGCTGGCGGTTGACGATACGCAGGTTGACCAGCACGCCCTCATGCTTGGCGGCGATATTGGTCAGCGTCGCCAGCATGGCCGGTTCGTTGGCGGTCACCACGCTCAGCCGCCCGGTGTAATGGCCGGTGGCGTTGCGCGCGATCAGGTCATAATCCCAATCCAGGTCCATGAACCGCTCGGGGGTTGCGGCAAAACTTTCCAGCGTCTGGCACCCCAGCGTATGCACCGTTATCCCCTTTCCGGTGGAAACGATGCCCACGATCCGGTCACCCGGCAGCGGGTGGCAGCACCCGGCGAAATGCACCGCCATGCCAGCACCCACGCCCGCCAGCGCCATGCCAGCGGCCGGCTTGCGCCGCCCCGCCGCCCCACCGGGGGCGGACATGGGCGCGCGCATGGACAGGCCGGGCACCATGCGCGGCGCACGCGGCGCACGACGCAGTTCGGGATAGGCCGTCTGCACGACTTCACGCGCGGACTGGTTGCCGTTGCCCACCGCCACGTACAGGTCGGGCACCGACTGCATCCGCAGGTCCTTGAGCAGGCTTTCAAGCACCTTTTCCGACCCGTCCACCCCTTCCTGCCGGAAGGCCTTGGCCAGCGCCACGCGACCGCTTTCCAGATGGGCCTCGCGCTGCTGCAGCGCCACATGGCGGCGGATCCGCGCACGCGCCTTGCCCGTGACGACAAAACGTTCCCATGACGGCGAGGGCGTGCCCCCGCGCGCGGTCATGATCTCGACCTGGTCGCCATTCTGCAGTTCATGGCGCAGCGGCATGAGGCGGCCATTGATGCGCGCGCCCACGCAGCTATCGCCCACCTGGCTATGCACGGCATAGGCGAAATCGACCGGCGTCGCCCCGCGCGGCAGCGAAATCAGCTGTCCCTTGGGCGTGAAGCAGAAAACCTGATCCTGATAGAGTTCGAGCTTGGTGTTCTCAAGGAACTCGTCAGGGGCCGCCGAGTCCTCAAGGATGTCGAGCAGGTCCTGCACCCAGCGCAGGCCGGAGACGACGCCCTTCGCCTCCTTGCCCGTCGCGGCATCGGGCAACTGTTTGTACAGCCAGTGCGACGCGACGCCGTTTTCGGCCACGTCGTGCATTTCCGGCGTGCGGATCTGGACCTCGATCTTCTGGTTGCGCGGATGGCGCAGGGTCACGCCGGTATGCAGGCTCTGGTAACCGTTGGCCTTGGGGGTGGAGATATAGTCCTTGAACCGCCCGGCAATGACCGGATAGGCGGCATGCACCGCGCCCAGCGCCACATAACAGGCTTCCCGCGATGGCACGAGAATGCGGAACGCCATGATGTCGGACAGCTGTTCAAAGGCGACATTGCGCCGCTGCATCTTTTCCCAGATGGAATAGGGCGTCTTTTCCCGCCCCGTCACCTCCACGCCTTCCAGCCCGGCCTGCGCGCACAGGGCCTGAAGTTCGCGGCGGATTTCCTCGATAACATCCGCGCCCTGCCCGCGCAGGTAGTTCAGGCGCGCACGGATGGTCGCCATCGCTTCGGGCTCAAGCGCCGCGAACGACAGGTTCTGCAGTTCCACCTTCACCTTGTCCATGCCGATACGGCCGGCAAGGGGGGCGTAGATTTCCATGGTTTCGCGCGCGATGCGCTGCCTGCGGTCCAGACGCTGGACGTAATGCAGCGTGCGCATGTTGTGCAGGCGGTCGGCCAGCTTGACCAGCAGCACGCGGATGTCGCGCGACATCGCCAGCACCAGCTTGCGGAAGTTTTCCGCCTGCTTGGTGCGGTCCGACTGCAGTTCCAGCCGTGTCAGCTTGGTGACGCCATCCACCAGCTCGGCAACGGTATTGCCGAATTCGCTGCGCAGCTGCTGCTGGGTAACGCCCGTATCCTCGATCGTGTCATGCAGCAGCGCCGTGATGATCGAGGCGGTATCAAGATGGAAGCCCGCCAGTATGTTGGCGACGGCCAGCGGATGGGTAATGTAGGGATCGCCGTTATCGCGCGCCTGCCCCGCATGGGCGGCCTTCGCCACGTCAAAGGCGCGGCGGATCAGGTCCGTATCGGCGCCGGGATCATACGCCAGCACGCGACGGATCAGACCGTCGCAGGAAACCGCGCGTTCCCCTGCCCCCCGCGTGGCGGGAAGGGCGGCAGCGTCTGCCGTCACTCCACCCGTGACCGGCACGGGCATGGAGGAAGATGTCGTTTCCGATCTGACCGGGTCAGTCACCTTCCACCCCTTCGTCAGATGTTACCGGCCCCGTCCACTCAGGGCCGCCTCGACCGAGGCCTCTAGTTCTTCAGCCGACATGCCGCCGCCGGAATTGCGCGCCTCTTCCTCGGCCGAGACATCCTGCAGGCCGAAGATGTTTTGCTAGGTCGGGATCAGGTCGACCACTTCCTCATCAGCGGGTTCCGGCTCCGGCGCGCGGGCCAGCGAGCGGACAAGGTCGCTGCGGATCTGGTCCAGACTGACGGTCTGGTCCGCGATCTCACGCAGGGCGACAACGGGGTTCTTGTCGTTGTCGCGGTCAATCGTCATTTCCTCGCCACGCGACAGGGCGCGTGCGCGCTGGGCCGCCAGCAGCACCAGTTCAAAACGATTGGGAACCCGCTCAACGCAGTCCTCGACAGTGACGCGTGCCATCAGGCCTGAACTCCGGTTGTTAATTGGTTGTGTTAATCAGAATTTACCTTATTACGCCCACCCCTGTCCTGATGCAAGCATTTCAGTCCGCCCCCGCGGCCATGGGCGCGATGTCCTGCCCCGCGATAGCGGGCAGGAAGGCGTCGATCCCCCGCCCCGTCACCGGGTCCCGCCAGTCGGGCATGACATCACGCAGCGGCAGCAGCACGAAGGCGCGGCCGGTCGCGCGCGGGTGCGGCACGACGGGATCGGGGCTGGCGCGGACAAGATCGCCCATCGTGATGATGTCAAGATCCAGCGGGCGGGCGGCGTTGGCCACCGTGCGCCTGCGTCCGGCCGCGGCCTCGATTTCATGCAGGCGCGCCAGCAGCCATGCCGGGTCCGCCTGCCCCGACAGGCGCACGACTCCGTTCACATAGGGCGGCTGGTCCGAAGGGGGCACCGGCGCACTTTCATACCAGCGTGAGACCGCCACCACCGACAGGCCCGGCAGGCAGGCCAGCCGATCCACCGCCCACAGGCAGGTCCCGGCCGCAGTTTCACCACTTTCGCGTGGCAGGTTGGCGCCTATGGCGATTGTTATGTCACCAGAAATGGGCGCAGATTGCAGCATTGTCATGTAAAAACAGTGTCCGGGATGGTTGCTGTCGGTTAGTAATCCCCCCATAGGGAACTTCCGGAAAGGATCCGGCTTCTACATATGCAGGGTTCATTTCTGCCAGACAACTTTCACTGCGCTGCAAAATACATGCAACGCAAAATTTGACACGGCTGTGACGTATTCACTTTTTTTGTTTCAGGGACAGACCATAAATGTTTTTTCAATCTCAGGAGCGGCTTTGTCTTTTTATAGACGGCACCAGCCTGTACTCCGCATCCCGCAATCTTGGATTTGAGGTCGATTATCGCAAGCTGCTGCAGTTTTTCCGTTCCAAATCGAATGTACTGCGTGCCTATTACTATTCCGCCGTCCTGGACACCGAGGAGTATTCACCCCTCAAGCCGCTGACAGACTGGCTGGTCTATAATGGCTATACGCTGGTGACCAAGAACGCGCGGGAATTCATCGACCATAACGGCCGCCGCCGCGTACGCGGCAACATGGACGTGGAACTGGCGGTGGACATGATGGAAATGGCCCCGCACATCGACCATGCCGTCCTGTTCAGCGGGGATTCGGATTTCCGCCGCCTGCTGGAATCCATGCAGCGCCAGGGCGTGCGCACCACCGTGGTCGGGTCGATCAAGACCTCGCCGCCACTGATCGGGGACGAACTGCGCCGCCAGGCGGACCAGTTCATTGAACTGGCGGATATCGCGACCCACTTCATGCGCCGCCATATCGAAAACCGGCCACAGCGCAACGCAGCCCCCCCCGTGCGCCATCCCGCCGACCAGATGAGCGAACACGACGAGGACTGAGACAGACCCCACCCCGCCCGCCAGATCATGGCCGGGCGGGGTTTTTTCATCGGGTTCAGCCGTCCAGCTGCAATGCCGTGCGCGTGCGTTCGCGCACCTGCGCGCACAGGGCCGCATCCTGCCCCAGCTTCGTGCCGTAGGAGGGAATCATCTCCCGCAGGCGGGACTCCCACTGCGGCAGGCGGTCGCCAAAGCAGCGCTGCAGCACCGTCAACATGATCGGCGCCGCCGTGGAGGCACCGGGCGATGCGCCCAGCAGGCCCGCGATCGACCCGCCAGCCCCGGTCACCACTTCGGTGCCGAACTGCAGCACGCCGCCGCGCTTTGCATCCTTCTTGATGACCTGCACGCGCTGGCCCGCGGTGATCAGTTCCCAGTCTTCCTTGCGCGCGGTGGGGACAAAGTCGCGCAGCGCCTTCAGGCGATCCTCGCTGGACTGCATGACCTGCTGGATCAGGTATTTGGTCAGCGGCATGTTGTCACGCGCCACCGCCAGCATCGCCCCGATATTGTCCATGCGGATGGAACGCGGCAGGTCCAGCCACGACCCCTGCTTGAGGAACTTGGTCGAGAAACCGGCATACGGGCCGAACAGCAGGCCACGCTGCCCGTCGATCACGCGCGTGTCCAGATGCGGCACCGACATGGGCGGCGCGCCGACCGACGCCTTGCCATACACCTTGGCATGGTGCTGCTGCACCACTTCGGGGTTGGTGCAGCGCAGGAACTGGCCGCTGACGGGAAAACCGCCAATGCCACGGGCCTCGGGTATGCCGCTTTTCTGCAGCAGGTGCAGCGCGCCGCCGCCTGCGCCAATGAACACGAATTTGGCGCGCACCCTGCGCTCGCCCCCGCCATGCATGGCGCGGACGGACACATCCCACCCGTTGCTGCCCGCGAACTTGAGATCTTCCACCTCATGCGCGAGGTTGAGGTCAAAGCCCGGCCTGCCCCGCAGCAGGTCGATCAGGCGATGGGTCAGCGCGCCGAAATTCACATCCGTGCCCGCCGGGTGCCATGTGGCGGCCAGAGGCTGCCCCGGCTTGCGGTCCTGCATGACCAGCGGCATCCACTGGCGCAGCTGCCCTTCATCGGTTGACAGCGACATGCCTGCAAACAGCGGGTGTTCCTGCAGCGCCGCATGACGCCTGCGCAGGAAATCGACATTTTCCGGTCCCCAGACGAAGCTCATGTGCGGAATGGGGTTGAGGAAGTCGCGCGGCGAGGCGATCTGCCCCGATTCCACCAGATAGGACCAGAACTGGCGTGAAACCTGAAAGGCTTCGTTGACGTTCACGGCCTTGGAAATATCCACCACCCCGTCGGGGCGCAGCGGCGTGTAATTCAGTTCGCACAGGGCGGAATGGCCGGTGCCGGCATTGTTCCAGCCATTGGAACTTTCCAGCGCCACGTCATCCAGCCGCCCGAACAGGGCAATGGACAGGCCCGGTTCAAGCTGGCGCAGCAGCGCGCCCAGCGTTGCACTCATGATTCCGCCGCCAATCAGGACCACATCATAGGTGGAAGCGGCAGAGGAGGGATTCGAGGTCATGGCATTCTCCGGATCGGCATCGGAAACCCGCTGCGTGGCTGTTCATCGGCTGGACCGGGCAGCCACCCGGTGGCGCGGGGAACCCGGCCTGATTGCACGTTCATGTCAGTCACCGGCACACGGGGCATGGCCCCACCGGCCGGGCAGTCGTCAGCCCTTTCCTTGCCACCATGTGCGCCAGGGCGGGGCATCATCTCTGCGCGAGGAAGGCAACCCGTATCGGCGCACGCGGCGCCGGACGCCACGGTTCGCGCCGCATCCACCGGCGGGAAAACGCCACCGGCCCGCATGGACAACATCGCGCGAGCGGGCCGCCCTTCCTTACACGCATCACACGGGACCGTCATCCGCATTGATCCATGCTGGCCGCCGGATTCCCGCCGTAACCCTGCCGGATCATGACCGCCGCCACCATGCATGACAGCACGCGCACCGGCACGGGGTCGGCGCGACTGGTCAGGATCACGGGTACGCGCATGCCCATGACAATGCCCGCCGCCTGCGCCTGACCGATGAAGGTCATCTGCTTGGCCAGGATATTCCCGGCTTCCAGATCCGGCACCACCAGTATGTCCGCCTGTCCCGCCACGGGGGAGACCACGCCCTTGCAGCGCGCGGCCTCGGGGCTGACGGCGTTGTCAAGCGCAAGCGGACCGTCCAGCACCGCGCCGGTAATCTGGCCGCGTTCGGCCATCTTGCACAATATGGCCGCATCCAGCGTCGATGGCAGGTCGGGATTGACCATCTCTACTGCCGACAGGACCGCCACCTTTGGCTGCGCGATGCCCAGCATGTGACCAAGATCGATGCTGTTCTGGACAATATCGCGCCGGGCCTCGAGATCGGGGGCGATGTTCACTGCCCCATCCGTCACCAGCAGCACGCGCGGGGCCTGTGGCGCGTCCAGCACATAGACATGGCTCATGCGCCGGGTCGTGCGCAGGCCGCCTTCGTGGTGGCCGAGTTCATGCAGGAAAATGCGCGAATGCAGCGACCCCTTCATCAGGGCCGCAACCGTTCCTTCATGCGCCATGCGCACGCCCACGCGCGCGGCGTCCCCATCGGTCGGCACGTCAACGATCCGGCAGCCCGACAGCGTGATGCCCGCCTCCCCTGCCATCTGGCCAATCCGGTCGGCGGGGCCGATCAGCACCGGCGTGGCCAGGCCCGCATGCGCGATTTCGCACGCCGCCTGCAACGCGGGCACGCTGCAGGGATAGACCACGCCCAGCGCCATGGGCGGGTGGCCGGCAAGGCTTCGTGCAAGGTCGTCAAAAAACTGCAGGCTGCGCATCATGTCTCCTTCCCGTGGCGGACAGGGTATCGGCCCGTGATGCCACAGGACCCCACCACCTTCCGCCATCATCTTTATGCGAGGCATGGCCGCCGCGCGTCATCGGGGCGTGACGTGGTGCATGCTATTGCCCACATTCAGGCATCGGCCCATGGGCCATCGCGCAACAGGCAAGGAGAAGCCGCATGTCCACCACTCCACTGGTCGGTTTTGTCGGATTTGGGGCCATGGCGTCCCGCATGGGGGCCAATCTGGTCAAGGCTGGCTACCGGATCGTGGCCTATACCCCATCTGGCAAGGGGGGCGATGGCAGCACCCGTTTCTTGCCCACCCCGCGCGCGCTGGCGCAGGAAGCCGATATTGTCGTGGCCTGCGTGCCGGATGACGAGGCCCTGGACAAATCCATGAACGGCCCCGACGGCGTGCTGGCAGGCATGAAGTCCGGCGGCCTGCTGGTCAACACCAGCACGGTCGCACCCGAAACCTCCGTCACGCTGGCGCAGGCGGGCCACGCGCACGGCATTACCGTCATCGACGCGCCCGTGGCCGGCAGCACGCCGGAAGCGGAATCGGGCAACCTGATCGTGCTGGCGGGTGGCACGGCGGCCGATATCAGCCGCGCGCAGGGCGTGTTTGACGCCATTGGCCGCCTGACCATCCATGCTGGGCCGCCAGGCAGCGGGTCCAAGCTGAAGCTGGTCATCAACGGCATCATGGGGGCCACACTCGCGGTCGTGGCGGAAGGCGTCACGTACGGGCTGGCATCGGGGCTGGAGCGGGGCATGCTGTTTGACGCGCTGGATGAGGTCCCGGTGATCTCGCCCCACCACAAGCGCAAGCTGAAGGCGGCCAAGGCAGGCGATTTCAGCCCGCAGTTTCCCGCCCGCCTCATGCAGAAGGACATGCGCCTGCTCATGACCGACGCGGCCCGTCACACCGCTCCCCTGCCCGCCATGGCCGCCGCGACCCAGAGCCTGTCGCTGACCCGCCGCCGCCATCCGGATGAGGATTATTCCGCCCTGTTCGCCGTCATGGAAAGCATGGTGGCCAACACGCCCTGAACACCCTGAAAACCAGCAAAAGTTTTTGGCGAAGCTGTTTGCACAAAGCTTCGAAAGAACGCCGCCTTTTTGAAAAAAGGCGGCGCCCGGAAACTCTTGTTATTTTGCCAGCAACTGGCTTTGAAACGATCCCTAGACCCACCCGCGCAGCAGCGCGCCCATGACAGCCAGCCGGTCGCCCACGCCACGGGGGGATGCATCGCCATCGCCCCCCACATGCCCGCGCATGTCGCGCAGGCCAAGGACGGCGGGCAGCCCGGCGGCAAGGGCCGCGCGGGGCAGGCGTGGTCCCTCGCGCACCATCTCCAGCCATTCCCGTCCCTGCTGGCGCAGCCCGTCACGCAGGGTGGCGATCTGGGTAAGCGTGGCCTGCCCGGTTCGCAGGCCATCGCGCGTCAGCCCCACCGCCGCCAGTGCATCCTCGGGTAACGGGCAGCGCCCCGCGCGCAGCACGGCAGGCAGATGGCGCACCAGCGCCCCCACCGCGTAGATCCCGCCCATAAGACGTATGCGCGCCAGTTGCGTGGGGTCGGTGAAGCCTGCCGCCTGCGCCATGGCGACCTGCACGCCGCCCGCGCCATCCAGCATGGATGCCTGCCATGCCGCGCGGTCGGGCAGGCCGTCGAGTTCACATTCGCGTGCCATGATGATGCCGTCCAGCGTCTCGCGCCGCACCCCGCCCCGCGCCATCAGGTCCAGCAGCGCTGCCGCCGTATCGTGGCGCTGTGCATTGCCGCTTTCCAGCACGTCACGCCACCACTGCAGCCGGATCAGCCCCGCCATCTGACCGGCCACCGCCCAGGATGCAGGCGTCGCCACAGCCCGCGTGCATTCATGGTTGAAGGCGATCAGCACCATCGCGGCCATGCGCGCGGCGGACGGCATGAACAGGGCGCAGAAAAAGCGGTCGGGGTCCGCCCGACGCGCATCATGCAGGAACGACACGCCCCCCGTCACCGGAGGAGATGCATCCATCCGCCCCGTCATGGCGTTTGCTCCACAAGGCGTGGCAGGGGCGTGTTCATATGACCGTCACTTGACGCACCCGCTCCACACCCATAGCAATCTTGGTATGGCGGCTTCATGCCGCTCCTTGCAATTCCCAGGAGAATGTTCATGGCTTTCGAATTGCCGTCCCTTCCCTTCGCCTACAATGCCCTTGCCAACCGTGGCATGTGCCAGGAAACGCTGGAACTGCATCATGACAAGCACCATCAGGCCTATGTGACGGCACTGAACGGATTTGTCGAATCCAAGCCTGAACTGCAGGGCAAGTCGCTTGAGGAAATCATCCTCATGGTCAAGGGCAAGCCCGACATGGCGCCCGTGTTCAACAATGCGGGACAGCACTGGAACCACATCCTGTTCTGGCAGAACCTGGCCCCCAAGGGCGGCGAGATCCCCCACGCCCTGTCCAAGAAGCTGGTCGAGGATTTCGGCACCATTGAAAAGTTCAAGGCCGATTTCAAGGCCGCTGCCGCATCGCAGTTCGGCTCCGGCTGGGCATGGCTGGTGCTGGGTTCCGATGGCAAGCTGAAGGTGACCAAGACCGCCAACGGCTCCAACCCGCTGGCCGAAGGCCAGGGCAAGGTACTGCTGGGTCTGGATGTGTGGGAGCACTCCTACTACCTCGACTTCCGCAACCGTCGCCCCGACTACATCACCAACTACCTGGACAAGCTGGCCAACTACGAATTCGCCGAAGCGCAGCTGCAGTCCGCCTGATTGCCTGATTTCAGGCAGTAGACCGAAAAACCCGGCCTTGCGCCGGGTTTTTTGCGTACCGGGTCATGGGTCGTGCCTCACACCCCGGAATGCGCCCGCCCGCCCAACGCCCGCAGCGGGGTGCCGCGCATCAGTTCCACCTCGATCTGTTCCAGCGTCATGCCACGCGTCTCGGGCACGCGCAGCGCCACCATGACCATGAACACCGCATTCAGCCCGGCATATCCCCACAGCACCCGATCCGCCCCAAGGATTTCCAGCCCGGTCAGGAACGTAGCGCTGACCAGCATGTTGGCGATCCAGTTGGCGCAGGTGGAACACGCCATGCCGAATTCACGCCCGCGCAGCGGCAGGATTTCGGCACAGAGCAGCCACGTCAGCGGCCCCGCCGCGAACGCGAACGCCGCGACGAACAGCAGCATGAACACCCCCATGAGCAGCCGCATGCCCGGCATGGGCGGCATGCCACCCGCCACCATGGCCGCCTGGCCCGCCATGGCCAGCGCCATGACGGCAAAACCGCCGATCAGCATGGGCCTGCGCCCGATCCGGTCCACGCAGGTCGTGGCGATACAGGTGGACAGAAGGTTGATGATCCCGATCCCCACCGGCCCCCAGACCTGCACATAATGGCCGTATCCCACCAGCCCGATGATGTAGGGCGCATAATACAGCACGGCGTTGATGCCGGAAAACTGCTGCGCCACCTGCAGCCCCACCGCCAGCCACATGGCGCGGCGGCAGTTCGAATCCTTCATGAAACTGCCAATCCCGTCACGGCGCGCGGCCAGGCGGGCCATGATGGCGTTGCGTTCGGCCATGACCAGCCGGGGCAGGCCACGCAGTTCGATCAGCACGCGGCGGGCGTCACGCTCGCGCCCCTGCGCCAGCAGCCAGCGCGGACTGGGGGGCAGGAACAGAACCCCCATCATGAACACCAGGCCCGGAAAGCCCACGACGCCCAGCATCCACCGCCATCCGCCAAAATAGGAAAACAGCCCGTCGGACACGAACGCCGCCAGCAACCCGCATGAAATCATGAGCTGATAGCCCAGTATCATCGCGCCCCGGCGTCCGGAATCGGCAATTTCGGCGATATAAAGCGGCGTGGCGAACGTGGTCGCCCCGGTCGCCAGTCCCAGCAGCATCCGGGCCAGCATGAGCGTGCGGTAGGACATGGATTCGGCACATAACAGGGGGCCGATCACGAACAGCCCCGCCGTCAGCACTAGCGTGCGCTTGCGCCCGATCCGGTGCGACAGCCATGCCGCCCCCAGCACGCCCATCGCCGCGCCGAGCAGCATGATGCCCACCATGGATTCGCGCTGGAAATCCGACAGGATGAATTCCTGCGTGATCAGGTCCAGCGCGCCGGACATGACACCCGTATCAAGCCCGAACAGGATACCCGACAGCGCCGCAAGACCACCGATCAACCCCGCACGCCCCCGCAGGACCGGCCCATGCCGGATGGTGGGGCCAGTCTCTGCGTCGCCAGGCTGCCTGTGCATCATGCCTACTCCTGATATTACAGTAAGCAACGGCACAATGCGGGGGAAGTTCATCCCCGGCGGCACTCAGGCGGGGATAAAGGGCATCAGCCGTTCTTTGCCGGCTTGTCAGGGGTGGAATCGTTGGCGGGGGTGCCCGCGCTGGTGATGACCGAACCGATGGTGTCACGCAGCACGTTCACCCGCACGCCCGGCGCGATCTCGACTTCGACTTCATTCGATTCCGCCTGTACTTTCTGCACCACGCCAATGATGCCGCCAGCCGTCAGCACCCGGTCGCCCCGGCGCAGGCCGGCAAGCTGGCTGCGCAGCTGCTTCTGCTTGACCTGCTGCGGACGGATCAGCAGAAAATAGAAAATGGCGAACATGGCCACGTACGGCAGCACGGCCATGATGCCGTCGCCACTGAGCAGGCCGCCCCCAGCCGATTGGGCATGGGCGGGTGTGGTCAACAAATCATTGATTATAGAAGGCATTATGATCTTTCCGGCCTAATGAGGAATTGAACGGGTTGCGGGTTTGCCATGCGGACCATAGTTTTCGCCTGTTTCCCGTCAAGGCGTTCGCCTGCCCCGGCTGGCCAACGCGCTCCGGATCGCCTGGTGGCATACGCCATCGCACACAGTCATGCTGGAATCAGGAACGACGATGGACAGCAACGCCCTTCCCCTTCTCGAACGCATCGCCGCCGCCCTTGAGCGGCTGTCGACGCCTGCGCCCTCCCTTGCCGGACTGGACCGGGCGGATGCCTTCATCTGGCATCCCGGCCTTGGCCGCCTGACGGCCGTGCCCCATGTTGCCCATGTGGACATGGCGCTGCTGCAGGGCATCGACCGCCAGCGGCAGATGCTGCTGGACAACACGCTGCATTTCGCGGAAGGCCTGCCCGCCAACAACGCCATGCTGTGGGGCGCGCGCGGCATGGGCAAGTCGTCGCTGGTCAAGGCGGCGCACGCGCAGGCGAACCTGGTGGACGGCAGGCCCGCGGCGCCAGGCAGGGGGCGGCTGGTGCTGGTCGAAATCCAGCGCGAGGACCTGTCCACCCTGCCCGACCTGCTGGCGCTGCTGCGCGAAAGCCCGCGCCGCTTCATCGTCTTCTGCGATGACCTGTCGTTCGAGCGTGAGGACGCGGATTACAAGGCCCTGAAATCGGTGCTGGATGGCGGCATCGCCGGACGGCCCCGGAACGTCCTGTTCTACGCCACATCCAACCGCCGCCACCTGATGCCGCGCGAGATGATCGAGAACGAGAGTTCAACCGCCATCAACACCGCGGAAGCGACAGAGGAAAAGGTCTCGCTGTCCGACCGTTTCGGCCTGTGGATCGGCTTCCACAACTGCGCGCAGGACACCTTCATGGACATGGTCCGTGCTTATGCAAAGGAACGCGGCCTGCCGATCACGGATGCGGACCTGACCCGGCGGGCCAATGCGTGGTCGCTGTCGCGAGGTGGCCGGTCGGGACGGGTCGCGTTCCAGTTCATTGAAGACCTGAGCGCTGAACTTTCCCCCCGACCATGATCCATAACATGGATTGATCCATGTCCTGCCTGCCATGCTGGCCTTACCATCAACCACCATGGCAGCAGGGGGAAGCAGCCGGGAAATGGGGCAGCAATATATTACAAAACATTATGGCGCTGAACCATTTGCCCTGAGGCTAAAAAACATCCTTAATATCGCCATGGCGGCACGATACGGGTCGGACGTGCACTCCCTTCCGGCATGTGACCGGTATCCTGTCCCATGGCACATCCGGCTGCCATGCCCTGTTAACAGTCAAGAGAGACAATGGATCAGTCGTTATCGCCTGACAGCATGCAGTCTTCCGCCCCGGTCACCGGGCGGGACCTGCGCCGAATTCGTGCCAACCCCGATTTCTGGTACCCCGTCGCCTGGTCGCGGGAGCTGAAGCCAGGCAAAACCATAGGAACCCGCTATGCCGGGCAGCCCATCGCCCTTGTCCGCCCCAAGGAAGGCGGAAGCGTGTTCGCGCTGGAAGACCGCTGCGCGCACCGCCAGGTTCCGCTGAGCAAGGGCACCGTCAAGGGCGAATCGGTCCAGTGCTGTTACCATGGCTGGGCCTATGGCCGTTCGGGCCGCTGCATTGACGTGCCCTATCTGGGCAAGGGCAAGCTGCCCAACGGGGTGCGCACCTATCCCGTGCGGGAAGTCGATGGCCTGATCTTCATTTTCCCCGGAGATGCGGCCAAGGCGGAGACAACGCCCTTCCCCCGCCTGGCGGAAGTGGCCAACCCGGCGTACAAGACCCGCCGCTTTGGCCAGCTCGTGCACTGCCACTACAGCTTCATGCATGAGAACCTGATGGATATGAACCACCAGTTCATGCATATGAAGCAGATGGGTCAGATGAAGCCACGCTTCCTGGGGCAGGAACGTGGGCCGGGACTGGTGGAAGCGCGCTACAGCTTCGCGCGCACCAGCGGCAAGCAGCCGATTGGTGAGGCCCTGATCTTTGGCCAGAAGCGCGACAACAGCGAAAAATTCGCCCATCGCGACGTCATGACCATCCGCACGACCTATCCATACCAGACACTGCATATCCAGACGGGTGACAATGCGCCGGTCATGGACCTGTGGATCGCGTACGTGCCGCAGGACGAGGCGGAACTGACCAACCGGGTTTTCGGGCTGCTGTCGATCCGGCGGCCGGGAATTCCGGGAATTCTGGACCTGGCATGGTCGTTCCTGACCGCGTTTACCGAACGGATATTCCGTGAGGATCGCGAAATCGTGGAACTGGAACAGAACGCCTGGTACGAACAGGGCGGCGACCGGAACCAGGAGATCTTCCCGGTCATCTGCAACCTGCGCGAACTGCTGGTGGAATGCGGCCTGCCGGCCGGGCAGGACGCGCCGGCACCAGCCGCCAGGGGCGCCACGCCCGTATGAGCGTACAGGGATCACATGGTCCGGGCACCTTACTGGATGCCGGGGAATACCGCCTGCGTGAAGTCCGCACGTCTGATGCGGGCACCATGCACAGGCTGATCAATGACTGGAGCGTGGTGCGGATGCTCAGCCGCGTTCCGTTCCCCTACTCGCTGGCGCTGACCGAGGACTGGATCGCCGCCACCATCGAACAGTCCCAGCGTGGCGAGGCCTATCATTTCGCCATTACATGCCCGGACTCCGACCAGCCGGATTCGCTGATCGGGTGCATCGGCCTGCGCATCAACAGCGCCGACCGGTCCTGTTCACTGGGGTACTGGGTGGGACGGGCGCACTGGAACCGCAAGGTCGCCACCACCACGGCGGGCAGGCTGGCGCGCTGGGNNNNCCAACCTGCCGGTAGACCGCCTGACGGCATCCGCGGCACACGACAACCATGCCTCCATCGCGGTGCTGAAGCGGATCGGGTTTCGGGAAAACGGGACGGGATCGCAGGAATTCGTCTCACGCGGGGGGGAATATCCCGTCCGCCTGTTCGAAGCACGCCATGCCGACCTGTCGGGGGAAGCCATGGCCGAGGAAATGGCACAGGCGGCAGACAGCACCCGCAAGGTCGTGCTGGTCGCGGCCGTGGCCCTGGTGGATTCGGATACCCGCGTGCTTCTGGCCCGAAGGCCCGAAGGCAAGTCCATGGCGGGCCTGTGGGAATTCCCCGGCGGCAAGGTCGAGGCAGGAGAAACGCCCGAAGAAGCCCTGATCCGTGAACTGGACGAGGAACTGGGGCTGGACGTCGCGCGCTCCTGCCTTGCGCCGTTTACCTTCGTTTCCCACGATTACGGGCATTTTCACCTGCTCATGCCCGTTTATGTCTGCCATCGGTGGAAAAACACGCCTGCCCCGCGCGAAGGGCAGACCATGAAATGGGTAGCGGCCAGCGACCTGCGGGATTATCCCATGCCCGATGCGGACCGTCCCCTGATCCCGCTGCTACAGGACCTGCTGTAAGGGGCTGCCTGAAAAAGCCTGCAAATCATGAAGACGTTCCTGGTGAAGCTTTTTCAAACAGCCTTCAGGAAGACCCTTGGGGCGTGCGCGGGATATGCCCCGCACAGGCGGCGCGATCAGTCCCGTTCCAGCGTCATGCCATGCATGGCGTCGAATTCGGTGGCAGGAAAGGCAACAGGCTCCTGTCCCGGCACATCGACAGACAGACTGAACAGGCTGCCCGCCTGCGGCATCCGCGCCAGACGTTCAGCCGGCGTGTTCTTCCGCGCCGTGGTGATGTAGGCCGTGCGCAGGTCTGGACCGCCAAAGGCCACCTTCGTCACGTTCAGCGCCCCGGGCACGGGAATGGATGGCAGGGCCGTGCCATCGGGTCCGAACCGGGCAATCCGCCCCCCGTTCCACACACCGACCCACAACGTGCCCGCGCTGTCGACCACCACGCCATCGGGATAGCCGTCGCTGATACGTGCGAATACGCGCCGGTTCGACAGGGCGCCATTATCGGCCAGGTCGAATACGTAAATGATCCCGGCGGGGGAATGGTTATGGTACAGCCGCCGCCCATCGGGGGAAATGCCGGGGCCATTCGTGACGATATACCCTTCATCATGGCGCAGCACATCCAGCCCGCCTTTCCTGCGGGTCACGGAATACAGCGCGCCGCTGGGGGTGCTTTCGCCATCATCCATGGTGCCGAACCACAGCCGTCCCTTCGAATCGACACAGCCGTCATTGATCCGGTTGCCCGGCAGGCTAGGTTCAACCGCGACTTCCCTGTGGAATTCACCGCTTGCCGGATTCAGGCCGTACAACCCGTCCTTCAGCCCGCACAGGAGCGTGCCGTCACTGACCGGCGTCACGAAACCGGGGCGCTGTGGTGTGGGCCATGACGCGCGCGCGCCGCTGGCGGGATGGACGCGGTGAATGGCCTGCCCGACGATATCGACAAAATAAAGTGCCTGTTCATGCACGGACCACACGGGGCCTTCGCCCAGTTCCGCCCGGATGTCCCATACACAGTGCAGGTCTGGCATTGCTGCCGTACTCATGGCTTCTCCTTCCGGTAGGCTGGCTGTCGTTATAGGGTGGCGGGAAATGCCCCTACCCACAACCTAGTGGAAACATGCATCATGAACCCCACCGCCTGCCTGCTGGTCATAGGCAATGAGATCCTGTCCGGTCGCACACAGGACGTAAACGTGCAGTATATTGCCCGTCGCCTGTCGGAAACCGGCATTACGTTGAGCGAAGTCCGGATCATACCCGACATCCGCACCGTTATCGTGCGCAACGTGACCGAAGCCCGCGCCGCCTATGACAATGTCTTTACCACCGGCGGCATCGGGCCGACGCATGACGATATCACCTCCGCCTGCGTCGCGGAATCGTTTGGCGTGCCATGGGTCCACCATCCCGGGACGTTCCGCCTGCTTGAAGCCCATTTCACGCCCGCCGAATTCAATGCCGCCCGCCAGCGCATGGCCACGATGCCACAGGGGGCGGTGCCCATCCGCAATTCCGTCTCGGTCGCCCCCGGCTTCACCATGGGCAATGTCCATGTCATGGCGGGCGTGCCACGCATCATGCGTGCGATGTTCGAGGAAGTGCTGCCCACCCTGCCCCACGGCACGCCGGTCGTGTCAGAGGCATGGCATGCCAATGGCCTGTACGAAGGCAGCCTGGCCGCCGGGCTGGAAATGATACAGCAGCGCCATCCCGACATCGACATCGGGTCCTATCCCTACCGCCTTGATGAAAGCAGCCGGGGCGTGTGCCTGTTGTGCAAGGGAACGGACGCGGCAGGCGTAAAGGCGGCATCCAGCGCCGTGCGCGACCTGATCGAACGCCTGGGTTTCACCCCGCAGGCAGGGGAACCGTCAAAGGCCTGATGCCTGCCGTGCGACGGCCCGCGCGCCAGACGGGACGCGTCGGGCAGCGCTGTCTGAAAAACACCATGGGGAATGCCATCTTTTAGAAAAAAGGCGGCACACCTGTCGCGGGTCAGGCGACGGCGTCACGCCCCATGGCCAGGAATTTCTCACGCCGCTGCGCCTTGAGCAGCACGGGATCCTTGGCCTGCAGCCCGGGCAGTTCCGCGGCAATGGCGTCACCCACCGCGCGAATCGCGGCAGCCGGTTCACGCTGCGCGCCACCCAGCGGTTCGGGAATGATCCGGTCGATCAGCCGCAACTGCAGCAGGTCCTGCGCCGTCAGCTTGAGCGCATCCGCCGCCGTGGAGGCCTGCTTGGGATCACGCCACAGGATGGAGGCGCAGGCTTCGGGCGAGATCACGGAATAGATGGCGTGTTCCAGCATCATCACCCGGTCACCGGCCCCCAGCGCCACGGCCCCGCCGGAGCCACCTTCGCCAATGACGGTGGCGATCACCGGCACCGGCACGTTCAGGCAGGTTTCGATGGACCGTGCGATGGCTTCCGCCTGCCCGCGCGCTTCCGCGTCAATGCCCGGCCATGCGCCGGATGTGTCGATAAATGTCAGGACCGGCAGGCCGAATCGCCCGGCCAGCTTCATCAACCGCTGCGCCTTGCGATAGCCTTCGGGCCGGGCCATGCCGAAATTGTGCTTGAGCCGCGTTTCGATCTCGGCCCCGCGTTCGGTCCCGATCACCACCACGGGCGTACCCTTGAACCGGCCGACGCCGCCAATGATGGCCTTGTCATCACCAAACAGGCGATCACCGGCCAGCGGCGCGAATTCGGTAATCAGCGCATTGATGTAGTCAAGCGTATGCGGGCGCTGGGCATGGCGGGCCACCTGCACCTTCTGCCACGGCGTCAACTTGGCATAGGCCGTACGCAACTGCCGGTCGGCTTTTTCGCTCAACCGGGTGATCTCTTCGGCGATGTTGATCCCGTCCGGACCGGACATCCTGCGAAGCTCGTCGATCTTGTTCTCAAGTTCGGCGACCGACTTTTCGAAATCTAGAAACTGGCGCATGCGCTGCCGATAGCACAGCCTGCACGCCAGCCAAACATTTTCACGCAGGGAATCCGCCCTGCCATGCATTTTTGTCTATGTCGCCGCCGCGTCATGCATTGCCGACAGCGGATGATGCTGCGCCACCGCGTCACGCAGACGGTCCAGCATCACGTGGGTATAGATCTGCGTCGTGGCGATATCGGCATGGCCCAGCAGCACCTGCAGCGCCCGCAGGTCCGCCCCGTGGGCCAGCAAGTGCGTGGCGAAGGAATGCCGCAGCACATGGGGCGACAGCCGTTGCGGGTCCAGCCCCGCCCGCAGCGCCACGTCATGCATGATCCGGTCAAAGCCCTGCCGTGTCATGGGCCGGGCCGCCCCCCGGCCGGGGAACAGGTATGGGCTTTTCCGCCCCGCATCCAGGTCCATTAGCGTCCGGGCGGCCGCGCGGGCGCGGGCGGACATGGGGACCATGCGTTCACGCCCGCCCTTGCCGCGCACCAGCATCATGCCCGGCGCCGCATCCAGCGCGCGGCGTGGCAGCGACAGCAGTTCGGATATGCGCAGACCCGACGCATACAGCATCTCCAGCGCCGCCCGCGCCATAAGCAGCCTGCGCCTGCGTGCGGGGGTCGCGTCCCCTTCCGGCTCGCACGCGGCCAGCAGCGTCGTGACCTCGGCTTCCGACAGGAAACGTGGCAGCGGCGTGTCCAAGCGCGGGGCCTCGAGCAGGGCGGCGGGATTGTCGGGCCGCAGCCCTTCACGCGCCAGGAACAGGAAATACTGCTTGAGGCACGACAGCCGGCGCGCCTGCGTGCGCGGGGCCAGCCCCTGCCGCGCAAGCCCGGACAGATAATCGCGCAGGTCGCCCTCCCCCGCATCAAGGGGGGAGATGCCCCGTGCATGCAGGGCCTGCATCATGTCCCCAAGATCGCGGGCATAGGCGCTGATTGTATTCAGCGCCGCGCCGCGCTCGGCCGCCTGCATTTCCAGAAAGGCATCAACCCCGTCCCCGGACATGCGATCCGCCGCTTACTGCGCGGGAGCAGCAGCAGCTACCGGGGCCGCCACCGGGGTCGCCACTGGGGCCAGTGGCGCCACGGGCAGGGGTGCGGGCGTGCCCAGCGCCGCAGGCACCGCCGCCACGGGGGCCGCGAACGTGATATCCCTGTGCACATCCTGCTGCACCAGCGCGGGCGGAAAGGCGCCCAGTGAGAAGAATCCCCCCACCGCACACACAACCAGGACGCCAATCACGGCAATAACAATACGGATCATCCAACCGCTTTCCATATCCAGCATACCCGGTGACACATGACCGGGCCGGTGAAACACTTTCACGCGCATGGCGGGACCCAGGCGCGGACTCTACCGGTTCCATCCTGCTGTATGTTAGGTTGTCCGGCATGTCACGCCAGATTCCCCCCGACCGGCATACGCCGGCCGCCTCATCGCTCGCCATACCGCTTGACCTCAATGCCGTCGGCCCCGCCACGCCACGGCAGCCGGGCAGTGGACGCACCATCGTGCTGGTCGGGCTGATGGGGGCGGGCAAGACGACGATCGGGCGCATCCTCGCCGCACGGCTGGGTGTGCCCTTTGTCGATTCGGATGAGGAAATCGAGCGGGCAGCCGGCTACACCATCGCCGACCTGTTCCAGAAATACGGCGAACCCGAATTCCGCCGCGGCGAACGCCTGGTCATCCGCCGCCTGCTGTCCGGCCCCCCCGTGGTGCTGGCGACGGGCGGGGGGGCATTCATGGATTCCCGCACGCGTGCGGGCGTGCGGGAACATGCGATCTCCATCTGGCTGCGCTGCCCGCTGCCGGTGCTGGTGCAGCGCGTGGCCGACCGCACGCACCGCCCCATGCTGAACGCGACGTCCCCGCATGCGGTGCTGGCGAATCTCATGCAACTGCGCCATCCGGTCTATGCCGAAGCCGATATCATCGTGGATTGTGGAGACGACAACGTGGAACACAGCGCCGACCATGTCATGCAGGCCCTGAAACATAACCGGCAGCCGCTGCGGGTGCCCGTGCGGCTGGACCGCGCCAGCTATGACGTCGTGATCGGCCCCGACGTGATCCGGCGCGCGGGCGCGCTGCTGGCCCCTGTCCTGCCGCAGAAGCGCGTGATGGTCCTGACGGATGAAACCGTCTCCCCCCTGCACCTGCCCCGCCTGCTGGAAGGACTGGAGGAAACCGGGATCCGCACCGAAGTCATCACGATCCCCCCCGGCGAGGGATCAAAGACCATCGGCATGTATGAACACGTGACCAATGCCCTGCTGGAGGCGCATGTCGAACGCGGCACCACGGTCGTGGCCCTTGGCGGCGGCGTGGTGGGGGACCTGGCCGGTTTCTGCGCCGCCACCACGCTGCGTGGCCTGCCCTTCGTGCAGATCCCCACCACATTGCTGTCGCAGGTGGATTCGTCCGTCGGCGGCAAGACCGGCATCAACACCCCGTTTGGCAAGAACCTGCTGGGCGCGTTCCACCAGCCCATCGCGGTCCTGGCCGACACATCCGCCCTGGCGACCCTGCCGGTGCGCGAACTGCGCGCGGGCTATGCCGAAATCGTCAAGTCGGGGCTGCTGGGGGATGCCGGCCTGTTCGACTGGTGCGAACGCCATGGGGCGGACGTGCTGGCGGGCGACCCGGCCATGCAGGCCGAAGCCATCCGCATGGCCTGCGCGTTCAAGGCGCGGGTGGTCGTCGCGGATGAGCGCGAGGAACGCAGGGCCGATGGCCGCGCGCTGCTCAACCTGGGCCATACCTTCGGCCACGCGCTGGAGGCGGAGATGGGCTATAACGGCAGCCTGCTGCATGGGGAGGCCGTGTCCATCGGCCTGCGGCTGGCGTTCATGCTGTCGGTCCGTCTGGGCTACTGTCCAGCGGAAGACCTGGACCGCGTGACCCGTCACCTTGAACGGCTGTCCATGCCCGCGCGGATCAGCGATACGGGGCGGAATTTCTCCGCGACCCAGCTGGTGCGCAACATGCAGCGCGACAAGAAGATGCGCGACGGCCGCCTGTCCTTCGTGCTGGTGCGCGGCATTGGCCGGGCCTTCACCTGCCGTGACGTGCCCGATGATGCCGTGCTGGACGTGCTGCGCGCGGATGGCTGCACGCCCTGATTCCTTACCGATCCATGTGATATTTTTACAACGCCCCTTTCCCGCCAGCCCGCCGGGAAAGGGCGTTTAATATTATCTCAATCTTTGGTCTGCACAACGATCCAGCCATGGACAGGTGCGGGCAGGTTTCCCGGCATTCCCGTTTCAGCTCCTTCCCGCTGGCATTGCGATAATGGCCTCAGGCCAACTGTATCAACATGCATCAGGCCAGTGTGGAACATGCCCCCATCTCCACAAACAAGAAGGCGTCTGATCAAGTATCTTTAAGGACGGGAATATGCGTCTTCGCATGGTATTACTGGCGACTGCACTTGGCGCAGCGCCATTCGCCACCGCAATGGCCACGACGATTACAGGGCCATATGTCGATATCGGTGGCGGGTATGACCTGACCCAGACCCAGCATGCCCATGGCTTTGACAAGAACCAGTACGAAAACAACGCAAATACGGCCGGGTATCTTGATGCAACGGACAACGCCCGCCTGCTGAAGGAAGC
This sequence comes from Komagataeibacter europaeus LMG 18890, assembly GCF_000285295.1. Taxonomy (GTDB): domain Bacteria; phylum Pseudomonadota; class Alphaproteobacteria; order Acetobacterales; family Acetobacteraceae; genus Komagataeibacter; species Komagataeibacter europaeus. The sequence goes on along the minus strand of NZ_CADP01000002.1, from coordinate 15,562 downwards.
CCATTCACGCGAACGCATGGAACATGGCGATGGCTGGACCGGCTTCGCCACGTTCGGCTGGGGGTTCGGCAACGGCCTGCGCGCGGAAATCGAGGGGGATTACAACTGGTCCGCCCTGACCGGCTACAACTCGGTTTCCGGTTCCGCCTATGGCAACAATCATCAGAGCGGCAAGTCCAGCGGCAGCGACCGGTCCTATGGCGGATTCGTCAACGTCCTGTATGACATCGACCTCAAGCGCCTGTTTAACATTGACGTGCCCGTGACACCATTCGTCGGCGTTGGCGCCGGTTACCTGTGGCAGAACGTGGATGCCAGCACATCCGTGACCCGCTACCTGAACGTGCGCCAGAACGGCACGAATGGCAGCTTCGCCTATCAGGGCATCGTCGGCGCGGCCTATGACATCCCCGGTGTGCCCGGCCTGCAGATGACCACCGAATACCGCATGATCGGACAGGTGGAATCCTTCGCCATGGGCAATATCAGCCAGACTGGCGGCGGTGACCGCACGCTGAGCTACGACCATCGCTTCAACCATCAGTTCATCGTCGGCGTCCGCTACGCCTTCAACCACGCGCCACCGCCGCCGCCGCCCGCGCCCGCCGTGGCGCCCCCTGCCCCCAGCGCGGCCCGTACCTATCTCGTATTCTTTGACTGGGATGGCGCGGTCCTGACCGATCGCGCGCGCGGGATCGTGGCGGAAGCGGCGCAGGCTTCCACGCATGTCCAGACGACCCGTATCGAAGTCAACGGCTATACCGACAACACCTCGGCCCACCCCGGACCACGTGGGGAGAAGTATAACCTTGGCCTGTCCATGCGGCGCGCAGACAGCGTGAAGGCTGAACTGATCCGTGACGGCGTACCCGCTGGCGGCATCGACATCCACGGGTATGGCGAAGCCCATCCGCTGGTGGTCACCCAGCCCGATACGCGTGAGCCGCAGAACCGTCGCGTCGAAATCATCCTGCACTGACGACACATACTGCAATAAATTGATAAATAGGCTTTTTTACAAAGGGGCGCACAGGATGCGCCCCTTTCCATATCGAATCGTTCCGATGCATCACAGGCCATGAATCAGCCCTTCCGTTTCCGGCACTGTCCTATGCAAAATAAAGGGGTCTATTATCGGACTTCAAAAAAAACCTTATAAAATCGGGACTTTTTACGGAATACCTCCAAATGCCCTGAAAGATATGTGTGTTTTTCGCCACACCTCGTTGGCATGCGGCATTTTGCCCATTCTCAAGTCGGTCCAGACAGGCTAATCCCGCATCATAGCTTGCGGGTAATCTCAGGCTGCCCTGTCTCGGGGCAAATCCATTGCCCGACCACAAGATAGGGCTCTGCCCTGCAACAACAGAGTTAAGGACTGAAACATGCGTCTTCGCGCAGCGTTACTGGCTACCAGCCTGCTGGCAGCGGCACCGTTCGCCGCCAAAGCCACGACCATCACCGGCCCGTATGTCGATATCGGCGGCGGCTACAACCTGACCCAGACCCAGCACGGGCACTTTGCCGACACGGAAGACGGCCCGGGCCGCGAAAAGCTGGGCCACCGTCATGGCTGGACCGGCTTCGGCGCATTCGGCTGGGGCTTCGGCAACGGTCTGCGTGCTGAAATCGAGGGCGACTACAACTGGTCCGAAATCTACAGCAAGTCCCGTAATGACAAGGGCAGCGACCGCTCCTATGGCGGTTTCGTCAACGTGCTGTATGACATCGACCTGAAGCGTCTGTTCAACATCGACGTGCCCGTCACCCCGTTCGTCGGTGTCGGCGCCGGCTACCTGTGGCAGAACGCACATGACGTGAGCGTGGGCAACAGCCCCGGTCGCAGCCTGAGCGGCACCAAGGGCGGCTTCGCCTACCAGGGCATCGTCGGTGCGGCCTACGACATCCCCGGTGTCCCTGGCCTGCAGATGACCACCGAATACCGCATGATCGGCCAGCCCTCCTCCTTCACCATGGGCAACTACACCGCCAGCGGGCCGGAAGCGTCGGGTCATGCCAGCTTCGACCACCGCTTCAACCACCAGTTCATCGTCGGCGTCCGCTACGCGTTCAACAACGCGCCGCCGCCGCCGCCGCCGGCCCCTGCCGTCGTGCCGCCCGCGCCGACCGCAGCCCGTACCTACCTGGTGTTCTTCGACTGGGACGGCGCAGCCCTTACCGGCCGCTCGCGTGAGATCGTGGCAGAGGCCGCCCAGGCTTCTACCCACGTCCAGACGACCCGCATCGAAGTCAACGGCTACACCGACAACACCTCGGCCCATCCTGGCCCGCGTGGTGAGAAGTACAACCTTGGCCTGTCCATGCGTCGTGCAGACAGCGTGAAGGCTGAACTGATCCGTGACGGCGTGCCCGCCAACGCCATCGACATCCATGGTTATGGTGAAGCGCACCCGCTGGTGCCGACCGGCCCCGACACGCGTGAGCCCCAGAACCGTCGCGTCGAGATCATCCTGCACTAATCAATGTAAAGAAAAGAAAAGAGGCTTTGATCTGCCTCTTTTCTCCTTTCATTCAGATCGTATTATACCGTATGACATATCCGCGCAGTGCGGAGCCTCAATGTCACATGCAGGTCTGTTCATGTGATGGTCGCCTGTCCACAGGCAGAAGGATAATGTCTTGCCAATTCTATCTTCCAAGAAAATTACACAGTTCCTGAAATTTGGTGTTGTCGGACTTCTGGGGCTGTGTTGGGATACGGGAACGGTCTACAGCCTTCGCCCCTTTGTGGGCCTGACGATTGCAACGATTGCCGCGTATTTCATCGCAGCGTCGATCAACTGGCTGATCAATCGCCTCTGGACCTTCCGCAACGTTGGCAACCAGCATCATTTCGTCATTCAGTGGCTGCGTTTCCTTGCTGGCAATTCACTGGGCTTCTTCCTCAACCGCGGGTGCGTGTTCACGCTGTTTCACCTTTCCCCCGTGTTCAAGGCCTATCCCGTGCTGGCGCTGGCGGCCGGGGCGGCAGCGGGAATGATGGCGAACTTCCATATCAGCCGGAAGCTTGTCTTTCATTCCGAATCCAGCCAGCCCGAACGCACGACGGCGGAAATCGTCCCGTTTCAGTCCGAACGCGCCGTGGTCCAGAATACGGTCTCCAGCCGCACGGAGGTTGTGAACTCCCGCAGCAAGCTCGGATAACGCGCCTGCGCGCCACAGGCCGCACCGACTTCATCCAGACGACGGATTCCGTCTTCCACCAGCGCGGTATAATCCCCCCCGCCATATAACGCGATCCATGACCAGTACGGATTGCCTTCACGCAGCGTGCGTGGACTGGCATGCAGTCGCGCGCCCACCTCGGCATAACCGATCAGGCATGGCGCCAGCGTCACCAGCAGATCGAGCATGTCGCCCGTCTGGGCACGGTCAAGTATAAAACGGCTGTAGGCAAGTAATTCGATTGATTCCTCTGCCTGTTCCAGCGCCGATTCCCCTATGCCCCACTGCCGGCAATACCCCACATGCATGGACAGTTCGGTATCGAGTATGCCCGACAGCAGGCCGGCCGCATGCCGCATGGCCGCAAGGGTATCCGATTTGTGAACCAGCAGGGCGCAGGCGCGGGCGTACTGGATCAGATAGAGATAATCCTGGATCAGGAAGTTGCGGAACGCCCCCTCCGCCAGCGTGCCATTGGCCACGCCATGTACGAACGGATGGTCCACAAAATCCAGCCACTGCTTCATGCAATCCTGGCGCAGGCGGCCAGCAAGCCCCTGCGTCAGCAACGGCCAGTCACGTTCCGCATGCCATTCCCCGGTCATGTTTCCTCCCTTCGTGCGGTTTTGTCCGCCCTGCGCCACGCATGGCACGCAACAGCCATATGGGCACAACACGCATGTTCATACTTCCGGTCTGGCGCTACGTGCGCTAGGTGAATGAAACCGGTTTTACATCTATACCTTCAATACAGGATCGTCTGTTTCCCGCCATGCCCACAACAAACGACATTCGTGCCACCTTCCTCGACTATTTCGCGGGGAACGGGCATCAGATCGTGCCGTCCTCGTCCCTGGTGCCGCACAACGATCCGACGCTGCTGTTTACCAACGCTGGTATGGTGCAGTTCAAGAACGTGTTCACCGGGCAGGAAACGCGCCCCTATTCCCGCGCCACAACGGCCCAGAAGGTCGTGCGCGCGGGCGGCAAGCACAACGACCTGGACAATGTGGGCTATACCGCCCGCCATCACACGTTTTTCGAGATGATGGGCAATTTCTCGTTCGGGGATTATTTCAAGGCCGAAGCCATCGAACTGGCCTGGAAGCTGGTGACCGGCACGTTCGGGCTGCCCAGGGAAAAGCTGCTGGCCACCGTCTATGCCGATGATGAGGAAGCAGCAACCCTGTGGCGCAAGATTGCGGGCCTGTCCGATGACCGGATCATCCGCATTCCTACCTCCGACAATTTCTGGCGCATGGGCGATACCGGCCCATGCGGCCCGTGTTCCGAAATCTTCTACGATCACGGCCCCGAAGTCGCGGGTGGCCCGCCCGGCTCCCCCGATGAGGACGGCGACCGGTTTACCGAAATCTGGAACCTCGTGTTCATGCAGTATTTCGAGAATCCGCCCGGCACCCGCTCGCCCCTGCCGCGCCCGTCCATCGACACCGGGCTGGGGCTGGAACGCTTTGCCGCGATCCTGCAGGGCAAGCGCGACAACTACGATACCGACACCTTCCGCGCGCTGATCCTGGCCTCGGCCGAGGTCACGGGACAGGATCCGGACGGGCCGTTCAACGCCAGCCACCGCGTGGTGGCCGACCATCTGCGCTCCACCTCGTTCCTGATTGCCGATGGGGTGCTGCCCTCCAAGGACGGGCGTGGCTACGTGCTGCGCCGGATCATGCGCCGCGCCATGCGCCACCTGCACATGATGGGCACGACGGAGCCGACATTCTACAAACTGGTTCCCGCGCTGATCCGGCAGATGGGCGAGGCCTATCCCGAACTGGTCCACGCCCGCGCCCTGATCGAGGGCACGATGAAGGGCGAGGAAGAACGCTTCAAGGCCATGCTGGACCGTGGGCTGTCACTGCTGGCGGACGAGACGGAACACCTGGGCGACGGCGCGCCCCTGCCCGGCGCCGTTGCGTTCAAGCTGTATGACACGTTCGGCTTCCCGCTGGACCTGACACAGGACGCCCTGCGCGGCACCAGCCACGGCGTGGACGTGGAAGGCTTCAACGAGGCCATGGACGTGCAGCGCAAGCGCGCCCGCGCGGCATGGAGCGGATCGGGCGACAGCGCCACCGAAACCGTATGGTTCGAGGCGCGCGATACCTTCGGCGCCAGCGAATTCCTCGGCTACACCACCGAGACATCGGATGCCGAAGTCCAGACCGTGGTGGTGGACAACGCGCAGGTGGACGCGGCAGGCCCGGGCACCAAGGTCGCCCTGCTGCTGAACCAGACCCCGTTCTATGGCGAAAGCGGTGGCCAGGTGGGCGATACCGGCACCATCACGGCCCCCGGCCTGCATATCGCCATTACCGATACGCAGAAGAAGCTGGGGGACCTGCTGGTGCATTACGGCACGGTCATCGAAGGCACGGTCAAGCCCGGCATGGCGGTCACGGCGCAGGTCGATCACGATCGCCGCAGCGCCATCCGCGCGCACCATTCCGCCACCCACCTGCTGCATGAAGCCCTGCGCCGCCGCCTGGGCGATCATGTCACGCAGAAGGGCAGCCTGAACGCCCCCGACCGCCTGCGCTTTGACGTCAGCCAGCCACGCCCGATCACACCGGAAGAACTGGCGGATATCGAGGCCGAGGTGAATGCCCGCATCCGTGAAAACACCGAAGTCACCACCCGCCACATGACGCCGGAAGAGGCCATCGAACAGGGCGCCATGGCCCTGTTTGGCGAAAAATATGGTGATGAGGTCCGCGTTGTGTCCATGGGTGGCCCCGAGGACGGGCGCGCGGGCTGGTCGATCGAGCTGTGCGGCGGCACCCATGTGCGCCGCACCGGCGATATCGGCCTGTTCCGCATCACGTCCGAAAGTGGCGTGTCATCAGGCGTGCGGCGGATCGAGGCCGTGACCGGCCTGTCCGCGCAGAATGCCACCGTCGCCACCGAAGAACGCCTGAACCAGATGGCCGCCATGCTGCGCGTGCCGCCTGCGGAAGCGCCCGAGCGCCTTGCGGTGCTGCTGGACGAACGCAAGGTGATGGAACGCCAGATTTCCGACCTGCAGCGCAAGCTGGCATCGGGCAGCCAGTCGGCGGCATCGATCGTGGAAATCAATGGCATCAGGCTGGATGCCCGCAACGTGGGCGAACTGCCGCCCAAGGAACTCAAGCCGCTGGCCGATTCCCTGCGCAAGGAAATCGGGTCGGGCGTGATTGCCCTGATCTCCACTGCGGATGGCAAGGGCAGCATCGTGGTCGCCGCCACACCTGACCTGGCGGAAAAGGTTGATGCCGTGACCCTGGTCCGCGCCGCAAGCGCCGCCATGGGTGGCAAGGGCGGCGGTGGCCGTCGCGACATGGCGCAGGCCGGTGGTCCGGACACCAGCAAGGTGGAGGCCGCACTGGACGCCGTGCGCGCCGCCATGCAGGCGGGCTGATCCAACGGCCCCGTTCAGGCACGATGGACACGCAACGGCGCACCTGGTGCGCCGTTGTTCTGTACGCCCCCGCCTGCGATGCATGAATACTGCAATACAGAAAGTGAATGTTTCTTAATTATATTGTGGTTACATAGTATTTCCCGCAACCATCATGACGAAACAATTGTGCCCAACAGGTGTTCCCATGATACAGATATCATGGGATACCACCCCAGCCGCCGGATTGTGCCGCGACGTCATTGCGGTGGGCGGATTTGCCTTTATCCGGACATTCAGGTGACAGGATTTTACAATGGCCGCGACCCATACTGCCCGTGATACCCTTATTGACCTGCTGCATGGCGTGGAGCGGTTCAATACCGAAGTCTTTCCGCAAAACCGCGAACTGTTCGCAAGCCTGGCGGAAAGCCAGTCCCCCGACACGCTGTTCATTGCCTGTGCCGACAGCCGGGTAAATCCCAGCATGATCACGCAGACCCAGCCGGGCGACCTGTTCGTGCTGCGCAACATCGGCAATATCGTGCCCGCCTACGGGGAAATGCTGGGCGGCGTGTCATCCGCCATTGAATATGCCGTAAGCGCCCTGAAGGTTTCGCATATCATCGTATGCGGCCATTCCAACTGCGGCGCGATGAAGGCCCTGCTCGATCCCGAAGCCAGCAACCTGAACAGGATGCCCACCGTGGCAAGCTGGCTGCGCAATGCCGAAGCCGCGCGCGCCGTGCTGGAGGCATCTGACGCAGGCCCCGCCAGCGTGCGCAGCCTGTCGGAACAGAACGTGCAGTTGCAGATTGCGCACCTGCGTACCCATCCCGCCGTCGCGGCGGGACTTGCCCGTGGCACCCTGACGTTGCATGGATGGTTCTATGACATCGCCAGTGGGGAAGTTGTCGTGCTGGATGAAACGTCGCGCACGTTCATCCACGTGGACGAAGCCATCGCCAAGCTGCGGGCACAGCAGGCGGCTGATACCGCCACGCCATAATCCCGGGCCACTTCCGGCACGGGGGCTGCGGCGGGCATGGCCCTGCCTGACCGTGGCCCTTGCGCTGCTTGCCCTGCCCGTGGGCGCGCAGGCCACGGGCAGCCTCAGGCTTTCCACATGGAACCTTGAATGGCTGACCACGCGCCCGCAGGGCGATCCTGCCCTGCCCCCCGATGTCACGCCACGCACGGAAGCGGAACTGGATCGGCTGGCGCATTATGCCAGCCGCCTGGCCCCCGATATCGCAGCGCTGGAGGAAGTTGACAGCCCACAGCTTGCCGCCCGGCTGTTTCCCGCACAGCACTACCGCATCATCATGTCCAATGACCCTGTCGTGCAGAAAGTCGCACTGGCTGTGCGGGTGGACCTTGTAGTCATGCGGCATGGGGACGTGACGGCGCTGGATGTCTATCCCCCTTCCGCCCCCCATCACCTGCGCACCGGGCTGGATGTGACGATAGGCCAGGGTGCTGACAGCCTGCGCGTGCTGGTGGTCCACCTGAAAGCCGGATGCCGCGATTCGCAGCCAGCGGCCCGCAAGCCGGCCTGCCAGACGCTGATGCGGCAGATTGCAATCGTCCAGGACTGGATCATGGAACGGCAGGACGAAGGCGAGGCCTTTGTCGTGATGGGTGATTTCAACCGTCTGCTGGCACCAGACGATCCCGCATGGCGTGCGCTGTCCGAAAACGGCCCGCTGGCACTGGCCACGGCCGGTCGCGCCAGTCCCTGCGCCCAGGGAAATTATTTCATCGATCATATCATCGCCGGTGGCCCCGCGCGTGAATGGCTGCGGCCAGACAGCCTGCGCGTCATGCTGTACCGCGAAAACGGACACGACGACACCACGCGCCTGTCCGATCACTGTCCCGTATCGGTCAGGCTGTCGCTACCTGATGCGCACGGCACGCCCTGAACGGGTCAGGACTTCATTCCGGCCAGATACCGGATGCATGCATGGCGTTCCACCCTACCGCCAGCACGATCAGCACGAACACGATCGCGCCCATAAGCTGGAACAGTTCCCTGTAGGGCATGAATTCAGGGGCCATGGACGCCGTGGCGGCCGCATGGCTTGTCGCCACGGCGTCACTGTCGGTAGGCACGACCTGTGTCTGGGCTTCGGGCACCGGGCCGGGATCGGGGACGGTGGTGGCCGCAAGGGCCGCCTCATCTTCCTGCACGGCTTCATGCAGGGCTTCCACCGGGTGCTCCACGCCTGCGGGAACAGCGGACTGCGCGACCACGGTCCGGTCCTGATCGGGGGTATCGGTCATTGACGCTGTACTCCTGCTTCAGCCAAGTCTGTGTCATATATCCGACAGGTCGGCAAAGAACCAACCATTGGATTAGGCCATCCCGTGCCATACTACCACATGCCGCCAGAACAGGAGAGATGCATGCCAGCCCTGAAACTGACCCGCCGACACGGCCTGCTTGCCGCACTGGCTACGCTGGTGCCTGCCAGCCTGCCGGGGGTGGCCCATGCACGCCGCCCCCTGCGCATCGGCATGATCGGGTCGGGCCATGTCGGCAGCACGCTGGGGCATCTGTGGACCCGGGCGGGGCATCAGGTCATGTTTTCCGACATCCATAAGGGGCCTGCCAAAAAACTGGCGTCGGAACTGTATCCCCTCGCCCGTGAGGGCACGCCACAGGAGGCCGCGAAGTTTGGCGATGCGGTGGTGCTGGCGGTCCCCTATGGCGCGCTGCCCCAGTTGCGGCACACCATCGGGTCGATCGTGGGGACCAAGCCGCTTATCGACCCGACCAATCCCTATGGCTGGCGGGACGGGAAGATCGGGCGGCTGGCGCTGCGCAAGGGGGCGGGTGTCACCACGCAGGCGCTGTTCCCGCAGGCGTCGGTCGTGCGGGCCTTCAATTCCGAGGACATGACCACGCTGGAAGCCGAGACATTCCGCACGCCGCCCCGCCTGGCCCTGCCCATGGCGGGCGATGTGGTGCAGGCGTTGTATGTGGCGGGCTGGCTGATCCATGACGCGGGGTTCGACCCCGTCATGGTCGGGTCCCTTTCGACGGCCATGCTGTTCCAGCCCGGCAATCCCGGGTTCGAGGCCCGGATGAACGCCACCGACCTGCGCAACCTGCTGGGGGTTTCGGCCAACAATCCCATTGACCGAAACCTTGCCACTCAGTTCTCGGGCGGGATGTAGGCGGCCTGCCGCAGGGCAAGGCCGAACTGGATCCAGCCGATGCCCGCGGCAATCAGTTCAACCGCGACAAACGTGCCGATCAGCCACAGCCCCGACCATGGCAGCGTCGCATACAGGCATACACCCACCAGCAGGCTGATCAGCCCCCCCAGGAGGATCAGCCACCATCCCTGCAGGCCGCGCTGCTGGAACGCCATGACAATACGCGCAATGCCCGACACGACCAGGCAGGCGGAAATGAAGATGGTGATGACCATGGAACCGGTGGTCGGTTCTTCCATCATCATCGTGCCCGCCAGGATATACAGCGCGCCGCCCAGGATGGACATGAACCGCCCGCTCCAGTCGCGCACGACAAAGGCATGCACAAGCTGCACTGTGCCCGCGACAAACAGCAGGACCCCAAGCAGGATGGTACTGGCCAGCGACACCGCCAGCGCATCCACCCACGCCATGATGCCCAGGCCGAACGATATGGCGCCAAGGCCGACAAACAGCCCCCAGCGCTGCGTAAATGGCGTTTCCATGCACAAAACCCCTTTATTCCTGTAATGTATTCTTCCGGTTCCCGTTTAATAACAGGCCAGCAGCACTGTGCGATACAGGCTTTTGCGGCCTGCGCCATGCTGCGCGGTGATTGACAGGACGGGCACAGTACTTCTATACGCGCCCGACTGCCGGGAACGTGGACGATACGGCTGGTGCCCATGGGTGATTGCTCCCCGGTGCCGGTAATACGGATCGCGCCCGTCCTGTTCATGCGGAACAGGACCTACCGGTGCAACAACATGACAGGCGGCTGTGCCGCATGCCATGCAGATGAATGAAGAGAGAGCGCGCAGATGAGCAAGCGCCTTGAGAGCAAGTACAAAATCAACCGTCGCCTTGGCGTAAACCTGTGGGGCCGTGCAAAGTCCCCGGTCAACAAGCGCGAATATGGCCCCGGCCAGCATGGTCAGCGCCGCAAGCAGAAGCCGTCCGACTTCTCCGTGCAGCTGATGGCCAAGCAGAAGCTGAAGGGCTATTACGGCAACATCGGCGAAAAGCAGTTCCGCAAGTATTATGACGAGGCCGTGCGTCGCAAGGGCGATACCTCCGAAAACCTGATCGACCTGCTGGAACGCCGGCTGGACGCGGTTGTCTACCGCCTGAAGTTCGCGATCACCCCGTTCGCGGCGCGTCAGTTCATCAGCCACGGCCACATCACGGTCAACGGCCGCAAGGTCAACATCCCGTCCTACCTGGTGCGTGATGGCGACGTGATCGAAGTGCGTGAAAAGTCCAAGCAGCTGGCCATCGTGCTGGATGCGGCGCAGAGCGGCGAACGCGACGTGCCGGAATACATGGAAGTGGACCACCGCCAGATGAAGGGTTCGTTCCTGCGCAGCCCCAAGCTGTCGGACGTTCCGTATCCGGTCCAGATGGAACCGAACCTGGTCATCGAATTCTACTCTCGCTGATCAAGTCCCGGAACCGGGCAGGCGTGACGCCGGGCGTGGGGTTTTGTCCCCGCGTCCGGCGTCCGCGTTTCTGGCCCCTGCCCGGTTCCGCCTTCCGTCCATCGGGCCAGCCGCAGGAATGGACAAGACCGTGACCGCCACCGCCGCCGATAACCCGCTCGCCGCCGAAATTACCCGGCGGCGCACATTCGCCATCATCTCCCACCCTGATGCGGGCAAGACCACGCTGACCGAACGCATCCTGCGCGCCGGTGGCGCGATCCAGATGGCGGGCAACGTGCGGGCCAAGGGCGAACGACGGCGCACGCGTTCGGACTGGATGGGGATCGAGCGCGATCGCGGCATTTCCGTCGTGACATCGGTCATGACGTTTGAATATGGCGGCTGCATCTTCAACCTGCTCGATACCCCGGGCCATGAAGACTTCTCGGAAGATACCTACCGCACGCTGACGGCGGTCGATGCCGCCGTGATGGTGATCGACGCCGCCAAGGGCATCGAGGCCCGGACGCGCAAGCTGTTCGAGATCTGTCGCCTGCGCGATATTCCCATCGTCACCTTCATCAACAAGATGGACCGCGAATCGCAGGATCCGTTTGCCCTGCTGGATGAAATCTCATCCTCGCTGGCACTCGATACCTCGCCCGCCACATGGCCGGTGGGCCGTGCCGCCAAATTCGTGGGCACCTACGATATCCGCCACCGCGAACTGCACGTCACCGAGCCGCTGGACCAGACCGACCCGCGCATGGTGCAACTGGGCGAGGAACTGGAACTGGTTGAGGCGGCACTGCCGGAATTCGATCTGGAAAGCTTCAATGCCGGGCACCTGACGCCGGTGTTCTTCGGCAGTGCGATGAAGGAAATCGGTGTCACCGACCTGCTGGATGCGCTGGCCGCCTTTGGCCCGCCGCCACGCGACCAGGCGACGGAAACACGCAACGTGCGCGCCGATGAACCCGCCCTGACCGCGCTGGTGTTCAAGATCCAGGCCAACATGGACCCCAACCATCGCGACCGCATGGCGTTCGCGCGCATCTGTTCGGGCAAGCTGCAGCGCGGCATGCGGCTCAAGCACGTGCGGATCGGCAAGCAGTTCGCGCTGCATACGCCGCAATTCTTCTTCGCGCGTGACCGGCAACTGGCGGAGGAAGCCTTCGCGGGCGATGTGGTGGGCATTCCCAACCACGGCACGCTGCGTATTGGTGACACGCTGACCGAAGGCGAGGACCTGCGCTTTACCGGCGTGCCCTATTTCGCGCCTGAAATCCTGCGCCGCGTGCGGCTGGATGATGCGATGAAGGCCAAGAAGCTGCGGCAGGCCCTGACCGAACTGGCGGAAGAAGGCGTGGTCCAGCTGTTCCGCCCGCAGGATGGCGCCCCGCCGATCGTGGGCGTGGTCGGCACGCTGCAGCTTGACGTGCTTCAGTCGCGGCTGAAGGGGGAATACGGGGTTGCGATCGGCTTCGAATCGACACCGTACAACCTTGCACGCTGGGTCACCGGCCCGCGTGAAAAGCTGGAAGCCTTCTGCATGGCCAATCGCACGGCCATGGCGGATGACATTGACGGTGACCCGGTCTTCCTTGCGTCATCGGCGTTCATGATGAAGCGCACGGCGGAAGGCAACCCGGACCTTACGTTCCATGACATCAAGCAGATCGGGCAGGAAATCGCCTGACCGGACGTGCCAGCGTGACTGGCCCGCATTACAGGCACAGATGAGGTCTTGCGTAATCCCGCCCGTCTGTCGCATCTAGGCGCATCATGTCCGACACACAGCCCCGCCTGCACCTGCACGACAGCAGGACGCGCAGCACCGTTCCCTTCGTCCCGCTGGCACCCGACAACGTGCGGGTCTATTACTGCGGTCCCACGGTCTATGATCTGGCGCATATCGGCAACCTGCGCGCCATGCTGACGGCGGACGTGCTGGTGCGCCTGCTGCGGCACCTGTACAAGCGCGTGACCTATGTGCGCAACATCACGGACGTGGATGACAAGATCAACGCCCGCGCCCATGCCAATGGCGAATCCATTGCCGACCTGACCGCGCGCACCATCCACGATTTCCATGAGGACCTGGCCGCCGTTTCCATCCTGCCACCGGATGTGGAACCGCGCGCGACCCACCATATTGGCGAGATGCAGGACATGATCCGCCGCCTGATCGAAAGCGGCCACGCCTATGAGGCCGAAGGACACGTCCTGTTCGCGGTGAACACCTATCCATCCTATGGCGCGCTGTCGGGCCGCACGCCCGATGACCTGATTGCCGGCGCACGGGTGGAAGTCGCGCCCTACAAGCGTGATCCAGGTGATTTCGTGCTGTGGAAACCGTCCGACGACCAGACGCCGGGCTGGGACAGCCCGTGGGGCCGGGGCCGCCCGGGCTGGCATATCGAATGTTCGGCCATGTCGCAGCGTTACCTGGGCGAAAGTTTCGACATTCATGGCGGCGGGTCTGACCTGCTGTTCCCCCACCATGAAAACGAACGCGCACAGAGCATGTGCTGCCACCCGCATGGCCGCTTCGCCAATCACTGGGTGCATAACGCCATGCTGCTGGTGAACGGGGAGAAGATGTCGAAATCCCTCGGCAACTTCCTGACCGTGCGCGACGTGCTGCGCGATACGCCTGCAGAGGCCCTGCGCCTGCTGCTGTTGCGCGCGCAGTACCGTTCCGTGCTGAACTTTACCCGCGAAGGGCTGAATGAAGCCCGCCAGATGCTCGACCGCTTCTACCGTGCGCTGGAAAACCTTGATCCCATGCAGGACGCCGTGCCCGCGCCGGACAGCGTGGTGCAGGTATTGTGCGACGACCTGAACACCCCGCGCGCGCTGGCGGAAATGCACGCACTGGCCGATGCCGCCATGGCGGGTGACAGCGGGGCTGCGGCACAGCTGAAAGCCGCGGGCAACCTGATTGGCCTGTTGCAGGACACGCCGGAGTCATGGTTCCGTGGTGATGCGAAAGTGGACCCCGCCCATATCGAACGCCTGATCGCGGAACGGCTGGCCGCGCGCAAGGCACGTGATTTTGCCCGCGCGGATGAAATCCGCAACGATCTTGCCGCACAGGGCATCGTGCTGGAAGACGGCCCGCAGGGCACGACATGGAGGCAGGCATGACCGGCCGCGACGGCGGGGCGGATATCGGCCCCATTGGCAACAGCCCGGTCGTGATCCTTGTCCGGCCCCAGATGGCCGAGAACATCGGCACCACGGCCCGCGCCATGGCCAATGGCGGGCTATTCCACATGCGTCTGGTTGCGCCGCGTGATGGCTGGCCGCTCGAACGCGCGTGGCGCAGCGCGTCTGGCGCCGACCGTATCCTGGAATCCGCGCAGGTGTTTGATACGGTGGATGACGCGGTAGCCGACCTGCACCACGTATTCGCCACCTGTCCCCGCCCGCGCCATATCGTCAAGCCGGTGCTGACCGCGCGCGGTGGCGCTGCGGAACTGCGGGAAATGACGGATCGCGGGCTGAAGGTGGGGCTGATGTTCGGCCCCGAACGCGCAGGGCTGGATAACGAGGATATGGCCCGCGCCGATGCGCTGATCCGCTACCCGCTCAATCCCGCGTTCATGTCACTCAACCTGGCGCAGGCGGTGATGATCATGGCGTATGAATGGTGGATGGCAGCCGACGACACGCCGCCGCGCACGCTCATGACCAACGAGACGCATGTGGCGACCCGTGGCGAACTGGACAATTTCATGCGCCACCTGATCGCGGATCTGGATGAATGCGGTTTCCTGCGCAATGAACAGAAGCGCGCGGGCATGGTGCGCAACCTGCGCCACTTCTTCCTGCGTGGCGAAGTGACGGAGCAGGAACTGCGCACGCTGCACGGCGTGGTGACGGAACTGTCCCGTGGGCGCAAAGCACGGCAGGGCAACAAGTCATAAATAACTGTTAAAAAACAAAAGTTTTTGGTGAAGCTTTTTCCAGGGCCTGTTGGGAATTAACGCGAATTGATGATTGCAGCAGTGAGATAAATCATCGCTGCGAATGATCTGTCGGTCTTGTCACTTCGCATGGCGATGCGCTTGAACTCTTTGAGCTTGCAGAAGAAGTTCTCGATGAGATGGCGTGCCTTGAACAGGGCTCCATCGAAGGGGCGCCTGTCGAGGCGGTTCCGACGCTGGGGAATGACCACGCGGGCCCCTTGCGCGCGTATGGTGTCCATGATCCAGTGGACATCGAACGCCTTGTCGGCAAGAAGTCCCTCGAAATCAGCCGGTTCAAGAAGCGGCGCCACCCCGACCGTGTCGTAATGCTGGCCGAGGATAAGCGTAAAGCGGACCAAATTGCCCAGGGCGTCGGTCATGGC
>NZ_CADP01000003.1 GCF_000285295.1 Komagataeibacter europaeus LMG 18890 | reverse complement strand
ACGCTTATCCCCGGCCAGCATTACGACACGGTCGGGGTGGCGCCTCTCCTTGAACCGGCTGATTTTGAGGGACTTCTTGCTGACAAGGCGTTCGATGTCCACTGGATCGTGGACACCATACGCGCGCAAGGGGCCCGCGTGGTCATTCCCCAGCGTCGGAACCGCCTCGACAGGCGACCCTTCGATGGAGCCCTGTTCAAGGCACGCCATCTCATCGAGAACTTCTTCTGCAAGCTCAAGGAGTTCAAGCGCATCGCCATGCGAAGCGACAAGACCGACAGATCATTCGCAGCGATGATTTATCTTACCGCCGCAATCATCAATTCGCGTTAATTCCCAACAGGCCCTGAAAAAAGCTTCACCAAGAACTTCTTTGAGTTTGCACGATGCCCAAAGGCAGGCTTTCCCAAAGCCCGGACAGCAGGGCATAAAAGGGCATAAAAAAGGGGACATGCCCAACCGGCATGCCCCCGTTCCGTGAACCCGACGTCATCGGGCGCGCATTACTGCTGCTTGTACAGCAGGCGCGCGCGCAGGGTGCCCTTGAGCGCGCGCAGGCGGTCAAGGATGCGGTTGTCCTTTTCCACATCGCGGCCGGTATCGGCCTCGACCACCACGTAACCCAGTTCGCCCGCCGTCTGCAGGTACTGCGCGGTGACGTTGCAGGATTCCGAAGAAAAGATCTCGTTGATCTGCAGCATGATGCCCGGCACGTTGCGGTGCACGTGCATGAAGCGCGTGCCATGCGGGTTTTCCGGCAGTTGCACGGTGGGGAAGTTGACAGCCCCCAGGGTGGAGCCGACATCGGAATATTCCACCAGCTTGCGCGCCACTTCCACGCCGATGCGCTCCTGCGCTTCGGCCGTGGACCCGCCGATATGCGGCGTCAGGATCACATTGTCCAGGCCACGCAGCGGGGTCTTGAATTCCTCGCCAGCCGCTTTCGGCTCCTTGGGGAACACGTCGATCGCGGCGCCCAGCAGGTGGCCGTCCTTCAGGGCGGCGGCCAGCGCGTCGAGGTCCACCACGTTGCCACGGGCGTTGTTGATCAGGAACGACCCCTTTTTCATCGCGCGGATCTGGGCCTCACCAATCATGCCCGCCGTTTCCGGGGTCTGGGGCACGTGCAGGCTGACCACGTCACTCTGCTCCAGCAGGGTTTCCAGCGTGTCGACCGGCGTTGCGTTGCCATGCACAAGCTTGTCGATCACGTCGTAATAGAACACGCGCATGCCGAATGCTTCGGCCAGTACGGAAAGCTGCGACCCGATGGAGCCATAACCCACGATACCCAGCGTCTTGCCGCGCACTTCCCAGCTGTTGGTGGCGGATTTCTTCCAGATCCCGGCGTTGCATTCCTCGGACTTGGGGAAGATGCGGCGCATCAGCATCACGATCTCGCCCATGACCAGTTCGGCAACGGAACGCGTGTTGCTGTAGGGCGCATTGAAAACCGGGATACCGCCTTCACGCGCGGCGTTCAGGTCAACCTGGTTGGTGCCGATACAGAAGCAGCCGATGGCGATCAGGCGATCGGCCTTCTCGATCACTTCGCGCGTCAGCTGGGTGCGCGAACGGATGCCGACGATATGCACGCCTTCCAGCGCCTTCTGCAGGGCTTCACCTTCCAGCGCCGTTTTCAGGCGGGTGACGTTTTCGTATCCGTTGTCCTTCAGCAGCTTTACGGCACTGTCATGGATGCCTTCAAGCAGGAGGATACGGATCTTGTCCTTGGGAAGGGAAAGATGTCCGTTGGATTGGCTGGTCATGTCGCGTGCTCCCGCTTCGTGTACGGTCAAGATGGGTCCGTCCCTATCCGATTGGCCGTGCCCCCGCTAGGGGGAAAGATCAATTACCGCCGTTACTTTATGGCAATGCCCGGGGTCAGCAGCCCCGCCACATGGGGCAGCAGGCCGCCATCCCCCACCGCCAGGACCGTGCCGTCGCCATCAGCGCGCAGCGGCTGGCCCGCCCAGTCGGTCATGCGGCCGCCCGCCCCTTCCACCACGGGCACAAGGGCCGCCCAGTCCCATATCTTCATGGTACATTCGGCAATGATGTCGATCTGCCCCAGCGCCAGCAGGCCATAGGCGTAGCAGTCCCCACCCCAGCTTGTGCGCTTGGCGGCGGCGGCCAGCGCGTCAAAACCGGACCGGTGGGGGGCATCAATGATTTCGGGCGCGGTGCATGACAGTTCCGCCCGGCCCACGTCGCCGCAGGGGCGCGTGACGGGCGTGCCGGGCAGGGTGGAGACATACCGCGTGGCCTCGCCACGCAGGCCGATCCACCGCTCCCCCGTCACGGGCTGGTCAATCACGCCCAGCACCGGGACATTGTCATGCAGCAGGGCGACCAGCGTGCCAAAGGTCGGCCGCCCGGTCAGGAAGGCACGCGTGCCATCCACCGGGTCGATCACCCAGCGATACGGGCTGTCAGCTCCTTCCAGCCCGAATTCCTCCCCCATCACGCCAAAACCGGGCAGGCGTTCGGACAGCACGGCCCGAATCGCGCGCTCGGCCGTGCGGTCGGCTATGGTGACGGGACTGGCATCGGTCTTGTCGTCCGCGCGTACCCCCCGGCGGAAAAACGGCAGCACCACGCTGCGCGCGACATCGGCCGCGACCCCCGCCGCCTCCAGCACCGCATCACGCGGGAAACCGGCGGGCAGGGTGGTCATCAATGCGCCTCCGGCTTGAGGGAGTTGAGGTAGGCGATCACGTCCGCCCGCTCGGTTTCTGATGCAATGCCGGGAAACGACATCTTGGTGCCCGATGCGTATTCAGCGGGGGATTTCAGCCATGCGGAAAGGGTGGTGTTGGTCCACGTCTCGTCCTTGTGCGCCTTCAGCGCGTCCGAGAATTCATAACCCGGAATGTCGCCCACATGCGTGCCGACCACGCCAAACAGGCCCGGCCCGATAATGGCCGGCCCCTGTGGCGCCATGCTGTGGCACATGGCGCACTGCCGGTCGGCTATGGCGTGGCCCTTTTCCACGCTGGCCCTGGCGACCAGATCATCAATGGACGCGCCCGCGGGGGCCACCGGGTGGGGAATGGCCACGCCGGGCTTTGCCGGGATCTGTTCCGGAACGGCAGTGTGGGCGATACCCCAACTGGCCCCGACCGCGAGTGCTGCACAGAGGCAGGCGGCCCCGATCTGGTTAAGGCGTACACTGTCCATGAAATTCGGGCGTCCTTCCCATACGGTTGCATGAAAACCGCTCCTTACCTAGACTGCCGCGCGCCCTGTGTGAAGCATGCACGGCAGCGGACGGCCCCCGCCGCCGCCACAGATACGGATGGCCCAGACCCAGATCCCATGAATCCCATTGTCCTGATTCCGGCCCGGATGGCCTCGACCCGGCTGCCGGGCAAACCGCTTGCCGACATTGCCGGCCGTCCCATGATTATCCATGTGCTTGACCGCGCTGTTGCCGCGGGTGTCGGCCCCGTGGCTGTCGCCACGGCGGAGCGTGAAATTGCCGATGTCGTGGAACGCGCGGGCGGCACGGCGGTCCTGACCGATCCCGTGCTCCCATCCGGGTCCGACCGCATATGGCAGGCCCTGCGGCAGCTTGACCCGCAGGGGAGGCATGACACCGTCATCAACCTGCAGGGCGACCTGCCGGGGGTTGACCCCGGAAACCTGCATGACGTGCTGCGCCCGCTGGCTGATCCGGGTACCGATATCGCGACCCTTGTCGCGCCCGTCCGCGATCAGGCGGAAGCCGTGGCATCATCCGTGGTCAAGGTCGCCTGCACCTTCGGGCCGGATGCGCAGGTGGCGCGGGCGCTGTATTTCTCCCGCCTGCCCATACCGTGGGGGGATGGGCCGCTGTGGCATCATATCGGCATTTACGCCTATCGCCGCCCGGCGCTGGCCCGCTTTGTCGGCCTGCCTGAAAGCGGGCTGGAAAAGCGTGAGAAGCTTGAGCAGCTTCGCGCGCTGGAAGCTGGCATGACCATGGGCTGCGCACGGATCGCCACCGCACCCTTCGGTGTCGACACGCCCGCCGATCTTGAACGCGCACGGGCCACGCTGGGGACCGCGGCATGAACGGGGAACGCATCATCGCCTTTCAGGGGCGGCCCGGCGCCTATTCGGACCTTGCATGCCGGCAGGCCCGGCCCGGCTGGACCACGCTGCCATGCCAGACATTCGCCCAGACCATTGCCGCCGTGCATGACGGGCGTGCCGAACTGGCCATGCTGGCCTGTGAAAACAGCCTGGCGGGCCGGGTGCCCGACATCCACGCACTGCTGCCCGAAGCGGGGCTGTTCATCGTGGGGGAACATTTCCAGCGCGTGGAACACTGCCTGCTGGGCATACCCGGCAGCACGCTGGCCGATGCGCGCCGCATCCATACCCATCCCGTCGCCATGGCGCAGGTGCGCGGCATCATTACCGAACTGGGACTGGACCCGGTGGTGGAATTCGACACCGCCGGCGCAGCCGAGATGGTACGCGAATGGGGGCGGAAGGAAGACGTGGCCGTGGCCTCGGCCCTTGCGGCCGAACTCAACGGGCTTGAAATCCTGCGCCGCAATGTGGAGGACGCCACGCATAACACCACGCGCTTCTACATCGCATCCCGCAGGCCCGCGACCCTGCCGCCGCCCGGGTCGGGCTTCATGACCACGCTGCTGTTCCGCGTCAACAACCAGCCCGGCGCGCTGTACAAGGCGCTGGGTGGCCTTGCCACGGCGGGGGTGAACATGACGCGGCTGGAAAGCTACATGCTGGAAGGGTCGTTTTCGGCCACGCAGTTCCTGATGGATGTGGAAGGCCACCCCGAAGCCCCGCCACTGGCGCGCGCGCTGGACGAACTTTCGTTCTTTTCGGAACAGCAGGAGATCCTGGGCGTCTATCCCGCATCGCCCTTCCGACGCAAACCCTGACGGGAACAGGCATGGCGGGCATGTTTTGCCCCCCGTGCCATTGTCTATATAACGGTATTGTCCGTCCCATGCCCCGGGGCTGACCACAGGAAACAACGTGCCGGACCCACCGGCGCATGCACAGCCACGACACAGGATCCAGGTGGAAACAACCATGTTCAAGGGTTCCATTACCGCCCTTATTACCCCCATGAACGAGGACGGATCGCTGGATCTGCCCTCCATGGGCCGATTCATCGACTGGCAGGTCCAGCAGGGCGCATCCGCCGTGGTGCCGGTCGGCACCACGGGTGAAAGCCCGACCCTGACGCATGAAGAACATGCCAAAGTGGTGGAATTCACCATAAAATCCGTGGCGGGGCGCGTGCCCGTCATTGCAGGCGCCGGGTCCAACAGCACGGCGGAAGCGGTGGCCATGGCACAGCAGGCGCAGCAGGCCGGGGCGTCGGGCGTGCTGGTGGTGACGCCATATTACAACAAGCCGACGCAGGAAGGGGTGTACCGCCACTTCATGGCTGTTGCGGACGCCATCAGCATCCCGCTGATCCTGTATAACATTCCCGGCCGGTCGGTCATCGATATCTCGGTGGAGACAATGGCGCGCCTGGCGCAGCATCCCAACATCATCGGGGTGAAGGATTCCACCGCCAACCTGCTACGCCCGCTGCTGGTGCGCCGCGCGGTGAAAAAGCCGTTCAACCAGATCTCGGGCGAGGACGGCACCGCCGTGTCCTTCCTGGCCGCCGGTGGCGACGGGTGCATCAGCGTGACCGCCAACGTTGCTCCCGCCCTGTGCGCGCAGGTGCAGCAGAGCTGGAACGACGGTCACGTGATGGAAGCCATGGAACTGCAGGACCGGCTGCTGCCGCTGCATGACACGCTGTTTTGCGAAAGCAATCCCGTGCCGGTCAAGTTCGCGGCAAGCGTGCTGGGCCTGATGGGGGAAACCTGCCGCCTGCCGCTGGCCCCGCTAAGCGACGCCAGCCGGGAAAAGGTCAAGGCCGCCCTGTCCGCCGTCGGGCTGCTGGACTGATCCATGGCACCCAAGAACAAGGGCAGCGGCATGATCTCGACCGGGATCGCAGCCCAGAACCGCAAGGGCCGTTTCAACTATACCATCGTGGACACGGTGGAGGCGGGCCTGGTGCTGAAGGGCCCGGAGGTCAAGAGCCTGCGCATGGGCCGCGCCACCATAAACGAAGCCTACGCCGGCGAACGCAATGGGGAAATATGGCTGATCAACAGCTATATCCCCGAATATCAGGGCGGTGTGCTGTCGCGTTTCGAACCGCGCGCGCCGCGCAAGCTGCTGCTGCACAAGAAACAGGTGGACAAGCTGCTGGGGGAAGTCGCGCGTGACGGCGTGACCCTTGTGCCACTGGACATCCACTTCAACAACCGTGGCCTGGCCAAGCTGACGCTGGGCGTGGGTGATGGGCGCAAGAAAGCTGACAAACGGCAGGCCATAGCGGACCGCGACTGGCAGCGTGACAAGGCCCGCCTGATCCGTAACAAGGGTGGCGATTACTGACCCAACCCTTGCGTGGCGGGGATGTTTCCGGCTGGAAACCGGTTCGGCAGGCCTGTCCATGACTGCCAGCAAGGTCAGGGCTGTGGGTGAAGCCGCAGGGCATTGCCATCTTTTTTAAAAAGGCGACGGCGGGTTACGCCGGAAACTGATCCGTGCAGGCCATGCAGAACGCGCAATAAAAAACAGGGCCGCCCCAACCGGGATGGCCCTGTTTCATTTTATCCGTTCACCCTGCCTACGCCGCCATGCTGGCGACGAAGGACAGGGTAGGGGGGATCAGTCCACCGACAGGGCAGCTGCCTCAGGGCCTTTCTGGCCTTCGACAACCTGCACGTTCGCCGTCTGGCCTTCCGTCAGGCCGGACAGGCCCGAACGTTCCAGCGCGGAAGCATGGACGAAAATATCCTTGCCACCGTTTTCCGGCGTGATGAAGCCAAAGCCCTTCGTGGCGTTGTACCACTTGACCGTGCCGCGCATGTCCTGCGCATGCGATAGGTCAGGGGCGGGACGACCGGAGCGGGAGAACCCACCACGCGCACCGGGTGCCGCGCCGAAAGCCGCACGCGGGCGCTCGGGCTGGGCCGTGCTCTCGTCAACGGATACCACGTTCGCGACCTGGCGACCCTTGGGACCCTGGCCAATCTGCACGACCAGCGTGGTTCCCGGTGCGACCGTCGCATGCCCGGTGGGGTTCAGGGCGTTTGCGTGCAGGAACAAGTCACCCGAGCCGTCCGACAGTTCGACAAAGCCGAAGCCCTTTTCGCTGTTGAACCACTTTACAGTGGCACTGATTTCCGGGCCGGATGCGACGATCTGGGGACCACCACCTCCGCCACCAAAGGAGCGGCGCGGCGGCGGGGCGCCGCGATCACCAAATGAAGGTGACGACATGAAATCATCGTCAAACCCGCCGCGGCGCGGGGAGCGGGAGCTGCGGTCGGTCCTGTTACTTCTCAACGGTCGTAATCCCGAGGTCTAGGTGGTGGCTGCCCCATGGGGACATCACCGAATGAAAGCACGTTTGCAGAATAGAGACTGCCTGTATGTCGTTGACCGTCGTTCAGGCGGCATGCGGCTGCAGGAAAACATCCTCTGTCCTACGGTGACCCTAGCATAAATCGCATCGGCATCAACAACACCAAAGCATATTCCGGCCTTTGGTTTCCACACGAATTTTCATCTGTGAACAGTTTGTGAGGGCAGGGGGCAAAAAAAATCGTGTAAAAAGGTGCAGATTGAATTCAGGAATATTCTTGATTTTTACTCGCATTCGCACATTATCAAAACCAACGCTTCAATTCACATGCCTCATACTGGTAAGAAAACGATCCATGCCCAATACACTTCCCCCACGCCGAGGGCGCGGCCGACCCCCCAAAATTGCCCGTGCGCCCGAAGGGACACGCGCCATGCTGGTACGTGCGGGAGTTGGCCTGCTGACGGAAAAGGGTTTTTCTTCCACCTGCGTCGATGATGTGCTGAACGCCACCGGCATTTCCAAAGGCTCGTTCTACTACTGCTTCAACAGCAAGGAAGATTTCGGGCAGGCCCTGATCGACAGCTACGCCACCTATTTCAATGCCAAGATGGACCTGTGGCTGACGGACAGGGCGACGCCGCCGCTGCAGCGCATGCTCAATTTCATGCAGGACGCACGGGCAGGCATGATGAGGCACCATTTCCGCCGGGGCTGCCTGATCGGCAACCTGGGACAGGAAATCGACATGCTGCCCGATTCGTTCAACGGATTGCTGCTGACGATTCTGGAAGGGTGGGAACGCCGCGTGACGGACTGCCTGCTGGCGGCATGCGGCCCGAACCCGACCGCGGCACAGCGGCGGCTGTGCGCACGGTTGTCACGTTATTTCTGGATCGGGTGGGAAGGCGCGGTCCTGCGCGCGCGCATGGAACATGACGCCGAACCGCTGGACCTGTTCGCAACCTTCTTCCTGGCGCAGGCAGCGGCCGAACTGGGGACCAAGGCGCCCGTCGTGACTACCCTGCCCGGATCGCCCGTACCGCCCGCGCCCGGGCAAACAGCTCAAGCAGCAAACTGACGGCAGGGATCCGCGCACGCAGCGCGGGCGGGGCGTCGGCGGGCGGCGTATCGACAATGCGCCGCGCGTCCTGCGCCGCCAGCCGCAGCAGCATGTCCACATGCAGCGGGCTGGCCAGCCGCAGGTCCGGCAGGCCGGACTGACGCCGTCCCGTCAGGTCGCCCCCGCCACGCAGGCGGAAATCCTCATCGGCGATCAGGAACCCGTCCTCCGTCTCCCGTAGCAGGGCAAGCCTGCGCCGCGCGGTCTGGCCCAGTGCGGTATCGTGCAGCAGCAGGCAGTAGGATTCAGCCTGCCCCCGCCCCACGCGGCCACGCAACTGGTGCAGCTGCGCCAGGCCAAAGCGTTCGGCATGCTCAATGACCATGACCGTGGCGTCGGGTATGTCCACGCCCACCTCGATCACCGTGGTCGCCACAAGGATACGGGTCTTTCCCGCCGCGAAATCGGCAATGGACTGTTCACGCACCGCAATATCCTGCCTGCCATGGGCCAGCCCGACGGCGCCTTCGCCAAAATGGGCGCACAGGGCGGCATGACGGGCCTCGGCGGCGGCGATGTCGCTCGTCTCGCTCTCGCTGACCAGCGGGCAGACCCAGAATATGCGCGCGCCACGCGCCAGCGCACGTTCCATCCCCGCCAGCAGGTCTGCCATGGCCGACAGCGCATGCAACGACGTGCGTACCGGCTTGCGCCCCGCAGGCTTCACGTCCAGACGACTGACCAGCATGTCCCCCCACTGCGTCAGCAGCAGGCTGCGCGGGATGGGGGTGGCGGTCATCACCAGCACATCGGTCTGGGGCCCCTTTTCCCCCAGCATCGCGCGCTGCTCGACGCCAAAACGGTGCTGTTCATCAATGACCGCCAGCGCAAGGTCATGGAACACCACGCTGTCCTGAAACAGGGCATGGGTGCCGATCACCAGCCGCGCCGTGCCATCGGCGATCATGGCCAGCGCCTCGCGCCGGGCCTTGCCCTTCACGCTGCCGCTGAGGAACGCGACCGGCACGGGCGACAGTTTACGGAAAGTGGCAAGGTGCTGGCGGGCCAGTATCTCGGTCGGTGCCATCAGGGCCGCCTGATGCCCCGCTTCCACCGCCGCCAGCATGGCCAGCAAAGCCACCAGCGTCTTGCCCGCGCCCACATCCCCCTGCAGCAGGCGCGTCATCTGGCGGGGGGCGGCAAGGTCGGCATCGATTTCCGCCAGCGTGCGGATCTGGGCCGTGGTGGGTTCATGGCCAAAGCGGGAAAGCGCAATGCGGCGCAGGCTGCCATCACCCGCCACCGCACGCCCCGGCCGCAGCCGGTTCTGACGGCGTGCCTGCGCCATGGAAACCTGCTGCGCCAGCAGGTCATCACAGGCCAGCCGTGCGCGGGCGCGTTCGGACGCGGCCACCAGCGCGTCGCCTTCCAGCAGGTCGGGCATGTCACACGGACGGTGCAGCGTGCGCAGCGCGTCCTCGAACCCCGGCCATCTGCGCTGCTTCAGCACGCTGGCGTCCTGCCATTCGGGCAGGGGAGGAAAGACATCGAACGCCGCGCGGATCGCGGCGCGCACCTGACTGGGAAACAGCCCCGCCGTAAGTGGCCATACCGGGTCCAGCAGCGGAATGTCCGCCATGCGGGCAACGGGCACGAGATAGTCGGGATGGGCCATGTTCAGCCGGTCACCAAAACGTTCCAGCGTGCCCGATACGCATATGTCCTGTCCCGCTTCCAGCCTGCGGACCAGATGGGGGGAAAAGAACACCAGGTCCGCATCCGCCGTGCCATCGGTCACGACAACCCGCCACGGCCGCTTGCCCCGGCCACCACCGGGCGCGGGCGGTATGACGCGCGTCACCGTGACATGCAGGGTGCATACACGCCCCGTTTCTGCCTGCCGCAGGTTGGGCCGATACCGCCGGTCCACCACCGATTCCGGCAGGTGGAACAGCAGGTCGATCACCCGTCCGCCACCTGCCACCCGCGCCAGCAGCCTTGCCGTGGCGGGCTTTACACCCTTCAGGGTCTCCACCCCCGCAAGCAGCGGGGCAAGAAGGGAATTGACGGGCGGGGAGGCGGTATCGGACACGCGGCGGTTCATCCTGCGGGGTGGCATGCTTGTCATGCGGGCTGACAGATGCCCGCATGACGGCTATAGGACACCTGCGTTACGGAACAAAACACAACCATCATGGGTGGAACGCAATGGAAGCCAGAACGCCTGACCTCTCGCGCCTCGATACACGGCGGCGCAAGATATATTACCGCGCCACACATCGTGGCACACACGAAACCGACGTGCTGATCGGCGGCTTTGTCGCCCCCCGGCTGGAAGGCATGACCGAAGCCCAGCTTGACGCGCTGGAAGCGGTGATGGACCTGCCGGATGCCGACCTGGCCGACTGGCTGAGCGGCCGCCGCCCAGTGCCGGACGAACTCAACACCCCCATGATGAAGGAAATCATGGCCGACGCCACCGACCCCGCGCGGCTTGCGGCGATCCGGGGCGGAAAATGAACGATACGGCAGGTTTCTCACTTGCACCCGGCGCGCCGCTTCCCATATGGGGCGTGCCGGATGGGTATGACGCTTTCCTGCTGGCGCGCAGGGCGGGCGAGCATGACGGGCCTGTCCTGCATGTCTGCCGCGACGATGCTTCCATGGCGCGCATCGCGGACCTGCTGGCCTTTGTCACGCCCAAGGCGGAAATCCTGCGTTTCCCGGGCTGGGACTGCCTGCCGTATGACCGTGTTTCCGCCAATCCCGCCATCGTGGCGGAACGGGTGGCGACACTGACCCGCCTGCTGGAAAAGGCCACGACGCCCCGCATCGTGCTGACCACCGTGATGGGGATCGTGCAGCGCGTACCGCCACGCGCGGCCTTTGCCGGACAGTCGATCACCATCAGGGCAGGTGAAAGCCTTGATGCGCCGTTCCTGATGGAACTGCTGATCGCCCATGGCTACAACCGCACCGACACGGTGATGGACCAGGGCGAGTTCGCGACCCGCGGTGGCATTTTCGATATTTTCCCCGCAGGCGATAGCGAGCCGGTGCGCCTCGACCTGTTTGGCGACGAGGTGGAGAACATCCGCCGCTTCGACCCCGGCACACAGCGCTCGACCGCGAAGATCGACAGCCTGACCATGCGGCCGGTAGCGGATTTCAGCCTTGACCCGGCCAGTATCTCGCGTTTCCGCACCGGCTGGCGCGACCTGTTCGGGCCTGCCGCCGCCAGTGACCCGCTGTACCAGCACATATCCGATGGCCGTCGCCATGCGGGCATGGAACACTGGCTGCCCCTGTTCCATGAACAGATGGAAACGCTGGTGGACTACCTGCCTGGCGTATCCATATCACTGGCCAACCAGGCGGAGGAGGTGCTGGTCACCCGCCTGGAAATGATTGCCGACCATTACGATGCCCGCAGACAGCCGACGCGTGAGGGCGAGGTGCCCTACCGCCCGCTGCCGCCGCACCTCATGTATCTCGACCGCAAGGGGTGGGATGCGATGATTGTGGGCCGGAAGGCCGTGGTATTCATGCCCTTTGCCCAGCCTGACGGCGCGCCGGGCATGGATGCGGGCGGCAGGCCGGGCCAGATGTTCGCCAAAACCGTGACCGAGGGACGTGAAAACGTCTTTCCGATGCTGCATGCGAAGGTGGAGGAATGGTCCCAGACCGGCAGGCGCGCCTATGTCACGGCATGGAGCCGGGGGTCGTGCGAACGCATTGGTGTGCTGCTACGTGAATACCGCCTGCCGGTACAGACCTGCGCCACGTGGAAGGAGGCGCAGAAACTGAAGCCCGGCACCGTCGGCCTGCTGACGCTGGGGCTGGATCGTGGCTTCGTGGCCGACAACGTGGCCTTCGTGTCCGAACAGGACCTGCTGGGCGAACGGATTTCCCGCCCGCCACGCCGCCGCAAGAAGGCGGACCAGTTCATATCCGAAGCATCGGAAATTGCCGAAGGCGACCTGATCGTTCATCAGGATTACGGCATTGGCCGTTATGACGGGCTGGAAACGATTGGCGTGGGCACGGCGCCGCATGACTGCCTGCGCCTGATCTATGACGGCAATGAAAAGCTGTTCCTGCCGGTGGAAAACATCGAACTGCTCAGCCGCTTCGGCTCGGATCAGGCCCATGTGGCATTGGACAAGCTGGGTGGCGTGTCATGGCAGTCGCGCAAGGCGAAGATGAAGCAGCGCATCCGCGACATGGCGGGGGAACTGATTCGCACGGCCGCCGCGCGTGCCCTGCGTGAAGCCCCGGCCATTACGCCGGAAGACGGGATGTGGGACGAATTCTGCGCCCGCTTCCCCTTTGTCGAGACCGAGGACCAGTCCCGCGCCATTGCCGACGTGCTGGACGACATGGCGTCGGGCAAGCCGATGGACCGTCTGGTCTGTGGCGACGTGGGCTTTGGCAAGACGGAGGTGGCGCTGCGTGCCGCCTTTGTTGCCGCCATGTCCGGCGCACAGGTGGCCGTGGTGGTGCCGACCACGCTGCTCGCCCGCCAGCATTACCGTACGTTTTCCGCCCGCTTCGCCGGGCTGCCGGTCAATGTGGCGCAGCTTTCGCGCATGGTGACGGGCAAGGAAGCCACCGCCGTGCGCAAGGGGCTGGCCGATGGCACGGTCAATATCGTGATCGGCACGCATGCGCTGCTGGCCAAGACGGTCAGGTTTGCTGATCTCGGCCTGCTGATCGTCGACGAGGAACAGCATTTTGGCGTGGCCCACAAGGAAAAGCTCAAGGCGCTGCGTGAGGACGTGCATGTGCTCACCCTTTCCGCCACCCCGCTGCCGCGCACGCTGCAACTGGCGCTGACCGGCGTGCGGGAAATGAGCCTGATCGCCACCCCACCCACCGACCGGCTGGCGGTACGCACCTTCATCATGCCGTTCGACAGCGTGGTGATCCGGGAGGCGATCCAGCGCGAACGCTTCCGTGGCGGGCAGGTGTTCTGTGTCGTGCCACGTATCGAGGACCTGGACCGCATGGCCGCGCGCCTGCACGAAATCGTGCCGGACGCCCGGCTGGTACAGGCCCATGGCCGCCTGACGCCAACCGAGCTGGAACGGGTCATGACCGAGTTCAGTGATGGCAAATATGACATCCTGCTATCCACCAACATTGTGGAAAGCGGCCTGGACATGCCTGCGGTCAATACGCTGATCATCCATCGTGCCGACATGTTCGGGCTGGGTCAGCTGTACCAGCTGCGGGGGCGCGTAGGGCGTGGCAAGCAGCGTGGCTATGCCTACCTGACGTGGCCGCAGACGCATGTGCTGTCAGCGGCGGCGCAGAAGCGGCTGGAAGTCATGCAGACGCTGGATACGCTGGGCGCGGGCTTCACGCTGGCGTCCCACGATCTTGACCTCCGCGGGGCTGGCAACCTGCTGGGCGACGAGCAGTCAGGCCATATCCGTGAAGTGGGCATAGAACTGTACCAGCAGATGCTGGAAGACGCGGTGGCCGACCTGCGCACGGAAAAGGGACGGCGCAAGCTGCAGGACCGCGACTGGACGCCCAACATCATCCTTGGCCTGCCGGTGCTGATTCCTGACACCTATGTCACCGACCTGCCGGTGCGTCTGGGCCTGTACCGCCGTATCGCGGCACTGGCCAATGATGCGGAGGTCGAGGCAATGGAAGCCGAACTGGTGGACCGCTTCGGCACGCTACCTGACGAAGTGCGCAACCTGCTGGATGTCGTCACCCTGAAACGCATGTGCCGCGAGGCCGGGGTAGAGCGGCTGGAAGCCGGGCCAAAGGGCATGGTCATCCAGTTCCGTGGCAACACATTCGCCAACCCGGCGGGGCTGGTGGCGTGGATTGCGAAGCAGAAGGAAGCCAATGTCCGCCTGCGTCCCGACCACAAGCTTGCGATCATACGCGAAATGACCAACGCCCAGCGGATCACGCAGGCGCGCAAGGTCCTGACGGCACTGGTCAGGCTGGCACGGGAGGAGACAGGCGTTCCGGCCTGAACACGCCAGCCCGCCAGCGCAGGACGCAAAATACATCAATATCCTGCGCTGTAGGGTACCGGGTCAGGAAAACATAGTTTCAGGCGGTGTCGTCTTTAAAAAAGATGACATCCGGAAACTCCTGTCGTTTTTTGTCAATATCAAGTGCGGGCAGGTTAACGGATGGGCAGGGGAATGTGGTTGACGGTCATCACGCCACCTTCCCAGCTGACATCCCACGACGTGCCACCGGCTGCCGCCTTGTGACCGAACAGCTTGGCCAGGATCAGCGCAGCACTTGCCCGCGTCTGCCCCGCGTTGCGCAGGGTTTCGATCACGGCGTCAAGATTTTGCACCTGTATGTGGCCGGTGGCGGATGACGCATCGGTATTGCCGGTCAGGTTGGCGTCGCCATTCCCCGTGATCTGCATGGTCCCGCGCTGTGCGTTCAGCGACGAGACATGCAGGGGTACGCGTACGTTTTCTGGCGGATGACCGGCAATGGCAGCAGCCAGCGGTACCAGCGAATCACTGGGGACCGACGCGTCGGCCGTGGCCTGCTGCGGCAATGCATTGGCCAGCAGCGTATTGTGCGTGCCAGTTATGCCAATACCCTGTGTTTCCAGTGTCAGCGTAGCCGGGGCGCTGTCACTTCTGGCACCGGCCAGATGCAGGTGCGCACGACGGAAGGACAGTTTTGTCGGCCCGTTGGTCAGCAGGCCGCCCTGCCATGTCAGGTCATAGCTACGCCCCGCGCGCAGCCCATCCATGATGGGGGTGGCAGCGGAGACGAAATAATCCTGCGCGCACCCCTGCGAATGGTGACCGGTCAGCGTCGCCAGCATGACGAGGGAGGCCACGTCTTCCATATCCCGCAGCGCCTGCGGGCCAAGCCCGGTGCCGCTGGCCGAAATGTCGGTGGCATGGAATGTCTGGTCCGCGCCCCCCGCCAGCACCAGGTCATAGCCATGCCCGGCAAGGGCGCTGTCGCCACGGGGCTGGCTGCTGGCCACCTGCACATGACCGCATGTGCCGGGCAGGGCCGAAGCCCGGGCCGACCCGATGCAGGACAGGGCCGCCAGGGCGGTGGTAATGAGTAATTTCTTCATTTGCGGAACAAGTTGGCGTGATTATGCGCCTGATGCAATCGGGTATGATATCCCACCGCCATGATGAAACATTTGTACTCATTCGCCCATGCTGCGCCGGATTGATTCCTTCCTTGCCTGCCTGCTGGTCACCGTGGCGCTGACAAGCGTGCTGCCCTGTCAGGGGGTGGGGGTCAAGGTCTTCAATATCCTCGCCATAATCATGATCGCGAACATGTTCTTCCTGCAGGGCGCGCCTGTCGCGCCGCGCGGTGATGGAGGGGATGCTGGGGTGGCGAATCCATCTTGCCATCCTGTCATGCACATTCGTCATGTTTCCCCTGCTGGGCATGGCGCTGCATGCGGCCCTGCCGGGCATGCTGGATGCGTCCATGTGGACGGGCGTGCTGTTCCTGTGCTGCCTGCCGTCAACGGTGCAGTCGTCCATCGCGTTCACCTCCATCGCGCGTGGGAACGTGGCCGCCGCCATCTGTTCGGCCACGCTGTCGAACATACTGGGCATTTTCCTGACCCCGCTTCTGGTCGGCATCGTATTCGGGCGGCATGCCGGCAGCGGTGGCGGGGGGATCATGCCCATCGTGCTGCAGTTGCTGGTGCCCTTCATTGCGGGGCAAGTGGCCCAGCCATGGATCGGGGAATGGGCGCACCGGCACAGGAAACTGCTGTCCTTTTCCGACCGGGGATCGATCCTCGTCGTGGTTTATACCGCCTTCAGCGAAGCCGTGACACAGGGGCTGTGGCATCGCCTGCCACCACTGCAACTGGGGCGCGTGGGGGTGGTGGATGCAGGACTGCTGGCGATCGTGCTGGCGCTGACCCTGCTGGTGGGACAACTGGGCCGCTTTCCCCGTAGCGACCGGATCGCCATCGTGTTCTGCGGGTCCAAGAAATCACTGGCGTCAGGAGTGCCGATTGCCAGCGTGCTGTTTTCACCTGACGATGTCGGGCTGATTGTCCTACCGCTGATGATCTACCATCAGGTCCAGCTTTTCGTATGCGCAACACTGGCCCGGCGCATGGGCGCACGCGGGGATGGGGACTGATCGGGTCATTCCCCCCTCGCGCATGGCCGCACGGCCCGGTATGTAGGGCACGCCAGACGGGCCAGACGGGCCTGCAACCGCATGACATGGTGGAGAGAGATGACAGGACTGGATCCGGACAACTGGGATGGGCTGCGTGCCCTTGGCCACCAGATGGTGGATGACATGATCGACCGCCTGTCCACCCTGCGCGACCGCCCGGTCTGGCAGCCCATGCCCGACGCATTGCGCGCGCGGCTGCGGACCGGCCTGCCGCATGGTCCCACCCCGCCAGAGGAACTGTACGCCCGCTTCCGCGAACTGGTCGAACCCTATTCCACCGGCAATGTGCATCCCGGCTTCATGGGCTGGGTGCATGGTGGCGGCACGGCAGTCGGCATGCTGTCGGAACTGCTGGTGGGTGGGCTGAACGCAAATTGCGGCGGCAGGGACCATGCCCCGATCGAGGTCGAACGCGAAATCATCCGCTGGGCCGCCGAGATGTGCGGTTTTCCCGATACCACCACCGGGCTGCTGGTCACCGGGTCATCCATGGCGAACATGATCGCCGTCATCACCGCCAGTCGCGCAGTGCCCGACGGGCTGGACATGCGCGCAAAGGGCGTGGGCACGCGCAGGCTGGTAGGCTATGCCGCCGCTACCGCCCATGGCTGCATTTCACGGGCGTTCGACCTGACGGGACTGGGCACCGACGCCCTGCGCGTGATTCCGGTGGGGGCGGACAACCGCATGATCCTGCCTGAACTGGAACGCGCCATTGCCCAGGACCGCGCGGCGGGGCTGGAACCGTTCATGGTGATCGGCACGGCGGGCACGGTGGATACCGGGGCGATTGACGGCCTGAACACGCTGGCGGATATCGCGGCGCGGGAAAACATCTGGTTTCACGTTGATGGCGCATTTGGCGCGCTGGCCATGCTGTCGGACGCGCTGCGGCCCGGCCTGCGGGGGCTGGAACGCGCCGATAGCGTGGCCTTCGACTTCCACAAATGGGCACAGGTGCAGTACGACGCGGGCTGCATCCTGGTCCGTCGTCCCGGCGCACAGGCCGCGGCCTTCGCTCAGTCACGCGCCTATCTTGCGCGTGAGGACCGTGGCCTTGCCACCAACGCGCCATGGTACTGCGACCTTGGCCCCGACCTGTCGCGTGGTTTCCGCGCGCTGAAGGTGTGGATGACACTGGGCACCTATGGCGCGGATGGCATGGGCGCCATGGTTGCCAACTGCTGCACCATTGCCCGGCATCTTGCAGACCGGGTCGAGGCCAATCCACGCCTGGAACTGCTGGCCCCGGTTACACTCAACATCGTGTGCTTCCGCATCATCGCCCCGGTGGCCGATCTTGATCATTTCAACGGGGAAGTGGTGAAGGACCTGCATGAAAGCGGGATCGCAGCGCCCTCGACCACCGTCATCAACGGGCACAAGGCCATACGCGCGGCCATCGTCAACCACCGCACCACCAATGCGGATGTGGACCGCATGCTGGATGCGCTGCTGGAACTGGCGGACCGCAGGCTGACGGCGGGCTAAAACGCCGTTGATAAAAAATCAAGCGTTTTGGGGTGCCGCCTTTTTTTCAAAAAGGCGGCATTCCCTGAAGCTTTCTGAACAAAGCCGCACCAAGAACGCCCTTAACAGAAAAGCCCCGTCCCACAACCGGAACGGGGCAGGGGCCTAACCGCCACGCCTGCGGCCGCGCGTGGCTTCTTCTTCAAACAGTTCGGACAGTTTCTTCATCATCGTGCCACCCAGTTCCTCCGGGTCGGTAATGGTCACGGCACGGCGGTAATACCGTGTCACGTCATGGCCAATGCCGATGGCCAGCAGTTCGGTGCTGGTGCGCGTCTCGATATGGGCGATGACTTCGCGCAGGTGGTTTTCCAGATATGACCCCGGATTGGCGGACAGCGTGCTGTCATCCACCGGCGCGCCATCGGAAATCACCATCAGGATGCGCCTGCCTTCAGGCCGCGCGGCCAGACGCCGCTGCGCCCAGAGCAGGGCCTCCCCATCGATGTTTTCCTTCAGCAGCCCCTCACGCAGCATCAGGCCAAGGTTGCGCCGCGCGCG
The DNA here is from genome assembly GCF_000285295.1 of Komagataeibacter europaeus LMG 18890. Taxonomy (GTDB): domain Bacteria; phylum Pseudomonadota; class Alphaproteobacteria; order Acetobacterales; family Acetobacteraceae; genus Komagataeibacter; species Komagataeibacter europaeus. The sequence continues at coordinate 81,053 of NZ_CADP01000003.1, read as the reverse complement.
CCGCCACGGCATGTCCGCGGCCTTGTAGATGATATGGCGCAGGTCATTCAGCCGACCGGGGTTTTCGGGCTTGCCTTCCTGTATCCACAGTTCCCGGCTGCGACCACCTTTCCACGCACGGGTGGTGAAGCCCAGCACTTCCACCTTGACCGCGCAGCGTTCCAGCGTGCGGGCCAGGATGTCACCACACATGGCCGCCACCGAAATCGGCCGCCCGCGCATGGACCCGGAATTGTCGATCAGGAGGGTAACGACCGTATCGCGGAAATCGGTATCGCGTTCGCGCTTGTACGACAGGGACAGCATGGGATTGACCACGATGCGTGACAGGCGGCCCGCATCGAGCATCCCTTCCTCAAGATCGAATTCCCATGCACGGGTCTGCTGCGCCATGAGCTTGCGCTGCAGGCGGTTGGCCAGCTTGGACACCACACCCTGCATGCTGACAAGCTGCTGGTCCAGCGTCTGGCGCAGGCGGAACAGTTCCTCCGCGTCACACAGGTCCTCGGCGGCTATTTCCTCGTCATACACGGTGGTAAAGGGGTGATAGGTGGGGGTGGCTTCTTCTTCCTCCGCCTCGTTCTCACCGGGGCCACCGGCCTCTTCGGACCCGCTGGCCGATCCGCCCTGTTCGCCATCATCAGGGTCTTCATCACCCGCGCCCGTGCCCTGTGACATCTGCATGGGCAGGGAATTGTCATCTTCCTCCGGCCCTTCGTCCTGGGGCTCGGGCGTGGTGTCGTCGGTCTGTTCCTCGTTTTCGCTGCTTGCCGCCTCCGCTTCGGATGTGCCGTCATCGGCCACTTCGTCCGGCGTGGTTTCCTGCTGCATCAGGTCACAGGCCATAAGCAGCCTGCGCGCGGCCTGTGCGAAATCACGCTGGCTGTCCTGACGCGTCACCATCTCATCCAGCGCGCGCAGGGCGGCGGGCGGCAGGCTGTCGGACCATGCCTTCATAAGGCCGCGCATGGACGCGGGCACGGGACGGCCCGACATGCGCGCGCGCGCCAGCAGCCCAAGGGCAATCGGGGTTGGCAGTTTCGTATGGCTGGGCAGGCGGTCCAGCCCCATATCGGCGCATTCCTGCGCCAGGCGGGCGTCAAGGTTGGCCGCAACCCCTTCCATATGCCGCGCGCCAAGGCTTTCGACACGCGCCTGTTCCAGCACATCATAGACTTCGCGCGCTTCACCCGGCGGTGGGCTGGCGCTGTCATGCAGCGCCACGTCATGATGGCGCAGGCGCAGGGCGGCGGCATCGGCCGCCCCACGCATGCGGGTCACGTCCGCATCCGTCATCCGCCGCGACGGGTGGGGCAGGCGGACATGGGTGCCGGTAACCGAAACCCCCGACGGCACCGGGCCATTGAGGAACGAGACCTCGGCCTGTGCCTGACCGCCCAGCGCACGCACGGCGCCAACCGTCGCGCGCTTGAATCCCTCGGCCTGACGGGCTTCCTGTTCGGCCTGTGGGGAAGGGGGTTTTTTCCGGTTTTCACGCATGCCTTGCCTGCCCTGTCATCAGCCCCTGGGCGCCAGCGGACTGGCGTTGAAGCAGCGCTGGTAATATTCCGCCACCGTCGGGCGTTCCGCCTCGTCACACTTGTTGAGGAAGGTAACGCGGAACGCAAAGGCAAGATCGTTGAAGATACGGAAGTTCTCGGCCCAGCTTATGACCGTGCGCGGTGACATGACGGTGGAAATATCCCCCGCAATGAAGCCCGAACGTGTCAGGTCCGCCAATGCGACCATGCTTTCCACCCGCTTGCGCCCGGCCTCGTCCTTTTTGGGATCAATGCCCATCTTGGCCAGAACGATCGCCGTTTCCTGCGCATGGGGCAGGTAGTTCAGCGTGGTCACGATGTTCCAGCGGTCCATCTGGCCCTGGTTGATCTGCTGCGTGCCGTGGTACAGGCCAGTCGTATCGCCCAGGCCGACCGTGTTGGCGGTGGCGAACAGGCGGAAGAAGGGATGCGGGCGGATCACCCGGTTCTGGTCCAGCAGCGTCAGGTGTCCCTCGATTTCCAGTACGCGCTGGATCACGAACATCACGTCGGGGCGGCCTGCGTCGTATTCGTCAAACACCAGCGCACACGGATGCTGCAGGCCCCACGGCAGCAGGCCCTCGCGGAATTCGGTGATCTGCTGGCCGTCCTTCAGCACGATCGCGTCCTTGCCGATCAGGTCGATGCGCGAGATGTGGCTGTCGAGGTTGATGCGCACGCTGGGCCAGTTCAGCCGCGCCGCCACCTGTTCGATATGTGATGACTTGCCTGTGCCATGATAGCCCTGGACCATGACACGGCGGTTGAACGCAAACCCCGCCAGGATGGCCAGCGTGGTGTCGTGATCGAATTTGTAGGACGGGTCGATGTCGGGCACATGGTCGGTGCGGACCGAGAAGGCGGGAACCTTCATGTCGCTGTCGATACCGAACACGTCGCGCGCCGAAACCTGCAGGTCGGGAGCGGACACGGCCGAGATGTCGGGAAGCGGCGTACCGTTGGCGTCCGCTGCGGCGGTTATCAGGTCTGCGGGTTCGTTCATCTGTTTTTTCTCGTCCGTCGCTTCATGTGTTTTGGCCCGCCATGACAGCACAGGGCGGCATATCAGGCCGTCAGTATAGGTCTACCTGTAACGATCGACCAGTGCCGGGTTTCAGTCCGCATATGGCGCCACGCCCGGAAGCATGTGGCACGGCGCCATCATGCGCTGCGGGCCATGCCGTCGCGCCCGGCGGTGGTGACCAGGTGGGCGCGCACGGTGGCATAGGCGATGTTGATGCCCTTGAACCGTTCTTCGGCCTTGCGGTCGCCGCCATTGGCGTCGGGATGATGCTGGCGGGCGAGGTCCTTGTACCGGGCCTTGAGTTCCTCCATCGACACCGGCCAGCCAAGATCGAGCACACCCAGTGGGTATTTCAGCGCCTGTGGCGCCTCCGCCCGGCGGTCCTCCGCCTGCCGCTGTCGCGCACGGTTGCGCGCGCGGGCCTTTGCCGCCCCCTTCAGCAGGTCCAGCGGGTCAAGCACCTCTTCCTCGCTGAAGGCATGGGCGGCATTGCCCTGTCCCAGCTTCCATGACGGCCGGTTCCATGACGTGTCGGCGCGGATATGCGCCTCGATCTGGCCGGGGGACATGCCACGATAGAAATCCCAGTTCGCATTGTACTCGCGCACGTGCTGGAGGCAGAACCAGAAATAGCTGTTCAGCGCATCGCGCGAACGCGGGGCGCGGTAACCCGCGGGCTGGTCGCAGCCATGCATGTCACAGCAGCGGTCCGGCGCATCGGGTTCGGGGTCAAAGGCGCGGTGCCGGGTGTTCCTTCTCTTCATCATTGTCGTTATGTGCGCCTGTTCATGCTTCGTGCAAGAGCGAAGCTGTGCAATGAATGATCCCGCTATCATGGAGCCGCCAATGGAACAGCAAGCAACCGGCCGGGCCGGACGGATCGAACGCATCATACGCGAACATCTCGCCCCCGTGGAACTGCGCATACACGATGACAGCGCCCGCCACGCCCACCATGTCCATGTACGGGACAACGGCGTACAGGCCGGCGAAAGCCACTATAACGTGCTGATTGTCAGCCCCGCGTTCGAGGGAGTGGGCCGCGTGCAGCGTTCGCGCATGGTGCACGACCTGCTGGCGGGGGAATTCGCGGGGGGCATGCATGCCCTGTCGCTCGTGCTGCGCACGCCTGATGAGCAGGCGCGGATGGACGCGGCATGAAGCCCGCCTTTCCCTTCGCCACGCGGCGGCTGATGATGGGCGGCCTGCTGACACTGCTGGCCGCCTGCGCCGGTACTCCCGTGCAGCAGCAGCCCGACCAGCAGGCGGACATCGCCCGTGTCGAGGCCTATCTCAACACCTCGGACGGGTTGCAGGCCAATTTCGTGCAGACATGGCCCGATGGCGGGAAGGGGCAGGGCGTGATGCATTATGATCCGGGTCGCCTGCGGCTGGATTACGAAACACCGGGGTCGATGAAGCTGGTCGCGGAAAACGGGCACCTGCTGTTTGTGGACCACCGCCGCGAATCGGTTACCCGCATGTCACTGGGCCACCAGCCGCTTGGCCTGCTGCTGGACCAGCCCGTGCACCTGTCGGGACTGATTTCGGTCACGGCGGTGCAGCACGGCCAGAACAGCCTGCAGGTTTCGCTGGCGCGGCGGGACAGCGAATCACAGGGGATCCTGACCCTGGGCTTTTCCGATATCGCGGGAAAGCTGTCGCTGCTGGTGATCGAGATGACGGACGTGGAACGCCAGCATATCCGCCTTGATCTGACGGGCACCACCGTCAGTGGCCAGAAATGGCCTGACGCAATGTTTACCCTGTCGGCCGACAACTAGGCGTGTACCCGGCGCGTGGGCCTACCCCCGCGCACCGGGAATCGGGCCGAAGCATTCCGGCCATGTGGCCGCGAGAGCTGCATCAATTTCGTCCATGCTGACATCCTTGCCCAGCTTCTTCAGGCTGGTGACGCCGTATTCACTGATTCCACACGGCACGATCCCGCCAAAATCACTGAGATCCGGGGCAACGTTGATCGCGATCCCGTGCCAGCTGACCCAGCGTGAGACGCGCACGCCAATGGCCGCGACCTTTTCCTCGCGTCCCGTGGCGGGATCGACCACCCATACGCCAATGCGGTCCGCGCGGCGTTCCCCCTCGACACCAAAATGCCGCAGCGTGCGAATGATCCATTCTTCCAGCGTGTGAACATAGGCGCGCAGGTCGCGCGCGGGCGCCATGCCGTGGGGCCGGGCCAGGTCCAGCATGGCATAGGCAACCCGCTGCCCCGGCCCGTGATAGGTCCACTGCCCGCCACGCCCGGCGGGATAGGTGGGATAGCCACGCGGGTTGAACAGGTCCGAATCCCGTGCCGACGTCCCGGCGGTATAGGTGGGCGGATGTTCCAGCAGCCACACCCGTTCGGGCAGCGTGCCTGCGCGAATTCCACGTGCCTGGGCCTCCATTTCCGCCAGCGCGGCAGGGTAGGGAACCAGATTTGGCGCCCTGTGCCATAAAAACTCGTTTTCAGTCATTGCCCGCGCGCCTTCCATCGGTTATACGCCCCTTCATCGTCATGACGGTATCGCCCAGTCGATCATCGTTGTCACGTTGCGGCCATGGCGGAATGGTAGACGCGCAAGCTTGAGGTGCTTGTGGGGGCAACCCCGTGGAAGTTCGAGTCTTCTTGGCCGCACCAGTTTTCCTGAAAATTGATGAAAAACGAATCCTGCCCCGCCAGGGCAGAATGGCACTCGCCATGTCCATGCAGTTTCGACATGGGCGAGCAATGCGATCCGATGCACGGATGTTCCATATGCATGCATGCCATGCATGCCATGCATGGATGGCACGGAACAGTGCGGGTCATGTCATAAAAAAGTCATAATATTTCCGCACAAAAAGCCGCTATCAGCCTCAGGAGATATGGACAGCGTGGTAACCGGACACCCCCACGGGTGGTTACAAAACGTGTCGTATCAGTGGCGTGTACTGCCGTGAGGACAGAATCGTGATTTAAGTCATGTTTGGTCCTGATAAAGCACGCTACATCATTGCCATCTGGCAACGCCCGCTTGCCTGTTTCCGTCATGTAAACAGTGGGCCGGTCGGTTTTGCCTGTTCCTGTCATGCATCTTGAGGTAAATATTAGTGATTAAGCCCCTTAAAAAAGCCGTATTGCCGGTTGCCGGCCTTGGAACACGCTTTCTGCCCGCCACCAAGTGCGTGCCCAAGGAAATGCTGACCGTCGTTGACCGTCCGCTGATCCAGTATGCGATTGACGAGGCACGCGAAGCCGGGATCGAGGAATTCTGCCTCGTTTCCAGCCGGGGCAAGGATTCCCTGATCGATTATTTCGATATTTCCTACGAACTCGAAGACACGCTGAAGGCCCGCAAGAAGACATCGGCACTGAAGGCCCTGGAAGCAACCCGCGTCATCCCGGGCACCATGCTGTCCGTCCGCCAGCAGGAACCGCTGGGCCTTGGCCACGCCATCTGGTGCGCGCGTGAGTTCATTGGCAACGACCCGTTCGCCATCCTGCTGCCCGATGACGTGGTGCAGAGCAAGAAGTCATGCATCGGCCAGCTGGTTGAAGTCTACAACAAGACCGGCGGCAACGTACTGGCCGTGACCGAAGTTCCGCGTGAGCAGACCGGCAGCTATGGCATCCTTGATGTCGGCAAGGACGACGGCAAGACCGTCGAGGTCAAGGGCCTGGTTGAAAAGCCCGACCCGAAGGACGCACCGTCCACCCTGTCCGTGATCGGTCGCTACGTGCTGACCGCCGACGTGCTGAAGCACCTGGCCAAGCTGGAAAAGGGCGCAGGCGGCGAAGTGCAGCTGACCGACGCCATGGCCAAGACCATCGGCCATGTGCCGTTCCACGGCTATCGCTACGAAGGCAAGCGCTTCGACTGCGGCAGCAAGATCGGTTTCCTGGAAGCCCAGATCGCCTTTGCGCTGGAGCGTGAGGAACTGGCTCCCGGCGTGCGTGAATTCCTGACGAAGTACAAGTGATCTTCCGGCACCGTTTTGATCCGACCAGCCTGCGGGAATATGATATCCGCGGGACGGTCGGCAAGACACTGGGGCCTGAAGACGCCTATGCCATCGGCCGCACGTTCGCAAGCGTCGTGGCCGGTGATGGCGGCAGGACTGTCGTCGTCGGATATGACGGACGCCTTTCGTCTCCCGCCCTCGAGCGTGCGCTGGTGGAGGGGGGCATGGCGTCCGGCATGGACGTGGTGCGCATCGGCTGCGGACCGACGCCCATGCTGTATTTCGCCTCCGCCGATCTGAATGCGGACGGGGCGGTCATGGTCACGGGCAGCCATAACCCGCCGGACCAGAACGGATTCAAGATCGTGCTGGCCAACAGGCCTTTCTTTGGTGCGCAGATCGCGATGCTGGGGCAGATGGCCGCCACGGGCAATGTCGTGGCGCAGGCATCCGGCACCACGCGGATGGTGGATATCAGGGCCGCGTATATCGACCGGCTGCTCCGGGACCATGATCATGATGCCCGCGCGCTGAATGTCGTGTGGGATTGCGGCAACGGGGCCGCGGGTGATGTCCTGTCGCTTCTGGTCAAACGCCTGCCGGGACGCCACCGCGTGCTGAATGCCGCGATTGACGGCCGGTTTCCCGCCCATCATCCCGATCCCACCATACCTGCGAACCTGCAACAGCTGATAACGGCCGTCCGCCAGGACGGGGCCGACCTGGGCATTGCCTTTGATGGCGATGCGGACCGCCTTGGCGTGGTGGATGACACGGGCGCGATCGTGTGGGCGGACCAGCTTCTGCTCATCCTTGCCCGTGATATGCTGCGCGCCCGGCCGGGGGCAACCATCATTGCCGACATCAAGACCAGCCAGGTGGTGTTTGATGAAATCGACCGCGCGGGTGGACGGGCGCTCATGTGGAAATCCGGCCATTCGCAGATGAAGGAGCGCATGGCCGAAACCGGCGCGCTGCTGGCGGGCGAGATGTCGGGACACCTGTTCTTTGCCGACAGGTGGTATGGTTTTGACGACGCGCTTTATGCAGCACTCCGCCTGCTGGATGTGATCTCCCGCCTCGACGGTTCCCTGTCGGATGCGCGGCGCGCGCTGCCTGCTACCGTTTCCACCCCGGAACTGCGCTTCGCCTGTCCCGATACGCGCAAATTTGACGTGATTACGGAAGTCGCCACCCGGCTGGCGCAGGCTGGGGCCGATGTCTGTGATATCGATGGCGTGCGTGTCAGTACACCGGATGGCTGGTGGCTGCTGCGGGCTTCCAATACGCAGGCGGTCCTTGTCGCCCGGGCAGAGGGCGCGACACAGGCGGCGCTGGACCGGCTGAAAGCGGCCCTGTCTGCGCAACTGGCGCAATCTGGCGTGACGCTGCCCGACCATGCGGATCCCGCCACGCCCCATTGATAAAAAAGCTTCACCAGAAACGTTCTCATGTTGCCCGAAACGGTGCATGGACGGGATAGACATATGCGGGCGCAGGCGGTTTTTTTGTTGAATGCCGGGCCATGGGGTTTAATAAGACCCGCACCGGTCCGATATGCCGGTCATGATCCCCATGCAGGAACCGCGCGATATAATGGCCACTCCTCCCTTCCGTTCATTTCTTGTGCCGGGGCAACTCGTAAGCCACCCCGATCACCAGGAATGGGGCGAAGGGCAGGTACAATCCGCCATCGGGCACCGGGTTACGGTCATGTTCCCCCATGCGGGCAAGGTGCTGGTCGATGCCACGGTCGTGCAGCTGACCGTGCTGTCGTAAGGGATCGCCCGCATGAACATCGCCCCGCTGACTGCCCCATTGCCGGACTCCTATGGCCGCCTGCTGACCTACCTGCGCGTATCAGTGACGGACCGGTGCGACATGCGCTGCATCTACTGCATGTCCGAAGACATGACTTTCCTGCCCAAGGCGGAAATCCTGTCGCTGGATGAACTGGGCCGGCTGTGCGCCTCCTTCATCCGCCACGGCGTGCGCAGGCTGCGCGTGACGGGGGGGGAGCCGCTGGTACGGCGCGATGTCATGGATTTCTTCCGGGAAATGGGCGGGTGGCTGAATCGCCCGGACCAGCAGGCCGGACTGGATGAACTGACCCTGACCACCAATGCCAGCCGGCTTGCGGAATTTGCCGATGGCCTGCGCGCCTGTGGCGTGCGGCGGGTCAATGTCAGCCTTGATTCACTCGATCCTGACCGCTTCAGGCGCATTACCCGGCGCGGCAACCTTGCCCGCACGCTGGACGGCATCCGTGCCGCGCGGCAGGCGGGACTGGACATACGCATCAACACCGTGGCCATGGCGGGCGTGAACGCGGATGAATTCGATACCCTGATCGCATGGTGCGGCGAAATTGGCGCGGATCTGTGCCTGATCGAGACCATGCCCATGGGGGAAACCGGCGAGGACCGGACCGACCACTACCTGCCCCTGTCGGATGTACGCCGCGACCTGCAGCAGCGCTGGACGCTGGAACCGCTGACCTATCGCACTGGCGGTCCCGCGCGTTATGCTCGCATTGCCGAAACCGGGCGCAGGATCGGTTTCATAACCCCCATGACCCATAATTTCTGCGAAAGCTGCAACCGGGTCCGGCTGTCGTGTACCGGGCGGCTTTATACCTGCCTCGGGCATGAAGGCTCGACCGACCTGCGCGCGCCATTGCGTGCCGGGGCGGACGATGTGCAGATGATGGACCATGTCCGCGCCGCCATCCTGCGCAAGCCACGCGGGCATGACTTCCTGATCGGCCGCAATGCCGATGACCCCGCCCGGGTCACCCGCCATATGAGCGTCACCGGCGGCTGAAGGGCGCATGCATGTTACGGCGTCCCGCGCAGCGCATCCTCCAGACTTACGCTGAACTGTCCCGGTCGCAGGGGTTGCGGCTGGGTTGGGGCAGGGGACCAGCCTGTCATCATCGCTACATGCAGGTCCTGTTCCATACTGCCGTCCGCGCCCACGGGCAGGCGCCCCAGCGCATCAGCGATCAGTGCCGGATGGGTCAGTCCCCGCGCCCGCGCGCGCAGGGCATTTGTCTCCCCGGCGTTACGCAGATCGGTCAGCAGGCCCATGGGCGTGCGATAGGACAGGTGGATCACATCCGCATCCGCCACCGGCAGCGCAAATCCCGCGCGCTGCAGCAGGCCCGCGCAGTCCCGCAACCCCGGAAAGGGGGAAATGCGTGGCGAAACCCCGCCACGCAGCATCGTTTCAGCCTCCATCAACGCATGGCGCAGGCCACCCAGCGTGGGCAACACCGGCATGCAGGCCAGAAACAGCCCGTCGGGGGCCAGTATGCGGCGTACCTGCGCCAGCACGCCCGGCAGGTCATTGACCCAGTGCAGCGACAGGCAGGCCACCACAAGGTCGAAGCTGTGGGGCGCGAAGGGCAGCCATTCCGCATCCATGCACACTGCCGGTCCCGCATCCGCCGCGCACATGGATGGCGACAGGTCGGTCGTCACGGTTGCGATGCCACGGGCACGCAGCGCCTGCGCCACGACACCACGCCCGCCGATATCCAGGCCTGCGTAAAAGGGACGGGTGACATCATCCAGCCGGTCCAGCAGGCGGTCCGCCGCTTCCGCCAGCACCGGGCGGACATGGCCCACCGTGGCGGCCGCACGGTCGCGGTGCAGGCGCACGGCGTGGCGGTCGAATATCTGCGGCACATCCATGCTCATATCCCCGATGTGCCGCCTTGCCCCGCCGCTGCCAAGCCCACGATCACGTGAACGCATGAACCATCATGCACACCCCTGGTGGCGACGGGCCGGCACCCGCATGCTGGATACGCTGTTTCCGCCACACTGCCTGGCCTGCGGGGCCGATGTCATGCAGGCGGGCCTGTTATGCGCGACATGCGTCAGCCAGTTGCACCTGATCACGTCACCCTACTGCCATCGCTGCGCCCTGCCATTTCCCTCCCGCGCGGCTGGCGGGGCCACGCTGACCTGCACCGCATGCGCCGAAAATCCACCACCATGGCGCGAGGGGCGGGCGGCGATGGTGTATGACGACCTGCCGCGTCAATTGATCCTGCCGCTGAAATATGCGGACCGGACGGAAAACGCGACGCTGCTGGCGCGTTACATGGCGGCAGCAGCCCGGGGACTGGTGGAAAAGGACAGCATTTTCATACCGGTTCCCCTGCATCGGGTGCGCCTGTTTACCCGGCGGTACAACCAGGCGGCACTGCTGGCATGCGCACTGGCACGGACGGCAGACCGGGGCCAGCGTCCTGCCTGATGGGCTTGAACGCCTGCGGGCCACGCCCGCGCTGAAGGGACAGGGCAGGACACGCAGGCAGGCCATCATGCAGGGGGTGATCGGCGTGCGCGGCCACCGGCTGGGTGACATTGCGGGCCGGCATGTCATTGTGGTGGATGATGTCATGACCACGGGCGCCACACTTGCGGCCTGCGCCAGCAGCCTGTTGCGGGCGGGGGCCGCACGGGTTGACGTACTCGCCGCCGCGCGTGCCTGTGGCCAGCACGAACAACAATAGGATAAGCTGGAAATCCAGACCCGTTCCGCCAGCATGGCGGTGGATACATAACAAACCAAGTGAAGGTTCAATGCCGTCTATTGACATCTATACCCAGCCGGGCTGCCCATATTGCATCCACGCAGTCCGCCTGCTGGCGCACAAGGGCGTGCCCTTCAACGAAATCAATGCCCCGCATGGCACGCCCGAACGCGCGGAATCGATCCGCCGGTCGGGCGGACGCACCACCGTGCCCCAGATATTCATCGACAATACGCCCATTGGCGGCTGTGATGACCTGATGGCGCTGGAACGGGCGGGCAAACTCGATACCCTTCTGGGCAAGGGCTGACACGGCACACGGACGGAGAGGGCATGATCCGGTACCAGCTACGCTGTAGCGCAGGCCATGAATTTGAAGGATGGTTTCCCGGCAGCACCGCGTTCGAACAGCAGGCCAAGCGCGGCCTGCTGTCCTGTCCGCAATGCGGGTCGGCGGATGTCACCCGTGCGCTGATGGCGCCAGCGGTTCATACCGCAGGCCCCCAGCAGGCCGGGGACGCAGCACCGCAACCCGCGGCCACGCCACCCGGCCATGCGTCTGGGGGAGTGCCCGACGCCATGATCGCTCTGTTACAGAAAATACGCCAGACGGTGGAGGAACACTGCGACGACGTGGGGGACCGCTTTGCCAGGGAAGCCCTGGACATGCACCGGGGCAGGAGCGCGGCACGCGGCATCTATGGCAGCATGACGCCACAGGAGCAGGCCGAACTGGATGAAGAAGGGGTGGACGTGCACGCCATCCCGTGGGTCCGCCGGGCCGACAGCTAGAGGGAACACGCAAGCGCGCGGCACGCATACACCGCCGCGTCACGCGCCATGTGGGGGAACGATTGGAAATGCACGACAGCAACAGCCACAATGGTACGCGCCACGCCGGGCACCGGGCGGGCAGGCGCATCAGGCACAGGCTGGCGACGGCCGCCATGGCTGCCTTATGCGCGGTGGCGGTCGGGACCGGCGGCCTGCCATCCGCCCGCGCCGCGGAAGCGGAGCCGGACATCATCGGCCGGTGGATGACCAAGGACCATGATGGCGTGTTCGAGATTTCACACTGCGGGAACGAGATCTGCGGGAAACTGGCCGGGGTGCGCTATACAACCGAAATGCCGCGCGACAAGCGGGGCGAACCCGAATGCAACCTGCCGATGCTGAACGGGTTCACGCCCGACCCGAAGGAGACGGGACACTGGAACGGTCACGTGACCGATCCCGATACGGGTCATGTCTATCATGCCAAGCTGTGGGTCTCCCAGTCGGGGGACCTGAAGCTGCGCGGTTTCGTGGCCGTGCCTTTATTTGGTGAAACCGAAACGTGGAGCCGCTATACCGGCACGATCGGCCCGGCGTGCAAACTGCCCTGAAGGCCCCAGAAAACAAGTCTCAACCAATGGGGATGATCGTTATTCCATGAGCTGCAATATCTCCCGCCGTGCATTCACCACCGCACTGGCTGCCGCAGGCGTGCCCGCCATATCCCGCCGCGCCGTGGCGCAGACGGCCACCAAGCCCCGCACCATCTGCTATATTGGCGGCTATACCCAGCACGGACCACCAGGGGGCGCTGGCAACGGGCAGGGCATTTCGGTATTTGAAATGAACCCCGACACCAGCAGCCTTTCGCCGCTCATGACCTATGTGGATATCGCAAGCCCATCCTTCATGGCCATGTCCGCCGATTTCAAGCACCTGTATGCCCTGAGCGAAATCAACGACTTCAACGCCAATGGCGAAGGCTGCGTCACGGCGTTTTCCGTCAACCGTTCCAGCGGCGAACTGACCAAGCTCAACGTCGTGCGCTCTGGCGGGGCCGTGCCCGCGCATCTCAGCGTGCATGCATCGGGCAAATACGTGCTGGTGGCCAATTACATGGGCGGCACGGTCGGCGTCCTGCCCATTCACCCCGATGGCGGCCTGGGCGACCCGACCGACGTGGTGCATGACACCGGCCCGCGCATGCCCGACCGCGCGGCGGACAACCCGCCGGGCAATTTCGCCATAAGTGATCATTCCAGCGCGCATGTCCACATGGTGGCGTCCGACCCGTCCGGCCATTACGTGCTGGCCTGCGACGCCGGGCTGGACCGGGTGTATGTGTGGACGCTGGACCTGCATACAGGCCGGCTGGTCCCCGCCAAGACACCGTTCATTTCCATGACGCCGGGATCAGCCCCGCGCCACTTCTCCTTCAACGAGAAGGGGACGATGATCTACATTCTGGGTGAACAGGATTCGAAAGTGGTTGCCGCCACTTTCAACCCCCAGACCGGCGAAATCGTGCCCCAGCAGACCGTCAGCACCGTCACCCCGCATTTCCGGGGCAGTACGCTTGCGGCGGGCATCCTGCTCTCGCCCAACGGCAAATACCTGTACGTGTCGAACCGGCTGGGTGATTCGCTGGCCAGCTTCCATGTGAATGATGACGGCACGCTGAACCTGGTCGAGGAAATCTGGATGCATGCCGACTATGGCCGCGCGATGATGTTCGATCCCAGCGGCACATACCTGTTCTGCGCCAACCAGCGCAGTGATTCCGTCACCTCGTTCAAGGTCAATGCCCAGACCGGCGTGCTGGACTTCACATGGAACTTCACCCCCGTGGGCAGCCCGACGACATTCGCGTTCATGAACACGATCTGACGCCGGGCCGTGGTGCGCGACAGGCCTGCCCTTAGTCGCGCACCATCGCCACGATATAATTTACCGCCGTGTCGCGGCTTTCACGCCAGCCGCCAAGGCCGGGCACCATGCCCGCGATATCGGTTATGCGCAGGCCCGCATGGGCCGCGTACTGTCCCATTTCGGCCGGGGTAATGAACTTGCGCCAGTCATGCGTACCCACAGGCAGCAGGCGCAGGACGTATTCCGCCCCGATCTTGGCCATGGCCATGGACCGCCACGTGCGATTCATGGTCGAAACCACCATCGCCCCCCCAGGCCGCAGCATGCTGCCCAGCATGCGCAGGAAGGCGTCCGGGTCGGTCACGTGCTCGATCACCTCCAGCGCTGAAATCGCGTCAAAGCGCGCGCCTTCGGCCACCAGTTCTTCCGCACTGCCGCACCGGTAGGACAGCGGGCCTGCGGACCGGGGCAGGGGATGGTGGCGCATGTGCAGCCTGGCCGCCGTAATCGCCGCCTGCGACGCATCCAGCCCGGTCACGTCGAATCCGGCGCGGGCGAAGGCTTCGCTGGCCAGTCCCGCGCCACAGCCAATGTCCAGCAGCGTGCGGCGCGCGCCATCATCCACCTGTGGCGCGGGCAGGTGGCGCATGGCCCAGCCGGTGCGCAGGTCGTTCATGGCGTGCAGGGGGCGCATCGGGCCGGCCGGATCCCACCACCGGGTGGCCAGATCGCTGAAATGGGCGATCTCCTCGGGGGCGACGGAATCTGCCGACAGAACGGGCGAATCGTGATGCTGCATAGGTGCACCGCCTTTCATTTGGCTTTCTCCCGCTGGACGCGGAAGCTGGGGAGATGTATGTGACGCGGCTTGCGCATAACCGCAATGCCCCGGATTGGCCAACAGGCCCCCACTCCGGATATGCTGAAGCCCGAGCCATAATGGAGCCACTATTCCGATGTCCCCTACCGTACCGCGGATCGTGATGAAATTCGGCGGCACGTCCGTCGCTGATCTTGACCGGATTCGTGCCGTCGCGGAAAAAGTCCGGAAACAGGTCGAGGCCGGGTGCGAGGTTGCCGTTGTCGTCTCCGCCATGTCTGGCGTGACCAACCGCCTTGTCGGCTATTGCCGCGATCTCTCGCCCCAGCATGATGAACGTGAATACGACACCGTCGTTGCAACGGGTGAACAGGTCACCAGCGGCCTGCTGGCCATCGCGCTCCAGAACCTTGGGGTCAATGCCCGGTCCTGGCTGGGCTGGCAGATCCCGCTGCGCACGGATGACGCGCATGGCAAGGCGCGCATCGTGTCCATAGACGGCGCGAACCTGATCGACAGCATGCAGGCGGGACAGGTGCCGGTCGTGGCCGGCTTCCAGGGGATCGGTCCGGACGGGCGCATCACCACGCTGGGACGCGGGGGGTCCGATACCTCGGCCGTGGCGCTGGCCGCGGCGCTGAAGGCCGACCGGTGCGATATCTATACCGACGTGGACGGAATCTATACAACGGACCCCCGTATTGTTACCAAGGCACGGAAGCTGGACAAGATTACCTATGAGGAAATGCTTGAACTGGCGTCCGTAGGGGCCAAGGTGCTGCAGACCCGCAGCGTGGAACTGGCGATGAAGGAGCGCGTGCGTGTGCAGGTGCTGTCCAGTTTCACCGATGGTCCGGCACCATCGGAAGGGCATCTGCCCGGTTCATTAGTCGTGGATGAGGACGAAATCGTGGAACAGGAACAGGTCGCCGGAATTGCCTACTCCCGGGACGAGGCAAAGATTTCCGTCCGCCAGCTTCCCGATCGCCCGGGCATCGCGGCGGCGGTGTTCGGTCCGCTGGCGGATGCCAACGTGAACGTGGACATGATTGTCCAGAGCACCGGCGACGACGGAACGACCAACATGACGTTCACGATCGGCAAGACCGATCTGGCGCGCGCCATTTCCGTGCTGGAAAGCCACCGCGACGCCACCCAGTACACGGAACTGCAGACCGATGACGACGTGGTGAAGATCAGCGTCGTGGGCGTGGGCATGCGTTCGCATGCCGGCGTCGCCAGCACGATGTTCCGCACGCTGGCCGAACGCAACATCAACGTGCAGGTCATTTCCACCAGCGAGATCAAGGTTTCGGTGCTGATCGCATCCGAATACACCGAACTGGCGGTGCGCGCCCTGCACACCGCCTACGGCCTTGACGCATCGTGAGCGCGGCCACGATGCCGGACACCGCCACACCCGCCGCCCCGTCCGCCCTGACGGACCCCGCGCGCCGGGCGGAAGCCCGCGCGCGCCTTGACCATTTGTGGGGACGCGGCACGCGCTTCCTGGGCAGCGAATACGCGCTGCTGGCGGGTGCGATGTCATGGGTCAGCGAACGTAACCTGGTTTCCGCCATTTCCAACGCCGGCGGCTTTGGCGTGCTGGCCTGTGGCGCGATGGAACCCGCACGCCTGGCCGAAGAAATCGCGGCGACACAGGCGCTGACCACCCGCCCGTTCGGCGTCAACCTGATCACCATGCACCCGCAGCTTGATGAACTCGTGCGCGTATGTCTTGACGCGGGCATCACCCATGTCGTGCTGGCCGGTGGCATCCCCTCCGGCCCGGTGATCCGCGCCATCAAGGAAGGCGGGGCGAAGGTCATCGCCTTTGCACCGGCGCTGGTGCTGGCCAAGCGCCTCATGCGTCTTGGCGTGGACGCGCTGGTGATCGAGGGATCGGAAGCGGGCGGGCATGTCGGCCCGGTCTCGCTGACCGTTCTGGCGCAGGAAATCCTGCCGCATGTCCATGACGTGCCGGTCTTTGTCGCGGGCGGCCTGGGACGGGGCGACGCCATCCTGTCCTACCTTGAACAGGGGGCGTCGGGCGCACAGCTTGGCACCCGCTTTGCCGCGTCGCGGGAAAGCATCGCGCATGAAAATTTCAAGAAGGCCTTCATCCGCGCCAATGCGCGCGACGCGGTAACGTCCGTCCAGCTTGATGAACGCTTCCCGGTCATTCCGGTACGCGGGCTGAACAACGCGGGCACGCGCCGTTTCGTGCAGCATCAGGCGGAAACGCTGCGCCGTTTCCAGTCTGGCGAACTGACCAAGGAAGCCGCCCAGCTGGACATCGAACATTTCTGGGCTGGTGCATTGCGCCGTGCCGTGGTGGATGGTGATGTCGAAAACGGTTCCGTCATGGCGGGACAGTCGGTCGGCATGATCACGGGCGAGCAGCCGGTCGGTGAGATTATCAAGCAACTGGTCGATCAGGCCATTGATGCCCTGATCCGTCAGGATGAGAGGGCCCGCTACGGATGAGCGACGGCAAACGCAATTTCCGCCCCAGACCCGCACAGGGTACGACAGCCCCGGCACCCGGCACGACGCCCATCGCATCGGTAGGGGACATATTGCGTGCGCGGCGCGAGGAACTGGGGTGGAAGCTGCCCGATGTCGCAGCATGGCTGCGCATCCGCNCCTGCCATACCTGGAGGCGCTGGAGGCGGGCCACCCGGGCGAACTGCCCGGCGGGGCCTATGCCGTGGGTTTCCTGCGCACCTATGCCAAGGCGCTGGACCTGGAAGCCGAACAACTGGTTGAACGCTTCAAGGTCGAAAGCCGTGGCGCGTTCACCCGTCGGTCCGAACTATCCTTTCCCATGCCGTTGCCCGAACGCGGGCTGCCGACCGGGGTGCTGCTGCTGTGCGGCATCGTGATCCTGGTGGTGGCCTATATCGGCTGGTACAAGCTGACCGGCACGGATGGCCTGGGTCATGACATACCCGCCAAGCTGACGCTGCCAGGACTGTCCTCCTCCTCCACCGCATCGCCGCAGGTGGCGTCCGTCCTGCCCCCGGCCGAGGAACGGCCCGAACCGCCGCCGCAGCCGCTTCCCCAGCAGGAACGTGACGCCCTGACCGGCACGCCGTCATCCGTGCCCATGCCACAGGCCGCACCGGGCGAACCACCCGCGCCGGCCACCCCCATGCAGCCGCTGGAAAAAATGGGCGAGGACCGTAACGTGCTGGCCCAGCAGGCCGCGGCGGCCGCACAGCCCGCCACCCCGGCGGACAGCGTGACCCTGAACGCGACCGCCATGACATGGGTGCAGGTGCGCAAGCCCGGTGGGCCCGTGCTGTATGACCATACGATGCAGCCCGGCGAGACATGGCAGACGCCGCAGGATCAATCCGGCCTCGTGCTGACGGTCGGCAATGCGGGCGGCCTGACACTTGTGGCCGGTGGCGTCACGACGCCACCGCTGGGCCGTAACGGGGAAGTCCGGCACAACATCCCCCTCAACCCCGCAGCCGTGGCGGACGGGTCGGTCATGCATGCCGCCCCCGCGCCCGCCATTCACCCACCGGCACCTTCGCCCATGACCGATTCATCGGCCGTTGGCGCAACACCCGTGACGGGAAGTGGCAATAATCTTTCTCCGCCCCTCCCGCAGCACATCAATCCGGAGTAGAATGGTCTCCACGGCATGGTCCCCTGATGGTCACCATGCCGGAAACCGGCATGTAACAGATTCCCGGGCCGTGCCGCCCCGCCACGGCGGGCCGGAGCACAAACCGCCGCCTTATCTGGAGGGCACATAATGAGCAGCTATCGTCCTTATCAGCACATCGAACGCCGCAAGTCGCGGCAGATCCATGTCGGCAGCGTGCCGGTCGGTGGTGACGCCCCGGTTTCGGTCCAGACCATGACCAATACCCTGACCACCGACGCCGAGGCCACGATCGCGCAGATCCGCCGCGCCGAACTGGCGGGCGTGGACATCGTGCGCGTCTCCTGTCCCGATGAGGACAGCACGAAGGCGCTGGCCGAAATCGTGCGTGAAGTGAATGTGCCGATCGTGGCTGACATCCATTTCCACTACAAGCGCGCCATCGAGGCCGCAAAGGCCGGTGCCGCGTGCCTGCGCATCAACCCCGGCAACATCGGCAGCGCCGAACGCGTGCGTGAAGTCGTGAACGCGGCGAAGGACCACAACTGTTCCATCCGCATCGGCGTGAACGCCGGTTCGCTGGAAAAGCATCTGCTGGAAAAATACGGTGAACCCAACCCCGACGCGCTGGTGGAAAGCGCGCTGGAACATGCCAAGATTCTTGAAGATCATGATTTCCATGAATTCAAGATCAGCGTGAAGGCGTCCGACGTGTTCATGGCGGTCGCGGCCTACCAGCAGCTGGCCGATGTATGCGACCATCCGCTGCATATCGGCATTACCGAAGCGGGCAGCAAGCGCGCGGGCACGGTCAAGTCCTCCATCGGGCTGGGCAACCTGCTGTGGTCGGGCGTGGGTGACACCATGCGCGTCTCGCTCTCGGCCGAGCCGGAAGAAGAAGTGCTGGTTGGCTGGGATATCCTGAAGTCACTCGGCCTGCGCCACCGTGGCGTGAAGATCATTTCCTGTCCGTCCTGTGCGCGTCAGGGCTTCAACGTGATCGAGACCGTGCAGACGCTGGAAGACCGGCTGGCGCATATCAAGACGCCCATGACGCTGTCGATCATCGGCTGCGTGGTCAATGGCCCCGGTGAGGCGCTGATGACCGATATCGGCGTGACCGGCGGCGGATCGGGTCGTCACATGGTCTATTCCGCGGGCAAGCAGGACCACACCATGCCCGCAGGCGACATGATCGAGCATATTGTCGAACTGGTGGAAAAGAAGGTGGAGCAGCTTGCAGCCGCCGACGCCACCAATACCCCCGCCGAGGAAATGGCCCGCGAAGCCACCATGTCCACCGCGGACTGAAGACACGCGGCGCGCCACGGTCCGGCGCGCCACGGTCCGGCGCGCCGCCCAACCGGCCGGCCCCAGGGGCGTGGACCGGGTTCAATGCAGGAATATCGCGTAGTGAGCAGCTTACAGCCCGTTCGTGGCACCCACGACCTGATCGGTGAGGACCGCAGGCGTTTTACCCATGTTGTCGAAACCGCCCGCCGCATTGTCGGCCTGTACGGGTTTGACGAATGGGCGACCCCGGTTTTTGAAGATACGCGGGTCTTCTCACGCTCGCTGGGCGATACGTCCGATGTCGTGTCCAAGGAAATGTACACGTTCGAGGACCGGGGCGGCGAATCCCTGACCCTGCGCCCCGAGGGGACAGCCGCGATCTGCCGCGCGCTGGTCACCAACGGGCTGACGCAGTCCCTGCCACAGAAGGTGTTCTATGCCGGGCCGATGTTCCGCTACGAACGCCCGCAGAAGGGGCGTTACCGCCAGTTCCACCAGATTGGCGCGGAACTGCTGGGCGCTGCCGAGCCGCTGGCCGATGCCGAAGTCATCGCCATGGGCCGTGACGTGCTGCAGGGACTGGGCATTGCGCATGACGTGGTGCTTGAACTCAATACTCTGGGTGACATGGCCAGCCGCGATGCGTGGCGGACCGCGCTGATCGCCTATTTCAGCGAACGCCGCGCCGAACTGTCCCCCGACAGCCAGGCCCGGCTGGAACGCAATCCGCTGCGTATCCTGGACAGCAAGGCGGCGCAGGACCGCGCCCTTCTGGCCGATGCACCGATGATCGCCGATTTCCTGACGCCGGACGCCCGGACATTCTGGGACGACCTGCGCCGGACGCTGGATGTGATGGGCGTGAAATTCCGTGAAAATCCGCGCATCGTGCGCGGGCTGGATTATTACGGGCATACCGCCTTCGAATTCGTGACCGAACGGCTTGGCGCACAGGGCACCGTGCTGGCCGGTGGCCGCTATGACGGGCTTGTGGCGGAAATGGGTGGGCCTGCGACACCCGCCATTGGCTGGGCCGGCGGGATCGAACGCCTGTCCATGCTGCTGGAGGACATCCCGGCGGAGCCGCGCCCGGTTGCCGTCATTCCCATGGGGGCGGATGCACAGGCCGCGGCCATTACAGTATTGCAGGCCATGCGTGGGGCAGGGGTGCGGGCGGAAACGTCCTATCGCGGCAACATGAAGCGCCGGATGGAACGCGCCAACCGCATGAACGCAACCCATGCCATCGTCATCGGTAGTGACGAGATCGCGCGCGGCGTGGTGCAGGTCAAGGATCTGGATAGCGGGCAGCAGACCGAAGTGCCGATGGATGGCGTGGCTGCCTTCCTCCTGTCCGGAACCCCCAAGAAGGCCTGAACGTGGCAAAGTTTGACGACCGTCTGGACCGTATCGTCGCCCGGTGCGAGGAATTGCAGGCCCTCCTCGCGGAAGGGATGTCGGGGGCCAATTTCAGCCAGGCCTCACGCGAATATGCGGAACTGGAGCCGATTGTAACCCGTGTGAACGCCCTGCGCACGGCGGAACAGGCGGAACAGGACGCGACCCAGATGCTGGCCGACCCCGAACTGCGGGAACTGGCGCAGGCCGAACTTGATACCCTGCACACGCAGATCCCTGAACTCCGCCACGATATCCGCCTGGCCATGCTGCCCCGTGACGAAGCGGACGAGCGCAGCGCCATCCTTGAAATCCGGCCCGCCGCCGGTGGGGATGAGGCAGGGCTGTTCGCAGCCGAACTGTTTGGTGCGTACCAGCGCTATGCCGACCAGCGTGGCTGGCGGTTCGAGGTGCTGGAATATGACCAGTCCGAACTTGGCGGCCTGCGCGAAGGGATCGCCAGCATTACCGGACGCGGCGTGTTTGCCCGGCTGAAATACGAATCCGGCGTGCATCGTGTGCAGCGCGTGCCCGCGACCGAAAGCCAGGGCCGCATCCATACTTCCACCGTAACCGTCGCTGTCCTGCCTGAAGCGGAAGAAGTGGATGTGGAGGTGAACGAGGGCGACCTGCGCATTGATGTCTACCGAGCATCAGGGGCGGGGGGGCAGCACGTCAACAAGACTGAAAGTGCGGTGCGCATCACCCATCTGCCCACCAATATCGTGGTGGCGATGCAGGAAGAAAAAAGCCAGCACAAGAACCGTGCCAAGGCGATGAAGATCCTGCGCGCGCGCCTGTATGAACGTAACCGTGCGGCAGCCCATGAAACGCGCGCCGCCGATCGCCGCGCGCAGGTTGGCACGGGCGACCGGTCGGAACGTATCCGGACCTACAACTTCCCGCAGGGGCGCGTGACCGACCACCGCATCGGGCTGACACTGTACAAGATCGATCGGGTCATGGCGGGGGAATTCGATGAGTTCGTCGATGCACTGACGCAGGAAGAACAGGCTGCCCTTCTGGCGGCGGATGATAACTGACGCCCTATGATGTCGGTGCCGCGCACAGGCTGCTGCGCCCGGGATGGCGTTCGACCACGTCCGGGTCATCCGGATCGGCAAGGTAGAATCCGGTGAAGTTGCGCGCGCCAAGGGCGACAAGATGGTGGCCATCGGGTTCATGCAGCACGCCTTCGCCACTGACCTGATGGATCTCGACCTTGCCTTCCGGCCGACGGATCGTGATTTCGCCACACAGGGCGTAACTGTGGTTCACGCGGCTGACTGCCGTTTCCACATGGGCGGTCTGGCTGGGATGGTCATGGTCAAGGCGGAAGGTCGCGACAAGCCGCTCATCCACATACAGGCGCGAGGTCTCGGATATTTCACCATCACCATACCCGTCCTCAACATCAAACGACCCGGCCAGTGCTGGCGTTGCAAGGCCGGCACACAGCATGGTGACGATCAGGGTCCGTACGGGGCGTAATGAAAAAGCGGGCAGTTGCATGATGCCCCAGTATGCCGGAAATCAGCCGCGATGAAAGATGCCATGACACCGACGCCCGCAAATTTGCGCCATCTTCTGTCCGACGCCACCACCCGCCTGCGCGCCGCAGGCATCGAGGCACCCCAGCGCGAAGCCCGGCTGCTGGCCGCCCATGCCGCGGGCACCGATCTGACGGGGCTGCTGCGTATTGATACCCTGCCGCCAGCAGACCACGCCACATTCATGCAGATCCTGCAGCGCCGCCTGCATCATGAACCGATGGCCCATATCACCGGTCATACAGGTTTCTGGTCGCTGGACGTGGCGGTTTCACCCGCAACCCTGATACCGCGCGCGGACACGGAAACACTGGTGGAAGCCGTGCTGGATCACCTGCCGGACCGGAACGCCCCGCTGCGCGTGCTGGATATCGGGACAGGCACGGGCTGCCTGCTGCTGGCGGTGCTGGCGGAATATCCGCAGGCCACGGGCATTGGCACCGACATCAACCCCGATGCCGCACGCCTTGCCACGCGCAATGCCGCACGCAACGGACTGGCGGCGCGGTGCGACATGCTGTGCTGCAACTGGGCCGATGGGATCACGGGACCATTCGACCTGATCCTGAGCAATCCCCCCTACATTCCCCATGCCGACCTGAAGGGTCTCATGCCCGAAGTGGTGCGCCATGAACCTGCACGCGCGCTGGATGGCGGGGCGGACGGGCTGGTCGCGTATCGCGCGCTGGCTGCGATTTTGCCCGGACTGCTGGCATCGGGCGGGATCGCGGTGCTGGAACTGGGCATAGGACAGGACCACAGCGTGCCCGCCCTTATGCATGAAGGTGGCCTGCGGATACTGGAAATCCGCCCCGATCTGGGGAAAATCGGGCGGGCGCTGGTCATGAAAAAATAATTTGGCAGACTGAAATAGGCGGGATATAGTGCGATGGCGCAGGAAACACGAACTGCAACCTGTTCTGCCGTTCCGTTTCCGCGTGGGTGATCCAGATTGCAAAACAGAAAAGCTGGCGTCATGAACCGGAATGGTTCCGCCATGCGCAGGGATCCGTGTCCGGCGTCATACCGGACAACCACTATGGCAACAGACGGGACGGACAGACCGCCCCACGGTCCAGGGCAGCGCCAGTGACCGGCAACAGGAAAGTGCTGCGACAGCTTATGAACATGAAACGCATGCGAGGCCGTCACAATCGTTCGGGCGGCAGCAATGGCGGAAGCGTACGCCATAACAATGGCCAGATCCCGTTGAACCGCAACCATGTCTTCGACAGCAACGGGCCTGACCTGCGTGTGCGCGGTACGGCGCAGCAGCTGTTCGAAAAATACCTGCAGCTGGGCCGCGACGCCAGCAGCACGGGCGACCGCGTAATGGAGGAAGCCTATTTCCAGCATGCCGAACATTACTTCCGCATTCTCAACGCCATGACGCAGGCGGCACAGCAGAGCCAGCAGGAACGCATGGCCGCCCGCCAGCAGCGCCCCGCTGACAACCGCCAGCCCACGGAAACCAGCGTCGAGGAGGGGGCCGAACAGCCCGCCATCCCGCAGGCGCCGGAACCTGCGGAAACCGCCCCGCAGCCCACCGTGGCCAGCGAACCTGCACCGACCCCGGCACCGCGCGCACCGCGTGCCCCCCGCCGGAACAGCCGTACCAAGCCGCCGGTTGAAAAAAAGGAAGAACTGGAATCCACGCCGTCGTGAACCGGTATCGCCCCGTCCGGTTTATCGGGCGGGGCTGATATACTGGTACTGCCGACTGGCCTGCGGTTTCGAAACGCTACGCCTGATAAATGAATGGCTGGCCTCGGGCCGGACAATATGGCCCTGCCATGCCGCGACGGCGTAACCACGCAGGAGCCGTGCGCCTGTATAGGCCGGATACCCTGTAAATACCGTCTTCAGGCGTACGTGTTGACCAGACGCCAGACCTTGCGCTTGCGTCCATCACTGGCACCCGGGGCATCTTCCACCGTAACCAGTCCCTGGTTACGCAGGGCCTGCAGCGCCAGCCGGGCATGGTAGGTGCCCAGTTCGGGGAACAGGTCGCCGATTTCACGCACCGAACGGGCTTTTCCGTCCGACAGGATCTTCAGCACGATCTGTCGCTTGCTGTCATGATTTGTCATGCGCCAGGATCGATGCTGAAAAAAAGTCATGGGCTTTCTATACCAGATCCGTCCCCAATGGCCTAGCGCCGATGCATCCGCTGCTACACCGGTTGCGCCAGAACGGTGCGGATGGCAGCGGTCAGCTTGCCCAGTTCCGACGTGGTTATGTTAAAAGCTGGCGTCAGATAGACAATGTTACGGAAGGGCCGCACCCAGACCCCCTGCGCGACCAGGGTGGTCTTCAGCGCATTCATGTCATGTATGCGGTCCAGTTCCACCACGCCGATCGCCCCCATGACGCGCACATCCACCACATGGGGCAGGCTGCGGCACGGTTCCAGTTCCGTGCGCATCTGTCGGGCAATGCGCGCCACCCCGCCCAGGCAGTCTTCGCGTTCAAACAGGTCCAGCGAGGCATTGGCACAGGCGCATGCCATGGCGTTGGCCATGAAGGTCGGCCCGTGCATGAGCGCATGCAGCGGGTCGTCCGATAGAAATGCATCAAAGACATGCGCGCGCGCCACGGTGGCGGCCAGCGCCATCGTGCCCGCCGTCAGGGCCTTGGACAGCGTGATGATGTCCGGCACGATCCCGGCCTGTTCACACGCGAACATGGTACCGGTGCGCCCGAACCCGGTGAATATTTCATCCAGTATCAGCAGGACGCCATGCCGGTCCGCAAGCATGCGCAGGTTCCGCAGCACATCGGGGGAATGGAACAGCATACCGCCCGCGCCCTGCACCAGTGGCTCGACAATAATTGCGGCAATGCTGTCCCCTGATTGCGCCAGCAATTCATCCAGCGCCCGCACGCTGTCCGCATCCACGGGCAGGTCGGCGATGAAATGTTCGGGCAGCGCGCCCTGATACAGGGAATGCATGCCTTCCTCGGGGTCACAGACGGCCATGGTGGCCATCGTGTCGCCATGGTAGCCGCCACGGAAGGCCAGCAGCCTTGTCCGGCCCGTCCGGCCACGGTTCAGCCAGTACTGGATGGCCATTTTCATCGCGACCTCAACGGCGACGGAACCGGAATCGGTAAAGAAAACCCGTTCCAGATCCCCCGGCAGCATGGCCGCCAGACGGCTGGCCAGTGTCAGCGCGGGTTCATTGACCAGGCCGCCGAACATGACATGCGGCATGCATTCAAGCTGCGCGCTGACGGCGGCACGGATATGGGGATGATTGTAGCCGTGGCACGCCGTCCACCATGATGCGATGCCATCAGTCAGTTCCGACCCGTCCGCCAGTGTGATGGTGCGTCCCCGCGTGCTGATGGCGGGCAGGGGGGGCACGGTGGTCTGCATCTGAGAATAGGGTAGCCAGACATGCTTCATGCCACGTTCCAGCCAGCGGGGTCCCTGCATGTGACTACTCCATGATATTGCGTGGGCGGGATTGACCGGGGCTGCACGCTCCGGCAGGACAATGCGCTTCATGGCCCGTTTTGATCCAATTTTCCAGACCGCGCTCGACCATATGGCGGATACGCACACCCGCCGCGTGCTGCGGCCCGTACGGCATGTGGGAGCGGCCACCGTTATCCGTAACGGGCGTGAACTGGTCAATTTCTCATCCAATGATTATCTGGGCCTGTCCCACCATCCCGCGCTGCACGCCCGTGCCGCCGAATGGCTACGGCAGGACGGAACCGGGTCCGGCGCATCCCGCCTAGTGACCGGAACCAGCCCCCGCCACATGCAGGTCGAGGCACGACTGGCTGCATTCAAGGGGTGCGAGGCGGCGGTGATTCTGGCCAGCGGGTGGCAGGCCAATGCTTCCGTCCTTGCCGCCCTGCTGCGGCTGGCAGCGGGGCAGGGCGTGCCACCGCTGGTTTTCACCGACCGGCTGAACCATGCCAGCCTGCATCAGGGATGCATGGCCGCCGGAGTGCGGCAGATTCGCTTCCGCCATAATGACCTGGACCATCTGGACAGCCTGCTTGAACGCCATGCAGGCGACGCGCGCGCCATGCGGGTGATCGTGACCGAAAGCGTATTCAGCATGGATGGTGACCGCACCGACATCGCGCGGCTGGGCGCCCTTGCCCGGCGGCATGGCGCCTTTACCTATGTTGATGAAGCCCATGCCACCGGCGTGCTTGGCCCGCATGGACGCGGGCTGTGCGCAGGACATGAGATCGATCTGGTCATGGGGACGTTCAGCAAGGCGCTGGGTGGTTTCGGGGCCTATGTGGCCGGGTCACGGGCCCTGTGTGACTGGCTGATAAACGCCTGTTCGGGGTTCGTATTCACCACCGCGCCGCCGCCTGCGGTGCTGGGGGCGATGGATGCGGCGCTGGAACTGGTGCCCACGCTGGACGAAGCCCGGGCACGGCTGGCCCGCAATGCCGACCATATCCGCGGCGTGATCCATGACTGCGGCCTGTCATCCGGCCCGTCCACCACCCAGATCATACCCATCATGATAGGAGAGGCCGCACACGCACTGGCGTTCGCGGCCCGTCTGGAAGCCCACGGCATCCTTGCTACCGCCATCCGCCCCCCCACGGTGCCCCCGAACGGCAGCCGCATACGGCTGGCGCTGAGTGCCGCCCACACCGACAGCATGGTTGACCAGCTGGCCCGCGCCATCACCCTTGCCGCACGGGAGCATGCATGACCGTGGGTACGGCAGCCTCCCTCCCGATCGCGCTGGTGCATGGCTGGGCCTTTGACCCGACATTCTGGGATGCAACCCGCGCCGCCCTTGGTCCGGCACATACGACATGCACCGATTTCGGCTTCTTCACCCGGCAACCCGCGCTGATGCTGCCACAGGTGCCCTATATCGGGGTCGGGCACTCGCTGGGCGCGCTGTGGCTGCTGCGTCACCATGGTCCCCTGTGCCGGGGGCTGGTGCTGATAAACGGTTTCAGCCGGTTCGGGACCGCAGCCGACTTTCCCCACGGCATTCCCCGGCGCGTGATTGAACGCATGCGCGCAGGCCTGATGCGGGAACCCGAAGGGCTGCTGCACAGCTTTCGCCTGCTCGCCGGCATTGACACGCCACTGCCGTCCCACATCGAACGCGGACGACTGGAACAGGGGCTGGTGGCCCTGATGGACATGGATTGCAGGACCGACCTGAAACGGGTCACATGTCCGGTCCATGTCATTGCCGGAACAGATGACACCATTGCACCGCCCACGCTGACCCGTGCCTGCTTCCCCCCCGGCAGCGGCATGGAAGCCCAGTGGGTTGAAGGTGGCCACCTGCTGCCCCTGACCCATACCGCAACCTGCGCCCACGCCATTATGGCCATGACCGGACGGATGACCGCACCATGACCCGCAAAGACCGCATCGCCGCCCGTTTTGGCGCGGCACAGGGATATGAACAGGCCGCCCGCGTCCAGCACGTTGTGGCGCGCGAACTGGCATGCCGCATTGCTGCCCGCCATGCCCCCGGCGACATGCCCCCCGCACGTATTCTGGAAATTGGCTGCGGCACCGGCTTCCTGACCCGTGAACTGCGCAGGCTGTTCCCGACAGCCCATATCACCGCCACCGACATCGCCCCCGCCATGCTGGAGCGCGTGGCCCGGCGGATGGCGAATGACGACAGGCTGTCCCTGCACCGCATGGATGCCGAAGCCCCGGACGTGGAAGGTCCGTTTGATCTGATCTGTTCCAGCATGGCCATGCAGTGGTTTCCCCACCGGGCACGCACCCTGCGCATGCTGGGCAACCTGCTGGCGCCGGGGGGACAGATGGCGCTTTCCACGCTGTGCCTGAGCAGCTTCCGGCAATGGCGGGATGCATATGCGCGGGCCGGGGTCGTGTGTCCCATGCCGGATTATCCCACCATCGAACAGCTACAGGCCGAATGGCCCGCCTGCGGTGCGGGGATGTGGCATGATGCCGAGACTGTCGATACCCCGGCCACCCCACTGGCCTTCGTGCAGGAACTGCGTGCCATCGGGGCCACGCATACGGACTACGCCCCTGCTACGGGTGGCCAGTTGCGCCGCGTACTGGCGGCGGCGGGAACGGATGGACCGTTCACCGTGTCCTATCAGGTCGGTTACGGGCTGTTCCGCCGCGCGGCGTGGCCGGGTGTGTTCGTTACCGGCACGGATACGGATGTGGGCAAGACGGTGACATCCGCGACATTGGTCAGGGCATGGGACGCGGCTTACTGGAAACCGTTGCAGAGCGGCACGGATGACGCCCCATCCGACAGCATGGGCGTGCGGCAGCTGACAGGACTGGACCCGGCCCGCCTTTATCCACCAGCCGCCACGTTCGGGGCGTCGCTATCGCCCGAGGATGCGGCCCATGCGGCCCATACCCGGATCGATCCCGCCATGATCGCCCTGCCACGCCATGCAGCCAGTGACGGTCCGCTGGTGGTGGAAGGGGCAGGCGGCGTGTTCGTGCCAATTGCCGAAAATTACCTGATGATCGACCTCATGGCCCGGCTGGCGCTGCCGGTCGTGCTGGTGGCGCGCAGCCAGCTTGGCACGATCAACCATACGCTGCTCAGCCTTGCCGCACTCCGGGCGCGTGGACTGCATGTCGCGGGCGTGATCCTGAACGGCCCGCCCGAACCTTATGGCCGCAGCGCCATCGAACGCCATGGACGGGTCCGCATACTGGCCGAATTTCCGACCATCACCCCCATGGGGCCGGATGCGGTGGCACAACTGGCGGCCCGGCTGCCCGCATGGGAACAGGTGGCGCGGGACGCGCCCTGAAGATTGTTTCAACAAAAGGGCGTTTCCCGAAGCCTTCTGAAAAAAGCTTTACCGGACACTTTTCATAATCGCAGGTGATTCACTGGCAGACTGCTGAAAACGGTTTTTTCAGTAACGACGGATCAGGCCAGCCAGGGTGCCCTGCACATTGACCCGGGCTGCAGGCAGCACGCGGGTCTCATAATGCCGGTTGGCAGGGATCAGCGCAATATTGCTCCCCTCGTGGCGCAGACGCTTCAGCGTGACTTCTATCCCATCGATCAGGGCAACGACAATCTGCCCGTCCGTTGCCTGCATGCCTTCACGGATGATGACCATGTCACCATCCAGAATCCCCGCGTCCTGCATCGAATCCCCCGTGACTTCCAGCGCGTAATGGCTGGCTTTGCCCAGCATGTCGGCCGGGACGGCAATACGGGTGGTTTCCGGTGTAATGGCTTCAATGGGATTGCCGGCGGCGATCCGCCCCACGAAGGGTACATCCACCACCAGCATTCCGCGGGGATCAGGCGAACCGGGGATCGGGGCAGGTGGGTCGGACGGGGCGGGCGCGGGCGGCACATCGATATCAGGCAGGCGCAGGATTTCCAGCGCACGGGCGCGATGATGCCTGCGGTGAAGGAAACCGCGTTCCTCCAACGCCGAGATCAGGCGGTGAATGCCGGATTTGGAACGCAGGCCCAGCGCATCCTTCATTTCATCAAAGGACGGGGAGAAACCCGTCCTGCGCAGGTGGCTGTCGATAAACAGCAAAAGTTCATGTTGTTTCTTCGTAAGCATGCCACATGTCCTTTTGCCGTTACCGGTGTCGCCCGGGCTGGAATATGATGGAACAAACCAAAAACCTGTTCACATGTTCTATATTGGTTCCCCACGCCGCGTCAACCGGCGTAACTGACCTATTCCAGAACGCGATCGATACGGATTATGTCGCACGGCTCCCCCGCCTTTGCCGGGGGGGCATGGGGCGCACGCAGGATCAGGGCGCCGCTTTGCGCCAGCACATGCAGCATGGCCGAATCCTGTACGGCGAAGGGGGTCGCCACCAGACGTCCGTCCGCATCATGACCGAGTCCCGCGCGCAGGTGATCCATGCGCCGGTCGTTTTCGGGCACGTCCGCCCCCAGTATCGCGTGTTCCGGCGGCACAACCGGCGTGGCCAGCCCCGCCATGCGGCGCAGGGCGGGCAGGATGAATACGACCGAACAGACAAACGCCGCCACCGGATTGCCCGGCAGGCCGATAAATGGCAGGCGGCCCAGATGCCCGTACATAAGCGGACGGCCCGGCCGCATGGCGATTTTCCAGAAATCGGTTTTCAACCCGACCTGTTCCAGCCCACACCGCACAAGGTCATGGCTGCCAACACTCGCGCCGCCTGCGGTCACCAGCATGTCCACGCCATCGACCATGCGTTCCAGCGTGGCAAGGTCGGCCATGTCGTCACGCAGCATCGGCAGCATGACCGGGTCCGCTCCCGCCGCGCGCAGCAGGGCGGCCAGCATGGGTGTATTGGAATTGGCGATCTGTCCCGCCCCGATCCCGCTTCCGGGCAGCAGCAGTTCATCACCCGTCGCGGCAATGGCCACGCGCGGGCGGCGCGTCACCCGCACCCATGCATGATTGGCTGCGGCGGCAAGGGCGATGTCACGCGCCGACAGCCTGCGGCCCGTGGGAATGACTTCCTGGCCTTCGACAAAATCCTGGCCCCTGCGCCGGATATAGGTGCCGGGGGGCAGGGTGGTGGTCGTGGTAACGGATGCGCCTTCCGCCTGTGCATTTTCCTGTATCAGGATGGCATCCGCGCCGGATGGCACAACCGCGCCGGTGAATATGCGCACGCATTCACCTGCTCCCACCGCGCCGGCGAAGGGGTGACCCGCGGGTGCGGAACCGATGCAGGTCAGGCGCGCGCCCTGTACCGACAGGTCCGCGGCACGCACCGCGTAGCCATCCATGGACGAGACATCGGCCGGGGGATTGGACAGCCGGGCGATGACGGGGGCCGCGCTGACGCGCCCACAGGCATCGGTCAGGGCCACGACCTCGGATGGCAGGGGAAATACCCCGTCAAGAATCCGTTCGCGCGCTTCCGAGACGCTCAACATCGTGCACTGCGCTCCTTTTTTACCCATTGTGTGCGAATTTAATCAGAAATATCGACCAAGGCGCTTGACCTGCGCCTTGTGTATGCGCATTTTCCGCCCACTTGAACCACTGCTGTACCTGAATGTTCCAGCAGCGGCAAAGCAGTGCTGAGGATATCATGGCCAAGACCAACACCATCCAGATCAAACTCGTTTCCACGGCGGACACC
This sequence comes from Komagataeibacter europaeus LMG 18890, assembly GCF_000285295.1. Lineage (GTDB taxonomy): Bacteria > Pseudomonadota > Alphaproteobacteria > Acetobacterales > Acetobacteraceae > Komagataeibacter > Komagataeibacter europaeus. The sequence goes on along the minus strand of NZ_CADP01000003.1, from coordinate 49,583 downwards.
GGCTACTTCTACGTGACCAAGAAGAACGCCCGTGCCCAGACCGGCAAGATGGAAATGCGCAAATACGACCCCGTCGCCCGCAAGCACGTGGCCTTCCGCGAAGCGAAGATCAAATAATCTTCCGCGCAAACGGATACAAAAAAACCCCGGTAGTTTTTCCGGGGTTTTTTTGTGCCTGTCGGTTGGGCGATCAGTACAGATGGTCGTGTTCGCCATAGGGCACGACGATTTCATCCTGCCGGGCCAGGTTCTGCATGGAGCGCGCGCGTTCATCCAGCAGGTCGGTATCCAGCGCCCCTTCCTTCAGGCCCCGCACGCGGCGCAGCCAGACTTCCTGTTCCGCTGCCGCATCCTTTTGGGCGGATCGTGCCTCATCCAGCAGGTGAAGCTGTGCGGCATAGCTGTGCAGCCCATGTTCGCCCCGCATGACATTCCAGCCGAAATAGGCCGTAAGCCCGATAAACAGGGCAGGGGGGATGGTTGCCCCCATCACGCGCTTCATGATCTTGCCCAGCTGCATCGTAACCCTTTCCCCGCCATGTCCTGTTACCGGACGGGATTACCCCGTCCGGCATGGGATGTCACCCGTTCTTCAGGATCGTGCGCCCGGCGTAACGGGCAGCCGTGGCCAGTTCGTTCTCGATACGGATCAGCTGGTTGTATTTCGCCGTCCGATCCGAACGTGAAAGCGATCCGGTCTTGATCTGCCCGCAATTGGTCGCCACCGCCAGGTCGGCGATGGTGCTGTCTTCCGTCTCGCCCGAACGGTGGCTCATCACCGCCGTGTAACCGGCATGCTGCGCCATCTGCACGGCTTCCAGCGTCTCGCTCAGCGTGCCGATCTGGTTGACCTTGACCAGCAGCGAATTGGCGACGCCTGCCTTGATGCCACGACGCAGGCGGTCGGGATTGGTCACGAACAGGTCATCCCCCACCAGCTGCAGCTTGTGTCCAAGGTTGGCGGTCAGTTCAGCCCAGCCTTCCCAGTCATCTTCCGCCAGACCGTCCTCGATGGAAATGATGGGATAGCGGGCGGAAAGATCGGCCAGATAGGCGATCATGCCAGCGGCATCGAGGCTCTTGTCCTCGCCCTTCAGTTCATAACGCCCGTTCCTGTAGAACTCGGTCGCGGCGCAATCGAGTGCGAAGGTCACGTCGTCACCGGGGCGGTATCCCGCCGCTTCGACCGCGCGCATCATGAAGCCCAGTGCCTCATCGGCCGATTTCAGCGCGGGCGCGAACCCGCCCTCGTCACCGACGTTGGTGTTGTAGCCAGCGCCCGACAGGCTTTTCTTCAGCTGGGCAAAGATTTCCGAACCCATGCGGATCGCATCCGTAACCGTGGGCGCGCCCACCGGCTGGATCATGAATTCCTGGATGTCGATGGGGTTGTCGGCATGTTCGCCACCGTTGATGATGTTCATCATCGGCACGGGCAGGGTGCGGGCATACACGCCGCCGACATAGCGGTACAGCGGGGTCTGCAGTTCCTCCGCCGAGGCCTTGGCAACTGCCAGCGACACGCCCAGAATCGCGTTCGCGCCCAGACGGGACTTGTTGGGTGTGCCATCGAGGTCGATCATCGCCTCGTCAATGGCGACCTGATCGGTCGATTCCACGCCCTGCAGGGCTTCAAGGATTTCGTGCTCGACATGGCCCGCAGCCTCGAGCACACCCTTGCCGCCATAGCGTTTCGGGTCGCCATCACGCAGTTCGACGGCCTCATGCGCGCCGGTGGACGCGCCCGAAGGGACCGCAGCCCGGCCTTTCGCGCCGGATGCCAGTTCGACGTCCACCTCGATGGTGGGATTGCCACGGCTGTCGAGTATTTCGCGGGCGATGATATCGATAATGGCGCTCATGGTATCTGTTTCCTCAGATTTGACATTATGGGGATACGGCATACGACCGCATGCATATCCTGCCCCACGATAACAGATGCCACGCATCATGCCAGAGTAGGGTATGCACAACATGACAAGATAGGAGAGACCCGCCGTGAAACGCCTGCCACTGCTTGCCATCGTCACCGCGCTGGCAAGCCTGCTGCCACTGGTTGGCTGCACATGCGCGATCCTGTTCCTCACCCCCGACCATACGCCACGCCTGCTGACGGCGGCCGTGGGGTATGGCGCGGTCATGCTGTCCTTCCTCGGCGCGGTCCACTGGGGATTGGCGCTGGAACAGCCCGATATCGTCCCGGCGGGCAGCACGCAGCGCCTGACCAACCTGCGTCTTGCCATGGGGGGAGCGCCTGCCTGCATCGGTTGGGTGGGGCTGTGCCTTGCTACGGTGCATGAACTGATCGGGCTGCTGATCCTGATCGCGGGATTTGCCGCCACTGCTGTCGTGGAACGCATGGCCTGGCAACGCGGGGCCATGCCGCGCGGTTACATGACATTGCAGTGGTTTGTCATATGCCTGGCGGAACTGTGCTTTCTGGCCATACTGGCCGCCTGCATGGGTATGCGGCCGCATTGATAATTCCGGTAAATCATAAAGGAATTTCTGGTGAAGCTTTTTCAGGAAGCTTCCCGAAATGCCGCCTTCCTGAAAAAAGGCGACCCCCAAAAACTTTTATTTTTTATCCCAGACAATAAAAAACCCCGGCATGCACCGCATACCGGGGTTTTTCGTATTCAGTGTGTATGCGCCTAGCCGTTCTGCAGGCCGCGCAGCACATCCGCCGGACGGACCGGCATATGACGCAGGCGGACACCCACGGCATTGAATATGGCGTTGCCGATTGCAGGACCGACCACCGTCGTGCCCGGTTCACCCAGACCCATCGGCTTTTCGGTGCTGGGCAGGAACTCGATGTCCATTTCCGGCGTGTCGGCAATACGCAGTGGCGTATAGGTGTTCAGGTTACGGTCAACCGGCATGCCGTTGACGATTTCCGTGTTCTCGAACAGGACCATGCTCAAGCCCCACAGCGCAGCACCCTCGGTCTGGGCCTTCGCGCCATCAGGATCAACCACGGTACCCGCATCGACCACGATGGTCAGCTTCTGGCATGTCACGACGCCCGTGCTGCGGTCCACATGCACCTGCGCCACACAACCGATCCACGTCGGCATGCCGCGTTCCTGCCCCGCCGTGGTGGCAAGGCCCATCGCGGTGTCCTTGGGCAGGTTGGTCTTGCCCCAGCTCACCTTTTCCATAAGCCTGCGCACGACAGCGGCCTGACGCAGCGCGCCGCCGACGGAATCGGGCGCCTGCCCCTTGTTACGGCCCTGCGCGGTCAACAGTTCAAGACGGAACTGCGCAGGATCCTTCTTCTGGCGGTGCGCGACTTCATCAAGGAAGCACTCGACCCCCCAGCTGGTCCAGCCGGGGCTGACCGAACGCAGCCAGCCGGGACGGAATGTCTTTTCCGCCAGGTCATTACGCAGCGCACGCACCCGGAAGGCACCGACTTCGTACCAGTGGTCGCCACCAGCGATGGCGAACTGGTCATACGGCTTGCCATCCACGCCCTTTTCCATGAACGCTTCGGCCATCACGCCCGTGGGCCAGCCCGCAGCGGCCTGGTAATCCATGGCGGTGATCCTGTCGCTGGCGTCGAACGCCATGCGGACACGCTGGACCGAAGGCGAGCGGAAGGAATCGAACTGCATGTCATCCGACCGCGTCAGGATCAGCTTGACCGGCTTGCCACCCAGCGCCTTGGACGCAAGGGCGGCCGGGATCATGTAATCCCCGTTCAGCCGGCGGCCAAACCCGCCACCCAGCAGGTAGCTGCGCAGGATGACCTTGCTTTCAGGCACCTGCAGCGACTTGGCCAGCGTGGGCAGGATCAGGCTCTGCCACTGGTTACCCGCGTGGATTTCGTAAACACCGTCCTTTTCAAAGGCCAGCGCGTTGGTCGGTTCCAGCTGGTAATGCAGCACGGATGCACAGGTATATTCCTGATCCATGACCGTATGCGCACTGCCAAAGGCCTGGTCCACGCCATCATCATTGAAGATGTAGACGCCGCCTGCCTTGTTGTTGATCAGTTCGCGGCCACGGTCCTGAATGTCGCGTTCGGACGTGTGGATCGTCTCACCCGGCGTCCATTCAACCTTCAGCGCATCGGTCGCGCGGATGGCGGCGCTGTAGCTTTCCGCCAGAACCACGACCCAGCCCTGCACGACCTGCGACGGATCATCGATCAGCAGATAGCGGACATAGCCCTTGATCTTCCTGGCCTCGGTATCGTCAACCGAACGGACCTTGGAGCCATAGCGCGTCGGCGGCATCTTGGGGCGGCCATACAGCATGCCCTCCACCTTGGCGTCGATGCCATAGATGGCCGTGCCGTTGGTCTTGGCCGGAATGTCCAGCGCCTTGAGTTCGGCATTGCCGATCAGCCTGCGTTCGCTGGCGGGCTTGAGCGGCAGCTTGGCCATTTCCTCGGGCGTGAAGGAATGGGACGGATGCCCCTTGGCCACGATGTCGCCAAAGCTGATCTGCTTGCCACCGGCACTGACGATGCTGTTGGCGACCGTGCACTTGTCCGGCGTGGTGCCCAGCAGGCGGGCGCCTTCCTCGACCATGGCCGTGCGCGTCGCGGCGCCGGCCTGGCGGAAGACGTCCCATGTCATCCACACCGACCAGCTGCCACCGGTAACCATCAAGCCCCATTTGGGGTCGGTGTCCACGTAGTTGATGCGGACCTTGCTCCAGTCGGCTTCCATTTCATCCGCGATGATGCGGGCAAGGGCGGTGCCGATATGCTGGCCCATTTCCGCGCGGATGATGTTGACCGTGATTTCCCCATCGGGTGCGATCGAACACCAGATGGTGGGTTCGAACGCCCCGTCACCCGGCAGCGACCGGTCGAGCGGGAAAATCTGGTTGGCGGATGAAGGACGCGCGAAGCCAAACATGACGCCGGCGCCAAGGGAGGTGACAAGGAAGCCGCGACGTGACAGGGAAGCCTGTTCACGGCGTCCGTCCTTGCCAAGGCGGAAGCGGTTTAATCTACCCATTTGATGCATCTCCGCGTGCGGTGGCCGCGGCCTTCTTGATGGCCTCACGAATGCGAATATAGGTCATGCACCGGCACAGGCTGCCAGCCATGACGGCATCGATTTCCTCATCCGTGGGAGAGGGGTAATCCTTCAGCAGGCTCACGGCCTGCATGATCTGCCCGGACTGGCAGTAGCCGCACTGCGGCACCTGGATTTCACGCCAGGCCTGCTGGACAGGGTGGTTACCCTCAGGATCGATGCCTTCGATCGTGGTGATGTCAGCGCCTTCGGCGGCGCTGACGGGGGTCACGCAGGAACGGGTGGCCCGGCCACCGATATGGATGGTGCACGCACCACACATGCCGATGCCGCAACCGAATTTCGTTCCGGTCAGGCCAACTTCGTCACGGATGACCCACAGCAGGGGGGTATCACCCGGTACGTCAACGGTTACTTCCCGTCCATTGAGGCGAAAGGTCGTCATGTTCTAGCTCCGTCTTTCAGCTCAATGGGACGACGCGACAGGGGGAACGGGCAGGGTCTTGCGAACCTCGCCCGCCTTCTTCTCCAGATCGGTCCACGGCGGCAGGGTCGTGCGGGTCGCACGCAGGTAGGCCGCCAGGCGGGCCAGATCCGCATCCGAGAAGGAATGATAGAAACTGGGCATGGAAACGGTGGATATACCTTCCGTCGTGCCAATGCCACGCAGGATGACCTGGAACAGGTTGGTCGGCTCATCCAGCCACAGCGCATTGTTCAGCGCCAGGTCGGGGCGGCCTTCAACCGGCTGCGGTCCGGCATTGGCGTGACACGCGGCGCAGGCGCCGGCATACAGCTTCGCGTTCGGGTTCACCTGCGGGCCGACCAGATCCTTCATGGATGCCTGCATGGCCCATGCAATCGCCTTGGGGTCCTGGCTGACGCGGGTTGCGGAATGGTCGATCTGGGCCAGGTAATGCGCAATGGCATGCACGTCGGATTCCGGCATCTCGCTCAGGCCACCATGGACCACGGGCGACATGGGACCGGCGGCGCTGCCATGCAGTGGGGCGGAACCGAAGCGCAGGTACTTGAAATACTCGTCCTCGGTCCAGACAACCGGGGTCGGGTTGTGTTCATTGAGCGGCGGCGCGATCCAGTTATCCACCGGGGCGCCATCATACGGCGCGCTGGCCTTTTCCGCACCCATGAGATTACGCGGCGTATGGCATGCCGAACAGTGGCTCAGCCCTTCGGCCAGGTACGCGCCACGGTTCCACTCGGCATCCTGGCTGGGATCATTCTTGAGCGGGCCTTCATGCAGGAACAGAAGTTTCCAGCCCGCCTGTTCCAGACGGATGTTGAAGGGGAAGCCCACCGTGTTGTCACGCTTGACCGAGTGCACCGGCTCCCGCGTCATGAGGAAGGCATAGACATCATCGATGTCCTGATCCGTCATGTGCGTGAAGTGATCAAACGGGAAGGCCGGGAAAAGCTGCGTGCCGTCACGCGAAATGCCCTTGCGCATGGCGCGCTTGAAGGCGGCTTCCGACCAGCGGCCTATACCCGTTTCGGGATCAGGCGTGATGTTGGAGGAGAAGATGGCGCCAAACGGCGTATCCATCTTGTAATCGCCCGCCAATTCGACACCACGCTTGCCATCCGTGCGGGTATGGCATTCGGCGCAGTAGCCGCCGGCGGCCAGCACGCGCCCGCGCTCGACCTGCGCTGCGGAAAAGGAGGAAGGAGGAGGCGGTGCAACCGGCGCAATGGCCGGATACCACGCATAGGCAAGGAACCCGACGCCACCGGCGACACCGATTCCCACAATCGCTGCTGCAATACGTTTAATCACGATGTTCTCGCGGTTGTGAAAGTCATCATATCACCCCGTATCATCCGCCCGGTTCCAGTGCCGGTATGGCGCGAAACACAAGAAACAGCGCGTCGTTGCACTGTCCTGAAGGCACCGGAACTGCCGTATGTGCGGGAACATCGGCGCCACGGCGGAAACTTTGTATTACCGTTTCCTAATCAAGCCGTTTGGTGGCGCGTAAGATCAAAGCTGTAATAAGAGTTATTTATTTATAATATGAATATAGCAGGACCCCCGCAAACCCCCGAATAAATGGGCCTGCAGTGTCCTGTCACAGCGATATCTATATACCAATGAATATAGATGGAACCGGCCATGTCAAGCCGGGGAAGGGAAAAATCCTTCCCCGGCCCTGCACGGTTCAGTTCTGGTCGGGCAGGCTGTAGGCGACGATGTAGTCACCCAGCTTGGTGCCAAACGACCCGTGGCCACCATCGGCGGTCACGATGTACTGCTTGCCATCCACCGCATAGGTCATGGGCGTGGACTGGCCGCCGGCAGGCAGGCGGTCCTGCCACAGGACGCGGCCATTGGTCACGTCATATGCACGGATGTAGTAATCCAGTGTGGAGGTCAGGAACGCGACCCCACCCGCGGTGGTCAACGGGCCACCAAGGCTGGGCACGCCCATCTTGATGGGCAGGGGCAGCGGCGCGCTGTCACGGATCGTGCCGTTGCGGTGCTTCCACACGATCTTGTTGGTGCGCAGGTCGATACCGGACATGTAGCCCCATGCCGGCTGCTTGCACGGCAGGCCGAAGGGCGACAGGAACGGATGCAGGTCAACGCCATAGGGCACGCCAAACTGCGGCTGCACGCCACTTTCGCTGCCTGATGGCAGGGACTTGTCAGGTGTCGCCGGGTTGTTCGGGCCACGCGGGATCAGCCTGGACACGAACGGGATGGCGATGGGGTTGGCGATCGCGATCTGGCGCACGGGATCAACCGCAAGGCCACCCCATTCAAACATGCCCAGGTTGCCGGGGAACACCAGCGTACCCTGCAGCGAAGGCGGCGTGAACGTGCCATCGTAGCGCAGGCGGTGGAACATGATGCGGCAGACCAGCTGGTCATACATCGTACCACCCCACATGTCCGCATCGGTCAGCAGCTTGCTGGGGCGGAAGGTCAGCTGGGAGAAAGGCTGCGTGGGCGACACGTGATCGCCAGGCGCCGCACCCTGCGGCACGGGACGTTCGGGCGCCGGCACGACCAGATGGCCATTGCGACGGTCCAGCACGAAGATGTTGCCGGTCTTGGCCGGGGCATACAGCGTGGGAATGACCTCGCCCTGTTCGTTGCGGATATCGACCAGGCTGGGCTGGGCGGGAATGTCCATGTCCCACAGGTCATGATGGACGGTCTGGTAGCTCCATACCAGCTTGCCGGTGGACGCGTTCAGCGCCACGATCGAACTGGCATAGCGTTCGGCATCCGCGCCGCGGTTGCCGCCCCAGATATCGGGCGTCTGCACGCCCATCGGGATGTAGACCAGGTCCAGATTGGCGTCATAGGACGACGTGATCCACGAATTGGGGGAATTGGGCACGAAGGTATGGTGTTCGGACGGCATTTCGTTCGGGTCAGGATTGCCGGGGTCGAACGCCCATTTCAGCGCGCCGGTATGCACGTCGAACCCACGCGTCACACCAGAGGGTTCATGCGTGGAATAGTTGTCGGTCACCGCACCGGACACGATTACGGTGGTATCGGTCACGACCGGGGGCGATGTAGGTTCGTAAAAGCCCAGCGTCTTGACGGGCATGCCATCCTGCAGGTTCACCACGCCATTATTGCCGAACGATGCGCAGCGGGCGCCGGTTTCGGCATCCAGCGCGAACAGCTGTCCGTCATTGGTGGGCAGGAAGATGCGGCGCGCGCATTCCACCGGTGTCGCATTCGCATCAGCAGACTGCGCCTCGGCCCTGTCCTCATGATAGGACACGCCACGGCATGTCAGGTGCTGGAAGGTGGGGTTGTACGCCAGTTTTGGATCGAACTTCCACCGCTGCCTGCCCGTTTTGGCATCGAGCGCGAACAGGATCTGGTGGGGCGTGCACAGATACAGCGTATCACGGATCTTGATGGGCGTGACTTCATCGGTGATTTCACCGGGGTCATTGGGACCACGCAGGTCGCCTGTGCGGAATGTCCATGCGACTTTCAGCTTGCTGACATTATCGGCATTGATTTGCCTGAGCGTGGAAAAACGGTCCCCGAACTGCGTGCGGCCGTAGGCCTGCCAGTCGCCATCGGGCATCTGGTGGGCGTCACCGGGTTCGGGGGCGTCCTTCGCCACCGGGGGCAGGTTGCCCGCGATATCCTGCGGGTCCCCCATCAGGGCGAAGCCGACCACGACCACGGCCGCGCCAATCGCGCCCAGCAGCGGCATGCGCGCGCCCATGCTTGCAGGCTGCAGGTGTCGCGTCACCCATGGCAGCGCCAGCACGATCCCGATGGGGACAAGGATATCCCCACGTGGTGCAAGCGCCCAGAAGTCAAACCCGGCTTCATTGACGGCCCACGCCATCGTGCCAAGCAGCAGGACCGCGTAAACCGTAAGCGCGGATGCCTGTCGCCGGAACAGCAGGAACGCCGTCACCAGAAGCAGGACACCCGCGACAACATAGTAGAAAGACCCTCCGATAAGGCACAGCCACAGGCCGCCGCCCAACAGGTAAAGACCTGTCAGGCCACAGACGGCTATGGCTGCCGCCAGGAGGGGAGCCGAGCGTATAAGGCTATTCATAAGTTTTCCTGATTACCGTGATACAGTCCGAACATTCTCCCATGAGAAAACGTAGGACTTCACGCCGGGTCAAGCCAAACTTGATGAATAAATCGTGTGTCAGAATATTTCAGGGCGCATTTTCAGCACCCTGAACGTCTATTTCCCCTTGGATACAACCGTTGCCAGCGTCGCCCGCGTGCCATTGTCGCGGATGGACTGCCGCAGGGACAGATAGACCTGTACGAATCCGGGGTTATCACCCAGTTCCCACCCGGCGAAGGCACTCATGTCCAGTGCATCCTCCAGCCGTGGCGATGCGGCCTTCACCCGGTCATCATCGGTCAGGTGCGGTTCGACAATGGCATAGGCCTGCCCCTTGTCATCATGACCACGCAGGTACTCGGCGTAACAGGCCACGACAAACGCGATGCGGTCCACCGGGCGCCGGTGCGCGATCACGCCCATGGCCGTGCTCTTGATGAACATGGGCAGCTTGGACGTGCTGTCGGACGCAATACGCAGAAGCTGGTCACTGATCGCGCGATTGCGGAAGCGGTGCAGCAGGCGCCTGCCATATTCGGTCAGCGCCATGCCCGGCGGGGCATGCAGCAGGGGTTCGGCGTCGAAGGCGAGGTACTGCTCGACCAGGGTGACCTCGTGCAGGTCTTCCATGATTTCACTGACCACGCGATACCCCGACAGCACGCCCGACAGGCCCAGAAGCGAGTGGGAGGCATTGAGCATATGCAGCTTCACCTCCTCATATGGCTGGACATTATCCGTGAACTGTACGCCGACGGCGTCAAGTTCGGGGCGACCGGCGCAGAATTTGTCTTCCACCACCCACTGGATGAAATCCTCGCAGAAGACGGGAATACGGTCATCAATACCGCTTTCCGCATCAAGCCGGCGGATATCATCGGGATGGACGGCCGGGGTAATGCGATCGACCATCGTGCAGGGGAAGGTGACGTTTTCCTCGATCCACTGTGCAAGCCCGGCATCACGCGCACGCGCCCAGCCCAGGAAGGCGGTGCGCGCGACATGGCCGTTCTGGGGCAGGTTGTCACACGACAGGATGGTAAACGGCCCCGCGCCGCTTTCACGCCGCCTGCGCAGCGCCTCGGTCAGCAGGCCGAACACGGTGTGCGGCACCGCGCGCTTCAGGTCCTCGGCGATCAGGGGATGGTCGACGGGGAATACGCCGTTTTCATCAACATAATAGCCGCCTTCGGTCACGGTCATGCTGACAATGCGGATTGCCGGATCGGCCAGCCGCGCGATGGTGGCCGCACGGTCGGCGGGGGCATACATGTATTCCGTGATGGAACCGATCACCCGCACCACATTGGGCGCATCGTGGGCACATTCGGTCAGGGAATACAGGCAGTCCTGCGCCGCCATGTCCTTCGCCTTCTCGGCCTCATGCGGGTTTTCCATCAACCCTATGCCCAGCAGGCCCCAGCCGGCCTGACCGGGACGGTCCAGCACGCGGTCCATGTAAACCGCCTGATGGGCACGATGGAAATTGCCCACGCTGATATGGGCAATACCAGGCGTCACCTTGCTACGGTCATAGGCAGGCACGAGGATATTACCCGGCAGATGGGGCAGGGTCGTATTATTGAGTACGGTCATGAACCATTTTCCACGGAAAGTATCCACGACGCGTAATAAGAAATGCATGATCATACAACCCGGCAATACCGCGTACCTGCGGTTGACACCGGTCAGGGCAGGGGAGACAGCCGGGTAATTTGCACGCCCGGTCCCCGCCTGCTGTTTTCTAATGGGGAAAACTGCCCTATTAAGCCTTTCCGCCGTTGCATATCCGGTGTTCCGGTTCCGAGAAATGACGGCAAGGACAGCCCTGGCCGGATCTGTTGTTGGTAATGAATGCGTATCCTCTATCTCATTAACAGCCTGAACGGCGGTGGGGCCGAACGGCCGCTGCCTGCCGTGATCGGGATGATGCGCGCCTGCGGGCACACGGTCCGGGTCGTGGCGCTGGCGCGCAAGGCTGGCAACGCCATTGCCTGGCTGGAGGCCGCCGGCATTGATTACCATATCGTGGATGATCGCGATCCCGCCCGGTTCGCGTCACTGGGGCAGGTGCTGAGTTATGTCCGCGCCAACCGGCCCGACCTGTTATGGACATCCCTGACACGCGCGACCCTGTACGGTCAGGCGATCGGCAGGATGCTGGGCATTCCCGTGGTCAGTTGGCAGCACAGCGCGTTTCTCAAGCCCGCCAACCGCTTCCTGCTGCGCCGCACCCGTCACCTGAGCGCATTCTGGGTAGCGGATTCCGAATACGTGGCCCGCGTCACATGCAGCCAGCTGCGCCTGCCACCCGACCGGATCTGCACATGGCCGCTGTTCATGGCCGATGCGGCCGTGCAACCGGCCGCGCCATGGAACGGGCAGGACGGGGCGGTCTTCCATGTCGGATCACTGGGGCGGCTGGAACCGGAAAAGAACATGCAGCTGCTGGTACGCGCGATGGGTGTCATCCGCGCGACCCGGTCGGATGCACGCATTCACCTGTCACTGTGCGGCAGCGGGTCGCAGATGATGGCGCTGCAGGCGCTGGCGGCCCGGATGGCGGCGGACGCCATCAGTTTCGAGGGATTCCAGCCGGACCCGCTGGAATTCTGCCGCAAGCTGCATGTATATGTGCAGCCCTCCCATTTCGAGGGTCTGTGCATCGCGGTCCATGAGGCGATGCAGGTAGGGCTGCCGGTCATCGCAACCCCCGTGGGCGCCATTCCCGACATCATCCGTGATGGGGTCAACGGGTTCCTGCTGGCCGCCTCCACGCCGGAAACCCTCGCCGCGCAGATCCTCCACCTCCATGCACGCCCCGACCTGTGCATGCGGATTGGCAGGGCGGCCCGGCACGATATCCTGCAACGGTACGGGGCGGACACGGTCCACGGCATGGCCATCGCCGTCATCCGCCGCGCGGAACGGCTGGTACACGCACCCCGGGGCTGACGCGCCCGTCATGCACATCCGGCCACCCCATCATGCCCCTTCCGGTCGCATGGGGGGATCAGGTAGGATGGGGGGGTGAATACGATCCAGAATCCCCCCTCCGCAGAGTCCGGGCAAAAGGACTCGCTCCTTGGCGTCTCGCACCGCCTGCCGCCTGCCAACATACAGGCGGAGCAAGCGCTGCTGGGCGCGCTGCTGACCAATAACCGCGCATATGACCGCGTTTCCGACTTCCTGACCGGCGCGCATTTTGCCGATGAGGTCAATGGCCGCATCTATGATGCCATTTCCCGCCGTATCGAAGGCGGCCAACTGGCGGACCCCGTCACGCTGCGGGCCGAATTCGAAAATACCGGCGTGCTGGATTCCGTGGGCGGCACGGCGTACCTGGCCAGGCTGCTGACATCCATGGTCGGCATCATCAACGCCGCCGATTACGGACGCGTCATTCATGATGCATGGATACGCCGCCAGCTGATCGACATCGGGCAGGACGTGGTCAACAACGCCTTTGGCGCACGTGCCGACCTTGACGGTCCCAGCCAGATCGCTGCCAGTGAGGAAGCGCTGTTCAAGCTGGCCACGGAAAAGGGACAGGATGGCGGCTTCCAGTCCTTTGACCGCGCACTGGCCGATGCGCTGGAAATCGCGCAGCAGGCCTTTGACCGCAGCGGCGACGTGGTGGGCCTGACCACCGGGCTGCGTGACCTGGACAAGAAAACCGGCGGCCTGCACCCATCCGACCTGCTGATCCTTGCGGGCCGTCCAGCCATGGGCAAGACGGCGCTGGCCACCAAGATCGCCTTTTCCGCCGCGCGCGCGATCATGGAGGAAATCCGCAACGCCCCGCCCGATGCCAGGCCCAAGGGGTCGGTGGCCATCTTCTCGCTTGAAATGTCGTCCGAACAGCTGGCCACCCGTATCCTGTCCGAACAGGCCAGCGTATCGGGGGAGAAGATCCGCCGTGGCGACCTGGGCCAGAAGGAATTCGACCGCTTCGTGCAGGTCAGCCGTGAACTGGCGCAACTGCCGCTGCATATTGACGATACGCCCGCCATCACGCTGTCGGCCATGCGCACGCGCTGCCGCAGGCTGGCGCGCACCAAGGGGCTGAGCCTGGTGGTGGTCGATTACCTGCAGCTCATGCGGCCATCGGTGGGTGCGAAGGCGGAAAACCGCGTGCTGGAAATCTCCATGATCACGCAGGGTCTCAAGGCGCTGGCCAAGGAACTGTCGGTACCGGTCATCGCCCTGTCGCAGCTTTCGCGTCAGGTCGAGAGCAGGGAGGACAAGCGGCCCATGCTGTCGGACCTGCGTGAATCGGGATCGATCGAGCAGGACGCCGATGCGGTGATGTTCGTCTATCGTGACCAGTACTACCTGCAGCAGCGCCAGCCCAAGGAAACGTCCTATGACTCACAGGACAAGTACCATACCGCGATGGAGGAATGGCAGCGCAAGATGGACCTTGCGCATAACCGCGCGGAACTGATCCTGGAAAAACAGCGTCACGGGCCGACAGGGACGGTGCACCTGTTCTTCGAAGGGGAGTTTACACGCTTTGCCGATCTGGACATGGTCCACGACGCGTAGGATCAGCAGGATATCGCAACGGCAGGCGTTCCGGAGCATCCGTTAAAGACCTTACGTAAGTGACGCGCGATGTGGATGTCGCGCGTCACTGTAGCATATCCGCCACAATGGTCCGGAACACATGAATGGAATCCCGGATTGATCCAGTTGGGGTCATGATGTGCAGGAAAGCGCACAGGGGATTGGGACGGACAGGATGTGAGGCAGCCGGGCATGTCCCCTCCCGCCCACATCTAAAAGTTTTATAAGAAATATTATGCCAACAAATAATGGCGTGAGGATGCATATCCGCCAGAATCTGGCCCGTCCGGCCATGTTCCATAATGGCCAAGCCGTCCGCAATCCGGCATCATCACGCCATGACTGATACGGCGCTTGCATCCATCTGTGGTTTTGCCTTTTCCGGCATCGAGGCCGTTCCTGTCAAAGTTGAGGTCCAGCTCTCCGTTGGCCTGCCATCATTCCTTGTGGTCGGACTGCCAGACAAGGCCGTCAATGAATCACGCGAACGCGTGCGCGCCGCCCTGTCCGCCATGGGCCTCGCGCTGCCGGCCAAGCGCATCGTGGTCAATCTGGTACCCGCCAGCCTAATGAAGGAAGGATCGCATTTCGACCTGCCCATCGCCCTTGCGCTGCTTGGGGTCATGGGCCTGCTGCCCGGTGACATGGCGCAGCGTTACGCAGCACTGGGCGAACTGTCGCTGGATGGCGGCGTAAACCCCGTATGTGGCGTGCTGCCTGCCGCCATGACGGCGGCCGGCCTGTCGCTGGGTCTGATCTGCCCCGCCAGTCAGGGCGTGGAAGCCCGCTGGGCCAGCGAGGACATGGATATCCTCGCCATCCGTTCCCTGCCCGAACTGCTGAACCATTTCCGTGGGCAGCAGGTCATCGACCCGGTTGAACTGCCCGCCCGCATGGATGCGGGCCTGACCGCCCTGCCCGACCTTGCCGATATCCGCGGCATGGAAACCGCGCGGCGGGCATTGGAAATTGCCGCCGCCGGGCGTCATTCACTGCTGATGGTGGGACCGCCGGGGGCTGGCAAATCCATGCTGGCGGCGCGCCTGCCCGGTATCATGCCTGACCTGACACCCACCGAGATGCTGGAAATCAGCCGGATCCACAGCATTGGCGGCCTGCTGAAGGACGGGCAGCCAGTATCCCGGCCGCCCTTTCGCAACCCGCATCATTCCAGCAGTCCCACGGCATTGAGTGGCGGCGGCGCCCGCGCCCGTCCCGGTGAGGTCAGCCTGGCGCATCGCGGCGTACTGTTTCTGGATGAACTGCCGGAATTCTCCCGTTCCGCGCTGGAAATCCTGCGCCAGCCCATGGAAACGGGGTCCATATCCATCGCCCGCGCCGCGGCCCATGTCACCTACCCTGCCCGCTTCCAGCTTATCGCAGCCATGAATCCGTGCAAATGCGGCTATCTGGGTGATGCGTCGCAGGAGTGCCGCAAGGCTCCGCGCTGTGGCGAGGATTATCAGGCACGCCTGTCCGGCCCGCTGCTGGACCGTGTGGACATGGCGGTACATGTCGAACCGATGCCCCTGAACCGCATTGCCGAGACCACAGGCGGTGAAGCCAGCGCCACCGTCGCCGCGCGCGTCAGGGAAGCCGTGGCCCGCCAGCATGACCGCCAGGGCGAAGCCCGCAATGCCGAAGCCCCGATCGATGACTTCCGCATAACGGCGGCGGCACGGGATTTTGCGGTACAGGCATCTGAAAAAATGCGCCTTTCCGCCCGTGGCTTCACCCGTCTGCTGCGTGTGGCGCGGACGATTGCAGACCTGTCGGCCGCCATCGATGTGGAACGTCCCCATGTTGCCGAAGCCCTGGCCTACCGTATCCGCCGTCCGGGCCGGAAATAGCGGCAGTCGCGTATTTTTCCCCCTTGCGCACCCCGGCTGACTGGATTAATAAGGCCCCACCGAAGCGGATGGGTGCGTAGCTCAGCGGTAGAGCATCGCCTTCACACGGCGGGGGTCACAGGTTCAATCCCTGTCGCACCCACCATCCGGCCTCCCCCTTGTTAAAATTCATTGCTGGCCAGACCAAGCTATCAGATAGCCTGTCCCGTCAGCAGTTCTTTGAACAGTCAGTCCGGGGCATGTTGGCGAAACGGCCGCAGTACCTGGGGAGCATGAACTCGGCAGCATTTCCGGCAGTACCCCGGCCCCTTTTGCCTTTGCGACGCCCGGCAATTATTTCTTGTAGGTTGCGGCAGGACAGGGTCGCTGTATTACGATTGATGCCAATGATCTCCGTAGCACTGCACGCCGGGATGCCCGCAGCGCTGCCCATCATGACGGTACATCGTCCAGCGCATCACGGCATTTGACGTAGGACAGCTTGTCCTGAAACAGGAACAGCACATAGTAATCCAGCGTACGCCGTCGTTTGCGGGTAGGGTTGGTATAGAACGGAAATACGTCAAACGGCCCGTCATGATCCGCGGGTAGTGGATCATGTTCCGTTATGCACCGCACCTGAAACAGTGGCGCATAGACGGTAGCGTCCGCATCCGTACGCCGGACATGAAAGAGGTTTTTCCGGAATTTGCGCAGCCGCTGCGGCAGCACGAATATCATGTTCTGTTCAAGGAAATTCTGCGGCGGATTACGGTCGCGCAGGTACTTCATGTCGGCAGGCATGTCACAGAAAAAATTGGTGTCCTGTACGATCATGGTCCAGTCAGGTTCCCTTCCGGTCTGTCAGGCATGGCGGAGCGGATTCGCCCTGTCGGCCCGTTTCGCGCACACCGTGGCACATCCCGGCAGCCGCCTGCATGGTCATATGGGAACGACCGGGACATATGCCAGGGTCAGAACCCGAACATATGATCGACTGAAAAACGTCCTTCCCCCTCCGCCATGCGGCCATGATAGCCGAACAGGCGACAGGTGGTGTCACGGATGATGACATAGGCCCCTTCCCCCGCACGCGCCAGCACGGGCAGGCCAAAGACACGGTGAGGCCAGATTTCCCGTGATCCGGACATGGGAATGGCGATCTTTTCATGCGCCATCACCGTACCATCCGCCGCGTGCAGGTACAGTGAGGTATCCGAATGCGGCCGCCACGTGGCCGAGGCAGGATAGATCAGCCTGCAGAAACTGAACGGCTCACTTGCCGCCGCTGTCAGGAACAGCCGCGTACTCAGCCCCGGGGGCGGGCCGACATAGGACTGTGGTTCCCCCTTGTAGGTCATGACCGTATTGAATATGTGCGACCCGAAACTGGTTTCGGATGCATGGCCGGTCTGCCTGTCCTCATAACGGATCAGCGCATGCAACCAGCCATCCGCCTGCCCGCCGTCACGGAAATCGTACAGCAGTTCCCCATGTCCAGAACCGGTTGCAAGCGCGCTGACATCCAGTAATGCCGCATGGTCACGCGGCAGGCACCCCATGAAACGCGACGGGCCAGCCGTCCCCTCCGCATCGAAACAGTCCACCCGTACCGGCAGGCTGGTCAGGCTTTCCGCCATGGGCGATGGCAGCAGCAGGGTGCGGTAGCGCGCGGGATCGGGCACCGGGAACGGCAGCAGGTAACCCCGCCCGAAAAAACGTGGATCGAGCCGGGCAATGCCCGGGTCGGGCTGCAGGTCGGCACGCTGCACGTTCAGGTGCGCGATGCGCGTACGCCCGTGCTGCGTGATTTCGTAACGGGAGCGCACGACATGGCCACCGGCGCGGAATTCGATCTGTTCCGGCCATGACAGGCCGGGCAGGATATCGCGCATATGCACGGCCATGGTCTGGTACGGGGCCAGTTCGGGCATGATGGGCACGTGTGCATCCTGTCCCATCCGGTTCAGCGTCATGCTGCCCGATGGAACAGGCAGGTCATGGCTGTTCTGGACCCACAGCACCACGTCCTCGCCCGCCGCCGGGGCGGGCAGGTTGGCGTAACGGTTGGCGGGCCAGGCATTGGCGTCATGGGTGACGGACAGGCTGGCATTGGCGCCCTGCCCTCGTGTTTCCAGCGCGTATTTGACCACGTCATGGCCTGCTATGCCCTGCGCATGGATGAACAGTTGCCCGGTAAATTCCGGCAGGCCAAACCGGCTGCGGATCTCGGCACTATCGATGATGATGGCCTGGCCATCGCCCGGCACGTCATAATCCCATGTCTGCAGCACGTGGCCGTCCTGATCGAACAGGCACAGCCACAGCCGCACGGCCCGCGCACCGTAGCGCGCCCAGTAATTGGCCGTGACCAGACGGGTGGACAGCGCGGCCGTATCCCGGAAAAAGGCAAGGTTGGTGGCGAAGTTCAGCCGGTGCAGATAGTCATGCGCGACCGAAAGCATGTGCCGGGGCAGCCGCACGGGTTCCAGCGTATGCAGCACCCCGTCCGCAGGCAGCAGGCCGGACAGGCGGCCCTGCATGACAGCATGGTTGAAATCCAGCGCCCACACGGTCCCTGCCCCGCCCTGCGCCAGATCCACCACCGGCTGCAGGACCATGCCCGCACGCATCTGCCCCACCTTCAGCGAATCATGGGTGTATATGCCCGCCACCGTAACGGGCGCGGGCAGCAGCGCCATGACGGTTTCCACCATGTCATGGGGATCATAGATCGCAATCGGTCCCGCATTGCGCAGGTCATCGGCAAGGCTGGCAAGCTGTTCGGCAGCCAGCGGGTGGGTCAGGGCCTTGTAGGCCATGTTGCCGCCTGAACGCGGATCAAAAGTCCTGATACCTAGCATGGGCCTGTTTTATTCCACTTCTGGCGCAAGCGGGAGAATTATTGTCATACTGCTGCCGCAAGACCCAGATAATGCCGCACGGCTTCCGCCGCCATGACGGTATCATCAAGCGGAGTCACAGGCCATGTTTCCAGCCGCCCGGCAAAGGGCCGGATACGTCCCGCCTGTGTCAGGTCACGCAGGAAATACCCGATCCGCCGCGACCGGCCCGGCAGGCTGGCGACCATGACGGGGGCGGATGTCGCCACGGCTTCCGAAATCATGGAAACGCTGTCAACGGTGACAACGATCGCATCAGCACAGGCCAGCAGGCCCATATACGGATTGGGGCCGGTCTGGTCCCATATCCATGCATCCGGCCCGGCAAGGGCGCGCTGCAGTTCGCCACAGACCGCCGGGTCCGTCCGGCGCGATGGCGTCAGCGCGATGCCCACCCGGTCACGCCGCATCATGGCGGCCAGTTGCGTGGCAAGGGCATTCCCCTCCGCCCGGCCCAGACGGAAACGGCCATTCCCCCCACCAACCAGAACGGCAACCAGCGGGCGCGGCAGATGGGCCAGCAATGGCGTCCATTCCCGCCGCGCCTGATCCAGCAGCGCGGGGGTCACCCCATGCAGGGCCGTACGCGTCAGGACAACATTGGGACCGGAAATGCGGTCATGCCGATTGGCGATGACCAGATCGAAACGTGCTGGCGGCAGGCGCGGGTTCTGCACCTGTATCACGCGCGCGCCCTGCCTGCGCAGCGCGGCCCCCACCGCTCCCCCGCTGCCACCAATGCTGATGACGGGATGATCGCGGTAATCAGGGCCAAGGCCAAGCGGCATGACCGCACGCAGGGGCGCGGGCCACCACGCGGCGGGCACGTGCCGCCATATCCCGCGTGGCGCTAGCGCATGCAGGTGGGGATCAAGCCCCGCGCGCCGCGCCAGCCCGAAGGTCTGCGATCGCATGCCGGCAAGGTCCGCCGCGATCACGGCGGCGGTCGGTTCGTGTGATGCCATGCGCCCATGTGCCGGGACGGAAGCTGGGGCGTCAATGCCCCGCCCCTTTTGTCCATTGCCCAGCCGCGCTAAGTGGCTATGCATGAGTGAGACAGAACCGACATTTTCCGGTATGGGGCTGGATGGCCGCATGGTGGCCGCCCTGACACGCATGGGCCTGCACCAGCCGTCCCTGATCCAGCGCGAAGTCATTCCCCCCGTCATGGCCGGACGGGACGTGGAGGCCCGTGCGGGCACCGGCAGCGGCAAGACGGTCGCCTTTGCCGCACCTGTCCTGTCCACCCTCATGCAGCCAGGAGATGCGGACAATGCCCGCGTACGTTGCCTGATCCTGTCCCCCACGCGCGAACTGGCGGGACAGACGGCGGGCGTGCTGCGTGGCCTTGCCCGTGGCAGCGGCCTGCGCATCCTGCAGGCCACCGGGGGCACGGCACGGGTGGCGCAGGCCAGGACGCTGGGCGAAGGGGTCGCGATCGTGGTCGGGACGCCGGGCCGGGTGATCGACCTGGTACATGGGGGGGAACTGGACCTGTCCATCGTCAGGCAGTTCGTGCTGGATGAAGCCGACCGCATGCTGGAACCGGGATTTGCGGAAGAAATGCTGGCTCTTGCCGCCGCCCTGCCCGCACGGCACCAGACATTGCTGTTTTCCGCCACCATTCCTCCGGCCATGGCCGAACTGGCCGCCCGCCTGCTGCACCGGCCCGTACGGATCAGCATGGAGGTGGAAAACGCCCCCGCGCCGCGCATTGCGCAATACGCCATTTTCGTGCCCATGCGCCACAAGGCGGAGGCGACACTGGCCTGCCTGAAGCAGTATGGCATGCAGCGTGTGATGGTGTTCGTGCGCACCCGGCAGGAAGCCGACACCATTGCACGCAGCATAAGCACGCTGACGCCCGCCGTCGCGATCCATGGCGATCATTCGCAGGCACGGCGCGAGCGGATGTTGCGTGACTTCCGTCAGGGGCGCGTGGGCGTACTGGTGGCAACCGATGTCATGGCGCGGGGAATCGACATTGATGACATCGCCCTTGTCATCAACCACGACATTCCCGCCCAGCCCGAAGCCTATGTCCACCGCATCGGGCGCACCGCGCGTGCGGGGCGGCGCGGCGTGGCCGTTGCCCTGTGCGCACCCGAAGAACGTCAGGCGCTCAAGGACATCGAACGCCTGACGGGACAGCGCATCCGCATCGCCAGCCTGCCGGAATGACGGACCGGTTCATGCATTTGTCATGCGCCCGCCGCCCCCCATGGTCTTGCCGTGGGGTGAAGGCTGGATAAACTGGATTTCATGATGAACACCGATGCCATGCAGTCACCTGTCCCGACGCATGACGGGACAGGTGCGGCCAACGACCGGACCCGCCTGACATGACACATGGGCCGGAAGATGCGCCACGCCTGCCTGTACGCGTGGCACGGCCCACCCCGTTCCTTGAACGCCTGCCCCCGCCGCCATCCAGCCTGCCACGATGGAAAATCGGCATCACGCCGCCCGACCTGTCACCATGGCTGGCAGGTAACTGCGGCATTCCCGGCGTCATGCATTACGAAGGGCGCAGGCCAGGCCCGCATATCGTGTGTGTCAGCCTGATCCATGGCAATGAATTCGCGGGGGCGATCGTGCTTGACCGCCTGCTGCGACAGCGGATCCGCCCGCGCGCGGGCCGGCTGTCGCTGGTGTTCGCCAACCCCGGGGCCATGCGCCTGTTCGACCCACGCGACCCGGTGCGTGCGCGCTGCGTGGACGAGGACATGAACCGCGTCTGGCTGCCCGCCATGCTGGATGGTCTGCGGTCGTCACATGAACTCGACCGGGCGCGGGTCCTGCTGCCGGTCATCCTGACGGCGGACAGGCTGCTGGACCTGCATTCCATGCTGTGGCCGGGGGACCCGCTGGTGCTGTCGGGCCTGTCGCCCACGGGACGGGCCATGGCGCGGCGCATTCGTGGCGTGGATGTATGCGTGGCCGACCGGGGCCACCGCAGCGGGTGCCGACTGATCGATCACCCGCGCTTCAGTAATGGCAGCGCCGCCGCCTGCCTGCTGGAAGCGGGCCAGCACTGGCACGAAGCGACCGTCACGCGGTCCATGCAGGCGGTCTTGTCCCTGATCGGGCCGTGCTGCGGCCTTCCCGCCAATGGTGGCACATTGCCACAACGGGCAATGGTGGTAACGGATGTGATAACGGCACGGACAGCGCTGTTCCGTTTCGTCACACCCTTCCACAGCGGGCATGTCGTGGCCGATGCCGGCACGATGGTGGCGCAGGACGGCGACGATGAAATCCGCACGCCCTATGACCGGTGCATGCTGATCATGCCCAACCTGCGCCCCGCCCGCGGCCATACGGCCGTACGGTTCGCCCGTGTGGATACGGGGCACGCGACCGCCCGCCCCGGTTCAGTAACCGGGACAGGCGGCCATCGTCATGCTCAGGCGTAGATGGGGAAGCGTGCACACAGCGCCTTGACGCGCTCGTGCACGGCCTGCTCCGTCTTCGTGCAGCCTTCCTCCCCGGGGGTTCTGGCCAGCGCGGTCAGCACTTCGTCGATCATGCGGCCGACTTCACGGAATTCTTCCACGCCAAAGCCACGCGCCGTCGCCGCCGGGCTGCCCAGGCGGATGCCCGAGGTAATGGCAGGCTTTTCAGGATCGAACGGAATGGCGTTCTTGTTGGCGGTAATGCCCGCGCGTTCCAGCGCACGTTCCGCCGCACGTCCCGTAACGCCCTTGGGCCGCAGGTCCACCAGCAGCAGATGGCAGTCCGTGCCACCGGTCACGATGTCGAAGCCGCTCTGCACCAGTGTGTCCGCCAGAACGCGGGCATTGTTCGCGACCGCTTCCTGATAGGTGCGGAAATCAGGACGCAGTGCCTCACCAAACGCCACGGCCTTGGCCGCGATCACATGCATGAGGGGACCGCCCTGCAGGCCGGGGAATACGGCGGAATTGATCTTTTTCGCCAGATCCGCGTCATTGGTCAGGATCAGCCCGCCACGCGGCCCGCGCATGGTCTTGTGCGTGGTGGATGTGACGACATGCGCATGCGGCACGGGCGACGGGTACAGGCCAGCCGCGACCAGACCCGCGAAATGGGCCATGTCCACCATAAGGTACGCACCAACCTCATCCGCGATGGCGCGGAAGCGGGCGAAATCGATGACACGGGGATAGGCGGACCCACCGGCGACAATCAGCTTCGGCTTCTCGGCACGGGCAAGGCGTTCCATTTCCTCGTAATCCAGCAGGCCGTCTTCCCTGCGCACGCCATACTGGACCGCGTTGAACCACTTGCCGGAATAATTCGGGGCGGCACCATGGGTCAGGTGACCGCCGGCGGCCAGGCTCATGCCCATGACGGTATCGCCAGGCTTCACCATCGCCATGAAGGCGGCCTGGTTGGCGTTGGCGCCCGAATGGGGCTGCACGTTGGCGAATTCCGCGCCGAACATCGTCTTGACGCGTTCAATGGCCAGGGTCTCGACCCTGTCCACTTCCACGCAGCCACCATAATAACGGCGACCGGGATAACCTTCGGCGTATTTGTTGGTCAGAACGCTGCCCTGTGCAGCCATGACGGCGGCGGAGACCATGTTCTCGCTGGCAATCAGTTCAATCCCGTCGCGCTGACGCACCAGTTCCGCATCGATAATCGCGGCGACATCGGGGTCGGCTTCGGTCAGTGGGGCACGGAAAAACTGCTTGAGGTCAGTCTGGCTGATGGGGTCCGGCACCGTTATGTCTCTCCATTCATTGGATCATCTGTCATTTCCGGGTAGGCAAACGGACATGACACGTATGGGAACAGGCCTGCTATGTGCGCCATATCGTGGCGTCAAGACAACGCCAAAATTATGGAGACCGGCTGATTTGACCCCTGTTGCATTCCCTTCCCCCATCCATACCACCCCGTGCGTTGCAATATGAACACAGGCATCATACGCGCGTTGCTGCGCCGCCTGCCCGTTGGCGCGCCAGCGGATGACGCAGGACTGAAACGCGTGCTGGGCGCCGGCAGCCTGGTGGCCCTGGGCGTGGGGGTCACGATCGGGGCGGGCCTGTTTTCGCTGACCGGCGTGGCGGCTGGCAGCAATGCCGGGCCTGCCGTACTCATATCATTCGTGCTGGCGGCGGTGGCGTGTGCCTTTGCCGGACTGTGCTACGGGGAACTGGCGGGCATGATCCCGGCGGCGGGCAGCGCGTATGTCTATGCCTATGCCGCCCTGGGCGAGCTTGCGGGCTGGATCATCGGCTGGGATCTGGTGCTGGAATATACGGTGGGGGCATCCGCCGTATCGGTCAGCTGGGCGCGGTACATGCGCTCGCTTCTGGACGGATGGGGCATTCACCTTTCGCCACGGCTCACGGCATCCCCGTTCGAGGTCGTAGGCATGGCCGGCGGCCAGCCCGTCCATGGCATCGCCAACGTGCCTGCCGTCTTCATCATCGTGGTACTATCCGTGCTGCTCATGCGCGGGATTTCGGAATCGGCGCGGCTGAACGCCATCGTCGTGGCGATCAAGCTTGCGGTCATCGCCGCCGTGATCGGGTTCGGGCTGCCATATATCAAGGTCGCGAACTATACCCCCTTCATTCCCCCCAATACCGGTGAATTCGGGCATTACGGCCTGTCGGGCATCCTGCGGGCGGCGGGGACAATCTTTTTCGCCTATCTGGGGTTTGACGCCGTCTCCACCGTGGCGCAGGAGACGCGCAATCCCGGGCGCGACATGCCCATTGGCCTGATGGGCAGCCTGGCGATCTGCACGTTCGTCTATATCGCCTTTTCCTTCGTGCTGACGGGACTGGTGAATTACCGCGACATGATCGGGGATGCCGCCCCCGTGGCCACCGCCATTGACCACACGCCCTTTGCCTGGCTGCAGGCCGCGGTCAAGCTGGGCATCATATGCGGCTTCCTGTCGGTCATCCTTGTCCTGCTGCTGGGACAGAGCCGGGTGTTCTTCGCCATGGCGCGTGACGGGCTGCTGCCATCCATGTTCGGGCGCACGCATTCCCGCCTTGGCACGCCGGTCGCGTGCCACCTGTTCTTCATGGGGGTGACGGGGACGCTGGCTGCCTTCCTGCCGATCGAACAGCTGGCGCACATGACATCCATCGGCACGCTGCTGGCCTTTGTCATCGTCTGCGTGGGGGTTATCGTGCTGCGCGTGCGCGAACCCGACCGCCCGCGTGTATTCCGTGTGCCCGGCGGCAACCTGATCCCGGTGGCGGGCATCATAAGCTGCGGGGTCATGATGCTCTCGCTGGACGGGCTGACGTGGCTGCGGCTGATTGTCTGGCTGGCGATCGGGCTGGTTGTGTATGCGCTGTATGGCATACGCCACAGTCGGCTGGGGGCGGTCATACCTGCCATGCGCGGGAAATCCTGAACGCGCGGGGCGGATTACCGGATCATAATTTGGCATGGGGCGGCGACAGGATCATAGTTGCCCCTTCCCTGATGGAGTTGGATTGGATGAATATCGGTCAGTTTCCCCAAACAAGGCTGCGCCGTAACCGGCACGACCGGTTTACACGGCGGCTGGTGTCTGAAAACACGCTATCGACCGATAACCTGATCTGGCCGATCTTCGTGACCGAGGGCACGGGCGCGGTCACCGATGTTTCCTCCATGCCCGGCGTGCAGCGCGTCAGCCTCGACCGGCTGGCAGCCCATGTGGAACCCGCGGCGAAGCTGGATATTCCCGCACTGGCCCTGTTCCCCATCACGCCTGCCAGCCTGCGTGATGAAGCGGGCACGGAAGCGACCAACCCCGACAACCTCATGTGTCGGGCCGCACGTCTGCTGAAAAAGGAATTCCCTGAAATCGGCCTGATCGGCGACGTGGCGCTGGACCCCTATACCAGCCACGGCCATGACGGGCTGATCGAAGACGGCTACGTGGTCAACGACCCGTCGGTCGAAATCCTGGTGAAACAGGCCGTCAATCAGGCCGCCGCCGGGATCGACATCATTGCGCCGTCCGACATGATGGACGGGCGCATCGGTTCCATCCGCACGGCGCTGGATGTATCGGGACTGGTCAATACCCGCATCATGTCCTACGCCGCCAAGTATGCCAGCGCCTTCTACGGCCCGTTCCGTGACGCGCTGGGTTCGGGTGGCCTGCTGACGGGTGACAAGAAGACATACCAGATGGACCCCGCCAACACGGACGAGGCCCTGCGTGAAGTCGCCCTGGACCTGAGCGAAGGGGCCGACATGGTCATGGTCAAGCCGGGGATGCCATATCTGGATGTCATCGCGCGCGTGCGACAGGAATTCGCGGTGCCGACCTTTGCCTACCAGGTATCGGGCGAATACGCGATGCTGATGGCCGCGATCCAGAATGGCTGGCTGGACCGTGACCGCGTGATCATGGAAAGCCTGATGGCCTTCCGCCGTGCGGGCGCCAATGGGGTGCTGACCTATTTCGCGCTGGACGCCGCGCGCCTGCTGCGCGCCTGAACACCACAAAACCACGCGTACGCAGCCGGATAGTTGATGCCTGCAACAGGAAGGATATGATAACCGTTCAGGACCACGGGCAGTCTGTTTTTCCTGTTTGCGGGGCTGCCGTTTCCTGTTTTCCGGCTGGTGAGAGCGCATGACCTATACATCGCCACGGCATCCACAGCTATTCTATACGACGGCGCCCATGCCCTGCCCCTATCTGGCGGGACGGATGGAACGCAAGGTCGTGACCGAAATTGGCGGACCGGACGCCGTGCCGTTCCATAACCGCCTGTCACGCGCCGGTTTCCGTCGCAGCCATACCATTGCCTATGCGCCGGTCTGCGCGGGCTGCACCGCATGCACGCCCATACGCGTGCCTGTGGCGCGCTTTACCCCCAGCCGCACGCAGCTGCGCGCCCTGCGCCGCAATGCCGGGCTGCGCGCGCAACGCATCCCGCCCGCCGCGACCCCGGAACAGTTCAACCTGTTCAGCGCATACCAGTCCACCCGCCATGAAGGCGGCGACATGGCGTCCATGACCTTTCCCGATTACCGGGCCATGGTCGAGGATACGCCGATCGAGACCTTCATGATCGAATTCCGCGATACCGAAGACAGGCTGGCCTGTGTCGCGCTGGTGGACCAGCTGGATGACGGTCTGTCCGCCGTCTATGATTTCTATGATCCCGCATTGCGGCAGCGTTCACTGGGCACGTTCGCGGTCATGCACCTGATCGAATATACCCGCACGCTTGGCCTGCCCCACCTGTATCTGGGCTACTGGATCAGCGAGAGCCGGAAAATGGCCTACAAGGCCCGTTTCCGCCCGGCCCAGATCATGACGCGCGGCGTATGGCACGATCTGGACCTGGCGCAGTACCAGGCCCATGAAAGCGCCTTCCTGCCCGACGGACTGTTCCGCCCGGTGGAATGACGCCGGATCACGCGCGCGGCTTGCGCGTGGCCCAGGCGGGGGCCGTCCTGCCCATGTCTGACCGCTTGCCCAGGTAATCCTTCAGATCCGCAAAGGAACGCGTACGGGCGGGATCAGGCCATGCCACGCCGGCATCCGCCGCGAACACGACGGCGTCACGCAGGCCGCCATCCTTGTATTTCTGCAGGATTACGCCAAGGCCACGCGTCATTTCCGGCAACTGGTCCAGCGGGAAGACCAGCATGCGGCGATTCTGCCCAATTACCAGTACATGGTCGCCAATGGCGGGCACGCAGACCTGCGCGCTTTCCCTGTCCTTCAGGTTCAGCACCTGCTTGCCGGTGCGCTTTTCCGCCGTCATGGCCGATTCCGCCACGATCATGCCGCGCCCGGTGCTGGAGGCCAGCAGGCGCTTGCGCGTATCCTCGACCGGGAACATCGTGATGATGTCCTCGTCATTGGACAGGTCGATAATCAACCGTAATGGCTGGCCATCACCACGTCCGCGCGGCAAGTCCCCCACCCGCAGCGTAAAGGCGCGCCCGTCGGTCGCGAAAACGCACAGCCGGTCGTTGCTGTAACATTCGACCGACAGGCCCAGCGCATCGCCTTCCTTGAATTTCAGTGCTTCGGGATCCTGCCCGTGGCCGCGGACGGTACGGATCCACCCCTTCTGTGACAGGATGACCGTCAGCGGGTCACGTTCGACCGGCAGGGCGGCTTCCACGTCAATTTCGACCGGCGCATCCGCCAGCAGGCTGCGCCGCTTGCCCAGGGGGCCGCCGCCAAAGGTTTTCTGGATGTCTTTGATTTCGGCTGCGATGCGCTTCCACCGCAGCCCTTCGTGTTCCAGCAGGTCGTGAAGGGACTGTTTTTCCGCGCTCAGCTTCGCATGCTCGTCGCGGATTTCCATTTCCTCCAGCCGCCGCAGGCTGCGCAGGCGCATGTTCAGCACCGATTCCGCCTGCAGTTCCGTAAGGTCGAAGGTCGCGATCAGGGCGGCCTTCGCATCATCCTCCTCACGGACAATGCGGATCACCTCATCAAGGTTGAGATAGACCGCAAGGAACCCGTCAAGGATTTCCAGACGCCGGTTGACCGCCGCCAGCCGGTTGGCGCTACGGCGCTGCAATACGTCATGACGATGGTCAAGCCACGCCTGCAGCACGTCCTTCAGGCTGCGCACGCCGGGTACCTGATCCGCCCCCAGCACGTTCATGTTCAGGCCGAAGCGGCTTTCCAGTTGCGTTGCGCGGAACAGGGTTTCCATCAGCACCGCAGGTTCGATCCCGCGTGACTTGGGTTCCAGCACCAGCCGGATGTCGGTCGTGCTTTCATCGCGGATATCAGCCAGAAGGGGCAGCTTCTTCTGTTCCATAAGGTCCGCGACCTGTTCGATCAGGCGCGATTTCTGCACCTGATACGGAATTTCGGTCACCACGATCTGCCATGTGCCGAAACGCCCCTGCTCCACTTCCCATTTCGAGCGGATACGAAAGGAACCACGCCCTGTCTCGTAAGCACGGGCAATGGCGTCGGCATCTTCAACAATACTGCCGCCGGTCGGAAAATCCGGGCCGGGCATGTGTTTCAGCAGTTCGACCGTGGTCATGGCGGGCTTGCGGATCAGGGCAAGGGCGGCAGCACATATCTCGCCCACGTTATGCGGCGGGATGGAGGTCGCCATGCCCACCGCGATCCCCGCCGCCCCGTTGGCCAGCAGGTTGGGGAACGCCGCGGGCAGGACAACGGGTTCCTGTTCCTCGCCATCATAGGTGGGGCGGAAGTCAACGCAGTCCTCGCCAATTCCTTCCAGCAGGGCCTTGGCCACTTCGGTCAGGCGGGATTCGGTGTACCGCATGGCGGCGGCGTTATCACCGTCGATCGAGCCGAAATTGCCCTGCCCTTCCACCAGCGGATAGCGGACGGCAAAATCCTGCGCCAGGCGGACCAGCGCCTCATAGACCGAGGCATCGCCATGCGGATGGTATTTACCGATCACGTCGCCCACCACGCGGGCGCATTTCTTGAACCCGGCGGACGGGTCCAGCTTGAGCTGCTGCATCGCATAGATCATGCGACGATGCACCGGCTTCAGCCCGTCACGCACATCGGGCAGCGAGCGCGACATGATCGTTGACATGGCATAGGCCAGGTACCGTTCGCTCAGCGCATCGGCCAGCTTGGTATCTTCAATATGACCGGCTGTTGTATCCACAGGCATGCAAGCTTCCTCCCGCAGGTGAACAGATAGCGAAACTTTACGCTTTGTCCAATGGTAGTAATCAGTCGGTGGCGCCAGCGGCCCCTTCGGCCGACGCATCAGGCGGGGGAATGTCCGCTTCGCGCGCGATCATGTCCAGAAGCCTGCACCGGGCCTCGGGCACCGGACGGCGCCGCTGGCCAAAGGCGTCGCGTTGCAGGAAATGCCCCGTCAGGCGCAGCCCGTCATACCAGTCCACCGGGGTGCCGACCTGATCAGGGTGCAGCACGAAACCGGGCAGCGGCAGCAGGCGGCTGCGCCATTCGCCCGCGCGTTCGTCCGATACCGCCCGCCCGGTGCGCGGCGATACCCACCGCAGGTCGTCTGAACCGCCACCGAGGGCACAGTGCGTCAGGTCCAGCCCGAAGCCGAGTTCGGACAGCAAAAGCAGTTCCCACCGCACGATTTCAGGCATGGCCTCGGCCGCCGCCCATTGCGGGTCAAGGCTGATCCGCGCCAGCAGGCTGGCAAGTCCCTGAAATATGGCAGGATGGGGTTCGCGTTCCGGCAGGCAGCCATCAGCCAGCGCGCATAGTGACGCCAGCATGGCCAGCGGCAGCGGCGCGTCCAGTATGCGCGCTGCGGAGGCATGGACCGTTTCCGCCGTGATGTTGCCCAGCTGTTCAGGCAGGCGGGCGGTCCAGCGCGCGCGGACAAGGTTGCCGGTCTGCCAGACCGCCCGGCCCCGGCTGGATGAACCCCCACGGGCCAGGCCGTGATACAGCCCGTATTCGCCCGTCAGGACATGCGCGATCGCGCTGCCTTCCCCATACGGAACAGCGGAAAGCACAAGGGCGGGTGCCTCCCATTCCATCAGGAAGCACCCGCCCTTGCGAAAAGAAAACCGGAAACCGGCAACGTGATCAGTTGCCGGCAGCCTTTGCCACTTCGGCGGCAAAGTCGTTTTCTTCCTTCTCGATGCCTTCACCCAGCTGGAAGCGGTCGAAACCGGTCAGCTTGGCGCCTGCCTTTTCCACGATCTTGCGCACGCGGCTTTCGCCATCATGCACCCAGATCTGTTCCAGCAGCACGACTTCTTCATAGAACTTGCGGATACGGCCATCGACCATCTTTTCAATGATCGCGTCGGGCTTGCCCGAAGCCTTGGCCTGCTCCACCAGCACCGCGCGCTCACGCTCAAGCGCCTGCGGGTCAACGCTGTCCACGTCCAGGGCTGCCGGACGGGTTGCGGCGACATGCATGCCGATGCGACGACCAAGGTCTTCCATCGCTTCGCTGGCGGTCGGCGCTTCAACAGCCGCCAGCACGCCGATCTTGCCCAGGCCGGGGCTGACGGCGGAATGCACGTAGGTCGCGACCACGCCCGACGGCACGCTCAGCACGCGCGCGCGGCGGATGGACATGTTCTCGCCAATGGTGGCGATCAGGTGCGTCAGTTCATCAGCGACGGTGCGGCCGCTTTTCAGGACGGCAGCCTTCAGCTTTTCCAGATCATCGCCAACGCTCAGCGCCGCGTGGGCCACTTCGGAGACGAAGTTCTGGAAATGCTCGTTGCGGGCAACGAAGTCGGTCTCGGCATTGACTTCGACCATGGCGGCCTTGAGATCGGCCTGCGCCACGCCAACCAGACCTTCGGCCGTAACGCGACCGGACTTCTTGGCGGCGGCCGACAGGCCCTTCTTGCGCAGCCAGTCGATCGCGCCCTCGATGTCGCCTTCGGCTTCGTTAAGGGCCTTCTTGCAATCCATCATGCCCGCGCCGGTCTTCTCACGAAGTTCCTTGACGAGGGCTGCGGTAATCTGCGCCATTATCCTGATACTCCTCACGACAGGCGCACGCCCCGCATCGCTGCAGGGCGTGTCCTTGCTGTGTCAGTTACGCCGGGGGCGTGTACGGCCCCTGCCAGCGTTCATTTTCATTCCGCGCTTGCGGCGGCTTCCGTCACGGCCGTTTCCACGGCGGGATCGACCGGCAGTTCCTCGGACGCACCGAAGTCTTCGCCCGACGCACCCAGCTCGGCGGAGATGCCATCGAGGACGGCGGACGAAACCAGTTCGCAATACAGGGCAATGGCACGGATGGCGTCATCGTTGCCCGGAATCGGGTAGGTCACGCCACGCGGGTCGGAATTGCTGTCCAGCACGGCCACAACCGGGATACCCAGCTTGTTGGCTTCTTCAACCGCCAGCTTTTCCTTGTTCGTGTCGATCACGAACAGGATGTCCGGCAGGCCGCCCATTTCCTTGATGCCGCCGAGCGAACGCTCCAGCTTCTCACGGTCGCGGGTGATGTCCAGGACTTCCTTCTTGGTCAGGCCCTGGGTGCCGTTTTCCAGCATTTCGTCAATGCCGCGCAGGCGCTTGATCGAACCGGTGATGGTCTTCCAGTTCGTCAGCATGCCGCCCAGCCAGCGGTGGTTGACGTAATACTGACCGCAACGCTTGGCCGCTTCGGCCACCTGGTCAGCTGCCGCGCGCTTGGTGCCGACGAACAGCACGCGGCCACCACTGGCCACGGTGTCACGGATCGCCTTGAGCGCACGGTCCAGCATGGGAACGGTCTGCTGCAGGTCAATGATGTGGACCTGGTTGCGCACACCGAACAGGTACGGCGCCATGCGCGGGTTCCAGCGGCGGGTGTGGTGACCGAAATGCACGCCGGCTTCAAGCAGCTGGCGCATTGTGAATTCAGGCATCGCCATGTCGGCTAAATCCTTGTGTCTGGTTTATCCTCCGTGAAGCACGCCCTGTTTTTCAAGGACACCAGAGGTATTGGCTTCACGTGCGAATTGGCCCCAACGTGGGACCGTGGCGGGATATGGCTGTTTTTGGCGCATATTGCAAGGGCGCTGATGCCCCGGGACGCATCGTGATGCAACTTTTCGCAAGCGGGATGGTTGCCCCGTGCAAGGGATGCCTGTCATCCGGACGGGCGTCACGCCCGTATTGCAACATGAAACAGGGGATCAAAGCGTAATGGCGATCACGAAATTTGCGACGGCACACTGGTCAGGCGGACTGAAGGACGGCAAGGGAGAAATCTCGACCCAGAGCGGTTCGCTCAAGAACCAGCCCTATGGTTTCAATACCCGTTTCGAGGACAAGCCCGGCACCAACCCCGAGGAACTGCTGGGCGCAGCCCACGCCGCATGCTTCGCCATGGCGCTGTCGGGTATCCTTGGCGGCGCGGGACTTACGCCAAAAACACTGGACGCGAAATCCGAAATCGTACTGGACAAACAGGGGGAAGGCTTTGCCATCACCCATGCGAAACTGACGCTGGAAGCCGAAATTCCCGGCGCCACCGAAGCACAGTTCAAGGAACTGGCGGAAAAGGCGAAAGCAGGCTGCCCCGTCTCGAAACTGTTTGACGCGACAATCACGCTGGACGCGAAGCTGAAAGGCTGATCCAGCAGGCGGCGCGGAACGAACCGGGGTTCCGCGCCAGATTTTTTACAGGATAACCGGATCCTGATTGCCCACCTGCCCCCGGTGGCGCAGCAGGTGATCGGCCAGAACGCAGGCCATCATCGCTTCACCCACCGGCACGGCACGAATGCCGACACAGGGGTCATGCCGCCCCCTGGTCATGACATCCACGTTCTCGCCCTCACGCGTGACGGAGGGCACGGGCGTGAGGATCGAACTGGTCGGCTTGACTGCGAAGCGCGCCACGACCGGCTGACCGGTGGAAATGCCCCCCAGCACGCCACCGGCATGGTTGGACGCGAACCGGACCTGGCCATTTTCCATGCGCATCGGGTCCGCGTTTTCTTCCCCCGTCAGGCAGGCGGAAGCAAACCCTTCCCCGATCTCGACACCCTTGACGGCGTTGATGCTCATCAATGCCATGGCGAGGTCGGAATCCAGCTTGCCATAGATCGGCGCGCCCAGTCCGGACGGTATGCCCTGGGCCACGACCTCGATCACCGCACCGATGGATGATCCCTTCTTGCGGATATCAGACAGGTATTCTTCCCACACCGGCAGGATCGTCGCATCCGGGCAGAACAGCGGATTGTCATTCACAATTTCCCAGTCCATCCGCGCACGGTCGACCGCATGTGGCCCGACCTGCACCAGCGCGCCACGGATGCTGACCATATCCCCCAGCACCTTGCGCGCCACGGCCCCCGCCGCGACCCGCATGGCCGTTTCCCGGGCCGAGGAACGGCCGCCACCCCGATAGTCACGGATGCCGTATTTCATGTCATAGGCGACATCGGCATGACCGGGACGGTAACGGGTTGCGATATCGCCATAATCACGTGAACGCTGGTCGGTATTGCGGATGACCAGCGAGATCGGGGTGCCGGTTGTCCTGCCCTCGAACACGCCGGACAGGATCTCGACCTGATCGGCTTCCTGCCGCTGGGTGGTGAATTTCGACTGACCGGGCCTGCGGCGGTCCAGCCAGGGCTGGATATCCGCCACATCCAGCGGGACACGCGGCGGGCAGCCGTCAATCACGCAGCCGATGGCCGGGCCATGGCTTTCACCCCATGTGGTGACACGGAACAGGTGGCCGAAGGTATTGTACGACATGGGGTGCGATCAGTTGCCCGCGACCGTGATGTCCGGCGCGGTGGGGTTTTTCATGCCGACAATATGGTAGCCGGAATCAACATGGTGGATTTCACCCGTAACGCCACCCGACAGGTCGGACAGCATGTACAGGCCCGCACCCCCCACTTCTTCCAGCGACACATTGCGTTCCAGCGGGGAGTTGTACTGGTTC
Organism: Komagataeibacter europaeus LMG 18890; assembly: GCF_000285295.1. Lineage (GTDB taxonomy): Bacteria > Pseudomonadota > Alphaproteobacteria > Acetobacterales > Acetobacteraceae > Komagataeibacter > Komagataeibacter europaeus. Next base: position 15,367 of record NZ_CADP01000003.1, on the reverse strand, counting down.
CACTTGAGGATATAGCGGAAATCGCCAATGCCATTGGCAGCCAGCGTCATGACCGGTCCCGCGGAAATGCCATTGACGCGGATGCCATCACCACCAAGGTCAACCGCCATGTAGCGTACCGATGCCTCCAGCGCCGCCTTGGCCACACCCATCACATTGTAATGCGGCATGACACGCTCGGCCCCCAGATAGGTCAGCGTCAGCAACGACCCGCCGGGGTTCATGATTGCAGCCGCGCGCCGGGCGACAGCAGTGAAGGAATAGCACGAAATGTCCATCGCCTTGAGGAAGGCGTCACGGGGGGTGTCGACATACCGCCCGCGCAGGAACTGCTTGTCCGCCCAGCCGATGGCATGGACAAGAAAGTCGATCTTGCCCCATTCCTTCTCGATCGCGGCAAATGTCTCGTCCATGGCGGCGTCATCGGTCACGTCGCACGGCAGCACCAGCGTCGATCCAACGGTTTCAGCCAGCGGACGCACGCGCTTGCCCAGCGCCTCGCCCTGATAGGTAAAGGCAAGTTCGCCCCCCTGCTCGGCCACGGCGCGCGCGATGCCCCATGCGATGGAGCGGTCATTCGCAACACCCATGACAAGGCCCCGCTTGCCTTTCATCAATGAACCCTTGATGGCGATTTTGGGCGCGCCGTCTGACATGCTGGTATCCTTAATGGTAAATGACGGATGAAATTTCGGCCTCGTGGTTGCACAAGCTGCCGTTTTGGACAAGATGCCGATTGCGCTAATTGTAGCCAATAATTGTCACATGGTAACTTACCTTATGTTTCCATATGTTTCGTATCCCTGCGCCGCCCACATCCGGCACAGGCGGGTACAAGGCATTCAGCGTTACGGAACCCCGACCCCATGACCCTTCCCCTGATCGACCTTGCCGCTGACCCGTTCGACCTGTTTGACGCGTGGATGCGTGACGCGACAGCGCACGAACCCAACGACCCGAACGCCATGGCGCTGGCTACGGCCACGGCTGACGGACGGCCTTCGGTGCGGATGATCCTGCTCAAGGGCGCGGACCGGCGGGGATTTGTGTTCTACACCAACCTCAACAGCCGCAAGGCGGCCGAACTGAAGGCCAACCCGCACGCCGCCCTGCTGTTCCACTGGAAAAGCATCCGCCGCCAGATCCGTATCGAGGGCGCGGTGGAACCCGTGACCGCGGCCGAGGCCGACGCCTATTTCGCCAGCCGCAGCCGGGTGTCGCGTCTGGGCGCGATTGCGTCCAACCAGTCCCATCCCCTGCCCGACCGCGCCGTGTTCGAGAATGCGGTGGCAGACCTTGAAGCCCGCTACCCTGATCCCGACGCCGTCATTCCCCGCCCCGCCAACTGGAGCGGCTTTCGCGTCGTGCCGCAGCATTTCGAATTCTGGCAGGACCGTCCCTATCGCCTGCATGACCGCGCCGTATGGGACCGGACAGCCGATGGCTGGACGACGGAACGCCTTTATCCCTGAACTTAACGCCCCCTGATCCGTTTTCATTCATCAAGGGGCGTGTCGCACCCGCCAGACGGACCGCACGCCCCATGAACGGATCAGGAGGCGGCGCATGTGCATACGCAGGATACTGTTGCCACTGGCGGGGATGAGCCACGCGGAAAGCGCGCTGGACGTGGGTGGCGCGATTGCCCGCATGTTTGATGCCCATCTGGCCGTACTGCATGTGGGCACCGACATGCAGGAAGTCGGCCCATTGGTGGGCGAAGGCCTGTCGGGCGCGATGGTGCAGGACATGATCGCGTCCGCGCTGAAGGAGAGTGCCGCGCGCCTCAACGGCGTGCGTGGCCTGTTTGACGCATTCGTCACCCGCGAACAGATCCCGGTCGTGGCGGTGGACTCCCCCCTTTCGCCAGTGGGCATGTCCGGCCTGTCCGCAAGTTTCATCGCCCATAGCGGCCATACCCGCAGTGTCGTGTCCTTTCAGGCGCGCCTGTCCGATATCGTGGTCCTGCGCCAGCCCAATCCGGAGGGGGATGTCTCCTCATCCGACACGCTGCACGCCATCCTGTTCGAAAGCGGGCGCGGGGTGATCATCGTGCCGCCCGTGGCGCCACCGACCATCGGCAGGCGCATCTGCATCGGCTGGAATGGCACGTCGGAAGCCGCATCCGCCATCCATCACGCCCTGCCGCTGCTCAAACGGGCGGAAGCGGTGCATATCCTGCACAGCCCCGCCTATCAGCGCCCCGGTCCCGAAGCACGGCATGTACGGTCATTTCTGTCATTGCATGGCATCATGGCCAATATTCACGAATTCGGTAGTGATTCCCGCCCGGTGGGTGAAGACATGCTGGACATGGCCCATACGCTGGGTGCGGACATGATGGTCATGGGGGCGTATTCCCATTCCCGCCTGCGTCAGATGATTCTGGGTGGCGTCACCCGCCATATGCTGGAAAACAGCGATATTATCGTTATCATGAGCCGCTGAGGAACGGATCGGCCACCATATCCCGCAACATTTGTATCCCCGTCGTGAAATATGCGTATTATTATGTGTAAATGCCGGACCATGCCTTGATTTTACAAACCGCGGGGATTAGGTGTGGCGGGGAAAAGAACGCCATAGCCTAGTGTAAAATCCGATCTGGGGGAGATTATGCGCATTAATGCGGACATTATGGCAGAACTGAAGCAGGCGGGGGAAAATGCCTCCGACGTGCTTCGTGTTGCCCTGACGCGGCTGCGCGGACGTATTGCGCTTGTTTCATCCTTCGGGGCCGAATCAGCCGTCATGCTGGCGCTGGCGGCCGAAATCGATCCCGCCGTGCCGGTCCTGTTCCTTGAAACGGGCCAGCATTTTCCCGAAACGCTGGCTTACCGGCAGGAACTGGCCCGCGTGCTGGGCCTGCGCGACGTGCGTGACCTGCACCCCGCCCCCCGACAGATCGAACGCCGCGACCCCGAAGGCCAGCTATGGGCCTTCGACCCTGATGCCTGCTGTGCATTGCGCAAGGTCGAACCGCTGGGTGAGGCCATGATCCCCTTTGATGCGTGGATCACGGGCCGCAAGCGCACCCAGGCCGCGACCCGGCAGGGCCTGCCGGTGGTGGAGGACGCGCCCGGCGGCAAGATCAAGATCAACCCGCTGATCAGCTGGACCCCGCGCGAACTTGATGCCGAAATGGCGCGCCGCAACCTGCCGCGCCATCCGCTGACGCTGCGGGGCTATCCCTCGATCGGATGCGCGCCATGCACACGGCCCGTGGCCGAAGGCGAGGACCCGCGTCAGGGCCGTTGGGCCGGGCAGAACAAGACGGAATGTGGTATCCATGTCCGCAAGGCATCCTGAAACGGACGCCACCGCACCGGCCGGGCTGAGGCCGCCAGTTTTCCCTGTTTCTTTCCTGTTACGGAAGGTCTGTAATTCCATGGACGATCTCGACCAACTAGAGGCCCAGAGCATCTTCATCCTGCGCGAAGCCTACCGGAAGCTGAAGCCGCTGGCGATGCTGTGGTCGCTGGGCAAGGATTCCAACGTCATGCTGTGGCTGGCGCGCAAGGCATTCCTTGGCAACGTGCCGTTCCCGGTCATGCATGTCGATACCGGCAAGAAATTCCCGGAAATGTATAAGTTCCGCGATGAATATACCAAGAAGTGGAACCTGGAACTGCTGCTGGGCGACTGCCCGCCGGTGGAAGACATCGACCCCACCCTGCCACCCGCCGCACGTTCTGCTGCGCGCAAGACCGCGGGCCTTGCCGCGATGATCGACAAGTACAAGCTGGCGGGCGTGATCGCGGGCATCCGCCGTGATGAACAGGCCACCCGTGCCAAGGAACGTGTGTTCAGCCCCCGTGGCGCAGGCCACAAGTGGGACGTGCGCAACCAGCCGCCCGAATTCTGGGACCAGTACGCCACCCCGCACGAACCCGGCATGCATGTGCGCGTCCACCCCCTGCTGTCATGGCGTGAAATTGACATCTGGCGTTATATCGAGCGCGAGGACATCCCGCTGGTTGACCTGTATTTCGCAAAGGACGGCAAGCGCTACCGCTCGCTGGGGGACCAGGATATCACCAGCCCGGTGGAAAGCAACGCGACCACCGTGGCCGAAGTGATTGCGGAACTGGAAACGTCGCGCACATCCGAACGCGCGGGACGTGCCATGGATCATGAGTCCGAGGACGCGTTCGAACGCCTGCGCGTGGCCGGCTACCTCTGATCGGACAGGACGGAGTTATATTACAATGAGTACAATCCCGACCCCTGCCCCGCAGGAAGCCGCCACCCCCATCGTGATCGTGGGCCATGTCGACCATGGCAAGTCCACGCTGATCGGTCGCCTGCTGTATGATACCGACAGCCTGCCCGACGGGCGTGTCGCGCAGATCATTGAATCCAGCAAGAAGCGCGGGCTTACGGTTGAATGGAGCTTCCTGCTCGACAGCCTGCAGATCGAACGTGACCAGGGCGTGACCGTTGATTCCACCCGCATTCCCTTCCGGCTGGGCACGCGCCAGTTCGTGATCGTGGATGCGCCGGGCCACCGTCAGTTCCTGCGCAACATGATCACCGGTGCGGCCGATGCCGAAGCCGCAGTCCTGGTGGTTGACGCGAATGAAGGTGCTCAGGAACAGACCCGCCGCCACGCCATGCTGCTGCGCCTGATCGGCATCCGTCATGTCATCGTGCTGATGAACAAGGTTGATATCTTCAACTACGACCAGAAGAAGATCGAAGCCGCCGAGCGCGACATCACCGCGCTCCTGCACCAGCTTGAAATCGAACCGACGGTGTTTGTCCCCGCCTCCGCGCGTGAAGGCGACAACATGGCGTCGCGTTCCGACAAGATGCCGTGGTACAAGGGCCCGACCCTGACCGAGGCGCTGGCCGCCGTTCCCGCCCCGTCATCGCGCGCCGACCTGCCGCTGCGCCTGCCGGTGCAGGATGTCTACCGTTTCGACACCAAGCGTATTGTCGTGGGCCGTATCGAACGCGGCCGCATCCGCGTGGGCGATGAGGTGGTGATTGGCGTGCATGGCGCGCGCGCGCGCATCGCCACTATCGAAAGCTGGCACACAGCCCCGCAGGTGGCCGCCATTGCTGGCCAGTCCGTGGCCGTGACGCTGGAACCCGATGTCATTCCCGACCGGGGCGACTTCCTGTATCCCGCATCCGCCGCCCCCCTGCGTGCGGCGCGCATCCGCACGCGCCTGTTCTGGCTGCGTCAGGAACCGCTGCGCGTGGGCGAAAGCTTCAAGCTGCGTCTTGCCACGGCGGAACACCAGGTTACGGTGGCGGCAATTGATTCCGTGCTGCGCCTGGAAGACCTGACCGAACACCCTGCCGAGGAAGTGCCGCCCGAAGGCTTTGCCGAAATCACGCTGGCGGTTTCCGAAACCATGCTGTTCGACGCATTCGTGCCGGGCACATCGGACGGACGTGGCGTGCTGGTGGACCGTAACCAGCAGATCGTCGGCGGCGCGCCGCTGATCGGTATTGCCGAAAGTGTCGCGGGCCGCAATGCCATCCACCCGACCGACAGCGCCGTGTCGCTGTGGGACCGCGCGCAGGCAAAGGGCCACCGTGGTGGCGTGTTCTGGATGACCGGCCTGCCGGGCGCGGGCAAGAGCACGCTGGCGCGCGGGGCGGAAACGCGCCTGTTCGCACGCGGGGTCGATGTTTCGGTTCTGGATGGTGACACGCTGCGCGCGGGCCTGTGTTCGGACCTTGGCTTTTCCGAAGCGGACCGTCGTGAAAACGTGCGCCGCGCCGCCGCCGTGGCCCGCATCCTTGCGGAAAGCGGTCAGGTGGTGATCGTTGCCCTGATCTCCCCCACCATTGCGGACCGCGAACTGGCACGCCAGATCGTGGGTGAGGGTTTTCATGAAATCTTCATCGACACGCCGCAGGCCACGTGTGAAGAGCGCGACCCCAAGGGGCTGTATGCGGCCGCCCGCGCGGGCAAGATCGAAGGCTTCACCGGCATCGATGCGCCGTATGAAGCACCCGTGAAGCCCGCCCTGCAGCTGGAAACGGCCAATGCGTCAAGCGATGAGACGGCAGCACGCCTCGCCGCCTTCATTGATGAGGAAACCCGCCTTGACGGGGTGGTCCAGCGCCAGAAGTCCTGATGCCAGCGGGGTCGGGCAGGACCTGTCCGGCCCCATGCAGGACCGGGTTTTAGATTACAGGCGCCAGTTTACATGTCTGGCGCCTTTTTGTACCAGTCACGGCAGATAGATCGCCTGTTGCCTGGAAAGGATCGGTTCACAAGTGGATGTCAGGAACAACCGCCGGGATACGACCGGTGCCAGCGTCATTACCGCCAACCGCCTGCTTGATGGCCGCATCGTCTGGCTGACACAGCAGGGATGGTCGGAACATATCGGGCATGCCCGTGTTTTTGACAATGCGGATATCGAAGACGCGATAGCGCAGGCCAAGGCCACGCCGGATGCACGCAGGCTGGTGGGTATCTATGGCGTGCAGCTTGACCCGTCGGCTGCGGGCCTGTCCCCGCTTACGGTACGTGAGCGCATCCGTGCGTTCGGGCCGAGTGTCCATCCTGATTTTGCCCCTGTGGAGACATCCAATGTCCACTGACACCGCACCCCTGCCGGTTGGCCGGTATGCCTATGACCAGGTGGACCGTACTTTCCTGTCCCAGCGCGTGGCGCAGTTCCGCGAACAGGTGAACCGCCGTGTCAAGGGCGACCTGAGCGAGGATGAGTTCAAGCCGCTGCGCCTGATGAACGGCCTGTACCTGCAGCTTCATGCCTACATGCTGCGCGTTGCGGTACCCTATGGCATGATGGGGTCGGACCAGATGCGCATGCTGGCCCATATCGCGCGCACATATGACCGCGATTACGGGCATTTCACCACGCGCCAGAACATGCAGTTCAACTGGATCCGGCTGGAGGATACACCCGATATTCTCCAGCATCTGGCGGACGTGGACATGCACGCCATCCAGACCAGCGGCAACTGCATCCGCAACGTGACGTGTGACGAGTTCGCGGGCGCTGCCGCCGATGAACTGCTGGACCCGCGCATCCATGCCGAGATCCTGCGCCAGTGGTCCACGCTGCATCCGGAATTCTCGTTCCTGCCGCGCAAGTTCAAGATCGCGATCAGCGGCAGCCCGCATGACCGCGTCGCGGCCCGCTTCCACGACATCGGGCTGGTCGCCCGCCCCGGTGCGCAGGGTCGGCCGGTGTTTGACGTGTTCGTGGGTGGCGGGCTTGGCCGCACGCCGATCATTGGCGTGCAGCTGCGCGACAACCTGCCTGAAGAGGACCTTGTTGCCTACCTTGAGGCCATCGTGCGCGTGTACAACGCCTATGGCCGCCGCGACAACATGTACAAGGCCCGGATCAAGATCCTTGTCCAGGCGCTTGGTGTCGAGGCGTTCCGTGAAAAGGTCGATGCGGAATTCGCGCTGATGGACCGGGCGGATTACCGTCTGGATCCCGCCATTGTTGATGGCATCCGCGCGCGTTTCGGCATTCCCGAACTGGTGGCCCCGGCGGATGCGGCGCAGAAACTTGCCGCCGACCGCAAGGCCGACCCTGCCTTTGACCGCTGGGTGCGCACCAATACCCATCCGCATCGTAATGACGGTTTCATAAGCGCCGTCATTTCCATCAAGCCCGATGGCGGCATCCCTGGTGATGTCACGGCGGACCAGATGGACCTGATCGCCGAACTGGCCGATGGCTGGTCGTTTGGTGAAATCCGCGTCACCCACATGCAGAACGTGGTGCTGGGCCATGTGCGCAAGGACCGTCTGCGCGAACTGTGGGGCAAGCTGGTCGCGGCCGGTCTGGGCACGCCCAATATCGGGCTGGTGGGCGATATCATCGCCTGCCCCGGTCTGGATTACTGCTCACTGGCCAATGCGCGTTCCATTCCGATCGCGCAGAAGCTCAGCGCCCGCTTTGCCGATCCGGAACTGCAGGAACGCATCGGCCGGCTGCATATCAACATATCGGGCTGCATCAATGCCTGCGGGCACCACCATGCAGGTCATATCGGCATCCTTGGGGTGGACAAGCGCGGCGAGGAATTCTTCCAGCTGACCCTTGGTGGTTCGGCGGCCAATGACGTGGCCATTGGCCAGATCATCGGCCCGGCGCTGCCAGAGGACGAGACGGTCGATGCCATTGCCCGACTGATTGATACCTATCTGGTGCTGCGTCAGGGTGACGAGCAGTTTATCGATACCTACCGGCGTCTTGGCGCCGCCAGCTTCAAGGACGCTGTCTATGCCCCTGCTTGAGAATGGCCACATCAAGGATGACACCTGGGTCACGGTAACCGAAGACGCGCCCCTTCCGGCGACTGGCGCGGTGATCGTGCCCTTCGCACGGCTGGAAGAAGGCCTGGCACGCGGGGCGGATGCGCCGCTGGGCGTCACCATCGGGCCGGATGTGGATGTGTCCCTGCTACGCCCTGCCCTGCCGCGCCTTGGCCTGGTGGCGGTCACGTTCACGACCTTCCGTGACGGGCGTGCCTTCACGCAGGCCCGCGCACTGCGTGAACACCTGTCATTTACGGGGGAAATCCGGGCGACCGGCAAGCCACTGCCGGACCAGTACGAATTCATGCTGCGCTGTGGCGTCACCACCGTTCAGACCGAGCGCGCGGAAGACATAAGCGTATGGCAGCAGGCGCACGAAATCATTTCCGTCGCCTATCAGCCCTCCGTCCTGCATGAACGCAGGCAGGGGCTGGGGCTGCGCCGCTTCCTGTCCTGATGACATGATGGGAAAGGAAGGCCCTGCATCCTTTTCCCATCTGACAGGGCGTGTTACCGCAGGGACATGCGCAACCACCGTGCTTTTGGACTGATACGGACATGACGCGCCCGGACATGACGGGCGCGCGCCTGTGTGGTGCTGTCCTTGGTGCAGGATGGTGGGGTGTCGCCAGCCTGCTGGCCCCCGTCCTGCGCCATAACCTGTCGCGTCGCCTGAAACGGGGCAAGGAAACACCGGCCAGCCTGCCCCAGCGCCGTGGCATTGCCAGCATGGGGCGCCCCCACGGCCCGCTTGTCTGGCTGCATGCCGCAAGCGTTGGCGAAAGCATTTCGGTGCTGCCGGTTATCAGCCAGCTTCTGGCCATCAGCCCGTCCCATCATATCCTGGTCACGACTGGCACCATGACGGGGGCCGAGATCCTGCATGCACGCCTGCCGGGCATAGATGGACATGAACGGGTCCTGCATCAGTTCGCGCCGCTGGATGTGCCACGCTGGGTTGCGCGATTTGCCGATTTCTGGCGTCCCGATGCGGCGGCACTGGTGGAAAGTGAACTCTGGCCCAACCTGATCGCAACATGCAGGCGGCGGCGCATCCCGCTGGCGCTGCTCAACGGACGCCTGTCGGACCGGTCACTGGCCCGGTGGGGCAAGGCGCGATGCCTGCTGGCGCGCATGCTGTCCACTTTCACATGGGTCATGGCCCGGACGCCGGAAGATGCCCGCCGCCTGCAACACGGTGGCGCGGAACGGATCGACATGATCGCAGACCTGAAAGATGCGGCAGCGCCCCTGCCGTGCAACCCGGCGGACCTTGCTGCAATCGGGCGCACGCTGGGCGGTCGTCCGGTCTGGGTGGCGGCTTCCACCCATCAGGGGGAGGAAACCGAAATCCTTGCCGCCAGCATCATCATCCGTCAGGCCGTGCCAGATGCGCTGACCATCATCATTCCCCGCCATCCCGAACATGGGGCGGATATCGGAGCACTGGCGGACCGACCGCTGCCCCGTCGCGCGGCGGGACAGTTTCCCACAGCGCGCGATGCCGTATGGATATGCGATACATTGGGGGAAACGGGGCTGTTCTATGCCCTCGGCGCACCGGTCCTTATGGGAAACAGCCTGCCCGGCTGCGCGGGTGGCGGCCATAATCCCGTTGAGCCGGCACGGGCGGGATGCCCGATTGCCACCGGCCCGAAAACCGGCAATTTCCGCCAGGCCTATGCCCGGATGGGGCAACGCATCCACTACGTGCATACTGCGCGGGACATTGCGCAATGGGTCATCACGCAACTGCGGCATCCTGACCGGGACGGCGTTTTGGCACCTGATCCTTCCCCGCCCGACCCTGATATTGCCCGGCAGGTCGCCCTTGCGATTCTGACGCTGGGACAACGGTGATGCAAGCCCCGGCCTTCTGGTGGAATGCGCCCGCCCATCCGGGATGGGCCGCCCGCCTGCTGTTCCCGTTGTCATGGCTGTATGCATCCGCAACCGCCCGGCGGGTCGTCAGGCACACCGGATGGCGGGCACCCGTGCCCGTGCTGTGCTGCGGGAATATCGGGGTGGGTGGTACGGGCAAGACCCCACTTGGCCTTGACCTTGCCCAACGCGCCATTGCCCGTGGGCGTCGCCCGGCCTTTCTGTCCCGTGGCTATGGTGGCCACCGGCCCATGGGCACGCGGGTTGACCCTGATCGCCATACAGCACGTGACACAGGGGATGAACCGTTACTGCTGGCCCGGGTCGCACCATGTTATATCGGCGCGGACCGCGCGGTTTCAGCACGGCAGGCCCTACGGGACGGGGCGGACTGCCTGCTGATGGATGACGGGTTCCAGAATTCCACGCTGCATCAGGATCTTGCGCTGGTGGTTGTGGATGGTGCGGTCGGATTCGGCAATGGACGGGTCCTGCCTGCGGGGCCGCTGCGCGAACCGGTCCACACTGGTCTGGCGCGTGCGGGGGGCATTGTCATGATTGGTACCGATCGGCAGGGCGTTCTGGCCGGCATGGAAAACTGGCCACCCTGCTTTACCGCCATGTTACAACAGGATGTTGGCAACGTGCCGCGTGACAGGCCCCTTATCGCCTTTGCCGGCATCGGACGGCCCGCGAAGTTCTTTGACGGGCTTGCCAGCATGGGGCTTTCCCCCCTGCGCTGCATGGCGTTTACCGACCATCATCCCTATACCCGGACGGAATGCCGCGACCTGCTGGCACTGGCCGCGCAATGGAATGCGTGCCTGGTAACAACGGAAAAGGACGCCGTACGCCTGCCCCCCGACATGCGGGCGCGGGTTACGACCGCCAGCGTGCATCTGGCATGGGACACGCCCGCCATGCCCGAACGCATACTTGACCTATGGCTGGGCAGGACAGACGCATGACAGTTGCCACCCCCACACGCTCCGCCACCCGGCAGATGCATCTGGAAGCCGCCTTCGTGTGCGGGTTGCTGGCGATATTCCGCCGGATTGGCCCGGTACGGGCCTCCAACCTGGGTGGCTTCCTGTGCCGGATGGTGGGGCCATGCCTGCCGGTGTCCCGCATTGCCGATGCCAACCTGCGCATGGCGATGCCCGAACTGGATGCCACCATGCGCCGCCGCGTGATACGGGACATGTGGGATAATATCGGTCGCAATGCTGGCGAATTCCCCCATCTTGCCACCCTGCCCCGCAATCCGGGCAGCGGTCCGGGCTGGGACGTGGTGGGGGAAGAATACCTGACCGCGCAGGCACGTCGCGGCGGCCCGACCATTTTCGTATCCGGGCATATCGGCAACTGGGAAATGCTGCCGCCCGCCGTGGCGCGGTATGGCATGCCGTTTTCATCCTTCTACCGCGCGCCGAACAACCCGCTGGTTGACCGGATCCTGTGCGACCTCCGGGATGCGGCCATGGGGCAACCTGTTCCCCTGTTCGCCAAGGGGGCGAAGGGCGCACGCAGCGCGCTGGGCCATATCCTGAAGGGGGGACATCTGGGCATGCTGGTGGACCAGAAAATGAATGATGGTGTCGCCGCCCGGTTTTTCGGACAGCCCGCCATGACGGCGGGGGCCATGGCGGCCATGGCGATCAAGCTGCGCTGTCCCGTCATTCCCGGCTATGTCGAGCGCCTGGGTCCGGCACGGTTGCGGATTCATGTCCATCCCCCGCTTGACCTGCCCGACAGCGGCAACCGGGCGCAGGACCAGATGGACCTGACCCAGATGGTCAATGACTGGATTGAAAGCATTATTCGCCATCATCCCGGCAGTTGGCTATGGCTTCACCGCCGCTGGAATGTGCATTTGCCTAAAAAAAAGCCTAAAAAATAATCATATTTGCAACATATTATTGCTTTTTTATCACAGGTTAAGGTTTCTGCCTGTTTCTTCGGCTTTCAGTCCCAAATTCAATTTGGCAAAGCTGCCATGCAGGAATAGCGTTGTTTCCACATTGTCACACCACGACAGTCAGAGGGCCAACGGAATGCACATGATGGATCAGCAGGCATATGCCACCAATGTTGTTTCCCTGCGGCAGGGCTTGCTGCCCCGTCACCGCGAATACCTGATGCGCTGGCTGCAGGCCGGTGCCTGCATGGGTCTGTGTGATGCGGACATCACCGACCGCGACGAAAATGATGAAATCGATCTGGAACACGTCCTGGTCTGGGTACGTGAGAACGCAAACCCCGCCTACATGGTTCGCCCCGAAGGCAAGGGAATGGGCTGGGTACTGATCGACCAGATTCACGAACGCCCGCTGGCAACCTATCGCAGCTTCGAAGCCGCACTGCATGCGATCCGTCCGGTGCTGTCCTGCGGGGCGACTGCCGCGGCCTGAACGGCCACGACAGCATTCCCCTTCGCGCCTTAATTGGCGCTGCGGCGCAGCTTGCCTGCGGGAGGGATGACGATCCTGCTGCCACCGGATGGCAGGATCTGGAACACTGCAAGATCACGCCGCGTCTTGCCATTTTCAAGAAAACCAAAAGCGCCATCCACCCCGCCAAAACCTTCCGGCCGGGTCAGCGCCTGCACGGAATAGCCATTGGCGCTGCCTGCGGGGCGCGTCTGGTCCAGGGCCTTGACCAGGGCCGCCGAATCATAGGTCAGGTCAGCCAGCGGCGTGGGCATGTGATGGTAGCGCGCCATGAACTGCTGCACGAAAGCCTGACGGCTGGCCGGATCGGGGGCTGCGTACCATGCGCCCTGCAATGCCGACAGCTTGGTGGCGAAAGCGCCCCACAGTCCCGGTCCCATGATCTGCACATGCGTGGGGTCCACATGCACCTCGGTCAGGGCGTTGATGACCATGCCCAGTTGCAGCCCCGTATCCCCCAGCAGCAGGGCGTCAAACGGTGGCGCCGGGAAATCCGGTGTGGCGGCAGGAGCCGCGGGCTGATCGGATGAGGCCGGGGGCGCGCCATCGGGGTTGGCGGGATCGACCGCCGCATCGACCTTCGGGGCTTCGGGCTGCGCATCCGGCTGGGGCTGAACCACGGCGGCGGCGCGGGTTTCATAGGCGGACAGGGTTTTCAGACCCGTTAAAACGGATGCCTGCAGGCTTTCATGATACATAATCTGCGGGGATTGCAGCCCGTTTTCCGCGCATACCTGCTGAAGCGCCTGCCCCAGCGCATGGCCCAGACGGTTTTCAGGCAGGAAGGCGGCAAAATGCTGCCGTCCCTGCTGGCGCGCGGCCAGCACCATACGGCGCACCTGCTGTTCGGGGGCGATGCCCAGCGTCCACACACCGGGCTGGGCCACGGACATGTCACTGGTAAAGGCCAGCATGGGCACATGCGCCGCCGTGGCAACGGGGGCGGCGGCAGCCGTATCATCCGTGGTCAGCGGCCCGAGGATCAGCCCGTCCCCTGCCGAGACCGCAGACTGTGCCGCCGTCGCGGCGGTGCTGCCGGGGGCTGCCGTGTCATGCACATCCAGCGGCGGGGCGGTCGGGGTATTCATGGCCATGCGGGTGGCGATCAGCATTTCCTGACCCAGACGGGCATTGGCGCCGGTCAGGGGCAGCAGGACACCGACGCCGCGCCCAGCCTTCGGGGCATGATGGTGGCTACCACCGCTGGCGCATGCCGTAAGGGCCGACAGTGCCAGCCCGGCAAACAATAAGCGCTTGCATGCAAAGCGCGAAGAGGCAGAATCAACATCCTGTCCTTGCATCTGGGTTCCGAATGTCTGACGCCTCATCTTCCTCGCCTTCAAAATCTCAACATGCCGCGGAACATCCGACGGACATTCCCCCAGAAACGGTTCATAGCGGAGAAACGCCCCCCCGTCATGCAGGGAACGCGGATGAATCCATTCCGGTTGTGCATCGGCCGGGAGAACTTGTCCTTGTTTCCACCCCCATTGGCAATCTGGGGGACATGAGCCACCGCGCGGTGGCGACGCTGGAATCCGTTGACCTGATTTTGTGCGAGGATACCCGTACCAGCGCGCGGCTATTGCGGGAATACGGTATTCATACCCGTACCCGTCCGCTGCATGACCATAACGAGGACCGGCAGATCCCCGCCCTGCTGGACGCACTGGGCGCGGGGCAGCGCATTGCGGTGATTTCGGACGCGGGCACGCCGCTCATGTCCGATCCCGGATACCGCCTGGTGCGTGCGGTCGTGGCGGCGGGCGGGCATGTCACGGCCGTACCCGGCCCCAATGCGGCGGTCATGGCGCTGACCCTGTCTGGCCTGCCCCCGCACCCGTTCATGTTTTCAGGCTTCCTGCCCCCGCGTGAGGCCGCGCGTCGCGAGGTGCTGGCGCAGTTGCACGCGGCGGAATGCGCGGGCCTGTCCGCCACATTGATCTGGCATGAAGCCCCGCACCGGCTGGCGGAAATGCTGGCGACCCTGGCTGATGTCATGGGAGGCGACCGCCCCGCCGCCGTCGCGCGCGAACTGACCAAGCGGTTTGAGGAAGTACGCCGTGGCACGGTGGCCGAACTGGCCGCCCACTACGCGGACAACCCGGCCCGTGGCGAAATTACCGTAGTGCTTGGTCCGCCCCTGCAGGGCGACAGCACGGCCAAGGATCTGGACACGCAATTGCGCGAGGCCCTGCGCACCCTGTCGGTCAAGGACGCGGCCGCCCTGGTAGCGGGCATTACCAGCCTGCCCCGGCGCACCGTCTATGCCCGTGCGCTGGAACTGGCGCGCGAAACATAAGAAAAAGTTTCTGGGTGCTGCCTTTTTTCAAAAAGGCAGCATTCTTCGAAGCTTTTTGGGGTCTGTTGGGAATTATACTTTTTCAAAGTCACCAAATGTGATTCAAAATCCGTATGGATCGCTTCGTACTGACAGACGCCCAATGGGCGCAAATGGAACCGCTGTGCCTTGGCAAGAAAACAGATCGCGGGCGCAGCGGGCAGGACAACCGTCTTTTCATTGAGGCGGTCCTCTGGATTGCCCGGACCGGCAGCCCATGGCGGGACCTTCCGACGTATTTCGGACATTGGAACTCTGTCTATTCCCGTTACAGCGACTGGATGAAAGCCGGTGTTTTCAAACGGCTTTTTGAAGCGGTCTCTGACGATGCCGACATGGAATATGCGATGATCGACGGCACGGTGGTCCGGGTTCACCGCCATGGCCAAGGCGCAAAAGGGGGACCCGAAGTCAGGCGATAGGACGCAG